>JAFZTS010000045.1 GCA_017618715.1 Bacteroidales bacterium
AGTCCGCTGCCGAGAGTGCCTATCCATTTGCGGTTGAGGTTGTCAATGGCCATGCAGGTACAGGACGCAGACTCCATCAGATAATCGGCCAGGTTGGTGCCATCGTTGCGGGGAACCTTGACACGACGCACTTTGCCGTAGCCGGGGTTGTTCTGGGCATAGGTAAAGGTGGTATAAGGGTCATCAATGACCAATGGACCGATGCTGGTGAGCAGCCAGATGGAACCTTTCAGGTCTTCAACAATGTCGAAGAAGTAGTTGATGGTGGAATATTGGTTGTTGTCCTGATCGACAAGGATGCTGAAATAGGCACTCTGGTCATCGGACAACGTAGCGGGTGTAGCATGGTCATAATACATGGCCACCTTGCTGCTTTGATAGGGATAGTCGCAAAGGATCCACTTGAGACCGTAGCTGTCGTGCTTGGCTTCAAGGATGCGGTGGATGTTGGATGCGGCTGGGAAACCCGAGATGGGGTAGCACCTCCACTTCCCATCGTCGAGCGAAAGGCTGCGCAGAGGATAGTCGGTGAAGGGGCAGCCTACCCAAACATAACCTTTGCCGTCGGGATAGACAGCCGTGATGCGGCTTGTGGCCTGGTCGGGAAATTCCTCGGGAGCACTTTGCGGGAACCATTCATACAGCGCGTGTCCAACAAAATGGAAGAGACCGCGCTGCAAGGTGCTGATGAAGTAGGTGTCGGTCATATTGGGGTCGGCAGCAAATGCCGAGATGCCCTGAAAGACGTCAAGCCCCTGCTCCTTGCCCTGGGCGATGATGTCGCGGTAGCCTTGCGTGGTCCACGTGTCGTCGTCGGGGTTGTAGATGGAGATGTCACCCATAGTGCGGGCCATGGCCGAGTAGTTGGTAAGGCACATTCGCTTCGAGTTCGTGGCCACAAACTTGCCGCTGCCCAGCAGCAGGCCGGAGTAGAATGCTGTGGAGCCCAGTACCTCGCCTATCGTCACGCCGTCGGCAAGCAGTTCGTAATTGAAGGGTGCCCATTGGTTGAAGGCAGTGAGTTGGAAGCAGAAGAGACCGACCGATGTGGCAGAGGAGAAAAACGTGTCATCGGTGAGCGCACAGATGCTGCTGCTTCGCCCGACATGATCATCGTGACAGACACTGATATCGTAGGTCATGGGGTCGGCCAATGTGAATCCGCTACCTTGCATGAAGATGTAGGGTCCTGCTTGGATGAGGGAGTTGTAGCACCCGCGCGAGGAGCGACGTAACGTTTTCCCGTCGGCATCGAGCACGTTGACGTTCTTGTCGTTGGCAATCACCCAGCAATGCTCTGTGCTGTCGGGGGTGAAGAAAGTCAGGGATGCGAGGATCGTGTCGGATTGTAATGTTTCCCAATTGTACTCCTGCTTGGCGTTGTTCGTCGATGGGCATCGCTGCAAGCCATGGTCGCGCACCGAACGGTACCAGGCATCCTTCCAATAGAAGGCGACATTGCAGGAGGATGGAGTGGTGTAGGAATCGACGATGCTGTAGGACGACAGGCTGACGCGATAGAAGCCGAATTCGGCCGCGACAATCATCTCATCACCCTGGAAGGTCACACCGAGGGGTTGCTTGTTGGCCGTCAGGCTCTTGGTCTGCAGGTCCATGATGGAAATGGTGTTACCTTCGGCTTCGATGATGTCGATGAGACCATCGTTGTAGAGCAAGGCGAGTTTCTGATGGTCGGGAGATACCGCTATCTTTGAGATGGTATTACCGCTGAGCAGAGAAAGGCGGGAGAGGCTGGTGAAGTCGGTGAGTGTAGTGTCGGTCACAAAGATATTTCCGTCGGTGAGGACATAGAGTTTTTCGCCGAGCAAAGCCACCTGGTCGTAGGTTCCTACATTGCGGAAAGCCTTCCAGTCGCCTACCGAAGCTATGGATGGCCGGGCTGCAAGAATACAGACAATCACTATGATGAGGGCAAGAATCTTCTGTTTCATATTATGTAAACGGAAAATAAGCACAATTATTATGTGCAAAGCAAAATTAATAGGAGCGTAATTCCCAACGACGACGGCCCCGTTCGAGTATCATTCTGCTACCATCGAGCCTCAGGATGTGGAAGCGTACGTTGGAATAATCGTCCTCGATGAGGAACCGTCGGGTCATGAAGTCGCGCATTGTATTACCTGTATCATCCATTGGGAGGTATTTGATGAACAGGCTGTCGCCTTCCTGGCGGGCCAGTCCGTGCAGGTCGAGGGTACGATGTTCCTCTTCGTAAAGCACATGGGCCACATGGACCTTTGCTTGGAAGTCGAAGAAGAGGTCGGTGGGAGTAGCGATGCTGTCGGGGGTTTGGATGGTGGTGATTTGCCATCGTCCGAAGAGGTCGCCGATGTAGTCGCCTACGTCGCAGGAGGACAATGAAAAGGAGTAAAAAAGGAGTAAAAGGGGAGTAAAAGGGGAGTAAAAGGGACAATACCTTAGATTTATCCTTTTGGGAAAGCTGAACAATCGTCCCTTCAAATCCCTTAGAATCCCTTCAAATCCCTTAGAATCCCTTAGTTTATAGAATCTTTCCATGATAGGAGATGCTGAAATTGAAACTCTGATTGTTGCCAAGGAGGTCACCATGATCCATGCCGTATGCCACCTTCGCAGTCCAAGGTCGATAGCTCGCGTTCAGCTCAATCATTGTGCAGAATGCGTCGCGAATTGAGGAGGTGGGAACGTAGGAGGTACCCCAGGAACGGCGATAGCTGGCTAAGACGCGATAACCGAGGGTCGCAGGGCTAGAGTCTCTAGAAGCTCTAGATAATCTAGAAGCTCTAGAAAATCTAGAAAGACCAGCTTTGAGCAACGACCCTTCGATACCAATGTGCCAGGCAAGGATGCGATTATCGGTGAAGCGGAGATAGCCATCCGCATTATAGGCGGGCGATTTGACCATAGGAGTGCCTAAGCCAAGGCCATAATAGCAATGGCCGGCATAAAAGAAATTGTTGTAATAGTCATCGGCTCCTTGAGCACGACCTTCGCCAAATTCCTTGCCAAATTCTTGGGCGTAATCATCGCGATCCCAATGGATAGGGCCGCTCATGTTGGTGGTCTGGAGATATTCGACGACGATACCCTGTAGCCAGGCATCCTGTCGCTTGTTGTGGAATTCCATGCCCCAAAGTCCGTCCCATCCATTGAACTTTGCAATGCTCGATCCGTCTTCGAAGATATTTTCGAAGAAGATGCCCAGCCTTTTCTGTTTCATATCCTGACCGCCCCACTGATAATCGAGACGGAAGCACTCATCACCGAGGTGACTTCCGTAGAAGAAGACCTGGTCGCCGGTTGGGGAGTTTTCGTTTCCTCCAGAGATGAGGATTACTTTGAAGAAGTCCTTCAGACGAGGACTGAACGACTGGTTTTCGCCTCCAAAGTCGCTGTTATATGATTCACCGCCAAAATAAGCAGCGTGGTCAAAGCCCACGTAAAAGACGATAGGTTTGTCGGGATTGGTACGGAGGTGCAGTTTCTTCTGATGATACCACACGTCGGTGGTAAGGAAGGATTCGGCTTGTCCGCTTTTGCCGACACGATAGATGGCGTATCGATCCCGTTTGTAATCGTCGTCGAGCAGTTTCCCATAGCTTGCCTCCATGTAGAATTGGAGCCAGCCATTCGTGCCCGGGATGGTGACGAAAGTGGGTGTATAGAGATAAACGGCAGGAATGGGACGACTGTTTCCGCTCCAGATGGTGCTGCCACTGCTGAGACGAATATCCCGCAACACCGGTGAGAACTCGCGACTGCCGATGCCAACCGTTATCCACGACCATGTGAGGTCGGCGTAGGCCTGCTGGATGAAGTATTTGTTGTAGGCATTGGCCTGGACCTGTGCGTCAAGACAGGCATCGAAACTCCATCGCCCACGTCGGTAACCATATTTCATCGCAGCGCGCAGATAGGCCGTATTGGCCTCGGTGCTGAGGATGCCATGACGATTGGCCGTGAGGTAATAGGCGGTGTAGTCGCCTGAACCTACAGCTGTCTCGGTTGTAAGGATATAATCAAGTGAAGAACCGTCACGGGGGGCCTCAACGACTATGTCTGCAATATTCGTGTTTCTGTCTTCCGCTTGAGCCAATAACGAAATGGACAAGATTATACTAAGCGCAAAGCGCTTGAAATGCCTTTTCATAATAATATCTATTGATTGACCAGCAGAAACGAAATGAGGCGTGATGGATCATGGAGGTCTTTATACTTCTTTTGATCTTCCTCAGTGAAATATGCTTCCAGCTTCCCGTTTCCATGGTCTATCTTTAGGATTATATCGGCCAAGGCCTGAGGAGTATTTGGCGTAAAGAGGTGGCCGAATGATGGAAATTCAGAGAGTGTCAGATTGAAGAATGGGATATCTGACATCAAGGCGGGACATTGGAAATAGATTACGACTTCAAGAACGCCGCTTTGGTAGATTTCTGTGTAGGGAAGGAGAACATATTGGCATTTGCTGAAGAGGTAATTCAGTTCATCGTCTTCGATATATCGCAATATAGTCTTTACAAACCTGGGGTGGGGTTGGCCCGCCATTATTCTTTCTTTATCGTGGCCGGCAATGATGATGTTGCCATCGAATCCTTGTCTTTCGAGCAATTTAATGGCATCCTGCAGTATCCTTATGCCTTTGGTTTCGCGAAGTTGTCCGAAAAAGAGGAAATTGGTTTTGTCCGTCTCCACAGCTTCTTTCACTTCTTGAGCTACTTTTGCCAACGTTATCTCCTTTGAGAACTCATAACTGAAATGCGGATAATAGCAGATGCGCCCCTTGTACCCCATCATTTCCAAGGTTTGTTGGGAATCATGGCTATGACAAATAACAGCAGGGATGTATTTATTGTAAAATGCCATCTTCTGTTCTTGCCGAGGGTCTTTCCCTTCGGTTCCGGTAATCTCGAAGATGTCATGGACAATGACATAGAGATTCTTCTTTCCGATGCTACGAATGAAGAGCTGGTCAATCATTCGCAACCCGAATGACTGATAGACGTAGGTGCCGCTATGGAAAAGACGGAAAATGGCAAAGATGAAAAGGCTCCAAGCGAACTTGATCATCATGAGGAGTTTGCCGCCATGATAGAAGTTGGGAAAGAGTGCTTGCTGCCTGCCATCGTCCGTCGTATAGTTCGAGAGCACACACACCGCTACGCCCTTGGCTTGGAGCGTATTGCTGAACGACTGGTCATAGAGATGCATTCCAGTCTCGGTGCCTATAGTATCGATCAGATAAATCATAAGCGAATTATTGAGCGTGCCTGATAGAGGGCATGAAGGTAATAGTTGAGTATAGTGGGCAGTGATGCATACCCAAGCTCTTGCCAACAGAACTTGAGGAACTGTGTTACAGCCTGTAGTTTCTGCCTTTGAACGGCACTACTACTATTCGGCGTAATATTGGCGTCACTTTTTCGCCAATAGACGCGGACATCGGGAATCGTGAGAATCCCTGACTGCTGGCTCATCTTGTACCATGTGGCATCGTCGCTACACCAGGCCAATGGGAAACGAACGAAGCCGCCAATGGCATTGAGGGTTTTCCGACGAAAAATATACTCCACTACATAACTGTTGATACGGTATTTGAGACGTCTCTTCAGGAAATCTTTGGCTGAAAGCCATTTCGGGAAGTCTTCCTTGACGAAATGGCGGTCGGCAGTAGGTCGGCCATCACTTTCGATGACCGTCACGTCGAAATGAAAGAGGTCATGCTGAGGATGTAGTTGGAGCATCCTGTAGAAGGACTCCACACAGTCGCTATCCATGCAATCGTCGTCGCTGAACATCCATAGCCATTCCTCATCTTTCGCAAGGCCGACGCATCGTTCCCATTGCCCAATCAGGTCGGTTGCTCCCAGATTGCGCTCAAAGCGTGTGTAATGCAGATCCATTTTTCCCGCGAATGGCATCACGATATCAGACAACGGGTGGGGACTGCAATCATCGCCAATATAGAGTGTGAAATCCTGGCACGTCTGGGCCGCAAGACTCTTCAGGGCTTCTTGCAGGAAGTCCGGCTTGTAGATGGGCATGATGATGGCCAGTTTTGACATTACTTTTGGGTATATGTGTCGATGATTTCGTTGTAAATCTCGTGCAGACGTTTTGCGATGGAAGCTCCGTCGTGTCGCTGATGGGCAACAGACATCTCCTGTTCTGAGAGATGACGCTGTAGTTCAACGTCGTTGTAGAGATGAACGAGTTGGTCTGCCAAAACAGTTGGTTCGTCGTATGGGACGAAAAGACCTGTTTCGCCCTCTGTGACCAGTTGCGGAATGCCTCCTGCTGGCGTCGTCACGACGGGACAGCCCATCAGTTGAGCTTCGCAAAGACTGTTTGGGGAATTGTCGATGATGGCAGTGTGGACATACGCCGTACTGCTGGAAAGAAGGTCAACGATCGTGTCGGCATCGATGAGGCCAAGCAGTTCAATATTGACATCCTCGTGTTTTATTCCAGTGTAGCATTCAAACTTATTGAAGATTTCCTTTCTTCCAGCCACTTTCCACACAAAATCCACGCCTCGCTGCTTGAGCTGTTTTGCTGTCTTCAGGATAAATCCATTTCCTTTGAGTTCGCCAGCACTGCTTATCGAGACGAGTCTCATGATTCCTGCTTGTGGCTGCCAACGTTTGCGTGCATTCACGATAATGTCGCGAATGGCCTCTTCGCAATGATAATAGTTGGCACCAGGTGCATATTGCTCGACAAGTTGTTTGTCCCAATTGGTGCGGCCCAGATAAAAGCGATTTCGCTTCATGACCACCTCCTCACGTCGTGTTGACATGTCCTCAAAGTGGTGGCGAATAAAGGTCTTGAATATCTTGACGGGATTGTAATGATAATATTTGAAAAGCTTGTTGTCGGGTTCGACTTTGCGCCATTCCTTCAGATAACTTCCCCAGTGACCTTGAAAATGAATCACGACGGGAATCTTCACCTCCGATGAAACAAGTCCGAAAGGCCATTCCGTGCCAAAGCAACAGATGATGTCGGGTTGTACTTCTTCAATCACTCTTCGTACAGCCAGGCGTATGGCTCTCCACTCGGAGAATGGATTGCGAACGGCTTTCCCGATTCTTCCGCTGAACCCGATGTATTCGGGTTTCATGGCATAGCAGGTCATACCATCCACGACACTTCGGGCGGACTGTTCGGCCTTGTAGGCAACCGACAACGAGATATCGGGGCAGAAACGCGTGATCAATGCAGCTTGTGCATTGATCCAGCAGCCTTCGCGAGTATCGCCTTCCGCTACGGGAGTTATCGAGAACCAAAGGACCTTCATTATTCTTCAGCTGCGTTAGTATATTTGATGATGCGTGAGGGATTGCCAGCAACTACAGCGTAGGGTGGGACGTCCTTGACAACTACGGCACCGGCACCGATGATTGCCTCGTTCCCGATAGTGATGCTACCAAGCACAATAGCCCCGCATCCAATCTTGACGTTGTCACCGATTTGAGGCAGCAGGTCGGTGGGATGCTGATGCCCTATTGTAACATTTTGCCAAATTTCGAAGTTCTTGCCAATCCTTCGTGCCCCAATACGTGTACTGTGTCCATGATGAATGATGAATCCTTCGCCAATCTCAGGACAATTGATTACACAAGCATATTGGGCGGGAATGAGCCAAGAAACGAGTCTGCGAGTCTCGCCAAGTCGATAATATACCATCGTGCGATATTCTCGTTGACGATAAAGCTCAATCTTCGACTCCAGAGTATTGGATCGAGTGGGGAAGAGGTTATCGAGCCAATGACGCTCCTCTGCCATAAAGAACGCATGACGAGGATGCACTCTCAGCAATAACCACAGAGGGAAGTAATAGAGCATCCAAACGATATTGCGTAGTGTATAGTAAAACTTCTTCATTGTCGTTAGATTGTGAAATCGGTGAATTCGTAGGGGATGACAACATTGCCTTCGGGAGCAATCCAGATGGCAATCAATATCTTGGTAGCTCGCATGATGGAGTATGCAACAAAGACAGCGATGAAACCATAGTCAATCCAGCGTTTTTTCTGCAATGCGATGACATTGGGTATCACGAAGAGACTTAGTAGCGAAATATATAGGAACAGTCGGCTCCAGATGATGTTGTCGTTGAACAGGTTATTGAATACGACCGATAGCAAGAACAATATCACCCATTGTGACTTGATGAAAACCTTGTCCGAACGAAAGATGAGATAGAGGGCGAGGATGCAGAATGGCCACATATTCGGGTTGATCAAAGACATTTCAACTTCTCCGTGTCCCCAGTCTCCATAATTACCGTAGCGAGCAAGATAATTGTCGGAAGAGCGACCAAAGAGGCTGAAGATGGCAAAGACGATGTCTTGAACCGAGACGATACTTTGCACACCGAATGCGTATGTGCCAACAATGATGGCTGCCCATATCCAACGCTTGAATTTTAGAAATCGTGCGATAAACAGCACGGGAAGCATCGCCCATGTGGATCCATGGATAAGAGCCGCGATGAAGAAGAGGATGGCTGCAAGGCCAATATTGCGATCGGGTATAAGTTCTTCCTTCTTTTCTGCCGTGATTTCTTCTTCTTCCTTGTCTTGCAGGAGTAACAACCTGTATTCGTCGCGCTGTTTGCCGAGGAAAAAGTAGACCGACAATAGGAACAGTCCTTCAGCCAAGGTCTGGCGAACGGCACTTAGATAATGAAAAAGGAAGATGGTCGCCGTGCCAAAGGTGGCAAAAAAGACCAATGACAACACGGGCATGGCAGAGTTTTTCCTTGTTACATATCCTATACCACCCAAACCAACCAATGCTGTAAGCAGAAGGAAGAGTGTCCCTTGGTCGAACAGCAGATAATGGGATAGATAAAGATACAGCAAGAAACCTGGATCGGTATCGCCGTTCTCTCCATAACCCGACTCAGGATGGTGGAAGGAGCTAAGATAATTTGCCGTATCGGATCCTACGGACTGGTCGCGGAATCCCACGAAAACCAATAATGCTATCCATGCGAGCCAGAAGATATAATCGTTCAGTTTCCCTTTGCCATAAAACAACATACTGATTGCCATCAGCACGACGGCAACGCCATATATGATTATGTAAGGAAGAAAAGCACTAATGATCATATCTTGTCAGATTCAGCGTTTCAGATGCATTCTTTTGAGCACAATCTCACGCTCGCTTTGGTCCAATCCAAAGAGGAAGACAATGACGGCTGTCCAACCGAGGCAGATGAAAATGTTGATGCACATCATGAAATAATCATTGTCCGAGGTCACGTATTCCTTGAGCATCAGCATGGGAACGAAGGTCAGCAGACTCACGGGAATACAACGCGCAAAAATCATTTGCGGAAAGTTCAGATTATATCCCTGTAGGGTTCGTGTGGCTATCACGGTCTTGATGACGAGCATTACAATAGTCATCGCGATGGCAGACAGATAACAGCAGTAGGCAGGATATCCCAAACTATAGAGGAGGTAGGAGAGTGGGAATGTCATCATCAGCGCTAAAGCTGATAGTATCTGGAACCACTTGATTTGACCTGAGGCAAGTACCGTAGTGTCGAGCGTATAGCTAAGCGATAGGATAAGGCTGCAGACCAGCGAAAGACGGACGAAGATGATGGTGAAATCTGGATATTCGCCCAGCCATAGCCGTAGGATTGCTGGTGTCTCGACGATGAGCGGAAGCGCCATAAGCAGGAATAGGAAGAAACCAAGTTTCGCGCCACTGCGCACAAGTTTTGCCGTATAAACCTTGTCGCCTGTCGCGAAAGATTTGGTAATCTGCGGATTGAAGGCTATGATGATCTGTCGGGCGAAATTGGTCACGTTGCTTTCCACTTGGATAGCGATACCACGCGCTGCACTAACGGCCAAGGCGAAGAAGGCATTGATGAGCAATGTGATGCATTGCTTGCTCACGATGTCAGCTCCAAAGCCGAAGATGTTCCAACCCATGAACGTTGACATCTGATGCATCTGTGTCCTATCCATGCTCCATTGGTAGGAGCAGAAGGGAAATTTGAAGTGACAATAGACACTATAGGTGATGCGGACTACGACGGCAGCGATGACAATGAAGACTGCATACCATACAAGATAGTCATAACTATTGGGGAGCAAGGGCAGAATCAAGACACCTGCCAATTTGAGCAATACTTCGGCGATACTGATCCATGCCCACGCATTCATGTGCTCGTAAGCGATGATAAGCGAAGTGTAAGGAATGCTTATGAACTGGAAGAGGAAAGCTATCAGAGAACATTGGAAGACCATTTGGGCAGCCCCGATACGCTCAATGGGAAGAACCATCTTCTCGTTAATGTACCAAAGACCTACTATTTCGCAGAGGACTATGAGCAGAACGGAAATTATCAGATGCAGGGTCAAGGCTGTGCTGAAAGTCCTGCGGATGTCGGTCTCGGAACCACGACCAATTTCGACAGTGATGAATCGCTGGGTGGCGATGGTCAACGTGCTGGTGATGATGGTGAAGGTGGCGACGAAATTGCCAATGATGGAATAGATGGCAAAATCATCGACGCCGAGCACACGCAGGATGACGCGCGAGGTATAAAGGTTGATAACCAACATAAGCGCCGTACGCAAGTACAGCGCTATTGTGTTGCGGGCCAACTGGCCTTGATTATGCGTCTTTGCGCCTGAGTTCATTTACGAAATTCTTGGTCCAATGCCAGTACTTGCGGCCGTAAAGAATCCAAAGTGAACCAAACACAAAACCGAGGAACAACCAAATGATGACCACCATCTTTCGCGACCCATTGGCATCGAGCGGGAAAGTCGGAGGAGCGAGAAGGGCATAGGAGGGTTTCTTTTCGATGAGGCTTTGCTCGGCAAGGTATCGCTGTTGTGTCACCTGTTGAAGAGCCTGATAAGCGAGGGTCATCTCGGCTTCAAGCCTGTCTTTTTCAGCCGTGACGGCATAGTTGTTGGCAGAACGGTTCTGGTTGAGGAAGACGGCATAATCCTTTTGTCGCTTCTCATATTCCATGCGGCGTTCGGCCTCAAGGGCATTGAGGTCGGCAAGTTCCGCCTTGGCCTTTGCACTCTTATAGTCGTAGAGGCTTTCCTGCAAGCAGTTGATGGCATTGTCGGCCATCATGGTTGCTACCATCGGATCCTGACAGGTGGTCGAGATGGTGATGATACCGGTCTTCATGTTCTGTCCGCACTTGATGTTGCGTGCCAGTCCTTTCAGTCGGTTGAATTCTTTTTCACTCAAGAGTATATAGCGTGGAGCCTCCCCTTCGTCAGACTGATCGCCAAAGGTCGGTGTTTTGCGCCCGGTAATCGTGTCCTTGAACTTGCGCAGGGCTTCCATCAACTTGATGGTCCATGGTACATATTCCGTCTTGAGATAATCGTGGAGCGTTACCGTGGTTGAGTCTTCGAGGGTATGGACCTTCGAAGCCATCATAGCTTGAAGGAAGGGAATGGACTCGGCGATATCGGGAAACATCGAGGGATCCATAGCATCCATGTTGCCGCCTTCGACATTGCCGAGACTTACTCCCATCATCGAAGCGATGCTGGCGAGACCAGCCGAAGACGATTGCTCGGGAACGATGGCGGTGCTGACCGTGTATTCCTTGGGATTGGTCAGAGCAAAGATGACACCCAACACTACGGCGATGCCACACCACCAGAAAAGTGTCTTGCGACTTTCCCATAGCTTTTTGATAACGGCCTTGAGGTCGAATTTCCTATTGTTTGCCATCGTTTTAGTTATTTTAGGATATTGGCAATAGAAGCAACCATGGTTGCCAAAGATGCTGAAGCCGTGGCGACGGACATTGTCTGCTGGACGTTCCAGTTGCTTTGTTCCTTCATCGGGATGATAAGTTCGCAACCGGGTTCGACGGCGTGCGTACTGTTGCGTCGTGCTCGCTTCACTTGTCCGTTCATGCAAACGACGTAGGCGCGACGTTTCTTGGCGCGGTTGCCGAAACCTCCGGCCTGTTCGATGTAGTATTTCACAGGCTTGTTATCAACAAAGCTGACGGTGTTGGGATGCATGACGGCACCGCTTATCTTCACGGTGTTGGTGTATTCGGGCACTTCGATGATGTCTCCCTCGCGAAGTACGACATCGGCCTGTGAACCGGGATTCTTGAGCGCCTTCTCAAGATCGATACCCACCGAGTAGGTGTTGCTGATGTCGAGCATGGCTTCCGAGATGGAGTCCTTCGAGTTGCGCGACATCTTGATGACACTCTTTTGACGCTCTTTTTCCTCATCGTTCATCACACGTGTCAAGCGCGCACCTTTCACAAAGCCGAAGCTGGTGATGCCACCTGCCTGTTCGATGATTTCAGAGAGGCGTTGCGACTTGTGGGTCAAGGCATATTCGCCTGGGAAGAGTACCTCGCCGGTTACCATAACGTTGGTTTGCTTGCGATATACAGGAGACTGACGGACATATACTTCATCGTAAGGACTGAGCGTGAAGGTCGGGTCGCCTTCGATAATGAATCCATCCTTGATGGCGAAGCGGAAGGTTTCGCTGACGCGCGATGTTTCGACCTCGCTCTTGGGGTCCTTGAGGCGGCGTGAAACATCAACACGCTGGGTCGAAGCTGACTCCAGGAGGCCTCCGGCCTGGATGATGAGGTCTTCGATGGTCATGTTCTTGGCAAACAGATAGTCGCCTGGACGTGCCACTTCGCCGTGGATGGTGACAGTTCCCATATCGTTCAAATCATAATGACTCGGAATGTAGAGAATGTCGTTTTTACGGAGCACGATGTCGCTGATGGTTCCGTCCATGATGTCCTTGACATCAACCGAGAGGACAGAACGTGACAGGTCCTCATTTTCGCGCTGCAACACGGCACGGTTGGTAAATGCATCGCCTGTCAGGCCATCGGCTGCGATGATGAGTTGTTTCACGGTGTTGATGGCTCCCAATTGATATGGGCCTGGGCGATAAACGGCACCCTTGACTTCCACGCGGTTGGTATAGCGCTCCAGGATGGGTTCGATTTCGATGGCATCGCCATCCATGGTGGGGAAGGTGGCGAACTGGTCCTTGCGAACCGTGCATATCTCGTTCTCGTTTCCATTCTGGCGATAGATGCGGATGCTGCGCGTATATGCCTTGTTGCTGAGACCGCCAGCATAAAAGAAGAGGTCTTTCAGCGTCTCGCCGTTCTTCATCTCATAACGCATCGGACGTTTCACGGTGCCGGTGAGCTCGACGAGTTGCTCGTAGGCAGGAACGACGATGACATCGCCTTCGTCGAGGGTGACATCACCCTTGGAACGACCGTTCATGATGAAATCATAGACATCGAGAACAGCTACGTTGCGGCCTCCGCGGTTGAGCATGATTTTGCGAAGCGAACCGATGTAGCTTACACCTCCTGCACTGTAAAGTGCATGGAAGACGGTGGCAAAGGCACTCAGGGAATAGGACCCCGGATATTTGACCTCACCCATGACATGCACCTGGATGGTGCGTGTCTGTCCGAGGGAGAGTTCCATGTCGTTCACACCATCGGCTTGGTCGAGGCCTGCATAGATGCGGGAGAGTTGACGACGAAGGTATCGCTTTGCTTCGGAGATGGTCTTGCCTGAAAGGTTCAAGAGGCCAAGGCTCTCGATGCTGATGGTGCCGTCGGGTGAAATCTCCTCGCGGATTGTGGCAGCGTTGTCGCCCCAGATGTCGATGATCACTTCATCGCCTGCGCCCAGCACATAGTTCTTGGGAGTGGCAAGGTTCATCGATGGCTCGAAAGTGAGTTCCTCCGAATCGAAGATGTTGCGACCGAAGACGGGGAGTTCCTCTTCCTCAAGCGGTAAAACCATCTCGTTTTCGCTCCAGAATGCCTCGGCCAACTGTTCGCCGGTCTGGCTCTCGAGTTCCTCGGTGGTGGTGAGTCGGTTACCTGTGTTACGGCCATTGTTCACATAGCCTCCTTCATAGGTTGTGGCTCCCGTGATACCGCTACCCGTAGTGCTCGATGACGTACGGTTGGAAGACATACGGCTTCCGATGCGGTTCTGGGCGCGCGAATTTCGTGTTGTGGTCGCACGGGACGAAGAGGTTGACCCACTGCCTCGTCTTGTAGATGTGCGAGTGCGGGAATTGGGGTTTTCGAAGTCGAAGTCATTGCCCAAATATGTGCTTTCGTCGGCGTAGCTGACACGGCGTCGCGTGGTCTGCTTCGAGGTGGTGCCAGCCTCTTCGGCCTTCGATGTACCGGCGTCGGCGCTTTCCTCATAGAGTCGCTTGACACGATAGGCCTGTTCTTCGGTTACACCACGACGGGCCAGTTCCAATGCGATGGTACGCTGGTCCTTGCCTGCCTTGAGAGCGGTTACGACATAGTCGAGCACCTGTTGGTCGGTCATGGATGAGCCTTGTGCCATGACATCATGGCCTCCGAGCATCAAAAGTCCACTAAAGAGAAGTGCAAATATGCGTTTGTGTTTCATATCGTTGTTTGTCCATCATTTTCTCGCTATACAGGTCGAGAAAACAGTTTTTGTTCTAACGGGCTGCGTTTTAGGGGCTGCTGAGAGCCTTTTTCTAAGATATAACGTACAATTCGCGCGTTTATTGTGTGCGCGCGCAAATAAAATCTGCTCTCAGAAAAAAGGATGTATTAAGATGATACCTTATAGACTTTCGCCATGAGTGCGCCAGCGATGTTGTGCCATACGCTGAAGATTGCCCCTGGAACGGGAGCCAATGCCATGGCAGCAAAATGTTGTCCGGCAAGACTACAAGCAAGACCCGAGTTCTGCATGCCCACTTCTATGCTGATAGCGGTACGTTTTGGTTGCGAGAGACCCAGTATTCGACCAAGAAGGTACCCCAAAGCAAAGCCGCAGAGGTTATGCAGGATGACAACAAGGATAATGATGAATCCACAGGTCATCAGTTTGGTGGAATTTGCCGATACGACAGCAGCTACAATTGCTGTGATGGCGAGCGTTGAAAATGCCGGCAAAATCTTGCTCACACGTTTGGTGCCGTTGGGGAAGAACTCCTTGACAATAAGTCCCAAGGCGATGGGGAGAATCACCACTTGTACGATGCTTAAGAACATAGCGACTGGATTGACATCGACCATAGTACCCACCAGTAGCCAGGTGAGAAATGGAGTCATGAAAGGAGCGAGGATTGTCGATACTCCAGTCATGCCAACACTCAAAGCCAGATCTCCTCCTGCAAGATAGGTGATGACATTGCTCGCAGTGCCACCAGGACAACAACCTACGAGAACCACTCCCACTGCCAATTCAGGAGGTAATTGAAATACTTTGGTCAACAACCAGGCAAGGAGAGGCATGATGGAGAACTGGGCAATACATCCAATGATGACATCCTTGGGCCGCGAGAATACAATTTTGAAATCTTGAAGATTGAGTGTCAATCCCATGCCAAACATCACCACTCCGAGCAGATAACTGATCCACGCGGTCTTGATAACACCAAAGACATTAGGCCACAAAAGTGCTCCTGCGGCTACAACAAGCACGATAAGAGCCATCCATCGGCTTATAAATTCTGCAATCTTCATCCTTCGACGACGGGCCAATTGTTGACATCGTGGCCAATGGGAGAGCCAAGCCAAAGGGGGATGCCAAAGGGTTCGACAATCATTTTAAAGTTATCCCAAATCTTGATTGGCATCAAGGGATCCTCTTCGCAACCGGAAAACGACCCGCAGACGAGACCTTTGATTTTGTCGAGGATGCCACAAAGGCGGAGTTGATGCATCATACGGTCAATCTTGTAAGGAGGTTCGGCAATGTCTTCGATGAAGAGAATCTTATCTTGATAATCAAAGTCGTAGGGAGTGCCATGCAATCCGGTAAGTACGGCGAAGTTGCCACCGACAAAGGGGACGGGGTGTGCCATCAGTTCGTCGAGCAGTTCTTCCGTCGATTCCGGATTGAGGTCTTCGTTGCTCCATCCTTGATGTGGTGCCACGAAAAGGCGAGCTTTTTTCAGAAACAGCAAATTGTGCTTGGGTGGCCAGTTGCGGTGAGCGGCGTAATATTCCAGCAGTTCACGAAGGGTTTGTGACGAGCGGTGACCGAATTCGTTGGCAAGATGTTTCATCATCGGGGCATGAAGACTGCGAACACCAGCATGTTGCCAAAGGGCATGAAGGGCAGTGATATCGCTATAGCCGATGATTGGTTTGCCTGCTCGACTAATTAGTTCGATAGGAATCATGTCAAGAATCTGCATGCAGCCGTAACCGCCACGTGAGCACCAGATGATATCTACATCGTCGTCCTCGAGGGCATCGAGGAGGTCCTGAGCGCGTTCTTGGGGAGTGCCGGAGAAACGACCGTAGCTGCCCTTTGCATTGGCAGCTACTGAAACCTTATGGCCCCATGACTTGAGAGTCTGAGCCGCATTATCAATGAGGCGTGGCTTGATGGAGCCTGCAGGAGAAACGATTCGAATGTGCATAATGATTTATAATCTTGTGGTTACCGCAAGGAGCATTTCGTCTTTCCAATGCTTGTAATCGCCTGCCAGAATGTGCTTGCGAGCTTCCCTGACGAGCCACAAGTAGAAAGCGAGGTTGTGAATGGAGGCAATTTGCAAGGCCAGGTACTCTTCGGCATGGAAGAGATGGCGCACGTATGCCTTTGAATAAACACGATCGACGTAGGATGGTCCATCTTCTTGAAGCGGGGAGAAGTCGTGCGCCCACTTGGCATTCTTGATGTTGATGATGCCATGACTGGTGAAGAGCATACCATTGCGACCATTGCGTGTCGGCATCACGCAGTCAAACATGTCGATACCGCGTTCGATACCTTCAAGAATATTGGCTGGAGTGCCCACTCCCATCAAATATCGGGGACGGTTCTGGGGCAGAATCTCGTTCACCACCTCAATCATCTCGTACATCTTCTCGACAGGCTCTCCTACAGCGAGCCCTCCGATGGCATTGCCTTCGACATCCATGGCTGCAATCTTTTCGGCGGCGCGACGACGCAACTCCGGGAAGGTACAACCCTGAACGATGGGGAAGAGGGCTTGATGGTACCCATAGAGGCCGTTGCCTTCCGAGTCTTCGGTCTCCTTGTAACGCTTAAAGCAGCGATCGAGCCAGCGCTCGGTAAGTCCTAAAGACTTCTCGGCATACTGGAAGTCAGATTGGCCAGGAGGACATTCGTCGAATGCCATCATTATATCAGCACCTATGATGCGTTCGATGTCCATAACACGTTCCGGAGTGAAAAGATGCTTGGATCCGTCAATATGGCTACGAAACATGACGCCCTCTTCGGTGATCTTACGGTTTTCGGCCAGCGAATAGACTTGAAAACCGCCCGAATCGGTAAGAATGGGACGATCCCAGCTGTTGAACTTATGAAGCCCGCCGGCTTCCTGCAAAACATCGAGACCTGGTCGTAGATAGAGGTGATAGGTATTGCCGAGGATGATTTGTGCCTTGACGTCCTCTTTGAGTTCGCGGAAATGGAGACATTTCACCGAGCCCACAGTGCCTACGGGCATGAATATCGGGGTCTGAATCTTTCCGTGGTCAGTAGTTATCTCTCCGGCACGGGCCCAACTGTTGCGATCGGTGGCTTGAAGTTCGTAAGTCATAGGTCGAAGTAAATCACTGTTGTTTTCTGCGTGCGGTGGCTCGATTGGCTGCAATCACCCGATAGACGTAATAGGCAAAGCCAATGATGAAGATGATGGCGATACCGATCTTCACATAGTCGCTGTAATGTTGCACCTTGGCGATAAGCACCTCTTCGCTGACGGTCTGTCCAATGAAATAGCCCAGATAGGCCAGGAAGGTGTTCCATGCACCTGCACCGATGCATGTGCAAAGCAAAAAGACCGACATGTTCATGCGAGCAAGGCCAGCTGGGATGGAGATGAGTTGGCGAATGGCGGGAATGAGTCGTCCCACGAGGGTGCCAATGGCGCCATGATCGGCAAAGTATTTCTCGGCCTTCTCAACGCCAGGAAGGTCGATGAGGAGCATGTGGGCAACCTTGGTGTCGGCAAAACGATGGATGATGGGACGGCCTAGCCATACCGACAGGCCATAGTTGACGAGTGCACCGATGAGTGCGCCCACGGTGCCGAAAAAGATGATGAACGGCAGCGAGAGTATGCCCTGATGATAAGCAATGTATGCGGCAGGAATAATGATAATCTCGCTGGGGAAAGGGATAAATGAACTCTCGATAGCCATGAACAGGGTGATGACGCCATAACTCATGTTCTGAGCTATCCAGTTATATAATTCTTCCATTTTTACTTGTTGAGTTTCTTGAGGGCCTCGTTGTCACCGATGGCCTCAAAATAGGCACGCATCAATTCGCGTGACGTAGAGTCTTTAGGTTTGAGTTTGAGGAGTGATCGATATGCTCTATCGGCTTCGTCATAGCGCTTCAGGCTGAGTGAGAGTTCCGCCTTTGCAAGCAGATATGTCTTGGATTTCGGTTCAAGCTCGATGAGTTCGTCCAGCACCTGAATCGCTTTATCGAACTGCCGGAGTTCGGTCAACAGGGTAACATAAAAGCCAAGATACGTGGTATTGTCAGGCTCTATACGAATGGCTTCGAGGATGTATTTGATAGCGTCGGGTGTGTTCCCCTTTTCCATCGCCAGCGTTGAAAGACGATAATAGCCTTCCGTAAATCTGGGGATGCGTTGTACAAGCATCTTATAGCATTCGCTGGCCTTGTCGAATTCGTCCAAAGCCATGTAAGCAGATCCGAGCAGTTCGTACGTGATACTGGTCTGTTGTTCCACTTCCTGTCGGTCGAGGTGTGGCGCTTCGTGCTGTAGTTTGCCTTCGGCATACTGACGTGCCACTTCGAGATGTTCGACTGCCTTGGCGTTCTCCCCATTTTGGAAAAGGATGTAGCCGAGAGCGAAGTTGAAGAGCGGATTCTTGGGGTCGATGGCGATGCCCATCTCACAGGAGTTTCGACATTCGTCATACATCTGGAGCTCAAATTGACAACGAGAGAGATCCTGCCAAGAATAGATGTCGTAGGCATCCATATCGAGGGCATGTTCGAGAACAGGGATGGCATCACGATGGCAGTTGCAATCCATGAGCAAAGCTCCCATACGCCCCAAAGCCTCGGCATCCTGCTCTTCGGCAGGTGTAGTCTTTCCGACAACTGCTTCGGCAGCCTTGATAAGGTATTCGGCTGTAGTATGGTGGGGGAGATGGTCGAAAAGTTCATCGATGATTTCGACGAACTCCAGACCTGTGATGTGTCCTTTCTGAAGATGGTCAAAAAGAGATTCAAAGGCTTCCTTCTGATCTCTTGTCTTCACATCGATACCGAAATGAATGCCGATTCCAAATGGCGACTGTTCGTCGGGATTGTCCTTAATCAGTTTCTCGGCTTCGTCAAATCGGTTCATGTGCAGAAGAATCTTGGCCTCGATCAGCTCGAGAAATTCGTCCTCGGGATGCTGGTCAAGGCCTTTCTGACATGCTGTCATTGCTTCTTCTGCATCGCCGTCATCCAAAAGGTCATAGATGATCTGTGAGATGTCGTCGGTGCTGTAATAGCTGACCTTGTTGTCGGCCAGATCAAGCATGTATTGATAATATGCGCGACTTTTCTTCTGTTGCACTTTAGAAACTTGTCGAAAGAATAAAGAATTCTACTTTGAAGCCTTGAGAGAAACTGTGCGATTGAACACTATTTTCTCTGGCGTGGTATCTTTGTCAATACAGAAATAACCGATACGCTGGAACTGGAACTTCTTGCCAATCTCCAGAGTCTTGACAACGAATGGTTCGACAAAAGCGGTTACCACCACTTCACTCTCCGGATTGCGTTCGGATTCGGTCGTTGCCTCCTCGTCAAGGAAGAGATTGTTGTAGAGACGAGCCTCCACTGGGATGGCGTGCTTCGCGCTAACCCAATGGAGAGTGCCTTTCACCTTACGGTCGGCACCTGGCATACCACTCTTCGTATCAGGATCGTAGGTGCAAAGGATATTGGTGATATTACCGTCGGCATCCTTTTCTATGCCGGTGCACTTGATGATATATGCGCTCTTGAGACGAACTTCCTTGTCGATAGTAAGGCGGAAGAATTTCTTCTCAGCCACTTCCTGGAAGTCTTCGCGTTCGATGTAGAGTTCGCGAGAGAAAGGCATCTCGTGAGTGCCGCTGCCTTCCTGCTCGGGATTGTTCTCCATCTCGCACATCTCTTCCTGATCCTCGGGATAGTTGGTGATGGTGAGTTTGACGGGATCGACCACGCCCATCACACGTGTTGCAATCTTGTTGAGGTCATTACGTCCAGCGTTTTCAAGAAGCTTGATATCGTTGAGGGCGTCGTACTTGGTATAACCGATGGTGGTGATGAAGTCGCGAATACCCTGGGCTGTATAACCACGACGGCGCAGGCCGCAAAGGGTTGGCATACGTGGGTCGTCCCATCCGCGTACCACGCCGGTCTCCACCATGTTGCGGAGATAACGCTTCGACATCACGGTGTTGGTGAGGTTGAGACGATTGAACTCGATCTGGCGCGGCTTGTATTCGGTTCCCCTGATATCGGCCATGATCTGGGCGAAATAGTTGTAGAGGGGGCGATGAACCTCGAACTCAAGGGTGCAAATGGAGTGTGTGATTCCCTCAATGAAGTCTGACTGACCATGAGCGAAATCATACATCGGGTAAGCCTGCCACTTGGTGCCTGTGCGGTGGTGAGGATACTTGATGATACGATACATGATGGGGTCGCGGAAGTGCATGTTGGGATTGGCCATGTCGATTTTGGCGCGCAGCGTCATGGTACCCTCTTCGAATTCTCCCTTGTTCATGCGACGGAAGAGGTCGAGGCTTTCTTCCCAAGGACGATTGCGGAATGGGCTTTCTACACCAGGCTGGGTGGGAGTGCCTTTCTGTTGTGCGATGACCTCAGAACTCTGTTCATCGACATAAGCCAGACCACGGCGAATCATCTCTTCGGCAAGGTCCCAAAGCTCCTGGAAATAGTCGGAGGCATAGTAAAGACGATCGCCCCAGTCGAAGCCAAGCCAATGGATGTCTTCCTTGATGGCATCCACGTATTCGGTATCTTCGCGACTCGGGTTGGTGTCATCAAAACGCAAATTGCATTGGCCGCCATACTTTTCAGCAGCGCCAAAGTCCATACAGATAGCCTTGGCATGTCCGATATGGAGGTAGCCGTTGGGCTCTGGTGGAAAACGTGTGTGGACGATATGAGTGGGTGATGCAGCTACCTTGCCGGCTGCAATGTCTTCTTCAATGAACTCTTCGACGAAGTTCGATGCCTTCTTCTCAACAGCAACTTCTGAACTATCCATAATTGTTGATTTTTTGTTGGTAGTATATAATTATTCGGGCGCAAAGATATTAAAAAATAAACAAAAAAGCAAATTTGGCCCCGAAAATGCTACGTTTTTGACTGGTTATGTCGGGTGAAAGGACGAAAATGTAATTTCTATTGACGAAAAGGAAAACAAAAAAGAAAGGGAACGACTGGAGGCGGATGCCTTGTTGTTCCCTTTCCGTAATGAATGGTTTGAAAATTTTGTCAAAGGTATGCAAGCAGGAGTTTAGCATTGGGGGACTTGCGGATCTTCAAGAGTGCACGTTCACGAATCTGTCGAACACGCTCACGTGTAAGACCAAGTTCCTGACTTACTTCTTCCTGTGATTTCTCGGGGCAATCAATACCGAAAGTTTCTTTGATGATGAGAGCCTCACGATCCTTGAGCATTGACTTGAGAAGGTTGTCAAGTTCGATGTGCAGGGACTCGTTGTTGAGTGTTGAGTCGGTGGCATCGAGCTTTGTGTCTGGAGTGATGTCGAGCAATGTTCCATCCTCATCATCCTGAAGAGGTGAGTCGAGGCTGACACCGCGATTGTTGGCAGCCATAGTCTCACGAACCTTTTCGGGGGCAACGTCGAGTTCTTCTGCTATTTCCTCGATAGTAGCCGGTCGATTCTGCTCTTGTTCGAAGCGATTTTGAATGACACGAATCTGACGGATGAGGTTGTTCTGGTTGCCTGGCAGTCGTACCATGCGCGCCTGCTCTGAGAGAGCTTGCATGATGGACTGGCGAATCCACCATACGGCGTAAGAAATGAATTTGAAACCACGGGTTTCGTCAAATTTCTCTGCAGCCTTGACTAGACCGACATTTCCTTCTGAAATAAGGTCAGAGAGAGAAAGCCCCTGGTTTTGGTAGAGTTTTGCGACTGACACCACGAAACGAAGATTGGCGCGAACGAGTTTGTCGAGTGCTTGTTGATCGCCCTTGTGAATTCTTTGAGCCAGGTCCACTTCTTCATCCGGGGTTACCATGTGCTCCTTGCTGATGGCGGTTAGGTACGACTCGATCGACTCTTCAGTGCGTCGGGTGATGTTCTGCGTAATTTTAATTTGGCGCATATCTGTTACTTACTTCTTTCTTTAGAACGGGACATAGTTATCCCTTTCGAAAAATAGTGTGCAAAAATACGAAAAAAATAATCAATAAACAAACAAATATGAAAAAAATGTATTTATAAATATATAAAGTATTTAATTTGTAAGGTATAAATATCAATTTAACCATTTGCTCCTACTGAAAGATGTTTTCTTGAAAACGGATGCCTGTTATTTAAATTATAATATGTATCTTTGTACGAGATTTTGTTCAAACTTTTGCTTTACAATTATCATCAATATGAAACGCATTATATTCTTCGGTTTATTCTTATTGTCGATCTCCACTCTTTCGGCACAAACAATGCTGGAGCGAGTGATTGAAATTCGTAAGGCTTACACCGAAGCCCAACAGATGATGCTAATGGCTATCGAGGAGCCTAATTTGGACAACTCGATGCATATCGCAATGCATCGTATGTTCGGTGGAAGCGGCATGCAGCACTATACAGTTGACTACTATTCCGGAGATTTTACTGGCGAAGAACCTGAGTATGGCGTCTCGGTCTGGTCACCGTATTTTATTCGGGTGAAATACAATTGGGGAGCTCGTGTCACAGTGACGGAATATCTGCTTGAACCTCGTACAAGCATGTTGATGTTTGTATATACTAGAAGCGATGATAATCCTATCAATTTATCCGAAATGGGAGAGGGCGTTTACGAGTTGCGCAAATACTATTATCCCGATGGAACCTATTGTACGGGTTCGCTAAAGGTAACGCTTCCTGATGGAACGGAAAAGTCTTTGGATTCGGAACTGGAAGCCTGTATTAGCGGATTTGAATCTGATACTGCCGAAATCAGTTTCGTTAATTATCTTGTAAAGATCCATAATCAGATGATGAATTACGGAGAATAGCTCTTTATCGCACTTAATTATTTAAAATAAGGCGTCTTTGGTTAACAAAGAGCCTTTTTTTAGTTAATTATGTTAAATCAAATGTATTTTCCTCGTTTTTTTCTTGGTTATTTTAACGAATTAAGTTAATTTTGCAGCGTATTTAACAGAATAACTAATGAGAAAACAAACTATTTGGTTGATTGGAATTGTGCTTTTGATAGCATTCGCCGGCCTGCTTGTCATGCAGTTCTCGTATTTGAGTGAGATTGTCAGCACTCGTGAGGAACAGTTTGACGAAGCGGTGAAGCGTGCATTGTTCGGCACCATGCGGCAACTGGAGCGTCAGGAGACACGCAAATATTTGGATGAATATTATGATGACACAGAAAAGCAGGCACTGAATCAACTGAACCGGGAGAATTCGAATAAAAGTGTGACCACCAGTGGCAGCATTTCTGTTCAAGCCCCCGATGGATCGATCAGCACATACAAATTCCAGAGGAATGTGATGGGTGACAGTTTGACCCAGCATCGTTTTGATATGCAGCCCAATCGCGACCGTTTGATTCAAAGCCGTCAGAGGGCTATGCAGGATATGTTGCTCGGCCAGTATATGTATCAACGCAATCTTTTGGACGATGTTGTTTTCCGAATCATCAGCCAGACCAATGACAAGCCTATTATGGAGCGTCTCGATTTGGAGCAACTGCGCCGCACATTGACTGAAGAGATGCAGTCGGCTGGTTACAATCTCGATTATGAGTTTTGCATCGTTGAACGTGATGGCTCGGTAGTATATCGTTCGGCAGGTTACAAAGCCGAGGAGGCAGAAAAGGAGGGCAGCTATATGCAGATGCTTTTCCCAAGATCCCAGTTGGCCCAAGACAACAGCAAGGTGCCTTCGCGTATCAGTTATATGGAGGTTTACTTTCCCGGGCGTCATCGTTTCCTTATGAATAATGGTGTGCACTTCATGATTCCTTCGTTCGTGTTCACCTTGGTCATGCTGATGCTCTTCATCTTTGTAATTTATGTGGTGTTCCGTCAGAAGAAACTCAGTGAGATCAAGAATGATTTCATCAACAATATGACGCACGAGTTCAAGACTCCCATATCCAGCATATCGCTTGCTTCACAGATGCTCAACGATCCGGCAGTGTCGAAGTCGCCCGACATGGTGAGACATATTACAGGAGTGATAGCTGACGAAACCAAGCGATTACGCTTCCAAGTCGAGAAGGTGCTCCAGATGTCGATGTTCGATCGTCAGAAGACCAATCTGAAGCTTCAAGACATTCCGGTGAATGCTGTTGTGGAGAGTGCATGTTCAACGTTCCGCCTTAAGGTCGGAAAAGCAGGAGGACAAATTGAGACTCACCTTGATGCTGAAGATGACATCTGCATGATTGATGAAATGCATTTCGGTAATGTCATTTTCAACCTGATGGACAACGCCTACAAGTATTCCCGTGAAGACGTGCCTCTGCATCTTACCATCAGCACCCGAAATGTGGGGAAAGACAAGTTGGAACTTCGTGTAAAGGATAATGGTATCGGCATTAAGAAGGAAGACCTGAAGCGTATATTCGAGAAGTTCTATCGCGTTCCCACTGGAAATGTCCACAACGTCAAGGGCTTCGGCCTCGGGTTGGCCTATGTTTGGAAAATTGTGAAGGATCACGGGGGGGATATAAAGGCAGAATCCACCTACGGACAGGGGACGACCTTTATCATCACTATCCCGCTTATGAGAGAAGATAATTAATAATGTGTAACTTATAAACAATTTGAATTATGACACAACAACCAGAAAAACTTCGTATTCTTCTTTGCGAAGATGACGAGAACCTCGGAATGCTCCTTCGAGAGTACGTGCAAGCTAAAGGCTATCTCTGTGATCTCTATGGAGATGGTGACGCTGGCTATAAGGCTTATCTGAAGGGCCGCTATGACTTCTGTATCCTCGATGTGATGATGCCGAAAAAAGACGGTTTCACCATGGCTCAGGAGATTCGCACCCTCAATGCTGACATTCCTATCATCTTCCTGACCGCAAAGAGCTTGAAGGAGGACATACTCGAAGGCTTCAAGATTGGAGGCGATGATTATATTACCAAGCCATTTTCGATGGAGGAACTGTTGTTCCGCATTGAGGCCATCCTTCGTCGTGTGAAGGGAAAGAAGGGCAAGGATGTGGTGGCTTATCACATGAGCCGTTATACCTTCGACGTACAAAAGCAATTGCTAACCTTCCGCGGTGACGAAGGCGAGAAGTCCATCAAACTGACCACCAAGGAAAGCGATCTGCTCGGACTCCTATGCGCCCATGCTAATGAGATTCTGGAGCGCAATTTCGCCTTAAAGACCATCTGGATCGATGATAATTACTTCAATGCCCGTTCGATGGATGTTTATATCACCAAACTTCGCAAACATTTGAAAGACGATCCCAGCATCGAAATCATCAACATTCATGGTAAGGGTTACAAGCTAATTGCTTCTGATATTGAGGTAGAAACGAAGTAAAATTGTAAGTTTCATTTTATAAAATTGCAAATTTTGCTGTTATTTGCAGTAAAATTTCAAAATAATTGAGTTTATTCACACTTCATATTCAATAATGTTGTACCTTTGCAGCGCTTTTTAAGCAAGGTTATTAATTATTTAAGGTACAAAATTTTATTTGAGTTATGAACAACGAAACAATTGGCACAAACGCCGGCCTCGTTTGGAATGCACTCAACGCCAACAACGGCCAGACCATTAAGGATCTTAAGAAGGCAACGAAGATCAAGACCGACAAGGTACTTTTCTCAGCTCTTGGTTGGTTAGCACGCGAAGGCAAGGTGGTTCTCGAGGAGGTTGAGGACGACGTAAAGGTTACTCTTCTGTAATAAGTACAGATTCCCATATTAAAAAATCCGTGGCAGTTTAGACTGTCACGGATTTTTTATCATTTTATTGCCGCCTTGAATCACGATGCCATGAGAATTCCTGTTGATTCTTTCTCCCCAAAGATTGTAAGACTGTTCATCATTCTTGTCTGCTGCAATGTCGTGGATGCTTTCAGGAACTTCTATTTCAATCTCTGATAGTGTGATGGAGAAATTCAGGTCGTTTGCTCTATTCTGATTGTCATCGCCAAAGAACGAGAAGTCATCAAGCATGCTGTTCATTGCATACCAGGCTTCGGGGTAAAGGACGAACGCCACGAACGGTATGGAGTCTATCAGGCTTACGCCATTCGCTTCGTTCTCATTTCCCTCGCAATGCAAGAATGTAGCCTTACATGCAATCGACGACAAGAATGACGCGCCTTTGCTTTCCAGTTTCGCATTAATGCACTTCTCAAGCCTTTTCTTAGCCACATCGGCTATCTCGGGATGTCCTTCAATCGAATTGGTGGCAAATGTATTGATATCAATCCTGCCCAAATTCTCGCTGATGGTCACCCAACGATGATGCATCGGATAGGAAATCTTTGAGCCTGTTGTGATGTCGTAGATGGAGTCTGTATGGTTTTCATTGTAGGCCATGGCAACGTCAGTCGTGTGGAAATGGCCTGTGAAGACAGCATGGATCCCGGCTTCCATCATGCGAGAACGGATGTTTTCGTCGTCCTTGATAATGGCATCCGACTTCATGTCGGTCTGTCCATTGAAATGCTCCATGATAGGATGATGCATCATGGCGATGACCTGCTTGTTGTTTTGACAAGCATTCTTGGCTTGTTCACAAATCCAGTCCAGTGAGTTCTGGCTTATCTTACGCGTGTGTGAGTCAATGCCGAGGATGACGAGGCCGTCAACGGGTTCGACAGCATAGCTTAAGGAATTCTCGTCCCTTATAGATTCCTTGTAGCCAAATGATGCATACAATTTTTCGAAATCGTCGGCAGTGATATTCTCGGCATGATATCGGCGGTCTCCGTCAAAATAGAGGGCATTTTCGATATAACCGATATCATGATTGCCAGGGACGACATAGACCTTGATTCCTACGGCTGTGAGCCTCGACAATTCGCGGGTTACATACTCGTGAGAAACCTTCTCGCCATCTTTTGTAATGTCGCCAGGAATCAATACAATGTCGGGTCGTTGTGTCATGATGGAGTCAATCATGCTTTGGAACAGTCCCACACTGTAGTCCTCAAGTTTGTGGGAAGAGTCGATGTATTTTTCCCATGACGAGCCTTCGTTGACGATAAGTTCCGGAGCCATGACATGCAAGTCCGTGGCAACATATATAGATATATCCTTGGCACCAACTGAGCTGAAGCCAAGAATAATCAATACTGTCAAACAAATTCTTTTTAAGATAAGAAGCTTTTTCAACGACGTAAGTTTGATAGACGTTATAAGAATCAAGACCAGTGTCCAGCTTCGCATCGTCAGCTGGTTCCTGTTTTATTTCTGTTCGGCGGGTTCGGTCGTCTTGCGACGACGTCCGCCACGACGAGTGCGCTTCTTTTCGCTCGATGATGGCCCCATCAGCTCCATCATTTCGGGCGAGAGGGGTGGTAGCTCGATTGTCTGAACCTCCTCGGTTGTCGATTCGGCAGGTGCCAATTCCTGTTTGTGTGCATCGACATTGTCTTCAACTGCAGTTTCTGCAACCATCACCTCATTGTTTTTATCATCCAATTCAGTAATCGATTGCGAAGCTTGCAATCTTCGTGCCTCTTCTTCGGCAGCAATACGAGCAGCCTTCTCAGCAGCAGCGCGCTCACGGTCTGCACGGCGTTGTTCCTCACGACGCTGCTGTTCCAAGCGAGCCTGCTCCTTGCGTTCGCGGTTTTCCTGCTCGCGACGCTCCTGCTCTTCGCGACGTGCCTGCTTTTCAGCTTCGCGACGCTCCTGCTCCAGACGTGCTTGCTCTTTTCGTTCCTGCTCCTTTCGTTCTTGTTCGAGTCGAGCTTGCTCCTGACGTTGCTTTTCGTACTCCTTCTTCTGCTGCTCGAGCTTGTCGCTTCGACGCTCGCGACGATCGCCTGGACGGAATCCTTCAATCCAGAGGGACAAGGGCTTCTCCAGCTGGGTGGGTTGGCGCATCTGGACATCCTGCATCCACTGTCGTCCGGCTGCAAGAGTCAGGAAGTGATATTGGCGCGTATATTGATCCAAAAGCTTTAGGTCATCCATAGTTAGGACCATTGGACGTTGTGGCTCATAAATCTCACGCCATTCGGCATCACCTATTTCATTGGTACGCTGCAAGTCGTCGCACATACCCAGCGAACGAATCGCTACCGATGCGTCATTGGTGAGCAGCAAGACCTTCTTACCCATCGCAAAAAGTTCAACGGTGCGGCGAATGATTGCAGGATCGGCAAATGAACCATGATGGCTTTCAGAACCGATGCCTTCAATGCGCAGACGATTCTCTTTCTGCTGATAGAGCATCAGACGCTTGGCAAGACGTGCCGCTACATTCAGACAGAGTGCAGGATCCTTCCAGTCGGCCAACTTGTAGTCGGTGGGTTCCTGCATGGTGGCAAAGCGATCGACCTCTTCGTATGTTTCGCTCATGATCGTGAACTTGCCGCCGATCTTCTTGCACATCTTGGATATAAATTCCAGCTGGCGCTCAAACATCAGACGCGCATTGACACGAGGGTCGGAATGGCTTGAAGTGTGCCCAACGAGAAGTTCCAGCCAAATGTTGGTGTCAGAGAGGACAATGTCATAATCGAGCACGTTCGAAAGAATGGCTTCGAAGATGAGATTGCGCTCGTAGGCTTCTTCGTAGGTTAGCTGTTGGATCTGTTGATCGCTGAGCAGCGGAATGTAGCCTCCCGAATTGGCAAGGTCGCAGAAGTCACGTATCACCAGATTGGTCGGCATCTTGGGGATGGGCTTCGTCGCTGGTTTCTCGACCGGCTTCTCTGCCTCTTTGGCAACTTCATTCTTGCTGCTCTTAGCAGTCTTTTTTGCCGTTGACTTGTTTTCTACTGTGGGCTCCTCATTCTTTACTTCTGGAGTAGCCTCAATTTTAGTCTCTTCTTTAGCCTCCGGGGCAACTACCTTTTTGCGGGAGCGGGTGACCTTCTTTTTCTTGGGGGCCGCATCGACCGCTGGCTGAACATTTACAGCATCAACGGGTGCATCAACGGAGGCGATAGTATTGTTTTGTTCTTCCATTTAAATATTATAAAATGTGCAATCAACACTTAATCGCGGCGCAAAGGTACATATTATTTTTAACTTTCCAATAATAAAAGCAGTTTTTTACTTTCTAACGACGTAAAAATCTTTAGTAGAATTGTCAATTGGGTGCTAAATATTGCAAAATCGTTGTTTGTTTGCACGAAATTACCCTATCTTTTTCTATAATTGAAAGTATTTTTGTAAATTTGCGCACAAATTTCATTTATACGGGTAACAAGTGGTAATCAATGTTAGATAAAAGTTGCAAAATTTATGTGGCAGGACATCGCGGCCTCGTTGGCTCTGCCATTTGGAACAATCTGCTGTCGAGAGGCTATACCAACCTTGTGGGACGCACCCATAGGGAGCTGGACCTTACCGACCAGCTTGCCGTTCGTCGCTTCTTCGACGAAGAGCGTCCTGATGCAGTGGTTCTTGCTGCTGCCTTTGTTGGTGGCATCATGGCCAATTCGCTCTATCGTGCTGACTTCATTATGATGAATATGAAGATTCAGTGCAACGTTATCTCTGAAGCATATGCACATGGTGTAAAGAAACTGCTTTTCCTTGGATCGACTTGCATCTATCCGAAGAATGCACCTCAGCCGATGCGTGAGGATTGCTTGCTCACTTCGCCCTTGGAATATACCAACGAGGAGTATGCCATAGCCAAAATTGCAGGTTTGAAGATGTGCGAGTCGTACAACCTTCAGTACGGCACGAACTATATCGCCGTGATGCCTACCAACCTTTATGGTCCTAACGATAATTTCCATCTCGAGAATTCGCATGTTATGCCGGCAATGATGCGCAAGGTCTATTTGTCGAAACTCATCAACGACAACGATTGGGCATCAATCCGCCGAGATTTGGCCATTCGGCCTGTGGGTGCCACCATTCCCGAACATGACGGTAAAGTACGCTATCAGATTGACGAGACTTCCGACGAATCGATCATCCGCAAGGTGCTGGCTTGGTATGGCATCGAGGATAACAAAGTGACCCTTTGGGGTACAGGTACGCCACTGCGCGAGTTCCTGTGGAGCGAAGATATGGCCGATGCATCGGTCCATGTGCTCCTCAATGTGGATTTCAGTGATATCATTGGTATCGAGAAGTATTCTTCGGTTCACTACGGCGCTACCACCGATGGCGCTGTCGATCGCAATCATTCGGCAGGACGAGGAGGAGCAATTCCTTCGTTGGGAGAAATACGCAATTGCCATATCAATGTGGGTACGGGAAAAGAATTGACTATTCGCGAGCTTTCCGAACTTGTGGTCAAGGCCGTTGGTTTCACGGGAACAGTGGAATTTGATTCTTCCAAACCCGATGGAACGATGCGCAAACTCATCGACGTCTCAAAACTGCATTCGTTAGGATGGATCCACAAGGTGGAGATCGAGGAGGGTGTGCGTAAGTTGTTCGACTGGTACAAACAGTCAATTGAATAAGAAATTTATTAAATACAGACGAAAATAGTATGTCAGAAAGAAAAGTTGCCCTTATCACGGGCGTCACTGGTCAGGACGGTTCGTATTTGTCGGAGTTCCTTATCACCAAAGGATATGAGGTACATGGTGTCATCCGCCGCAGTTCTGTTGATTATCGTGAGCGTATCGCTCACCTCGAAGGTCATCCACAGTTTCACCTCCATTATGGAGATATGGGCGACTCGATGAGCCTGGTAAAGGTCATTGACAAGGTGAAGCCGACCGAAATCTATAACCTTGCAGCTCAGAGCCATGTGCAGGTGAGCTTCGATGCACCCGAGTTTACAGCCGATGTCGATGCCACAGGTGTGCTGCGAGTCCTGGAGGCTGTTCGTGCCAATCATCTTGAGAATTCCTGTCGCATCTATCAGGCTTCCACTTCCGAACTTTATGGTAAGGTCGAGGAGGTCCCACAAAATGAGAATACGCCTTTCCATCCTTATTCTCCATATGCTGTGGCCAAACTCTATGGCTATTGGATCGTTAAGGAGTATCGTGAGGCCTACAACATGTTCTGCTGCTCGGGCATTCTCTTCAATCATGAGTCGGAGCGTCGTGGTGAGACCTTCGTCACCCGCAAAATCACCCTTGCCGCCGCTCGCATTGCCCAGGGTAAGCAGCAGCGTCTTTATCTCGGCAATCTTTCCAGCCTTCGCGACTGGGGATATGCCCGCGATTATGTGGAGTGCATGTGGCTCATCCTCCAGCATGACAAACCCGATGATTTCGTCATTGCAACAGGCGTTCAGCACTCTGTGCGTGAGTTCTGCTATTATGCGTTTAGGGCAGCAGGCATGGAACTCGAATTCCATGGTGAAGGCCTCGATGAGAAGGGCGTTTGCGTAGCTGGTCCTGCTGACTTGGTGGGCAAGACGCTTGTTGAGGTGAGCCCCGATTTCTATCGTCCTACCGACGTCGTGAACCTCTGGGGCGATCCTTCGAAGGCCAAGCGTGAACTGGGTTGGGATCCGCAAAAGACCACTTTCGAGCAGCTTGTAAAGATTATGGTGAAGCATGACATGGAAAAGGTGGCTGCCGACCATGTTGCATCCGTCATGCGTACCAACCTGGCCGAGTTCCTCGAAAAGGGCGTAGTCAAGTAACTCCCGTTATCTCCCAATATCTTCCCTTTGAAAGTTCTTCACTACATCCCTTCCATGTCCCGACAAGATGGCGGCACAAGCATGTATATGCAGCAGCTTGCTGACACCTTGGGAGAATTGATGGAATTGCATATCGTGGCGCACCGAGCTCAGGATGAGTTGCCGGTGCGCCATGCAATATTGCATTATCTTTCCCGGTCATGGAATGTATGGCGTGTGCGTGCAGATTATTTGAAGTTACTCGGTGACATTCAGCCCGACATTGTCCACGTCAACTGCTGTTGGCAGCCCTATTTCGCTTATGCAGCCATATGGGCCAAGGAAGCAGGGTATCCTGTCATCCTTTCTCCGCATGGCATGCTGGAACCATGGATCGTGCGTCGTCATTATCTGACACGGAAGGTGCCTTCGTTGCTTGCCTATCAGCGAAGGGCGTTCTTCGCTTCAGACATGATTCATGCCACGGCAGAAAGCGAACGGCAGCATATCGAACAAATCTCTCATTATTGCAGTTTCTTGTCCAATTGGCATCCCACAGTTCGAGTCATAGGCAATGGTGTCGAAACTGACGGCATCGAGGTCAGGACAAGCTGGCAGAAGTCTCGAAGGATTTTGTTCCTGAGCCGTATGCATCCCAAAAAGGGCATTGACTTGCTACTGTGTGCATTTGCCGAATTATGGAAAGACAATGGCCCATTGAATGAATATGTACTGCAGATTGCGGGTGATGGTGATACAACCTATTTGAACAGCCTCAAGACTTTGAGTGAAAGACTTGGATTGAGTTCGCAAGTCCAGTGGCTTGGAGGTGTATATAATGAGGAGAAATGGTCTTTGCTACGACAGGCTGACCTTTTCGTACTTCCTACTCACTCCGAGAACTTTGGTATTGTGGTGGCCGAAGCATTGGCATCAGGCACACCCGTCTTGACCACCTATGGAGCGCCTTGGGGCGTACTTAATACCGAGCGATGCGGTTGGTGTGTAGATGTTACTGTCGATGCGCTTCGTGATGCCCTTACGTCATTTGCGCGATTGGATGAAAGCGACTTAAGGCTGATGGGGCTGCGTGGCCGACGGCTTGTCGAGGAGAATTACGATGCTCGAAAGCTTGTAGGAGAGTTTGTCAAAATGTATGAATTGTTATGCTGTTGACACAAGAGACTTTTGAGATGACGTTTTTGGCCACACCTTTTGTCATCATGGCTTTGGCAGGAGTCACACTCATGTTGTTGCTTTTGCGTTTCTGGAATGCTGCATTGATCATGGCTCTCCTCACCCTACTTGTCAATGGATGCACCGAGCAGATACCTCTCCATCTTACCAATCAATTCCCAGCTGAGAAACCGGCGGGGACCCTCCGAGTCCTCGAGTATAATATTTGTGGAAAGGTCGAATATGCTCCAGTGCATGGCGCTCCGTTCATCGAATACGTAAAGAATCTCAATGCTGACTTGCTCTTCTTGCCTGAGAATACGATAGGAACTGCGCATGGCTTGGAACGTATGCTGCGTGAGACCTATCCTTACAGTTTGCATGATTTCCCCGGATTCGAGGAGTTGTCGGTCGTGTATGCCGACTTGAGCATCTACAGCCGTTATCCACTCAGCAATTTTCGGAGTTATCATTTGGATATGGAGAAAATCAAACGCGACCATCCATACCTCCCAAAGGAGGATGTCGAGTTTGTCGGCAATTACATGATCGTCTATGAAGCCACTGCCGATATCGATGGCACGCCTGTCACCCTGGTGCATGTTCACCTTCGTACCAATTCGTACGATTCGGCCAAGAGCAACGGCAATGGTAAACGTCAGAAAGTCCACAACATCTATGAGAATATGCAGTTCGGCTATGCATATCGTGGCGAGGAGTCAAGATCGATTGCCGATTCGCTTCGTAATTGTCCGAATCCACTAATCGTCTGTGGGGATTTCAACGATGTGAGCGGGGCAAAATGCATCCGAACCATTCAGAATTGTCGGGCGAAGAACGTCCATGAGGGACATCGCGACCGATTGAGCGATGCATGGTGGCGTGGTGGCCAAGGCTTCGGTTTTACTTTCGCCGCTCAGAAGCTGCGTCTTCGCCTTGACCACATTCTCTATTCCAAGGAGTTCGACTTACAAGGAGTGTGTGTCGATACGGTTTCTTTTTCCGATCATCGTCCCTTAATCGCTGATTTCAAGTTCAATCCGTGATCGGTCGTCAATCTGTCATCATCTCGATGAACCTGTCCAGTTCCGCATCTGTTGCGCCAATCATTCGCCAGCAGTTGCGGAACTTTTCTTGTAGTGTGCTACCTTCGAGGTCAACGATTTTCTTTATGACATTCAAATAGTTACTATCGTAGCGATAGCGGGTATTGCCCGCGAATGAACTCAGCTCATAGTCCTTATCGAGATTGCTTTGGCCGACACCTAAAAGACCTTCCAGCAGCATGCAGAGCATTCCCGTGCGATCTGCGCCCCAAACGCAATGGATATAAATAGGATTTCCTGCTTCCACCTGCTCGGAGATGAAACGGAAACAGGAAAGGAGCATGGCGCGATTTTGTGTCGAAGATATTTCTCCATTTACGATGTTGAAGTTGGCATACACGATGTCTATACCCAATGCCGAAATTCCATTTGAGGGAATCTCTTTCAAGCTTCTCAGGTCTAATTCGGCCCTTATGCCTAACTCCTCTATAAATATTCGCTTGTCATTGTCGGTCAGACAGTGGGCGGACCGTGCAGTTTGGGGAAGTGGCATAAGCATAGTATTCATTTCTACGCCGCGATAGAGCATGCCGTATCGAATGCGTTTGCCGCTTGCAGTCGGCCATCCTCCCAAGTCGCGCACGTTATCCACGCCTTCTGCCCTGATCATGCGAATTTGACCCAGAGTGCGGATGGTGACAGGCGCCAATACCCCGTCCTTGCTGCTTAGAAGGGTGTAGGTTTTGTCGGGTATTAGATTATAGTAGGTTGTGTCGCCTAAGGTTACCCCGTAGGGCCAATCTTGTCTTGTGTCGAGATATGGTTCCCCTCGATAGTCAAAAAGCCGGTGGTATGTGTAGTCCGACGGGTCATATTCAAAATCCCGCAAATAATCGGCGATGCCTGGGTTCTCAAGCGTGTGGTACCATTTGTTGGTTTGTACGCTTCGAATAGTGTCGAAAGTGATGCTGTCCACCTGTTCAATGGCATAGCTTTGTATTTGACCGTCGCGAGTACGGACAGATACAGAGTTGAAAACCACCTGCGCCCATACTCCACTGGAGGAGAGGGCACAGGTGGCTATGATGAATATGCGACGCATCGTTTAAAAAAAGGAGCGTAAAGGTTAGCGGATGTCGATTACCTCGACCTGGTCCTTGTCGTTGTACTCCAGGTTTTCGCCTGCCATACCCCAAATGAAAGTATAGAAGTATGTACCAGCGGCGGCGTGAATTGACCATTCGGGACTCATGATGGCCTGCTCATTGTGAAGCCAAACGTTACGACTCTCTTGTGGTTCACCCATCACGTGGTCGATGGTCTGACCTTCAGGCAGGTTGAAGTAGTAATAAGCCTCGACACGACGGCCATGCAGATGTGGGGGCATGGTGTTCCATACTGCACCTGGCTCCAATTGGGTCAGACCCATCTGCAACTGGCAAGGACCCTCCTCAAGCACGTCGTTCACGATTAGCTTATAGATGGTGCGTCCGTTAGCTTCCTCTTTGGTACCTACAGGACCCCATACAGATGCCTTCAGAGACTGAACCTTGCCGTTTTTGCGGCCATCGAGGGTAATCCACTGGTTCTTGAACTTCTTGTGGGCAGTGGCCGAGTTGAGATAGAACTTGGCAGGATTCGAAGGGTCGTTGCTCTTGAACGAAACCTCTTTGTTCTCGCGGCCTACGTACAGGGCCTCTTTAGGACCAAGGGGATACTGCACGCCATCAACGATAACAACACCAGCGCCTTGGCCACAATTGATAACGCCAAGTTCTCGATTGAAGAGGAAGTAATCCTGCTTCAAGAAGATGTCACGGATCTCCTGTGTAACCTCTAGCTTGAGTTCCTTCGTCACGGGCATGGCACCACCGAAGATGAAGCGGTCGTACATCGAATAGGTGAGGTTGATTTCGTCAGCTACCATAACCTTCTCCATCACGAATCGTTCACGGAGGGTCTTAGTATCGTAGTGTTTCACATCGTCGGGGTGACAAGCAATCTGCTTGGTCATGTGAATCTGTGCATTGGCGCCCATGGCGGCTATTGCAAGTGCGCCCAATAAAACCAGCTTTTTCATTGTGTTTAGTTTTTTGTTATTATTTCCGATAATTCCGATTATTCTGAGTAATCCGATTATTCGGATTACTTCGATAACTCCGATTAGTTCACGCTCTTCTCAGGCTTCCTCAAACGCATTCTGTTCCAAACAACCATACCTAACGTGAGTACGGTGAGAATGGCTGCCCCGATATAAGATAGATATTTTACGCAGGCATAAATAAGGGTTGAAAGTGGACTTGAAGCAAAGTCGAGCGCACCAGCCTGGAATCCAGCTGGTACCTGTACGGTCTTGTCATCAGGATGTACTTCGGCCACGCTATGAGCTGCACTGGTGAAATCGCCAGCCATCCATGTGACGAAGTAGAGTCCGATAGCCATCACGATCAATCCAACGATGAACGAACGGAGCACGTTGCCGTTGGTGTAAGGCAGAATCATCACGAAAACGTAGAACATGCCAGCCAACGAAGCCAGTGGCAGGAACTCATTGCCAGGAAGGATCACGGCAAGGACGAGGGTCACGGGGATTAGGAGCAGCGAGACAACCAGTGTGGTGGGGTGTCCGATGACGAGTGCTGGGGACATACCGATATAGAGTTCCTTGTCTTCTCCGAACTTAGCGGCAATAAGGCTTTTGGTTGCTTCGGCAATGGGTTTCAAACCTTCGATGAAAAGGCTGGTGATTCGTGGGATAAGTTCCATCACAGCTCCCATCTTGATGCCGATTTGAAGAGTTTTTGGTATGTTGGCTACTACCTCATCCCAGTCCTTGCAAGCAAGGCAACCAATAATGATGCCGATGAGTACACCCAGGAAAAGGGGTTCGCCAAAGAGACCGAACTTCTTCTTCATGCCCTCTGAGTCAATTTGCACCTTGTTGATGCCTGGGATATAGTCAAGCATCTTGTTAATGACAACGGCAAAGGGCATGAAACCTTGGCAGAACGGTTGTGGGATGGAAATGCCATCCATGCCGGGATAGAATTTCTGGAATCGCTTGGCCGTGATGTCGGCCAGTACAAGGGTGATGATGTAGCAGATAACAGCTGCGAAGAAGCCCCATGCCAACGAATTGGTCATGAAGTAGCAGACTGCGCCGATGAAGGCGAAATGCCAGTAGTTCCATAGGTCGATGTTCACCGTGCGGGTGCAGCCTAGAAGCAGGAGCACAAGGTTTACACCGAGGCAGACAGGGATGATAAACGAACCGACGAGAGTGTTGTAGGCCACTGAGGCAGCGGCAGGCCAACCCATGTCGAATACACCCAACTCAAGGTTGTAGATCTGTACTACCTTCGACAAAGCTGGCGACATGGTGTCAACGAGCAAAGCAGTAATAATGCTCAACCCTACGAAACCGACACCGACAAGAAGGCCGCTTTTGAGCGCCTTAGAGAAAGGAATCTTGATGCAGATGCCGAGAATCGTGAAGATGATGGGCATCATCACAGCGGCACCCAATCCGATAATGTAACTAAAAACTGCTTCCATTTATGTGATAAGATTGATTGGTTGTTTGGCTTACAAATGTGGGGCAAAGATAAAGAAAAAAAATAAATGCGCCAAATTTTAACCGAATAATTCTTTCGATAGGGGGTCGAAATTCACACTAAAATCGAAATTTGGGGCCTTAAAACGCAAATTTCGGCGTTTTTGTTTGGAACATTCGCGAATAATCTGTATCTTTGCGCCCAAATATAATATAATAATGAACTGACTGTATTGTTACAGTCAACAAATATTAAATGGAAGAAATCAACAATCAACATCACGATCGAATCATTAAGGTGAACATCGCTGAAGAGATGCGCACCAGCTATATCAACTATTCGATGTCAGTCATAGTGGCACGTGCTTTGCCTGACGTGCGCGATGGCTTCAAGCCAGTCCATCGTCGTGTTCTTTACATGATGGGAGAGACCGGCAATACCTTCGACAAGCCAACACGTAAGTGCGCCCGTATTGTGGGCGATGTGCTTGGCAAACTTCATCCTCATGGCGACTCATCTGTCTATGGCGCTCTGGTTCGCATGGCGCAACCGTGGAACATGCGCTATCTTCAGGTCGATGGACAGGGCAACTTCGGTTCAGTCGATGGTGACGGTGCAGCCGCTTATCGTTATACCGAGGCACGCCTCTCACGTATATCCGAAGAGATGCTTCGCGACATCGACAAGGACACTGTCGATCGAATGCCTAACTTCGATGGCACGCTCATGGAGCCCAAAGTGCTCCCTACACGCATTCCGACACTTCTCGTCAATGGAGCCAACGGCATCGCCGTCGGCATGGCTACCAATATGCCAACCCATAATCTCTCCGAATGTATCGATGGCATCTGTGCCTACATCGACAATCCTGACATTACCATCGACGAATTGATGCAATATATCAAGGCTCCCGATTTCCCGACAGGTGGTATCATCTATGGCTACGACGGAGTGAAGCAGGCTTACGAAACGGGACGCGGCAAGATTGTCATTCGTTCGAAAGCTGAAATCGAAAGTGAAGGACAACACGACCGCATCGTCGTCACTGAGATTCCCTATGGCATCAACAAGGCTGAGCTCATCAAGCACATCGCACAGCTTGCTGATGAGAAGAAGATTGAAGGTATCGCCAACGTAAACGACGAATCCGACCGTCAGGGTATGCGCATCGTCATTGACCTCAAGAAGGATGTCAATTCGAACGTAATCCTGAACAAGCTCAACAAGATGACCGAACTGCAAGCAAATTTCTCGGTCAACAATATTGCCCTTGTTCCCATTCCAGGACACCCCGAGGCTTTAGGTATGCCCAAGCTTCTTAACCTCAAGGAGCTCATCCATTATTTTGTTGCCCATCGTCACGAGGTGGTTATCCGTCGCACCAAATTCGACCTTGCTGAGGCAGAGAAGAAAGCTCACATCCTTGAGGGTCTCATCATCGCATGCGACAACATCGATGAGGTGGTTCGAATCATTCGTGCAAGTCGCACTCCCGCCGATGCCCAACGCAACCTCGAGGAGCGTTTCCAGATTGACGAGATCCAGTCGAAGGCTATCGTTGATATGCGCCTGTCGCAACTCACTGGCCTCCGTATCGAAGAACTCAAACAACAATACGAGGATATCCTTAAGCTCATCGAGTACTACAAGCAGATTTTGGCCGACGAGTCGCTTTGCATGAAAGTGGTACGCGACGAACTTATTGAGATAAAAGAGAAGTACGGTGATGAGCGCCGCACGGTTATCGATTATCGTGGCGAGCAGTTCAATGCCGAGGACTTTATCCCTAACGACGATGTAGTTATCACCATTAGCCATATGGGCTACATCAAACGCACCAAGCTCTCCGACATCAAGGCTCAGAGCCGTGGCGGTGTGGGTTCGAAGGGCGCAGGCACACGCGACTCCGATTTTATCGAGTACATGTATGCCGCCAAGAACCACAACTGGCTCATGTTCTTTACCGAACAGGGTCAGGCATTCTGGATGAAGGTTTATGATATTCCAGAGGCCGCCAAGAACCAGAAGGGACGTGCCATACAGAATATCCTTAACGTTAATGAGAATAATCGTATCACCGCCTTCCTCAAGGTTGTGACCTTTGCCGATGCTGAGTTCAACGACTCCCACTATCTCGTTTTTGCTACCAAGAATGGCACTGTTAAGAAGACCAAGCTTGCAGCTTACAGTCGTCCGCGTGCCAATGGTATCAATGCCATCAATCTCGCTGAGGGCGATAAGGTAGTCAGTGTGGTAATGACCGATGGACAGGATCATCTCATCATGGCTAACCGCAACGGACGCGCAATTACCTTTGGCGAGGATAAGGTGCGCATGATGGGCCGTGTAGCCACTGGTGTACGAGGAATGCGCCTTGATGGTGACGACGATGAGTGCATCGGCATGATAGCAGTCAAGTACCCTGGTATCACCCTCGGCCAGTCAGAGGGCAATGATACACCAGTCGAGGATGATGATAATGCGGCTTCCGACATCGAATTGCCACTTGACAACCTCTACGATACTCTTGACGAACCAGATGAAATACCCATTGAGGAGAACGAGGAACCATCCGTCGCTCCCGAAAATGTCGAGAATCCTTTAAACTATTCTATTCTTGTCGTGTCCGAAAAGGGGTACGGAAAGCGTAGTTACGTCTATGACTACCGTATTACCAATCGTGGCGGCAAGGGCGTCAAGACCCTCACCATCACTGAGAAGACAGGCCCACTCATCGCCATTAAGCTTGTCAACGACGAGAATGACCTCATGATTATCAATCGTTCCGGCATCGTTATCCGTATGAACTGCAAATATGATCCCGAAAAGGGTCAGGGCATCCGAATCATGGGACGTGCTGCTCAGGGCGTCAAACTCATCGACCTCACCAAAAAGAATGACAGTATCGCCAGCGTATGCAAGGTGCTTACCGACAAAGAGGAGGAAGAGATTGAGATTGAGGCCATCGAGCAATCTGACGACAACGGTATCGAGACCGCATCGACCGAACAACCAGCCAATGTAGATCCTAATCAAGAATAATCACTTCACATTTTAAATTATTATTACTATGAAGAAATTCATTCTTTCAGTACTTGCTATCGGCCTTTGCGCCGGTACAGTCGTTGCCCAGGAGCTCTCTAAAGAGGAGCAGAAGGCCATCAAGGAACAGCAGAAGGTCATCACCAACGTTCTCAAGGAAGCCGAGAAGGCTTGCAAACTTCCTGAGGACGCTATGGGTCAGATTGATCTTGCCAAGGCCAAGGCTATCGACTTCGATGCTGCACGTTCCCTCGTTCAGCAGGCTCTTTCCAATCCACAGGCTGGCACTATGCTCGGCGACATCAAGCGCCTCGCTGGCTTGATTGAGTACAATCAGTCGAAGACCGTTCTTGCAGATGCACAGAACAACGACCAGACAGCTCTCAACACACTCTTCAGCAACTGCGGCAAGGGCTTCCAGTATTTCCAGGAAGCTTGGGAAGCATTCGCTACTCCCGATGCCAAGGGTAAGGTTAATACCAAGTTCAACGACGATATGGCAGCTAAGGCTTGGGAACTCTTCTCGATGTCCAACGGCCTTGCCAACTGCGGCTTCACTGCTTACAACCAGAAGGATTGGAGCAGCGCAGCCAAGTTCTTCGAGCTCGCTTCTGGTGGCGCTGAGTCAGCTATCCTCGACTATGCAGCAAAAAAGAACCCCATAGTCCTCGCTGAGATTGATAAGTTCAAGGTTGACTCTGTGAAGTATCAGAACCTTCTTTATGCAGGTTCTTGCTACGGCGAAGTTGATAAGCTGAAGGCCATCGAAGTATTCAAGCAGCTCATCGGAAAGAATACTCCCCAGGTGCCTGTCTTCTCTTCCATCGTAGGTGAATATGCACAGCTTCAGGACACCACCAACATGATTACATGGCTTCAGAAGGGCATGGAGGCACTTCCCCAGGAGAACTATTTCAGCAACAACCTCTTCAGCATCTATCTTGATCGCAACGACCTCGATGGAGCCATTAATGCCATGAAGGCCAGCCTTGCCAACAACCCTAACAACGCAGGAACTCTCACCATCATCGCACGTCTCTATACCCAGAAGGGCGAGACCGAAACTGCCAAGGAGTACTTCGAGAAGGCGCTTGCCATCGACCCGATGAATCTTGATGCCAACCTCTACTACGGCTACACTTGGCTCGTAGAGATGGAGCAAGGTGAAAGCGAGATGCTTAAGAACCACGCTCGCGAGGCAGAGATCGACCTCTTCTCGAAAGAGAAGATGGACAAGGCTCTCCCATTGCTCCGCAATGCCTTCAAGGCTGATGCCAACCACGAGAACAACGATATTCCGAACCTCCTCATGCAGGTGCTTTATCGTAAGTTCGCTCCCACCAAGGCTGTTAACCGTCAGGCTCTCATCAACGAGTACAACGAGGTAGCCGACGCTTACGGCCGTCCCCGTAAGGAATAATTATGCGAATCTTTCTTAATATCTTATTACTATTCATTCTCAATATGGGTCTTCTGCATGCCGAAGAGGCACAGCAGGAGACCCCTGTTATCACTAAGGCACTCCGTGACACTATCCAGGAGCGCCTCAAGTTGGCACGCCGTTACAGTACCAACGTCCGTACCACAAATATCAAGCTGGCGCGCAATCACATCAACCGCGTGCTCTATCTGTCAGACTCGCTTCACATCCTCAATGCCGACTACTTTGCAGCAGCAGGCGATGTCGAGGATATGGCCTTCAATTTCGAGCGCAACAAACCCGCTTCAGGCGGCAAGATGGACGAGACCACGGCACTGGCAGCCGCCAAGCAATGTTATCAATATTACCAAAAGGCATACGACCTCTATCAGGCTGACGAGAAAGGTTATGGCAAGAACGGTTTGAAGCAGCAGAGTCGCCTTTCCCAGACCGCTATGCAGTATTATCTGCTCACCAACGGATTCCAGGTTAATGCTGGCCAAAGCTTCAAGAAGGGCGATCTAGTCACCACGCTTGACGAGTTTCGGATGACCTTCGATGGTAGCCGCAGTTCATTCCTCAATAGCGCCTATCAGTCTGACGCCAAACGTTTCTCCGGCTTCGAGACATTCCTCGCCGATAGTACCCAGAATCGAGCCCTTTATAACTGTGCCACCGTGTCAAGTGCGCTTGGTAGGCTCGACGAGTCATTGGTCTATTATGACAGCCTCAAGGTGCGTGGTTACGAGCCTGAGAAAGTCTTTCGTAACACTATTGCCATTTATGCTTCGCGCAAGGACACTATCATGCTTATTACTGAACTGATAAGTGCAATTGAAACCTTGCCGCGTGACACGTGGTTCCAACGCAATCTCTTGCAAATCTACCTCGACCGACAGAATTGGACCGATGCCGAGAAGATTGCCGATCGATGCATTAGCGTCGATAGCACTGATGCACAGACCATCTGTGTGCGTGGCCAACTTTACGAGATACGTGGCGATGTCGAGCGAGCCATGACGCATTATCTCCGTTCTTACGACCTCGATTCAACGCAGGCCAATGTCTGCTCATACATCGGACGCATTCACTACAACCGTGCTGTCACGCTCAAGACCCGACTCTATGACCAACGTCGTTTCAAACAGATCGATCGCGAGTTGCAACCCATATACAATGAGGCTCTCCCGTGGTATGAGCGTGCATACCAGTACGACACGATGCATCAAGACAAGACCATCCCTGTCGCCATTCGTGAAATCCTCTACAGTCGATTCACTCAAGATCGTTGTCCCAATCGCGCTGAACTAATCGACCAATACAACGAAGTTAGTCGCGCATATGGCCTCGCTGAATTTGGACAATAGATAATGATGATGCAAAAATGAGCTACAAATGTGGCTCATTTTTATGTTATGTATAGTTCTAATTGTTTTATTGTTTAGGTTCCATGTTTCTAGGTCGATCTTCAACTTGGTTCCAAAATTGATTTATTCTTTTTGCAGATTGGTCATTCTTCGATCGAAGGAGGCAGTACTCAATTCATTGGCATTGTTTGCGATGACATGAAGTACTAAATCCGCAGAGATTGCATGTGTATTCCCGCTTGCTGACATGGTGCCCGATACCGATTACGCCACTGACCGACTTGATGGGAACCATCAAGCAAGATTCAGTCAGGCGGATTCCGCAAGGTGTGGGGTATGATTCGGGTTGTTGTGTCTTGGCAATCGGTCCGAATAATTCAAATAGGAGAGGCTGCTCACTGACATGCCATCCGCAATAACCTGGGCTGTATCGGTTCGTGCGATACAACCCTTTTGGTGTAAGTTGCTCTTGAAGGACTATTTCCATAAAGTCGGCTGTTTTTTCGGCTATGATGGAGCCTATTTCGTTGGCAAGATAGATACGCACCATGTCGCCTTCTTGCGTCAGTTGGCGTTGGAATGCTTCGAACTCCTGTCCCGCTGTGGCTACAAACCAGCATAAAGCTTCGCTTCCCTTCAATTGATTCATGATGATCGGTCCGGGTTTAAAACGGTTGATGGTTTCGAAACCTGTAGTGACGAAGGCGAACCTCGTTACTAGGAAACCACGTATTTCGTCAATCAACGTCCACACCTCTTTTAGCGAGTCTGCATCAGAAGGTATGGACGCAAGGATCTCCTCGGTCGTTAAACCGATTTCATCGTAGGTAAGCGTTCTTTCTATCATTGAATTCCTGAAGCGCCTCAAAGAAGGCATCAATGTTGGCCAATGGAGTATTCGGAGGTGTGTCGCACCCACTCGATAATACGAAGTTCGGGAATCGTTCGCAGTGTTTCAGCAGTTCGGTGGTAGCTTGCTTCATTTCGTTCACGGTGCCTTGCTTGAAGGCTGTAACAGGATCCAGATTACCCATGGCGAGTTTATCACCCGGAATGTCGTTGAGCACTTCTGCCATATCGCACTTGTTGCCCAAATGATAGGCATCGGCTCCTGTGGCTACCATTGCTCGTGTGCAATGCCCAGTATTGCCGCAGTTGTGGAGAATGACCATGAATTGTTCGTCTTGTACTGCATCCACAATCTTCTTGACATATCTCGAGCTGAATTCCAAGCAGTCATCGTTCGAAAGCAGTCCTGCGGCAGGTTCTGCCATCAAGACCCCATTGGCTCCTGTTGCCTTAAGGGCTCGGCAATAGCGGAGGATGAACTCCGTACACTTATGGAGCAGTTCATGTGTCAGAGCTGGTTCACTATAGGCAAGAATCATAATTTCTGACATGTCGTAGAGCCTGCCTGCAAGAGAGAATGGTCCGATACAACCCGCAAAGACCGGTCGATCGGTCACTTCACGTGAGGCGATGACGTTGGCCTTCAAATATTCGGGGATGCGTCCGCTGTCAATTGATGGGACTTTCAGGTTGTGTATGTCGTCGGCATTGTGGAGAAGACGTCCGCTGACGGTGGCTATTTCGTTTTCTGAGAAGAGAATAGATGCTCCGAAGGCCTCTGCTTCGACAGTAAGATCCATAGCTGTGCAACTTGCTCCCGTGGGATAATGATTGGCTAGATAACGGATGGCTTGGGCATGGATGGTGCCATTTGTTATGGATTCACGAACGTTATGGCCTGTGGCATCTATGCCAGGGTGCGTCATGACGGGCACTGCAATCACTTTGCTGTTGGCGATCACACTTTTTCGCCACTGATACATGTTTATTCTCATCAGCTCTTACTGATTTCAAGTCCTTTCTGCGAAAGGGTCATTTCGACGAAGCGGGCCTTGTTGTTGGGGGGTGAGGCTTGGAGGGTCTTGCGAACACGAGCCGCAGCCTCATCATCCTTGGCAACCATGTAAAGATAGCCACCACCACCTGCTCCCGGCAGCTTGTAACCGAGACAGAGATCGTCGATCTTTTGGGTTATTGCTTGTACGGCGGGAGGATTGGTTCCGCTGTCGATGCGCTGGTTCTGGTTCCACGTCTTGCGGATGAGGCGTCCCATGAGTTCAAAGTCGCCACGCTGGATCACATCGTAAAGGTCGAGAGCATGTTGCTTCATTTCAGCAAGTATATCAAGGCGCTCGGTTTCATTGAGGAACATGCCTCGGACAATTTCGGCAAGGATACCTTTGGCTGTGCGGGTAATGCCCGTGTAATATAGCAGATGACAAGGGGCATAGTCAGGTGAAGTGAATAGTGTGTCGGGCAACCACCGAACGAGGGGCTGTTGTTGCCAACCAGGCTGAGTTTGCAGAAGTTTGACACCATGGAGAACGCCGCCGTATTGGTCTTGCCAGCCACCACCAGTAGTGAGCAGCTGTTCGAGGACAAGGGTTCGATTGGAGATTTCGTACTTGTCCCATCCGAGGCCGCAGAAATCGTTGACAGCCCCGAGTACCGTGGAGGCAAGCATTGAGCTCGTGCCAAGGCCCGAGCCTGCGGGAATAGCCGAAAGAGTAGTCATCTCTATGCCGCTGCCGAAAGCGTCAAGTTGCTCCTTCAATGATTCAAAATGGCAGGCGCTGAACTGTGGCGAGAAGCCTGCTAGCACCAGGGCTGCCTTTGGGATGGAGAAAGGAGAACCCACCTTGTCGAACTGCTGGAGATCATCGTAGGTGATGACGACTTCACTGGCGCCGAGGTCAATGCTGCGCAGGATGATGCGTTTCTCGCGGCAGGGTTTCATATAGACTTGCAGTGGTGGTTGTCCGTTGAGCTCGATGGCAATGTTGACAACGTTACCGCCTTGCATCATGGAATAGGGGGGGGTATCGGTCCATCCGCCTGCGAGGTCGATGCGAACTGGGCTACGGCTCCATACAATCTGATCGGCATAGACGCTGAGTCGGGGCATCTGTTGCTGCATCAGTGTCTCGGTGAGCCCTTCTCGCATGAGGCTGAAAGCCATCTCCTCTTTTCCCTTTGCTTGTTCGCCGCCAAGCTGTGCGCGGAACATGGCATCGCTGATGCGAGTCATGCGTGGGGCAGACGAAGGCAAGGGTTCGGGTTCAGAGATGCCGAAGCGCTTGAATTCGTTTGCGGCATCCTTTAGGTTGAGTTGATAGAAGATGGATTTCTCCCAGTTGCGTGCGAGTTCGGGCCAATTGTTTTTGCGGAAGGCCTCGCGTTGGGCGGTAAGACGGCGTAAATTGGCGTAGGCCGAGAGTTCGTCAGCGGTCATTCTGCGACTTGCTTTCCAGATGTCTTCCCCACGTGCTGTCGTATCTCCTTGGATCATCCATGCTAGTAGTGCATCCATTTTGTCGATGTCATCGACGATGGGGTAAATGCGTGCCTCTTGTTGGGGATTGGCGCAAACGGCATAACCTGTTCGCTGGAGGAGCCATTGGGGATGCGGGTCGCGAAAGGAGTAAGGGCGTACTGCCCATTGGTTGTCGCCGATGGGAACGATGTCGATGCAAACACCTGATGGCAGGTCGATGGTCCAATCGTTAACAGGAACTCCTGTGACAATATTGTTGCCAAGCAAATGCCAGCCGGAGGCGATGTAGGAATTCTCGATCCACGTGTTGGCATTGCGTTCTGTGAGTCGGACGTGGCATTCGGCATTCTGTATGAAGATACTGGGATGTGGTTTTATTCCCTTGCGCAAAATCTCATGCTGGTTGATGACGGAATTCTGAACGGCGAGTGTCGATGATATTATTTCAGGCGAGGTACCATAATGATGGAATTCGCCGCCAGGAAGTGGGAGGATGATGACCTTGAGTTCGTTCAGCTCCTTGTCCTCGATGCGAGGATGGGTGCCAAGGGCCATGCCAAACTGGGAGTACATGTCGTAGAAGCGAAAGTCGTCGGCACGGAGAGGGGCATCGTGAGGTGCAGTGACGCGAGAACGTTGGATAAGCAGATCTAAAGCCTTGTCGGATAAGAGCCAGATGCCGATGTCCATAAGGAAGAAGCTATCGCGCATGAGCCGACCCAATGTCTCGACCGATGGCTTCTGTAACATGTATTCTAGGACATCTGGAGTGGAACGCTTGGAGACGAAGACACCATGATTCTTGGCCAACGAGGTGTCGGCCCATAGGCCATAACAGACCACATCGGCTTCGGGAATGGCTTGCAAGGGCTTGTCGGCACGGATATACACATCTCCGCTTACCACCATCGTGGTCAAAGACTGAGGGGCGCGTTGCATGATGGCTTCGAAGAGAGGAAGCTGCAGATCAAGCAGCGTCTGTGAAAGACGCTGTCCGCGTTTCCAACGGAACACGGGAATAGGTGTGAGGATTTTGCCCGATGGAGCATAGGCCGGCAGACGACGTGACTGTCCGCCCGCATGGAGTAGAATAGCGCGTTCGCCTGGAGCAAGCCACTGTGCCTCGCGGGCCTTGCCTATCGCCCAGGCAGTGCCGCCGCCACTACCGAGTTTGGCTCCGATCGGGTCGTTGGTACAGAACCACTCGTCGTGGCTCTTTCCTGTGATATCGTGGAAACATCCTACCAGATTAGGGGGCAGGGATAGCAACTTTTTCATGAGGATATTAGGATTAAAAATCGCACAAAGATACCGTAAAATCATGAAATGTCAAAGCATTTGTGGGATTATTTGCAAAAAAACGGGTATTTTCTTGGAAAAGTCGGTTTTTTATGCTATTTTTGCGGTCAGATAAACACTTTTTATTATTTCAAAAATAGGTATGAAAAAGTCTTTGATTATAGTTGCGGCTCTGTTCATCATGTTCTCATCCGTAAGTTTTGAAGCCTTGTCACAGACCGCGATAACGCCGGAGGTGCTCGAGCAATTGAAAGCGACCGTGCAACCGCAGGATAAGGTGGTTCGAAATGCCTTGGCAAATACGAGTATCTCGGTACTTGCCACTGATGCTTCTACGCTGAGTGGCGTAGATGATCATTTCACTTATCGTGTACCGAACAAGGGCATTACCGATCAAGCATCTTCGGGTCGTTGCTGGCTTTTCACTTCGATGAATGTGTTACGCAGCAAGGCCATCAATAAGTATAACTTGAAGGGATTGGAACTGTCGTGCGCTTACCTGTTCTTCTTTGACCAGCTTGAGAAGTCGAACCTTTTTTTGCAGGGCATTATCGACACGCGTCAGAAGGCCGACGATGATCGCAAGGTGGACTGGCTTTTCCAAAACCCGTTATCGGATGGCGGCACGTTCTGCGGAGGCGCCGATCTTGTGCAGAAGTACGGCGTGGTACCCTATGACGTGATGCCCGATAATTATCAGGCAAACAACACGCGTGACATCGACATGTTGTTGAAGTGGAAGCTTCGTGAAATGGGCCTCGAACTGCGAACCATGGCCAATCCAACCGAAAAGGGCAGGAAGGCCGCTACCATAACCCAACTGGAGAAACGCAAGGTCGAAATGTTGGGCACCATCTACCATATTCTTACCCTTGCCTACGGTGTGCCTCCAACATCGTTTTCATTTACCGAACGCAAAACGAATGATGAGGTTGTTAGCAGCGAGACCTATACTCCTCAATCCTTCTATGCAAAGTACTGGGACGATGATGCGTTGTACGATAATTACATTATGGTGATGAATGACCCGCTCCGAGAATATTACAAGACCTATCAGATAGATTTCGACCGTCACACCTACGATGGTCACGACTGGGTTTACTTGAACCTTCCTGCCGACGAAATCAAGCCAATGGCAGTTGCTTCTTTACGTGATTCGACAGCCATGTATTTCTCGTGCGATGTGGCCAAGTACCTTAATAGAAAGAATGGCACGCTTGACCTAAACAACTTTGACTACGAGTCTCTTCTCGGCACCGACTTTAAGATGGACAAGCGACAGCGTGTTTATACCCATGCTTCAGGTTCGAGTCATGCCATGACGATGGTGGCTGTGGATATCGATACCGTGCGGACTCCATTGAATATTGTTGCGTCCGATATGGATCCAGCTAAACTCGGTATCAAGAAATGGATGGTGGAGAATAGTTGGGGCTCATCGAGTGGCCACAAGGGACATCTGATTATGACCGACGAATGGTTTGACAACTATATGTTCCGTTTGGTGATTCGGAAGGAATATGTAGCTAAGAAATACCTCGATATGCTCAACCAGAAGCCGACTCTGCTGCCGGCTTGGGACCCAATGTTTATGGGGGAGGAGTGATGATAGCTATGAGTACACTGTAATTATGATAATATGAGACTTAAAATTTTAGGAGCGATAGTTTCCCTGAGCCTTGCACTTGCTTCGTGCATGGAACTGAATTCTGATTGGGAAGTGAAAGTTGATACCTGGCACTCTCCGCAAGGCACTGTCCAACTGGACTATTTGCTCGGACACGATGCAGGATGCAAGGCTGTAACGGCATGGCTCGACAGCATAAAGACATCGTTTCGCGATGAGGATACACAAGTCAGATATGATGCTTTCATGGTTTACCAGACTCGCGAATACTTGACCTATTATTGTCATCTTCAGAACTTGCCATCGGATTACTATGAGGGTGACCAGAGCTTCCGTCTTTATACCTTTGATCGTAGGGATGGCCATCAGTTGAGACCTAAGGACGTGACCAACGATTTGGACGCACTATCCGCACAGGTCTTGGCTCACACCAGGCTCGAAAACGAATGGATGATAGAAACCTTGGGCGGTGAAGAAGCATTCCTCAATCTTGTCAAGGACTTCACAGTCGGTATTACAGCCCGTGGCATAACCTTTTGTTATTCTGTAATGGAAGGAATATGGCAAACGGTGTGTACAATTCCTTCCTCAGAGGTGAAAATGGAGTTGTCAAATTAGCCGCTCAAGATAGCATTTTCTGAGTATATTGTCAAAATAGATTGTAAATAAAGGCAAAAAATACGAAGAGTTGTTCGGTTAACATTAATTTTTCGTATCTTCGCCCCGATTATGAGTACTGTTTTACGAATCTGTCGGTTTGCGACGCTGCTACTGTTGTTTGCATCTGCATCCGTTGGTTGGGCTCAGAGGAAGGATCGCACTTATCTCGGCCCAGGCAACTGGTTTGTAGGAATAGATGCTGGCACAGGTCTTTCGTTGGCAGAAAACGTGGTTCATGACAACTTTTACAAGACAAAGTTGCCCAGTGGATCGATTCAGATAGGTCGCACCATTACTCCTAAGTGGAGCCTAAGAGTATCGGCAGGCGTTTCGTCCCAATTGGGAAATCCACCAGCAGCTGCAATCCGATACCTGTCCGATATGTTCTCGTCCTACCAGTTCGTGTTAGGTGTGGGAACGTTTGATGTGATGCTCAATTTGGCGAACTGCTTCCGCAAATACGATTCGCGAAACTGGTACGATGGTTATTTGGTCGTTGGTGGCGGCGAACTCTATCGATTCTATGTCGATGACAAGGTTGACGATTGGTATGAGGATATTTACGTGGTGGATCGTTCGAAAGAATGGTATTGGACAGCTAAGTTGGGCTACGAAGCAGCCTTTCACATCATGAGGGCGTGCGACTTGACTTTCGAACTTGATTTCCATGTCACCGATAATGCTTACAATGGTGTGGCTGGCGGTTCACAATCGATGGATTTCTTCGTAATGGCCAAGTTGGGAATCGTTTACTACATTCCTAATGGACAACATCGTCAACGTTTCGCCAATCCAAGAAAATACCATCGCTATTGGAAGGAGTTGGACTGATTTTTTGGAAAAAACGTCAGAGATAAACAATAATCTGCTTGAACATGCGTTATTGAATTTATAAAAAAATAATGATATAATGAAAAAGAAATCCTTCATCATTCACTCAGCAGCCGCCGCTTTGTTGTTGACTTTAAGTGGATACAAAGCCGATGCCCAAGAGAACCAGACAAACATCTGGGGAAACCGCGGCCAATATACCCGCTCTGAGGGGTCGAATCTGGAAGAGAAGGCGCTCCTGCAATCTCTTTATACCGACCAAGATGTTGAGACGATTGCCAAATTATTCCAAGAGGAGGAATATGAGTTCTCGAACAAATTCGGAGATAATTGGCATGCAGGTCTTCATCTCGGTGTAATGAATTCGTGGGGAAGCTATGACAGCGAGAAAAATGTTTTCAAACTTACTAATTTTGCGGCGGCGATTACCGTCGGCAAATACATCTCGCCTGTCAATGATGTCAGGTTCCAGATTTTCTACGGACGTGGTACGGGTGTGCGCGGTACGGATAATTATTTTGATGCCAAGTTCTATCCCTACAATCTCGCCCATGAGCAGAGTTTGGCCGATTTCCATACTTACAACTGGCACACGGCTGGCTTCTCTGCACAGTGGTTACCCAATATCACCAACTTTTTCAACGGGTATAACCCTGAACGCCGATTCACACTCAGCGCTTTGGCAGGTATTGGATTGGAACATACTTGGTCGTACACCGAGAAAGAACTATCGATTGTCAGCGTTTGGGCTGAGAAGGCCAAGTCGGCCTCTCCGCGCAACTTGGTTGATTTGGAATTCGGCTTGGTTGCCGACTACAAGCTCTTTAAGGGATTGTTCCTCAATCTTGAGGTGACCGACAGGTTTCTCGATGATACGTTCGATGGTTTGATATCCGACCAGAAATGGGACGGGCATTTGGACATCTTGCTGGGTTTGACCTACCTTATTCCTCGCAAGGAAAGCGGAAGAGGTGTTGACGTTGATATTAAGCGTCCTGATCTTCCTATTATCGACGATATTGCATCGATTGATACCACCTATGTTGATGTGACCAAGGAGATTACCTATACACTGATTTCGTTCGATGAGGGTGTCACGGAAGTTCCTCGTCTTCAGCAGAGCAATGTTTATCAGACGGCACAGGCATTCAGGAACATTCCTAAGAGCAATATCTTCATCACGAATAGCAACAAGTTGGATGATAAGATTTTCCATCAGCGTGCATGGGCCATCAGCAAGCTGTTGCATCAACGTTGGCAGATTCCTTACGAGAAGATTTGGGTGGATGCTGACGAGAATCATATCCAGAAAATCCAGCTTCCCGATGTGAAGTCGTATATTATCTTTATCATTAACGAAGAATAAATGCCCGACAAAGATATGAAAAAGATTCTCCTTACTTTCTGTTTCGCCGTTTTGGGCATGCTTTCAAGTGCATATGCTCAAGTCGATGATATAAGTCCTGAAACAATCGTTGTTGAAGATACGGTAAAGATTTCATATTTTGTTGAAGATACGATCAAAACAACCTATTTCGTCCCCAATTGGTTCATCGGGGCTTCGATTGGCGGTTCTTACTCGATGGGTGAGAATACACGTTTTGGCAATTTCTTCGATATGACCCGTCCAAGTTTCCAGATACAGGTTGGTAAGAACTTTTATCCTCAGTTCGGTATGCGTCTCACGCTGAATTACCTATCTCAGAAGGGACGCGCCGAGTGGTCCACCTCGGAATTCCTTGAGAAATGGGCTGAGCGTGATGGCAATTACGATTTTTCTATGGCCGCTGGCTTTATTGATGGTATCATTGATTTCCACAACATCCTTTGGCCAAATAAGGAAAAACGTTTCTTCAGCATGAAGGGTTATTTGGGTCTTGGAGGTTTCTATACCTTCGGTTTCGATGACAACAAACTTGATTGGCTGCTGCATCCTACATTTAAGGATTGCAACTATAATGGTGTCCACTATAATGCCGGTGATCTTTTGCCGTCAGGTTTCGGCTATACCGTTGATCGCAAGAACAAATGGTATTTTGCAGGACATATTGGACTGATCTTCGATTTCCGCCTCTCGGATGCCTGGAGCCTTAATGCCGATGTCTCGTTCAATGGAACGGATGATGCTTATAATGGCAAGCGTTTCCGTCGTGTTTACGACTCTTATGTTGATTTGATGTTCGGTGCCATATATTATGTGAAGGATAGGAATGGCAATCGTCATAGAGCCTATAAGGAGTTGATTGTAAAGAGCTACTACACACCACCCATTGAGGATGTGGAGCCAGTGGTGATTGAGAATGTACATTACAACGAGATGCTGCAGACCACGGTGTCTTTCTACATCGACAAGACTTTCGTGACCGATGCCCAACGTCGCAACGTGCGTTCGGTTGCCAAGTTTATGGAAATGCATCCCAACCTCGATGTCGTCGTTACGGGTTATGCTGATGCTCAGACCGCCTATCCCAAGTACAACATGATGCTTTCGCAGAAGCGTGCTCAGGCGGTGTATGATCTTCTTGTCAACGAATATCATGTCGATCCCAATCGTTTGAGCATGGATTACATGGGCGACGAGAAACAGCCATTCCCCATTGTGAACGAATGGAACCGTGCTGTCGTATTCTATATCAAGCCTCACGATGATAGCTTCAAGCCTTCTATCGAGGATAAGGCCAATGATATTAAGCTTAACTCGCACGAGTCGAAGCGTCTTGACGAGACTGATAGCAAGGAGACTCGTTCCCCCTTCTGATAACAACATGAGTTCAGATGACTTACTAAGAAAACAAGCATTATGAAAAATATATCATCTTTCCTTATTGCTGTTCTTTGCGTCGTGTTCTGTTCGAATCAGGCTTGGGCGCAGATATCGTTCGGTAAAGACGGACTTCGCTACCATGTGCTCGAAGGCCAGAATGTGAGTGTCTGCTTCGATGACGAGGATTCGCTTTTCCTTTCGGGCCGTGTGGAAATACCCGAACGGATTGTCAATCCTGCCGATGACATGGTATATAATGTTATTGCTATTGCCGACACTGCTTTCAAGGGTTGTGACCTCATTGATGTACTGGTGCTTCCAGCGAGTATCAAGTTCTTTGGGGCACATGCCATCGACCACTGCTTTAACCTGAAGGCTTACGAGGTTGCACAGGGTTCCACCACCTTCAAGACCATCGATGGAGTTCTCTTTTCGGCTGATGGCTCATGGCTGATCAGTTGTCCTACGGGCAAAGGTGGGGAATATAAGGTTCCTGCCGGTGTGAAGATGATGGCAGCTGCCGCCTTCTCCACTTGCAAGAACTTCCGTAAGGTTACCCTGCCCGAAGGTCTCAAGGAGGTGCCCGATTATGCATTCTATGAGTGCTGGAGCTTGGCTGAAGTGAATTTCCCCAGATCGCTCGAAAGGATTGGTGAATATGCTTTCGACGGCACAATCCTGCAGTTCTTGGTCTTTGACAGGAATCTGAAGAGCATTGGCAGCCACGCTTTCGACCGCACTTCGATGGTCGAGTGTATGTGTTACGGCAGCACACCTGCAGTAATGGGCGATGACGTGTTCGGAAACGATATGAACTATACACGCCTCTACGTGCCCTCGGGAGCTACTGCACGGTATAAGAACACGGCATGGAGTATCTTCCCGACCATTTATGAGGGTCGTAGTTCACGTCGTTGGAAAAGCTCTAATCGTTAAATCGTTTTTTCTCCCGAAATAAAGGGGCATTGGAGTACTGTCACAGGTTCTTCAGTGCCCTTTTAAGAAACAATACTTTCCCACACAAATAACTCATTATATAAATGATACTTCGCGCTACCGAGAGTCCTGTCCTTATCCATGAAGCAGAACGTTGTGCATTGGCTATATTACCTTCCGTCTGTTCGTCGGACGATGTGAGTGCTTTGTATCAACGACTTGTTTCTCTTGGTGCACAATGGGTATTCGTGCAGCTTTATCCAGGGACGATAGAGATTACCGTTCAGGAGTTGCATCGCATGCTGTCCGTCATGAAGGATACAGGAAGAAGGATGCTATACACCGACTTTCGTCAAGCTGATGAACGTTGTGAGTGCATCGATTATCATGAGGGTTCGTTGCGCGATGACTTCGATTTTGGTCCTGCTGTCTTGCTCAATGTGGAGACTTTTGATAAGGTAGATGCCTCGAAATATTATAGGTTCGCTGCTTTTTATGACCTGCGTCTCCAGAGTTGCGGATGTGTTCCTTTCCTGCCGTTTCATTTGAATGAGTATCTCTACACGTTCTTTCCCGCTTCAAAGGAGGGCGTTTCGCAGTTCGACTACGTCAATCCCCGTAATCGTGAAGTACAGCTTGAATATGAAGCAGCATTGACCCATTGGTTGAAGACGAATGGAGGACTGATCAATTCTGGTGGCCTTAAGCATGCAGAAGCTTTGATTATGGAAGAAGGCCGACCACTGGCAAGCGTGGTTATCCCTGTCTATAATCGTGTAGGCACCATAGGTGATGCGGTACGTTCGGCACTTCAACAGGAGACGAGTTTCGAATACAATGTCATCGTGGTAGATAATCATAGTACCGATGGAACCACTGCGGTTCTTGCCGAATTGGCAGAGCAGGATCATCGCGTCGTTCATCTCATTCCCGAAGAGGATACACTTCTCATCGGAGGATGTTGGAACAAGGCTGTCAGTTCGCCCTATTGCGGGCAGTTTGTCGTGCAACTCGATAGTGACGACATGTATTCTGGCCCAAATACCTTACAGTGGATGGTCGATGCCTTCAAAGAACAGGATTGCATGGCCGTGGTTGGCAGTTATCGCCTCACCGACTTTGACCTGAACGAACTACCTCCTGGCATTATTGACCACCGTGAATGGACCCCAGAAAACGGAATGAATAATGCTCTTCGTATCAACGGATTGGGTGCACCCCGTGCGTTCCGTCGTGACCTCTTGCTCAAGTATCCTTTGCCAAATACGAGCTATGGCGAGGACTATGCGGCAATGCTTCGTATCACACGCGAGTTTCGTTTGGGCCGCATTTACGAGTCGCTTTACGACTGCCGTCGTTGGAGTGGTAATAGTGATGCAGCGCTGAGCCGCGAGAAGATAAACCGCAATAATCTTTACAAGGACCGCATCCGTACCATAGAACTTGTGGCACGTCGAAGCCTCCAATGAAAAACCAACAACCTATCATGCTTGACCTGAATATACTTTTTGAACAACAATTGGCCCAATGGCCTGAATGCCGTGAACGCTATGAGCAGCTATCGAACGCAGGACATCGCAGTCTTGTACTCGATGGCCGCGAGTACATGCTATCGTTCAATCCGGGACGTTCGAAAAGCGCAAAGGCCCTCATCGTGAACGGAAAACCAATGACAATGAGAGTTGAGCAAAAGGATGAGGAGAGACCCTGTTTCCTTTGCGAAGATGCTTTACCTGCACAACAGCTTCGCCTTGCTGTTGATACTATGCCCTTGCATCATCAGTATCTGGTGGCTGTTAACCCTTTCCCAATTGTGGATCATCACTTCACGATTATCTGCAAAGAACATATTCGTCAGGATTTCAAGGGCAGGATGTGGGATATGGCTTTTTTTGCTGACCTTTTCCCCGATTATCTCATCTTCTTCAATGGAGCCTGCTCGGGAGCCAGCGCACCCGACCATTTGCATTTTCAGGCGGTGCCCAAAAGATGCGTTCCGTTGATCAGTTGGAGTGAAGACATCCGAACTCAGTTGGGCGTAACCCAGCATGTGCCTTCTGTTGAGGATTCCGATCACAAAAACATCGTTACATGGACCGAAGGCAGCGTGGCCTATTGGTTGTTGATCGATCGAAAAGCACATCGTCCTTCGCAGTATTTCTTGGCTGATAATAATCCTGATAAAGTTGTTTTCAGTCCAGCAAGCTTGGAGTTCTGTGGGTTGATTCCTCTATGCAGAGAAGAGGATTTTGTCAAGTTGACGCCCGAAATCCTTCGTGACATGATGAACCAGTGTTACAAGGTTGAGCCCATGCTGCATGTAGGTGTGATGGAAGGCAAAAAGATCCTTTTTTCTGCTGACGAACGTGTTCATGCGATGCATTATGTGGGAGAAGATCGTATGAAGGATGTGATGGACTATAGTTCCAATCGTGCAGAACTTCAGGAGATGAACGAGTATTGGACTCATACCGAGCCTTTCACTCTCGAAGGTGTTACGATTGGGAAACAGTTCCATTGGCAACAACGTGAGGACCAGGTGTTCCGTGGTTCTCTGCATATCATTGCACGAGAAGGAATGCTGCACGCCATCAATCTCGTTCCCGTTGAGCAGTATCTGGCCAGCGTGATTTCGTCTGAGATGGCCGCCACAAACAGTCTGGAACTTCTCAAGGCTCATGCCATCATCAGTCGCAGTTGGGTATTGAGGCAGATACGTCACAACGAAGCAACCACTCAGTCACACAACGAGTCAAACGCGCAATCTCAATATCTCATCAAATATTGGGATCACACTGACCACAAACTTTACGATGTCTGTGCCGACGACCATTGCCAACGTTATCAAGGCATCACACGTCAGGTTTCACCGCTCGTCGAAGAGGCTGTCCAGGCGACACGTGGAATTGTGATGATCGATACTGATGGCGAGATTTGTGATGCCCGTTTCAGCAAATGCTGCGGTGGACGCACCGAATTATTCAGTACCTGCTGGCAGGATGTTGATTTTGACTATCTGCGTGCCGTTGACGATCCGTATTGTTCTCCTGCGTTCATTGAAACACTCCCCGGCGGAATATGGGAAGTCCTGAAACAGGTGTTAAACAACTACGATCAGCAGACCATCGATTTCCACGATTGGCAAATGGATTATTCACAGGAGGAATTATCCGAGTTGATCGAACAAAAGATATCCTTGGGATTGGGCACGATAAAACATCTTGTCCCTGTCGAAAGGGGAGCATCGGGAAGAATCAAGTTGTTGAAGATTGTCGGTAGTGCGAAGACAATCGTGATAGGGAAGGAGTTGCTGATACGCAAGGCTCTCTCCACGAGCCATCTTTATAGTTCGTGGTTCGATGTTGAAGAACAAACTTCTCGCGAAGATGGAAAGACGCACTTCGTCCTCAAAGGTCACGGTTGGGGACACGGCGTAGGTCTCTGCCAGATTGGTGCAGCCGCAATGGCAATCAAAGGCTTCAAGGCTGAAGAAATACTTGCCCATTATTATCCTGGTGCACGTTTGACTTCACTCTATTAATTGTTAATTGTTAATTATTCATTGTTAATTGCTTATGCAACTTTCAGACAAATGGTTCACTGCTATTTCGCAGAACGAAGATAACACAATTACCTATATCTCGGGACGTTCCGATATCGATGCTTGGATTCTGCAGGGTAAGATGAAGGAGCGCATCGAGGTTAGTTGGCATTACGAGAAAGACGAACAAGGTTTGCCCTCAAATGACAAGGAAGCCCAGATCATGGAGGCTGTGCAGGATCGTTTGCAAGCTGCCATGGAGAAGGACAAACTTGCCATTATGACAGGCGTATATACTGGTCAAGGCAAGCGCGACATGATATTCATTTGTCGCAACAACAAGGCCTTTGGCGAACGCCTCAATGAAGCATTGGCCGGTCTTCCCGAATTACCCATCACCATCTATGCCGAATTAGATCCCGAGAACGAAGAGTATAAGTCGCTCCTCGAAATCAAGGGTGAAGAGGATTGAATAATATGAAAGTAACCATCTTAGGAAGTGGCACGAGCATCGGTGTGCCTATGCCGACCTGCAAGTGTGAGGTCTGCTTAAGCAAGGATCCGCATGACAACCGCTTGCGTTGCAGTGCATTGGTTCATACCGACGATGACAAGGACATCCTCATCGATTGTGGTCCCGATTTCCGCATTCAGTCGTTGCGCGCCGATATCACTAAACTTGATGCGCTCTTGCTTACGCACAATCATTTCGACCATTGCTATGGTCTCGATGATTTGCGTCCTTGGGCCTATTGGACACCGCTCCAGACGTATGCCGACAAGGGGATGAGCCAGTCGCTGCTCACACGATGGGATTATATCTTCGTTCATCAATATCCTGGCGTTCCCAAGCTCGTGCTTCATACCGTGCATCCAAGTCAAGGCGATGTATTTCATGTGGGAGAGACAGAAATAACGCCTATTCGTTGCTATCATGGACAATTGCCCATACTTGGTTATCGCATCGGTTCCCTTGGTTATATCACCGATTGTACAAAGATCCATGAGCGAGACCTTCCGAAACTTGTAGGTGTTGATACGCTGATCATCGATGCTTTGCGTTGGACGGAGCATCCGACCCATTACAGCGTGGCACAGGCAATGGTTATCGTGGAGCATCTCAAGCCGCGTCAGACATTCTTCACCCACATGAGCCATGACATGGGTCTTCATGCTGATTTTGAGCAAAGACTGAGCCAGGAACTCTCCAAACTATTCCCTCAGGAACTCCTTGACACAATTCATTTGTCCTACGATCAACAGGAGATAATTGTTAATTGACAATGATTACAATAGTTGGCCCTACTGCTAGTGGAAAGACACGACTGGCTGTTGATGTTGCCTTGGCATACGATACCGAGGTGATATCGGCTGATTCGCGTCAGGTCTATCGTGACATGACGCTTGGAACCGGCAAGGATCTTGAGGACTATTTGGTCCGCGATACCGAAGGCAACGTCATCAAGGAGGTGAAATGCCATCTTATCGACATTCGAGAGCCAGGTTACAAATATTCTATTTATGAGTTTCAGCGCGACTTCCATCGTGTTTATGACGACATGCTGAGTCGTGGATTTTTGCCTGTGATGTGTGGAGGATCGGGTCTTTATGTCGAGTCGATACTGCGAGGCTACGAAATGCATGAGGTGCCTGAGAATCCCGAACTTCGCAAGCGCCTTGAAGATAAATCCTTGGAAGAACTTACCGAAATCCTCAAGACATACAAGACCCTTCACAATCAAACAGATACTGATACCAGGAAACGAGCCATTCGCGAGATAGAGATACGTGACTATTACTGCACACATGCCGAGCAACTTACAGGCTATCCTGCAATAAAGAGCCTCGTGGTCGGAACCGAAGTGGATCGTGATGTGCGTCGTGAACGTATATCACGCCGTTTGCGCGAACGTCTCGATGCAGGCATGGTCGATGAAGTGCGCTATCTATTGGAAAATCGCCACATCCCACCGCAAGATCTGATTTACTACGGCCTCGAATACAAATACCTTACCCTCTATCTCATAGGCGAACTATCCTACGACGAGATGGTTCGTCAGCTCGAAATCGCCATTCATCAGTTCGCCAAGCGCCAAATGACCTGGTTCCGTGGCATGGAACGTCGCGGCATCCCCATCCACTGGATTCCACCGACCTCTCCCGCGAAGAGAAAGTTGCTCGTGTTCAAGAACTATATAAAGTATTTTTAGGATAGATTGTGTAGTTTTTGGGGTAAGTACTATCAGTAGTTGTTATTTATAAGTAATTTATTCTTCCAGAATAACCCGACCGCCCAAGCGTTACATATATATACGCTTGGGCGGTCGGGTTGGAAATGGTCATCAAATTCTCGTTGGAACAGTTTTTGAATGCTTATTGATAGAAAATGTTGTGATTGCACTGCCTGGAACCATTTAAAGCAATTACGTGCTGAGATCGTATTATTTGTTACCAACCATTGCAATCTTGGGATGAAGCTTGCATTACTTGTTATGAACCATTGCAATTTTGCCACAAGATTGCACTACTTGTTACCAACCAGTACAATCTCACGCTGCGATTGCACTACTTGTTACCAACCAGTACAATCTCACACTGCGATTGCATTACTTGTTACCAACCAGTGCAATCTCGCGCTGCGATTGCATTACTTGGTACCAAGTAGTACAATCTCGCGATATGGACTGCATTACTTGTTACCAAGTAGTGCAATCCCCAAAATAAATGGCGTTTCTATCGAAATCAAAGACTTGTCCCATTATTCATCGAAATCAGCTCCTCCAAATAACTGCGGGAGTTGCTGAGACGAGGGATTTTCAGTTGGCCACCGAGCTTGCCTTTCTTAAGGGTGAGCCAATCGGTGAAGAGGCCGGGACGAGCCACGATAAGTTCCAGTCTGTCGAGGAATATGCCCTTGTATCGCTTGGCCTCGTAATCAGAATTGACCTCCTGAAGATGCTTATCGAGGCGTTCGGCGAAGTCTTCCATGTCGCGAGGTGCTTGTGCGAATTCAATGATCCAAGTGTGACGGGCCTTTGCCCCGTGAGCTACATCATTCTTATCGAGTACGGCGAAGGTGGGTGCGGCAGTATAATCGAGGATGCGTGCACCCGTTTCGTTGCATGTTTTTGCCAACGCTTCGTCGGCATTGCTCACCATCAGTTCTTCGCCAAATGCGTTGATGAAGGCTTTGGTACGACCGGTGATGAAGAACTTGTAGGGGTCGCGCTGCGTGAAACGGACGGTATCGCCGATGATATATCGCCAAAGGCCTGGTGTAGAAATGACCATGGCGTAATTTTTTCCCAATTCCACCTCGGTCAAGGGAACGGCGTGCATCGTGGTACTTCCTTCCTCAAATTCGTCCATTGGGATAAATTCGTAGAAGATCTTGTTGTCGATGACGAGTTGAAGGTCGTGGCTGTCCCAAGAGGACTGTACGCCGAAGAAGCCTTCCGAGGCGTTATAGGTCTCAAGGTAGTGCATCTTATCCGAAGGAATGAGCTGCTTGTACTGCTCGCGATAGGGAGTGAAGGCGATGCCTCCATGGAAGAAACACTCAAGATTAGGCCAAACTTCTGTGATGTCCTTTTTCCCTGTTTCGGCAAGAATGTTCTTCAACACGCCCATCATCCACGACGGAACGCCCGAGATATTGGTCACGTTGACATTCTTGGTGGTGGCGCAAAGAGCCTTGAGTTTTGCTTCCCATTCGCCCATCAAGGCCACTTCCTTGCTTGGGGTACGGATAAAGTTGACGGCAGGTGTTACGTTTTGTATCAAAGTGGCCGAAAGGTCGCCCGCATGGATACCTTTGGGCAAAGGCTCGTTGCTGAATGAACCTCCAAGGATAAGTCCTTTGCCACTGAAGATTTTTGATTCGGGATTGAGGGCAAGATATATGACCATCGAATCGGTAGCTCCACGATAATGGCAGAGTTTCAGTCCCTCATCGGTGACGGGAATGTATTTCGACTTGTCGGATGTGGTTCCCGATGATTTGGCAAACCATCGGCAAAGCCCTGGCCATAGTACGTCAGTTTCGCCTTGCACCATGCGTTCGATCCATGGTTTCTGCTGATCGTAGTTCGAAAGTGGAACACGTTCGGCAAAGATGCGATAGTCGGCCTTGTCTTTTTGACCTTCTTCCTTGAGCATGGTGGAAAAGCCATGCTGACGACCAAAGTCTGTGTCCTTGGCACGACCAATCAGCCATGCCAGCTGTTCCTGCTGAAGCTCGTGTGTATGTGTAGCATAACGTTCGAGCTGCTTATATCGCCGCTCGAACGCCAGTTTGTATATGAGTCTTGTTAGGTTCACGATGCAAGAGATGGGGTTTGAATGCTTTGAGGTTTAGAGGGATTAAGAGGGATTGGCCTTTCGCCCTCTCCTCGGCCTTTTTTCTCCGCCATCAGATTCGGCCGCCGCATCGGCTTCCAGCATAATCTTGAGGCAATCCTCGTAGGTAAGTTCCTCGTTGTTCTTGCTGCGAGGCAATTTGTAGTTTTTGCCTGCTTTCGAGAGGTAAGGCCCATAGCGTCCATTCAGGAGCTGGAGTTCGGGATCCTCAGAGAAAGTACGAATCACTCGGCGTCGGTCTTCATCGCGTTTCTCTTCGATGAGTTTGATGGCCTCTTCGAGTGAGATAGCAAGTGGGTCGATATCCTTGGGGATGGAAATGTACTTGTTGTCGTGGCGTACGTATGGGCCGAACTTGCCAACGCCGACGCTGACGGTTTTCCCCTCGAATTCACCTAAATCCTTGGGAAGGTCGAAGAGTTTAAGAGCTTCTTCGAGAGTGATGGTGGCAAGGCTCATGCCTTTCTGGAGAGCTGCAAACTGTGGCTTGCTCACTTCGTCGGCAGCACCAATTTGTACAACGGGTCCAAAACGGCTAATCTTTACCGAAACGGTGTGTCCAGTCCTTGGATCCTTGCCAAGCACACGCTCACCTGCCTTGTGGTCGGAACGTTCCTCGATCGTCGAAGTGATGAGAGGATGGAAGAGCTTGTAGAACGAGTCAATGCAGTTGGCCCATTGTTCCTTGCCTTCTGCAATCTCATCGAACTCACCTTCTACCGTAGCGGTGAAGTTGTAGCTCATGATCTCGGGGAAGTGCTGTGTGAGGAAATCGTTTACCACTACGCCGATGTCGGTGGGGATGAGCTTGCCCTTGTCGTTGCAATAGGTTTCTTCGCTTGTTTTGCAGCTGATTTTACCGGTCTTGGTATCGAGGTGCAGACGGGTAATGTCGCGCTTTTCTGCGGGACGATCGCTCTTGGCCACATATTCACGTGCTTGGATGGTCGAGATGGTGGGAGCGTAGGTCGAAGGACGTCCTATGCCAAGTTCCTCCATCTTCTTGACAAGCGAGGCTTCGGTGTAGCGTTGGGGATGCATGGCGTAACGCTCCACGGCATCGGCAGCCTTGAGGTCAAGAGTTTGGCCGTTCACGAGGGCTGGCAGACGGTTTTCGCCTTCGGTATCGTTGTCCACCTCTTCGTCATTACTTTCAATATAAACCTTCAGGAAACCATCAAACTTGATGACCTCGCCGGTGGCGATGAACTTCATTTCGTCCTCTCCTGAGATGCTGATCTCAGCTTGCGTCTTCTCGATGACAGCATCGGCCATTTGACTGGCGATGGTACGCTTCCAAATGAGCTCGTAAAGGCGTTGTTCGGGTGTCGAACCCTCGATGGTCTGATGGTCCATATAGGTGGGTCGAATGGCCTCATGAGCCTCTTGCGCACCCTTGGTGTGGGTCACATAGTTGCGGGTCTCAAGATATTCCTTGCCCATGGTCTTGAGGATTTGCTCCTTCGAAGCTCCCAGACAAAGCGAGGAAAGGTTCACCGAGTCGGTACGCATATAGGTGATCTGTCCAGCTTCATAGAGGCGCTGGGCGATGCTCATGGTTTGGCTTACGGTGTAATGAAGCTTGCGGGCAGCCTCCTGCTGGAGTGTCGAGGTGGTGAACGGTGGGGCCGGTTGGCGCTTGATGGGTTTCTGCTGGATGTCGCTCACCGAATAGGTTGCTTTGGCGGCCTTCTGAAGGAAAGCCTCGGCTTCTTCCTTGGTCTTGAATCGCTGTGACAATTCCGCATTGAAGAGGACAGTCTGCTTTGTTTGTGTGTCGAAGGTGGCAAACGTGCCGGCAACGCGATAGAATGCCTCCGACTTGAAGTTCTCGATTTCGCGCTCACGCTCCACGATGAGGCGTACGGCTACCGACTGAACACGTCCGGCCGACAGTGCCGGCTTCACTTTGCGCCAAAGGATAGGAGAGAGCTCAAAGCCCACGATACGATCCAATACGCGACGTGCCTGCTGGGCATTCACCAGATCCATGTCGATCTTGCGGGGCGACTCGATAGCTGCCAGGATGGCAGGCTTGGTGATTTCGTGGAAGACGATACGACGTGTCCGCTCAGGTTCAAGCCCAAGCACCTCGTAAAGGTGCCATGAGATGGCCTCTCCTTCGCGGTCTTCATCGGAAGCCAGCCACACCATGTCAGCCTTGCGGGCTTCTTTCTGAAGGTTTGCGACAAGCTCTTTCTTGTCGTCCGGGATTTCGTATATGGGTTGGTATTGATGATCGACATCAATGCTGAAGTCACGTTTCTTGAGGTCTCTGATATGACCGTAGCTTGAGGTGACCTTATAGTCGTTACCAAGGAATTTCTGGATTGTTTTGGCCTTGGCTGGCGACTCGACAATAACTAAGTTCATAGTTTATAAATACATTTCTTCGGTTTCGGTTCATTGAATATAGGGAGCACGCCAGTTACGCCACTTTTCGATGGCTCGTTCCCGTTCTTCCTCTTCCTTCGACTTCTGTTGATCGACCTTTCGTAGGGATTCAGTGATGGCCAAAATCTCGCCGATGTTGGCATCGATGGTCTTCATGTCGAGCGGTTGTTTGTAGCTTGTTGAGGTTCGTGCCTCAAGTGCCTTGCATTCTTTCAGCCGTTTTTCGGCATCGAGGTAGGTGTCAAGGCGCTTATTGGGTTGGTTTTCGAGATAGCGCTCGAAGTTGATGCGCGAGTGGCGCCATTTCTTCTCATGCATACGAGCGTAACCCATCGTGTAGTAAGCAAGGGCATAGTACTGTATCTCCGTATTCTCATTCTTCACATCATTGAAGGAGATCAGGTTCTGGCAGCATGCCTCATAGTTGCCCAATTGATATTCGCATTGCCCACGCCAGAAGAATGCTTCGATGCGAACCTGTTCGCGCGGTCCATCATCGAGGTCGATGGCCTCAGTGAAGAGTCCTTTGGCCGTAGCATATTCGCCTTTACGGTAGGCTTGGATGCCGTGAATGAATGCCGCACTTTGGTCATCTATGTCGATGAGCTCGGATTCAGCCAACGGAATCTCATGTGCCGGCATAGGATGACCCGCCAACAATTCACACATGATGCGCAAGCTATCGGCCCAAGCCATCTGCTGTTCGGTGAGGCGACCACCAGGAATGTGACTGAGTCCTTCGAGGGCATCGTCATATCTACCGCGTTCTGCGCAACCGACAGCGTAGTTATAGGCTGTGACGGCCAGTTCGTGCTCGACCTGTGCGCGATCCTGTGCTTCGGATGGCAAAAAGATGCCAGCAGACAGGATAGTCAATATGGATAATACGGATGTTTTCATCATTCTTTTCTCTATTTTTGGGGTGCAAATATACATATTTAAAAAGAAATGACCAAATTTTCGAAAAGAATTGGAGTTTTTTTTTTGTTTTTTTGAAGAAAAGCATTACCTTTGCGCCACATTTATTACCTCACTTTGCAAATACTATGATTCAAATTCGTTGCAAGAACAATAATAAAACCTATTCTTTCCAAGAGGGTAGCACACTGCTCGAGATCTTCCAGAAGCTCCAACCTGAGCTCCAGATTCCATATCAAGTCGTCTCGGCCAAGGTTAACAATGCCTCGCAGGGACTTCGTTTCCGTGTGTACCAGAGCCGAGATGTCGAGTATGTAGGATTGAACAATACTTCGGGTATGCGCATATATGTGCGTTCATTGTGTTTCGTATTATATAAGGCCTGCTCCGAGATTTTCCCCGAGAGCCGTCTTTACATCGAGCACAGCATCTCGAACGGTTTCTATTGCAACTTCTACACCCGTGCCGCCAACCACGCGACTGCTGATGATGTGGAGCGGATACGTCAGCGCATGCAGGAGATTATCGACAGCGACATGGCGTTCCATCATCGTGAAGCTCCCACCGAGGATGCTGTTCGCATTTTCCGTGAGCATGGTAACATCGACAAGGTGAAGCTTCTCGAGACCAGCGACCGTGTCTATAGCGACTACTATCTTCTCGACGACACTGTTGATTACTACTACGGGGCATTGCTGCCTTCCACAGGCTACATCAAGGTGTGGGGCCTCGAGAAGTATCAGGATGGTCTCTTGCTACGAGTGCCCGACATGAGAAATCCCACAATGCTTGCGCCTAAGGTCGATCAGCCACGCACTTTCGAGACGTTTGCAGAATATGTGCGCTGGAGCGTCATCATGGGTCTGTCGAATGTAGGCGATGTCAACATGGCCATCAAGGCAGGCCATGCCAGCGAACTCATTCAGGTTAGTGAGGCATTGCAGGAGAAGAAGATTGTGCAGATTGCCGAAGAAATCAGTCGCCGCTATCAGGATACTGAACGTCCATGTCGCGTTGTCTTGATTACCGGTCCATCGTCAAGCGGTAAGACGACATTTTGCAAACGACTGTCTATTCAGTTGAAGGCATGCGGCCTTAAGCCGATGAGCATCTCGACTGACGATTATTTTGTCAATCGTGTCGATACACCCAAGTTCCCCGATGGCAGATACGATTTCGATAATATCTCGGCTGTCGATAGCGAGACGATGGTGCGTGATCTGAATGCATTGCTCCGTGGCGAGCGTGTCGAGGTGCCCGAATTCAATTTCAAGACTGGTCTGCGCGAGTACAATGGCAAGAAGCTCAAGATGGGTCGCAATTCCCTCCTTCTCATCGAAGGTATCCATGCGCTCAACCCTGCGCTTACTTCGCAAATCGAGGAGTCGCTGAAATTCAGGATCTATATCTCGTGTCTTACCAGTATCTCACTCGACGACCACAACTGGATACCGACCAGCGATTGTCGCCTGCTGCGTCGCATCATTCGCGATTACAATGTGGGCGCATTCACGGCTCAGCAAACCATTGCACAATGGCCTTCAGTATGTGAGGGAGAAATGAAGTGGATCTTCCCCTATCAGGAAACAGCCGACGTGATGTTCAATTCCGCCCTTCATATCGAGTTCGCCGTGCTTCGCAACCATGCAGAGCCTATTCTGGCTTCTGTCCCGAAGAACAGTCCCGAGTATTGTGAGGCGCATCGTCTGCTGAAATTCATCCACTATTTTGTTGCCGTGAGCGACAAGGAGATACCACCTACCTCTATTATGCGCGAGTTCGTCGGTGGCTCATCATTCAAGTATTGATTTCCTTTTTATAGTTCCTTTAGGCACTATAGTCACTATAGTTACTATTCCGATTATCCTGGGTATAGCCCCTAAAAAAGCGACAGACAGCAGAATTTCTGCTGTCTGTCGCAAGTCTTCAATGCCCTCTTTATAGCTTACCACTTTTCGGGATGCACCTTCTCCCACTGTAGTTTGGTGGTGTCGTAGGGTTTGCGCTCTTCGCCGATATGACCAATGGCAATGATGTTGAGTACCTCGTATTCATCGGGGATGCCCAGAATCTGTCGGACAGTATAGGGCGCAGGCACACCATCGGCATTCTCACGTCCGCGCATCTGACACCAGACGCTGCCCAGACCAAGGTCGGTGCATTGAAGCTGCATCTGTATGCTGGCTATCGAGAGGTCTTCGATCCAGGTGTCGGATTCTGCAGGATTAGCGCAAAGGACAATGGCCATGGCGCATTTTGCAATTTGTGCAGTACCCAACGAGCGCGCTTCGCTCAATTTTTGGAGCGTTTCCGGGTCGTCAACGACAACAAAGTGCCAAGGATTGCGACGTTTGCCGGCAGGAGCCATTAGCCCTGCCTCCAGGATTAGTCGCACCTGATCGGGATCAATGAGTTCGCCTGTATATTGGCGGATGCTCCGCCGATGTATCACTAAGTCATGAAAACTATTCATACCTCTCTATTTTTGTAGTTGCTATTAGTGTCCTCGTCAGTAGCCGATAATGGCGGCATTCCTCGTCTCCGTCAGAGGCAAATCTATCACTTCCCAATCTGTTTCATCATCTTGGCCACAGCGTCGGCATTCTTCTGGAACTCGGGATTCTTGGTATTTTGTGCCAGCGAAGACCACAGTTTTTGTGCCACGTCAAGATTGCGCATTGCATCACGATATTGACGAATGTTGTTGTCAGCTTGGCACTGGCCGCACTTGGTGTGGATCATCGCCATATCGACACAGAGTTGCTGATCGAGACGGAGGTTGTTAAGCATGCCAAATTGGCTGATGACGCGTGTATAAGTGTCAACCTCTGCTTTGATACCTTTGCTCTTGTGTTGGAGGTCGCCAAGTTCAAGAGCTGCATTGATAACAAAGTGGATTACGCGGCCATCGCGCGGATAGGCTTTGAAGCAATCCAAGGCAAGATCCATGTTCGAACGAAGCAGTACAGAGAGATCGCGGTGGGATTTACCTTCCTTTCGGTAGTACATGCCAAGATTATGGTTGGTTACGCTCAACATCAGTCGCGCTATGAGGGCTCGCTGTGACATTTGGACGCCAGACTCTTCGTCTTCCTTCTTGAGGGCAGCGAGGTAACGCATTTGGCGAATCTGCGCCTCGGTGTAGGCATCGTAACTTTCTTCAGTTTTGCCAAGGTGCTCGTAGAGTTCACCCAATGTCTGGAAGTAATTGCAAAGGCGTAGTTCTTCATCATGGCCTTTGTACTTGTCTTCTCCTTCATTGTTCAATCCTTCGAGATAGGCTTTGATCAGCGAAATGCAGCCTTCAGAATAGTTGGTGAACTGTTCTTGAAGCTGTTGTGGCATCTGATAAAAGAGTTTCGACATGTCAATATGCTGGTCAATGATGCTGATAGAAAGCTGATGTGCGCGTTTGTTGTCGGCGTCGGCCTCATCACTGGCTTCGCTCTGATCAGCATGCTTATTGGCAAGGGCTGCAATCTGCGCTTGCTCAACCTTGATAATGGCCTCAAAGAGAAGGCTGATAGCCTTGGGCTGTGCCATCTCTTGGCAGATCTTCAGGCAGAGCCAGTATTGGCGAACCTGCTCGTCACTTATGGTGGTCGGATCGGCTTGTTGGAGTGGTGGCATCAGGTAGTTGAGTGCTCCGATGAAGGTCTGCTGAGCCTGTTGTTCCAACTGCTTGGCTTCGTCTTCCTTTTGCTGCTGGTGGGCAATTTGAGCACGGGTGCGGGCAGATTGGGCGATACGCAGTTTGGCAATACCCAGCAGTACTGTAATGTCATTGTTGCCTTGATGGATCAGTGTGCTAACGATGTTGTGGAGTCGCTCGGCCAAAACCTTCTGACGCTCCGGATTGCCGACGATGGCGATGCAGTCGTTGAGCTGGAGCATAAGGATCTTCTTCTGATCAACCTTCTCGCTTTGCACCATAGGCATGTCGAAGACGCACTGCTGTACATATTCGGGACCATCCTTGAGCGCGTTGCCCATCGTCATGGTGGCAAGGCGCAATGCTTCGCCCTCTGCCTGGCTGATGTATTCGGCAGCGGCTGCTGCTTCGTCGCCATCGAGCAAAAGGTGCATGGTCTGGATATCTCGAACGGGATCACCAGCCGGGCAATGTTCGAGCAAGTGGTAACCCAAGTCGCTCGCACAAGCACGATAGGCGCCATCACCCATCAATTTTTGGATGCTCACACGCATGGGTGGAAAACGGAAATCGGTCACCTTGCAGTCTGGTGTCAGATTTCGTTCGACGAAAAGGTCAAAACCCAGTCCTTTGCAAAACTCTGTCCATAGTCCAGCGTCAAAATCTTCGCCGATTACGGCCTCCAGGTCTTCAACGCGCACACCATTGGTCGAACTGCTGAGATAACGGAAGGGCTCTCCAACCTGGTCTTCACCTAAGGCTGGAGCGGCAACGTCAATAATGAAATCATAGAGGACTTTGGCATCGGCCTCGGTCACATCTTTATCTTTTGTACAAACATCCTTCACCTTGTCCAACATGCTGACATCCAGTGAGGACTTGAATTCTTCAAAAGTCATGTTTCTATATAGGGTGTTACGGTTTTACAATGATTTGTTGGAAAATACAACAATATCTACATGCAAAAACTATGCCACGGACTACTTCGTGGCATAATCTAAAGAAATCTCTACAGTTTATCGCATTCGTTCAGCCAAATTGTCGCACAGGCATCGCTGGGCATCCTCAAATCTCCGCGTGGCGAAATGCTTACGGTACCCACCTTGGGCCCGTCGGGCAGACACGATCGCTTGAACTGCTGCTGGAAGAATCGGCGGAAGAAGCTTCGCATCCATTTCTTGATGGTTTCGTCGTCGTAGGTTCCTTCGCGCATATCTTTATATTTATCGTTCTGGAAAGCTTCCTTGGCCAACATGAAAATCTTCTTTGGACTGGCGCCAAAACGGAACGAGTGATAGAGGAAGAAGTCATTCAACTCGTAGGGACCGATGAAGTCCTCGGTCTTCTGTTCGATCTCTCCCTCACTGTTGGTGGGGGTCAGTTCGGGCGAGATGGGCGTGTCGATGATGTCCAACAGGTATGGACGTGCCTCTTCGTCCCCCTTCATTGCTACGTATTTCACCATATATTTGACCAGCGTCTTAGGAATCGAAGTGTTGACGGCATACATCGACATGTGGTCGCCGTTATAGGTACACCAACCCAATACCAGTTCCGACAGGTCACCCGTGCCGATCACCAATCCACCTGTCTGATTGGCAGCATCCATCAGGATCTGTGTCCTTTCGCGTGCCTGACAGTTTTCGTAGGTTACGTCCTTGTTATTCGGATCAATGCCAAGGTCCTTGAAGTGCTGTAAAACAGCCTCCTTGATAGAAATCTCGCGCTGCGTGATACCCAAAGCAGTCATCAGTCCAAGGGCATTTCGATAAGTGCGTCCTGAAGTGCCGAATCCTGGCATGGTGATGCCAACTATACGCTGGCGATCCCAACCCAGTTTGTCAAAGGCTCGTACGACAACAAGCAGGGCTAACGTAGAATCCAAACCTCCTGAGATACCGATGACGGCAGTCTTCGCGTTGATGTGGTTCAAACGAGTCACGAGGCCTTGCACCTGAATATTGAAGATTTCCGAGCAGCGTTCCTCCATGTCATCGTCGTTCGAAGGGACAAAAGGCCGGGGAGCGATATATCGGTACAACTTCGCGTTGAAGTCAGGTGATGGCAATTTGGTCATCTCCACGGTATAGTAGCCGTTCTGTGTAGGCTCGCAAGTGTGATGTCTGTCGCCATATACCATCTTCTCGGGTTGAATTCCCATGTCGGGCTGCAGTTGCGTGAACGAGGTTTGAGAGCGGCGCAGTACCTTCAGCTTCTCGATATCTACATCTCGCACGAGTAGGCTAGATTCCATCTTGAACCGTTCGCTCTCACCTAGCATGGCACCATTCTCAGCAATGAGTCCCTTGCCTGCAAAGACGAGGTCGGTGGTCGATTCGCCGAAGCCCGACGAAGCATAGACGTAGGCGCAAATCAGTCGTCCGCTATGCGACTGTATCATCTGGCGCAGATAGGCATGCTTGCTGGTCACTTCGTCAGAACAGGAGAGGTTCACGATGACGTGGGCACCTGCCAATGCCATGCGACTCGATGGGGGAATGGGCACCCAAAGGTCTTCGCAAATCTCGATACCCAAAGTGAATCCCTCAAAACCGAAGAGCAGATTCTGGCCGAAGATAATGTTGTCGAAACGCTTGTCCGCCAAAGCACCTAGGTCGATTCTTGCACCCGCAGGCACTTCAGCTCCGCTGGCGAACCAGCGCGCCTCGTAGAACTCGCTGTAATTGGGCAGATAGACTTTCGGAACAATGCCCACGATGTTGCCGTCGCCGAGCAGGACGGCACAGTTGTACAGACGATTGCGATAGGAGAGGGGCACACCCACGATCACGGCCATGTCGATGCCGCGAGTGGCTTCGGCCAAATGTTTCAGGCCTTCGATTGATGCATTCAGCAGCGGTTCATGATGGAAGAGGTCGGCACACGTGTAGCCCGTAAGTGAAAGTTCGGGGAACACCAATAGTTGCACTCCTTCTTCGTGGGCTTCACGTATCAGCTGGATGTGCTGCTTCAGATTGTACTCCACATCGGCTACTTTCACGGTTGGAATCGCCGTGGCTACGCGCAGCAACCCATAGTCGTCAAATATCTTCGTAGTTTTCTTTGCCATATCGTTAAATAGTTAACCCTTCTTAACCCTTCGAACCTCTTGAACCTCTCGAACCCTTCGAACCTCTCAAACCCTTCGAACCTCCCTTCCTCTGGCTCTTCGCCTTCGGATTCACACCCTCAACACGGCGGGTCTTGACGTTCATCAATCCCTGCTTGTCGTTGGCAAAGACATCGCTGAACGACTTTGCCTTCATGTTCTCTTTCTTGACGGCCTTCTTCAGCTGGGCTTCGTCCATGTTCATCGCTTCGGCATTGTTCCTAAGCACGCGTCGCTCGCCTGCCGTGCCGCTCTTGGCCTTTTTGCGAAGGAGCTTGCTCTTGGGATTCTGCATCTTGGACTCCATTTTCTGGCGCTTCATTTCGTTGTGTTGGGTCCACCAGGGGTTCCTCTTTCGCTCCAACTCGTCCAAAGCCTCCTGTGAGATGGCGTTTTTCTGAGGGTTCGAGGGATCGACTTTCTGGCCGTCCACGGTGATGACGTCACGCTCGGTATCTATCTGCATACCGATGCGTGCAGGCTGTCCGTTGACTTCAACTCGTCCGTCAGCGATCAGTTCATCGACTTCGCGGCGGCTGCAAACGCCCGATTCACTCAAATATTTATTGATTCTTACGTTTTTTTCCATATATGTTTTCTTTTTTCGGTGCAAATATACACATTATTATTTAAAAAGCATTATCTTTGCACCCAAAATCTGTGAAAAAATGAAGAAAAAAATCTTTTTGTTCATCTTTTTTGTTGTTTTAGGCATCGTGCAGGCAGTAATCTTCATGCTTGCATATCGACGTCTTTTTGAATCATGCAGCTTTGCTGAATACCTTCTTTCTCTTGCATACGCCATCCCTCAATCAGTGATGGTGAGTTCCTGGTTGATGCTTCCGGCATTCATTGTTGGTGTCATCTATGTTTTTATTCGCGGATCATGGCATCGCATGTTTATGATATGGTATATCACCCTTGCGCTGATGGGAATGCTTTTCTTGACCTGCATCGACTGGATTCTCTACGGCTTCTGGGGTTTTCGTATTGATACCACACCCTTCATCTATATTTTTGATAATCCAGCCAAGGCTATAGGCCGCACACCCTGGTGGGGTTTCATCGTCACGTTTGGAACCGTCTTTCTGATGGGTTGGCTTGTATATGGCATCATGTCACTCGTTTATCCAAAGCGTTGCAACGGTTCGTCGCATGTGGGTCAAAGGCTTTCTATCCGACATGAGGCTTGGGGGAATCTGGGCCTTGCAATAGCCATGTTCATAATCGGCAATGGCTGCTTTGGTCTCATGGGCATCGGTTCGGCATATTTCTCTGACTATCAGCCGCTCAATCATGCTGCTACTAATCCCATCTACAATCTCTGCCATTCCGTTCGTCAGCACTTCACACCGTTCGATAAGCAGTATCGCTTCATGAGTAAAGCTGAATGCCAAATTGCCATGCAGGAACTTGCTCGCCCTATACAGAGTCGAGGCCCAGTTTTACTTAAGAACGATGGTCGCCCCAATGTCCTGCTTATCGCATTCGAGAGCTTTAGCGGCGCTGCCAGTCATTATCTTTATCCTGAGGCAAGTAGCTTGGCAATGCCCTGCTTCGACAAGGCTATGTCTGAAGGCATTGCTTTCACGCGTTTTTATGCAAATTCCTTCCGCACCGAACGCGCCTTCGTCTCCATCCTTTCCGGATACCCGGGTCAGCCAACTTTCAGCCTGATAACCGATGACGACCGCACTCGTCATCTGGATTATCTCACCCGTCCCCTCATCGAGTCGGGATATTCCACGGAGTTCTTTTATGGTGGTGATGGAAAGTTCTGTCACCTTGATACTTATCTTGACTATGCGGGTATTGATCGCCAGACTGAGAAAGCTGCTTTTCCCGAGGATGATTTTGATGCTGATTTCGGCATGCATGATGCATTCATGTTCGATTATGTCTTCAACAGCCTCAAAAAGGAGGCTCTCGCAGCTGCGGATACCCTCGCGGAATATCCCGCCCAACCTTATTTCAAGTTTTTCTCGACCCTGAGCAGCCATGAGCCATTCGAGGTGCCCATGCAACGTCTTTCCGACCCCTATCTCAATAGTGTTGCCTATACAGATTCATGTTTGGGTGCTTTCCTCGATAAGGTTCGTGCCGATCACACCATTTGGGACAACCTGCTTATCATCTGTATGCCCGACCATTGTTATTCCAATTATCCCGAGGGCATTCAGCAACATGAGCCCCTACGTTATCACATTCCGATGTTTTGGACAGGTGGGGTAGTGGAACATCATGCCGATGTCGCTGTTATCGCTCAGCAAGCCGATCTGGCAGTGACGCTCCTGCATCAGCTGGGTATTCCGACTCAGCCGGATGACCTCCCATTCAGTCACGATATCTTCGACCCTGCCTCGCCTCACTTCGCTTTTTACGCCTGGCCCGATGGCTTCGGATTCCTTACAGATTCATGTTCCTATGTGCAGGATAATCATTTCGACGGTCATCCACTCGAAGGCTCAAATGATCCGTCAGGACACGCCGAACGGTTAGGGAAAGCATATCTGCAGACGCTTTTCGACCATATTTCGGCGCTCAAATAGCCCCTTTTTACCGGTTTTTGCAAATTTTCACACAAAAAATTTGGATTTCCAAAAATTATGCCCTATCTTTGCACCCGCAAAATCGAAAGATGGAGCAAGTTCGGGATGTAGCTCAGTCGGTAGAGTACACGTCTGGGGGGCGCGAGGTCGCCCGTTCGAATCGGGTCATCCCGACCAGGTTGCAAGGAATACCCTTGCAACCTTTTTTGTAGTTGTACCTCTCGCTCGTTAGCCCTTGCATGTCTTCCTGTTGTCATGTGCTCTTGTAAGTAGTGGGTTCGTTTGTTCCTTCGATGCTTTTGAAACCTTCTCCAAATGTCCTCCACAACAACCATGTTTGTCTGTTTTTATAGTCATTTTCGCCTGATAAAACCGAATATTTCCGTTTTTTGTTCACTCTTATCCCTAAAAATTTGGAGTAAAACGGAATTATCGTTATATTTGCCGCGTGAAATTAATAAATGACTAAACAGATATTCATTCTATTTATGAAATCTACAACAGCACTCTTGCTTTCTTTGGCACTCGTCGCTGTCTCCTGCAAAAAGGAAACAGCAGTTTGGCAAACCATTTCTTCTGAATACGTGAGTACTTCTGAGGCACCGTTCCCGATGTCTGATGTACAGGCGCCTATCTTTCCTGATCAGAAATATCCTATCACAGACTATGGAGCAATAGCCCTGCCTGTTGATGGCAGTGGTTTCCCAACATCTTTGGATTCATCGCGAGTGGTTCGCGTTAATGCCAAAGCATTTGCTGATGCCATGGCTGATTGTTCCGCGTCTGGTGGCGGATATGTGGTGGTTCCCAAAGGTGAATGGCTGACAGGTCCGGTGAAGTTTCAGAGTAGTTGTAACCTCTATCTTTCCGAGGGTTCTGTTCTTGTTTTCAGTGGCAAACCCGACGATTATTTGCCCGAAGAGATGTCCCCGTGGGAGGGTGTTGAGTGTGTCAACTACTGTCCGCTGGTTTATGCTTATCGTTGTTCCAAGGTCGGCATCTCGGGAACTGGAACCCTCAGACCTATCATGACAGAGTGGGAGAAGTGGTTCGAACTGACTCCTGAACACGTCAAGGGACTCCAAATACTTGATCGTTGGGGAACGTTTGGCGAGAAGTGGTACAAGCGAAACATTTCTGGTCATAAATTCCAGATGAGACCTCCGCTTGTTCAGTTCTTCCAGTGTACGAATGTCCTTTTGGAGGATTTCAAGGTACGTCAGTCTCCTCAAAGTTCGATTCATTTATACGGTTGCGAGGAGGGGGTAGCACGTCGCCTCGATGTTTGTGCTTTTGGAAGGGGTTGTGATGGCTTGGTTCTGGAAATGACACGCAGCTTCGTCGTTGAGGATTGCACCTTTGAACAAGGGGGCGATGCAATGTCTCTCAAGTCTGGACGCGTTTACGAATCATGGAATTCACAAGCGTCCTCTCACAATATTCTGATACGTCGCTGTGTAGTAAAACGAGGAAAGGCACTTCTGAGTATCGGAGAAGAGGTGTCACATGGCATACATAATGTTTATATGACCGACTGCAAAGCTACGGGCGCGGTAGATGACCTGCTTAGCGTTAGGTCCAACATACGCCAGGGCTCCTCGGTGGATAGCATTTTCGTTGCGAACTGTGAAGCTGCTTCGTTGCAACGCGTCTTTGCTATTGATACCGACGTCTGGGGTGATTGGCGCGATGCCATGTCTCACGAAAAGGACACCATCAATTCTATCGGTGGCATCTTGATGCATGATGTGAAATGCCGCAGCGCGGTGGCTCTCGTTGACATTAATGGTGATAAGAAAAATCCCGCCAAGGACATTACCATCCGGAATATCAGCGCCGATAGCGTTTATTCTTACGTTTCCCAAGTCAACAACGCCGAAGACGTTAAGATTTCCGATATTCAATACGGCTGGCTGGGTAAATCCAGCAAGTCTCCGATTCGTCCTGAATAATCTACGCCCCTCTCCGTCTTTGCCGGTCGGAGAGGGGCTCATCTTATTTCCACTCATGAAACCTCTTCCGTTCCTTCTCGCCCTCTTTTCCCTTTCCGCTGCCTCCGCCCAGCATCTTGTCAAAGACGACTACTGGACGCTCGAGCAGATCGGAGAGGGTTATTACGACGTCGAGATATCGATGATCTACCAGGAAAACTTCGGCATTACCGGTCGAAATGAGGTCAAGGGAAGTATCCTCTCTGGAATATGGTTCCGTGACGCAGGTCTCACCCCTCCTGATGAGGTGGCTGGGCTTCAGGTCTCGTTCTTCGAAAAGACCGACTTTGGCTACTACGCCGTCTTCGACGAACAGGACTATAACATCACCGAACCGCGCTCCGTCCTCGTCCTCTATAACCACGAAAAGGTTCCCACCCGCCAGTGCATGCTCAGCGATGTCTTCGCCAATGGCCGTGTGGTTGATTTTCGCTATGCCGATGGCCGGTTCTTCCTCGCCTTGGGCAACGAGAACCGTTTCACCGAGTTCGGCTATATGTCCTACCAGATCTTTTGTTTTGACATCCAGGCCGACCGTATCGTTTGGCGCACTAATTACGAGGTGTGCAAAAACCAGTTCGACCTCCTCGACAAATTCCTCGTCTCGGGCTTTGGAGGGTCTGGTGTAGATGACTATGTCTATCTTATCGATCGTCGTACAGGTGTGGCTCTCGACTATGTGCCCACGCCCTCTATGCCGCAGTATATTGAGGCTACACGTACGCAGGATACGGTTTATGTGGTCGATTATAATAATGTGATCTATCGCTATCTCATCCTCGACCGCTGTGTGCATGTCACAGGTCGTGGTGTGCGTCTTCGTCGAGGTCCCTCCACCGACCATGCAATCTTCTCCGACGAACATGGCCGTCCCATCTATCCTTTGGCGGGCGACAACCTGGCCTATCTTGGCCAGTCGGGCGACTTTTACAAGGTGCGCTTCAAGCAGCAGGTACTCTACATCTCGAAGCGATACACCGAATTGCGCAATCCGATGCTCGAAAAACAAAAGCTCCTCACGCGTTTTCAGGAGGCACTCTACAACCGTGGCGACTATGTAGCAGCTCCTGTGAGTATCTTGTTCGTCGATGTTGACGACGACGGTATCGACGAACGTATCTGCAAGGATCTCAACGACCAACTGGCCGTCTTCACGGCCCGGAACCAGCAACATGAGCTCCTTTTCATCGACATCTTGGACAACACTCACGTCTATCCCTCCTCAGGTGCCTTCCGCACCTACATGAGCCTACCCAACGGCTACGAATCCGAGGCCATCTATCTGGTCAAGAATAGTCGCCTCCAAGCTACCTATCTCCGCGAGAACAACTCTTACTCCAAAATCGTCGCTCCTTCTTCCGCTTCCTCCAAAGCCGCCACTCCCACCAAGATCAAAGCCAAGGAATACGAGACCCAGCGCGCCCGCCTCCAATCCGCATCCGAGCTCACCCTCGACTCCTGCTTCGACCTTTAGGTCGTTCCCCCTACGCGTCCCCCTGGTTGCATGTCCCTCCGCGTCCCTGTCGCGGCCGTTTTTGGCCGCCCCTCGTCGCTCCTTCAATTGTCCCCGTGGCAGCCAAGTTTGGCTGCCCCATATATACCCTCAAAAACACCCCACCCATGAAACCCATCCATTTCCTCCCCCTCGCCCTGTGCCTGCTCGCCTCTTGCGCTCAGCAGCCCACTCAGTCACCCGACCCCGCCGATGAGCAGCAGCTCTACATCGGCGACAACATCGCCGTAGCCAAGACGCAGTACGGCTACGTCAAGGGTTATATCATGCGCGGCACCTACACTTACCTCGGTATCCCTTACGGAAAGACCACCGAAGGTGAGGGTCGCTTTCTCCCCGCCCAGGCTCCAACCGCCTGGAACGATACCCTGCCCACTGTGTTCTACGGAGCTTGCGCTCCTCAGTTCACCGAAGGCAAGTATGGCAACAACTATTACACCTTCTCCGACCACTGGAACTACTACGACGTGGGTGAGGACTGCCTCAAGCTCAACGTCTGGACCCAGGGCTTGGCCGATGGCAAAAAGCGTCCCGTCCTCTTCTGGATCCACGGCGGCGGCTTCACCAATGGCAATGGCATCGAACAGGACGGCTACAACGGCGAGAACCTCAGCCGTTATGGCGATGTCGTCTTCGTGTCGGTTAACCATCGTCTCGGCCCCATCGGTTTCTCCGACTTTTCGGCCGTTGATCCACGTTATGCTGATTCCGGCAATGTTGGCATTCTCGACCTCGTGGATGCCCTCAAGTGGGTCAAGAACAACATCGAAGCCTTCGGTGGCGACCCCAACAATGTCACTATCATGGGTCAGTCGGGTGGTGGAGCCAAAGTCTGCACCCTCGTGGCCATGGATGCCTGCAAAGGTCTGATTAGCAAGGCCGTGGCCCTCAGTGGCAACATTTACGGTGCCATCGACCAGAATTACAGCTCCGCACTCGGCCAGTACATTTACCAGAAGGCAGGACGTAGCATGAAGAAACTTACGTCGATGCCCTGGATCGAATATCTCAAGTTGGCCAACGAGGCTGCTGCCGAGTATAACCAGAAAACCAAGGGCAACGGCATGATGCGCGGTGCTTTCGGTCCTGTAGCCGATGGTCGCAACATCCCCAAAGGTGCATTCTTCCAGGATCCGAACGGTGCTTCAGCCAACGTGCCCATGATCTTCTGCACCACCACCTGCGAAAATTCCGTAAGCCGCACCAATGCAGCTCTCGAAACCCTCACCGACGAGCAGCTCATTCCTTTCGTCGAGCGCTCCAAGCCGGGACGTGACGCCAAAGCCATCATCGAGGCCTATCGCAAGGCACTGCCCGATGTGTCTGGTATCCAACTGCTCGGCTACATTATGAGCTCACGCGACCGTGTTATCGGTGCCATCAACGCAAAGGCTGTACAGCCCGCTCCGCTCTACCTCGCCTGGTTCGGTTGGGAGCCACCGCTCTTCGACGGTCGTATGCGCGCATTCCACTGCCTCGACATCTGCTTCTGGTTCCATAACACCGATTTCATGTTGACCCATACTGGTGGCGGCGCTCGTCCGCGTGCCCTCTCCACTAAGATGGCCGATGCCCTCCTCGCATTCATGCGTACTGGTGATCCCAACTGCGCATCCTTGCCCGAGTGGCCTCGCTACACCCCCGAAACCGGCCAGAGCATGCTCCTCAACGACGAGTGCAAGGTGGTTGATGACATTGACCGCGAAGCCCGCACGCTGCTCCAGTAAGCACCCCGTCCCATAAGCACCCCCCAGCGGGGTGCTTTCCTTCTGTCTCCGTCGGCAGCCATCGATAGCCGCCCCGGTGTCGTGGTCGCGGCCAAGTTTGGCCGCTTCCCAGTGTCCCCGTCGCAGCCGTGTTTGGCCGCCGGTCCATCCTCCATTTTGCCCACTCTACAAGTCAAATTCCCCCTTTCAGTCCAAATTCGCCAACAATTTCTCCCACATTGAACCCGCTTTTCAAATAAATACGCTATCTTTGCATGCTATAGTGCAAAAACGATAACAAGAAATGAAGAAATATATATCATTGATGGCATGTGCGTGTGCCCTCTTTGCAGGTTATGCTCAGAATAAGGCATCCGACGACTATGATGATGGCATCAATAAAAAGTGGGAACTTAAGTTCGACATCACCGGCAACGTTGCAAGCCGAGGCGACATAAATGTTGGCGATGGACTGACTGACTACGATGAGTCCATGGGTGCAGAACTTGGCATCGGCTACAACTTCGACAGCAACTGGTACGCTGGCTTGACCTCTGGCTATTGGTATCATTGGGGCGGTGAGTCGAACAATATGATTCCCGTTCTCGGCGACGTCGTTTGGCGATGGAATCTCGGTTCGAGCGAGCGTTATTCCCTGTTCCTCGAAGGTCGGGCAGGCTACCTCTTCGGCCTGAAGAGTGACCGTGAGCATTTCCACGAGCTTCCCGACTACCGTTTCTCAGACCACCTTTATGCCGATATTCAGCCTGGTATATACATCCGTACGCGTCGAAACATCGATTTCCGCGTCTCCATCGGTTACGGATATACCAAGCCGATACACAACTATGAGGAGAAGTATTTCGCAGGGATGACCGACGAGGAACGTGAAAAGTTGGGCAAGGATTACTTTTATGCCCAGCCCGAACATATCGTTTCCCTTAAGCTCGGCTTCAACTTCCGAGGCAAACCGGCTACGCCTGCTCGTTACATCGACCTTGATGACGAGATACACAGCCTTGAGCTTGATGCCAGGGAGGAGCAGCGCATAGCCGAGAAGGCCGAATCCAGGGCCGCAAGAGCTGCCGAACGTCTCGCTCGCAAGAATGCGGAATTCGAAAAACAGATTGAGAAAACCAAGGCCAAAGAGAGTCGGTTGGTTCTTTGCTACATCATCCCCAATGCCGACGAGGTGCCTGACTTCCAGCCTGAGCTTCTCGAACTTGCCGAGTGGGCCAAAGCAAACAAGAACGGCCGGATCATTCTCAAGACATATCTCGCAGACTCCAAGTCGGCCTTGTCATACTCCTCTGAGGCACGCCGACGCATCAAGCATGTCAAGGATGCTTTGGTCAAGAACTATGGTATCAAATCCAAACGCATCAAGTCCGACATTTACGTAGTCACCGAAAAGACCGCCCGCGAAAACGATATCACCCGCCGTGTAGATGTCTTCAAGCGCCTCCGTAAATAAGCCGTGTCCTTACGCCCCCTTGTCGTCCTTGCGGCGGCCTGATGCCCTTTTGTCGTCCTCGCGGCGGCCGTTCTTGGCCGCCCCTAAAAATATCCATCCATGAAACCCATCAAGTCCCTCTTCATCACCGCGCTTACTGCGCTCGTGTTGGCCTCCTGCGGCACCGCTTCCAAGGTGCCCGTCACTGGTCGAACCCATCGTTTGTCCGTCTCCGACGAACAAGTCCTCAGCCTCAGCAACTCCCAATACAAGGAGTATATGGCAAGTGCAAAGAAGTCCACCGACGCGGCCAACACCGCCCTCGTCCAGCGTGTCGGCCAGCGTCTCGCTACCGCCGTGGAGACCTATCTCCGTGATAATGGTTTCGCCAACGAATTGCAGTATTTCAATTGGGAGTTCAACCTGGTGAAGGACAACTCCGTAAATGCTTTCTGTATGCCAGGCGGCAAGATTGTCGTCTATGAAGGCCTGCTCCCCGTTACCCAGGACGAAGCATCCCTCGCCATCGTCCTTGGTCATGAGATTGCCCATGCTGTAGCCAAACACAGTGCCGAGCAGATGTCGAAGAAATACAACCAGAGCCAGTTCACCCAACTTGGCGGTGCCGTGCTCTCCTCGGCCGTAGGTAGCGGTGCAGCACAAGTCGCCACCGCCATGGCTTCCATCGGACTCCAGTTCGCCAATGCTCACTACAGCCGCGAGAATGAGAGCGAAGCCGACCACATGGGCCTTGTCTTTGCAGCCATGGCTGGTTACGATCCCGCCGTAGCCATCTCGTTCTGGCAGCGCATGAGCGCCGCATCTGGCGGCGGTTCCAGCAGTTATTTGAGCAGCCACCCCAGCGATGCCAAGCGTATCACCGACATCCAGAAGTGGCTCCCCGAGGCTCAGCAATATTATGCTGCCTCCAAAGGTGCAGGCCAAGCCACTTCAAACACCTCCACCAAGTCTTCCGCCAAGTCCTCCACCAAGAAGACCAACACCAGCAAAGCCACTACATCCAAGAAGTTCACCTTCTGACTCACCCCATAGAGGCGGCCTTATCAGGTCGCCTCTCTTCGTCTTTGGCACCTCGCCCTCTTCTGATCACTCAGAGTACTCCGATTCTCGTCCCCGTCGGCAGCTATCAATGGCTGCCTCAATGTCCCTGTAGCGGCCGTTCTTGGCCGCCAAATGAAAACTCTTCTCATCAATTTCCCCCTAAAAATACAAAATATCAGCCGAAAAACACATTTTTACCACCGAAAAAGATACAACCTATAATATAATGGATTATATTTGCAAAGGTAAATAAAGAGCTAATGCTTTATGCGCGAAATAATCTGCATTGGTCACATCACCCATGACCATATCGTGACACCCGACATCGACCTTCATATCCCAGGCGGTACCGCATGGTATTTTGCTTGGGGAATGCAATCTCTTGCCAGTTCCGATTCCAATCCCTGTTCTCCCTATCGCCTTATCACGGCAGTAGGAGAGGAGGATATGCCCGCTGTCGAGCAGCTACGCGAGGCAGGCGTCCGTGTCGAGGTGTTAACAAGTCCGGCCACGGTGTATTTCGAGAATAAATATGGTGCCAACATGAACAATCGCCAGCAACGCGTCCTCAGCAAAGCTGCGCCGTTCACATGGGATCGTCTCGAGCCATTGCTCAAGGGAGTTGATCGTCCCTACTTCATTCTGGGGTCGCTTCTGGCCGATGACTTTCCACTCGACGTCATCAAGCGTCTGCACGAGATAGGTCGCGTCGTTGTCGATGTCCAAGGATATCTGCGCGAAGTGGTAGGAGAGGAGGTACGTGCCACCGACTGGCCCGAGAAAGAGGAAGCCCTCCAGTACGTCGATGTCCTCAAGACAAATGAATACGAGATGGATGTCCTAACAGGAGAAAACGATCCCGTCAAGGCTGTGCATAAGCTCGGACAATGGGGTGTGGGCGAGGTGCTTCTCACCCTCGGTGACCTCGGTTCGTTCATCTATCGACGCAAGGAGGACAGCACTACCCGAATCGAGGCTTTCCCACCCAAGAAACTTGTCGATACAACAGGTTGCGGCGACACTTACACCATGGCTTACGTCTATCGACGCACCCAGGGCGCTACCGTCCACGATGCCGGCCGTTTTGCCGCCGCTGTCGCCTCTCTCAAGCTCGAGCACTCCGGTCCATTCCATGGCACCGTTCAGCAGGTCAACGCCCTCATCCACTGAGCGCCCTGTCCTCGTCGCGGCCGTTCTTGGCCGCCCTTTCCCCCGTGTCCCAGTCGCGGACGTGCATGGCCGCCCCTGTGTTCCCGTCGGCAGCCATGCTTGGCTGCCCCCATCAGAAATTCCCGCTAACCAAATAAACCCAATTAAAAAAACAAAACAAAAACAATGAAAATCGAAAAAATCCACGCACGTGAGATTCTTGATTCACGTGGCAATCCAACCGTAGAGGTTGACGTTACTCTTGAGAATGGTGTAATGGGTCGCGCAGCTGTTCCATCAGGCGCATCGACCGGCGAAAACGAGGCTCTCGAGCTTCGCGACGGCGACAAGGGCCGTTACCTCGGCAAGGGTACCACCAAGGCTGTGGCTAACGTCAACGACATCATCGCTCCCGCTCTCAAGGGCTGCTGCGTATTCCAGCAGCGCGCCATCGACGAGAAGATGCTTGCCCTCGACGGCACACCAACCAAGTCGAAC
>JAFZTS010000046.1 GCA_017618715.1 Bacteroidales bacterium
CATGTAATCGACCATGTCTGAGTACTGGTAGATGTACATTGGGTTCTCGTCGAACTCGAAGCCGCCGTGGTTTTGGCACATCTTGCCGCCCTGGATGCTCCACTGGTCATTCCACTGGTAGCCTACCATCAAGATGTCGGTAGCCTTGGCAAAGTTATCGGTGCCCATGGCAGTGTTGTTCTTGTTCAGACGATGACGCCAGCGGTAGCTGATCTTGTCGGTCAGGTTGCCCTTGATTTCGATACGAGCCTGCTTGTTGGTGAACTTCGTGAAGTTGTCATCCTCGGTCATCAGCTCTTGGAATGCAGCTGCATAGTTGAAATACACGTTGAAGGCGTCGGTCTTCTTTTCGAGCTTGAAGACGCGCTCCGAGAGGCTCTGGTAATCACCATCCGAGCCGCCCATGCCGGTATTGCGGCCCTGTGCGTTAGCTCCGAGAGCGAGCACCATGGCAACAGCAATGAATAAGATTCGTTTCATATTGTTTCTTCTTTTTTTTGTTCAAAGGATCTAGATGCTCTAGATTTTCTAGATGCTCTAGTTTGTCTAGACCCATTGAAAAATCAAATTAATACTCTGCAAACAGCTTCTGGATTTCCTCCCAATCGTGGGTCTTGGTGAGGGCGAGCATCAGGAGGATACGAGCCTTCTGAGGATTGAGGTTGAGCGAAGCTACGAAGTGATACTTGGCGTCATCTACCTCGGCGTCCTGGTTGGTAGCACCAGTAGGAACGCGGCTTGAGCGAACGATCTGTACGCCCTTCTCCTGTGCCTTCACAGCTACCTCGAATACGTCCTGATAGAAGTTGCCGTCACCTACGCCAGCGAGCACGATGCCGTCGAATCCAGCGTCAACGAGAGCCTGCATTGGGATTGGAGAAGCATTGGCATAACCATAGACGATACCAACCTTTGGCAGCTTGGTGTCGGCAGTAACATTGAAGTCAGAGGTCAGACCGAACTTGTAGTCGGGGATGTTGTCAACATAGATGGGCTTGCCATTGTAGATGTAACCCATAGCACCGTAGACGCCACCCTTGAAGGTGTCGAGGTCGGTGGTGTGGCCCTTATAGACAGCCTTGGCTGAGAAGAGCGAGTTGTTCATGCTCACCATCACGCCACGGCCCTTCGAAGAAGGATCCACCAGCGTAGCAACACCATTGTAGAGGTTGGCAGGACCGTCGGCCGAAATGGCGGTCGAAGGACGCATGGCACCAGCCAATACGACGGGCTTGTCGCTGTGAACGGTGAGTGAAAGGAAGTAAGCGGTCTCCTCCATGGTGTCGGTACCGTGGGTAACGAGTACGCCATCATAGCCCTCCTCGTTGAGGAGCTGGTTGATGCGAACTGCAAGCTTGAGCCAAACGGCATCGTTCATGTCCTGGCTGCCGATGTTGCAGAGCTGTTCGCCTGTTACGTCGGCAAGATCCTTGATTTCGGGAACGGCATTGATAAGGGTCTCGATGCCTACCTGTCCGGCGGTATAGGCCGACGAAGTGGCGGCGGTGCTCACACCTGCGATGGTACCACCAGTGGCGATGATACGAACTTTTGGCTTAGCCATGGCAACTGATGCAACCATCACGAGAAGCATCATCAGGATGGAAATTCTCTTTTTCATAGTGGTTTTGTTTGTTTTTAGTTAGTGAATATGTTGGGGTTTTGTTAATATTATTCTAGGTAATTGTCAAATACAAGATAGCGTAATCCGTTACAGTACCAACGTGATGGCGTAGGCCACAGCGATGGCAACCACCGTGGTTATCCATCCTGGCAACTGGAAGGAGTGATTCACAACATACTTGCCCACATGGGTCGTGCCTGTACGGTCGAAGCCGAGGGCGGCAACCTCAGTCGGGTAGTTGGGCAGGAAGAAGTAGCCGTTCACGGCTGGGAACATGGCCACCAGCAGCATCGGGTTCATGCCCAGGGCGATGCCTACAGGATAGAGCGTGGTGACTGTTGCGGCCTGCGAGAAGAGCATGATGCTCATCAGGAAGAGGGCAACGGCAAAGAGGAATGGAGCCGACTCAACCATGCCAGCCAATGCGGCGTTGATGGCTTCGGCATTGCCTACGTAGAATGTCGATCCCATCCAGGCGATACCGAAGATGGCGATCACGGCGTTGATACCAGCAGCGAAGATACTGCCCTTGGGCACATTCTTCAGCGGTACCTTACCAGCCCATACGATGAGGATGGCATCGCTCATCATGATCATCTCGATGGTCTCCGACATCGACACGCCTTTGGGTCTCAGCTGTGGGAAGAAACCGAAGAGCACGACCAGGGCAACGCCAAACAGGAATGCCCATACCGAATGCTTGGCACGAGGATCGCTGCTGTATTCGGCACTCTCCACCTTGCGCTTGTCCTCCTCGGGGTCGATGAGGCCTTCGCGGACTCGACGCTGGTACTCGGGATCATCCTCCAGCTCCTTGCCCCAATGGTTGGCCACGAAAGCAGCCACAAGAATGGCGATAAAGCCAGCAGGAACGCAGGTCAGGATGATGGTGCCCAGCTCGATGCCTTGACCACCCAGCAGATCCTTCGAGATGATAGCAGCCGTGGCTGCCGATACGGGACTGCCAGTGATGCCCAACGAAGCGGCCACGGTGGCCAGGGCTACGGGGCGCTCCGGACGAATCTTGTTGGCCTGAGCAATCTCAGAAATGATAGGAAGCAGTGAATAGCTGGTGTGTGCAGTACCGGCAACGAGGCAGAAGAGCCACGTACAGAGTGGACCGTAATAAGTGATGTGGTCGGGGTGCTTACGCAGGAACTTGGCTGCCTGTCCGACAAGCCAATCCAAGCCGCCAGCCGCCTGCAGGGCAGCTGATGCGACGATGACGGCGAGGATGATCATCATCACGTCGATGGGAGCCTTGCCCGGCTGCAGACCGAACAGATAGACGAGGATGAACACACCCAGC
>JAFZTS010000047.1 GCA_017618715.1 Bacteroidales bacterium
TCCCTCGCTGTGGCTCAGGCTGCTGCCAAGGCTCTCGGCATGCCTCTCTATCGTTACATCGGTGGCTGCAACGCCTATACTCTTCCCGTTCCAATGATGAACATCATCAACGGTGGCGCTCACTCCGACGCTCCTATCGCATTCCAGGAGTTCATGATCCGTCCCGTAGGTGCTCCTACCCTCAAGGAGGCCGTTCGTTGGGGTGCTGAGGTATTCCATAACCTCGCCAAGCTCCTCAAGAAGCGTGGTCTCTCCACTGCTGTAGGTGACGAAGGTGGCTTCGCTCCCGCTCTTGACGGCATCGAGGATGCTCTCCAGATCATCGTTGACGCCATCAAGGCTGCCGGATATGAGCCAGGCAAGGACGTCAAGATTGCCATGGACTGCGCAGCTTCTGAGTTCGCTGTAATCGAGGATGGCAAGTACTTCTACGACTACAAGCAGCTGAAGAACGGCAAGCAGAAGGATCCTAACGGCAAGAAGCTCTCCGCTGAGGAGCAGATCGATTTCCTCGAGCACCTCATCGACACCTATCCAATCGACTCTATCGAGGATGGTCTCGATGAGAACGACTGGGACAACTGGGTGAAGCTCACCAAGCGTGTAGGCAACAAGTGCCAGCTCGTAGGTGACGACCTCTTCGTAACCAACGTGAAGTTCCTCCAGAAGGGCATCGCAATGGGTGCAGGCAACTCTATCCTCATCAAGGTTAATCAGATCGGTTCGCTCTCCGAGACCCTCGACGCCATCGAGATGGCTCATCGTCACGGCTACACCACCGTCACCTCTCACCGCTCTGGTGAGACCGAGGACACCACCATCGCCGACATCGCCGTTGCTACCAACTCTGGCCAGATCAAGACCGGTTCGCTCTCTCGCACCGACCGTATGGCCAAGTACAACCAGCTCATCCGCATCGAAGAGGAGCTCGGCACCGTTGCCAAGTACGGTTACAAGCGCATCAAGTAATCCCCTTCCCCCTTCTCATAATCCACCCCTCCCCACCGGCGGGGTGGATTTTCCATTTTTTATCGGCCCGCGCGTTCCCCGCGCGTTTCTGTCGCGGCCAAGTCTGGCCGCTCCTGTCTCCCCCTCGTTCTCGTCGGCAGCCATCGATGGCTGCCCCCTATTTCCCCCTGTCTTAGTCGCGGCCGTTTTTGGCCGCCTCCTCAAACCCCTCCTAACCATGCCCCTTACCCTCATCACCGGCGCATCCTCCGGCATAGGCCAAGCCTGTGCGCGCAAGTTCGCCCAAGCCGGCCATCGTCTCATCCTCAACGCCCGCAGTGTCGAAAAGCTCGAGGCCCTCAAGCAGGAGCTCGAGCGAGACTTCGCCACCGACATCCTCCTGCTCCCCTTCGATGTCCGCGATCGTGCGCGTGCCGAAGAAGCCATCCGCACGCTTCCTGCTGAGTTCCGCGACATCGACGTCCTCATCAACAACGCCGGCCTCGCCCTCGGCACCGACAAGGAGCACGAGTGCGACCTCGACGACGCCTTTACCATGATTGACACCAACGTCAAGGCCCTTCTCATGATGACGCGTCTCATCGTCCCAGGCATGGTCGAACGTGGTCGCGGCCACATCATCAACATCGGCTCCGTAGCCGGTGACGCCGCCTACCCGGGCGGCAGCACCTATTGCGCCACCAAAGCCGCTGTCAAGGCCCTCAGCGACGGTCTTCGCATGGACCTCTACCAGACGCCCATCCGCGTCACCAACCTCAAGCCCGGCCTCGTCGAGACCAACTTCTCCAACGTCCGCCTCCACGGCGACGCCGCTGCCGCCAAGCGTCTCTACACCGGCATCCAGCCCCTCACGGGCGACGACATCGCCGACGTAGCCCTCTACGCCGCCTCTGCTCCTCCGCATGTCCAGATTGCCGAGGTCCTCATCCTCGCCACTCACCAGGCCTCCGCCCAGCTCATCTACCGCACTCCCTAAATATTTCCTATAGTTCCTATAGTCACTATATCCACTATAGTCACTATAACCCCAATAATCACCCTTTCTAAATAAAAAAATAAAATGAAAAACTTCAAGTTAGGCATCATCGGCGCCGGTTGGATCGCCGATCAGATGGGCAAGACCCTCACCCCCATCCCGGGCTACGAAGTCTATGCCATCGCATCACGCACCCTCGAGAAGGCACAGGCCTTCGCCCAGCGCTACGGCTGCACCCGCATCTACGACAGTTATGAAGCCCTCGTCCAGGATCCCGACGTGGATCTCGTGTATATCGCCACGCCTCATTCCCATCATTACGCCCACACCCGTCTCGCCCTCGAGCACGGCAAACCTTGTCTCGTCGAGAAGGCCTTTACCGCCAACGCAGCCGAAGCCCGCGAACTCATCGACCTTGCCCACGAGCGTGGCATCTTCCTTACCGAGGCCATCTGGACCCGCTACATGCCCCTCTCGCACAAGATCAAGGAAGTGATGGACAGCGGCATCATCGGACAACCGAGCCTCATGCAGGCCAGCCTCTGCTACATGATGGAGCAGAAGCCACGCATCGTCCGCGCAGACCTCTGCGGTGGCGCCCTGCTCGACCTCGGTGTCTATGCGCTCAACTTCGCTCGCATGTATTTCGGCACCAACATCGTCCGTCAGGTCAGCAACTGCCACCTCGGCCCCACAGGCATGGACATGCAGGAATGCATCTCCCTCAGCTTCGCCGACGGCAAGATGGCCAACCTCCAGTCGGGTGCTCTCTGTCTCAACGACCGTCGCGGCATCATCAGCGGCACCGAAGGCTACATCAGCGTCGATAACATCAACTGTCCCGGCCGTATAGAGGTTTGGCGCAACTACGAGCTAGTCGCCACCTACGACCGTCCCATCGACATGGTCACGGGTTACGAGTACCAGGTCTTCGAAGCCAAGCGTTGCCTCGAAGCCGGCCTCCTCGAATCCCCCATGATGCCTCACGCCGAAACCCTCTCCATCATGCAGCAGATGGATTCCTTCCGCCAGGAATGGGGCGTTCGCTACCCGATGGATCGCTGAAGTTTCAAATAATTATCCCCTTTTCGCCTTTTTTTCGCCAAAACTATTGACATCAACGAAAAAAAGGCGTATTTTTGCGCCATTCTAAGCAAAATACTATCTATATATCTATAGTTACTATAGCTACTATAAAAAACAGGAATAGGATGAAAAAAGCATTTTCATTATTGGCAGCGGTGAGCATCATGCTCACCCTTATGTGCTGTGCCGACAGCAGGAGAGGCACCGAACCCCAATCCCTCCATTTCGAGCATCAGCCCGCCAATGCCGTGTATCATTGGAAAACCGTGTTCAACCCCACCATCTACGAAAAGGAGTTCATGAAGAAGCACGACATCAGGCGGCTTTATCTGAAGTTCTTCGATGTCGGAGTAGATAACCTTTACGATGGGAGAGGAGTGCAGCCCGTCCCTATCGCCACCACCATCTTCAAGGATTCCATCAAGCACCTCGGCGAAGTCGAGGTGGTGCCAGTCGTGTTCATCACGGTCGAAGCCCTGCGCCTCGAGCAGCCGTTGGCCGAACGTATCGTCAATCGCGTCGAAGCCATGTGCTGGGCCCATCACATCGCCTATCGGGAGATTCAGTTGGATTGCGACTGGACGCGCGAGACCCGCCCCCTCTTCTTCGAACTGTGCACCGAAGTGAGGTCGTTGCTGCGCGAACGTCGCAAGGGACTGAGTGCCACCATCCGTCTGCACCAGTTGCGCGACACGTTGCCCGACATCGAATACGGCGTACTCATGCTCTACAACACCGAGAACCTGCGCAACCCCGACGTGAAGAACTCCATCCTCAGCAGCAACGTCGTCAAGGAGTATATGCGGCATGTCGAGGCCGACAAGCACCTCGATTTCGCATATCCCACCTACGAGTGGACGTTGTTGTTCAAGGACCGCAAGTTCAAGGGCATCCTTCGCCCCGGCGACGACACCAACGTCGATTGCAACCTGCGGCACGAGACGAGCAACTACCACGAGATCATCGAGGCAAAACGCGCCCTTCGTCCGTCGTTGAAGGACATCGGTTACCCCTCTTCGAACATCATCTATCACCTCGATTCAGCCAACCTTTCAAAATACACCGACCATGAGATCGCCGAAATTTATCGTCCTTAGTCTCTCGTTGCTGCTCCTCCCCGACGTCTTCGCATGTGGAGATTGGGCCTCCGATGCAGGCAACGTCCTGCTTTATCGCATCATGCCCCTCGACGAAACCGATTACTATGATTATCTCACCACCTGGAGCAGCGACCAAATGCTGCATCGCAAGGTCGATTACAAGGCCGACAACCTCCTGTTGTGGCAGCAGCAGACCTCGCCAGACATCCTTCTCGACGACATCGAGCGCATCGTCTATCGCACCGACGAGGACTACCTCATGCGCGTCAGGGAACATCCCGAGCCATCCGACGGGCAGAACAATACCTTTATGCGATGGATCCTTGCACAACATCGCACCGACATCCTCGACTTCCTGATTCTGGCGAAGCAGAGCGAGAAGGTACGCTTCTCGATGAACGATCCCTGGTATTACGACGTGAAGGACGGCTACCATTACCGCGTGCTTGAGGATGTAGTCGAACGTTGCCGGCAATACACGTCGGGTCCGCTGTTGGGGCGTTATGCCCTGCAGATGGTGCGTGCGCTGTGTGCGTTGCGCCAGTACCAGGCATGTGCCGACTATTGGGACGCCATCCGTGGAAAACTCGGCAACGATGCCGTCGCGAAGATGACCGAACTGCGTGCAGCTGCCGCGCTCTACAAGGTGGGCCGCAGCGACGAGGCCTTCAGCATCTATGCCCGTCATGGCGATGTGGCGTCAATCCGTGCCGTCAAAGGCGGTCAGGTGGGCGACGAACTGACCTTCGTCTATAACCTCGACCCCAATTCCCCCTATTTGGAGGGAGAGCTGCAGAAATGGCTGCTGTACTTTGGCACCTATCGCGCCTCCGACCTTCGACCTAATGGCTATTATTCCTCTTATGAGAAATACATAAGTCTGAGGGACCTGGCTCATCGTGCCGTCAAGGAAAAGAAGAGCCGCCAGCAGGCAATGTGGTATTACGTGCTGGCAGCGCTCTACGACATGAACGGCGAACCGCGCAAGGCCATGCGATACCTGGCGCAGGGACAACGTTATCCGAAGGACCCCTATCTGCGCGACACCTACCACGTGCTGCGCATCTGGCTCGATGCCCAGACCTCCACCTATGACGAAGCCTACGAGCTTCGGCTGCTGAACGACCTGAGGTGGCTCGCCGCCAAGATCAAGCGGGAAGCCACGCCCGAACTGTGTCGCAAGCTCGATGAATACAACGATAAAACGGGCGGCTGTGAAGACGGTTGTTGGGAGATCTATCAATGTGTGTCGAACACCTTCTATTGGAACGATGCCCTGCGTCGCATCTTGTTCAAGGTCGTTTGTCCACGGATGCATGAAGCCGGTAGGTATGTGCGCGAGATACAGTTGGCCAACATGGCCGAAAACCTCTTGGTGCAGCCCAGGGGCTACTCGGGGGAGATGTTCATGATCATGGACCGTCTGTCGTATGCCGACACCCGCGCCTATTATATGCGCATCCATCAGCCCGAGAACGACTTCGACCGTTTCCTCAACTACCGCAGCAAGACCGACCGGAATTTCTGGTACGACGTCCTGGCCACCAAGTGCCTCCGCGAACGCCGTTATGCCACGGCATGTTACTATCTGCGCAAGCTTCCCCTCAGTTTCCAGCAGACGCTCAATGTCTATCACTTTATGACGAGGGATCCTTTCAGTTACGACATGCAGATATTCACGCACGATGCCTCGTTGGCCCCCGACTACAAGCTGCATTTTGCCGAAGCCATGATGCGTTACCAGAAGGACATGCGTCACCATCGCGACCCCAACAAACGGGCCGACGCAAAGATACAGTATGCCTTGGGACTGCGTAATTCCGTTCATCGCTGCTGGTTCCTCACGCGCCATAGCAGCAGCAGCGGCCACACCTATATCAAGGACCTCCTGCCCATGATTGAGTATGTCGGCGATTCCACCATCTATCGCCACAAGCAATATGTTGATCTGAGCGAAAAGCTCATTCAGGAAGCCATCCGCACCTATACCGACAAGGAACAGGCCGCCCAGCAACTCCGACGCCTTCTGCGTTTCCAGCGCATCATGGACAGCTATGGTGAAACCGCCACCGCCCACGACATCCGCGCCCATTGCGACAAGTGGAGGGACTATGCTCCCGCCATCACTTCTTTGTAAAGAAGCTTGGCATCACTTGCAGAAATTCTTCCGATGGATATTGACAACCAGGTTGTCCTCTATTTCGTCACCAAAACTGTCCAACAACTCGTCGAGAGAATGTTCCATCTTATACTCCAGTTCCTCCTGGTACAGGGGGAATATCTGGAGGAATGCCACCTTCTTTCCGGCGCCCAACTTTATGGGTTTTACCCACTGTTCTTCCTTGCCTGTAGAAGGAAGAAGCACGCAGGAGTTGAATTTTGTGTTTTCCGCAACAGGGCTTCCATCATCTGTCAGTGCGATCGTATGGCCATAGTAAAGCCATTCATCCGTTCCAACAGTGAGCCGAGCTGCGGTTTTCAGCGCCCGGATTGGCCACCAATCCTCTTCCTTGTCCGATTTCAGATTCCAGTCCTTGGGAAGGAAGATGACATATTCCGCCCTATCACACACATCCGATTTCAGTTCTTTCGGGACATTCATCTTGTATGCCCCCGCACCCATTGTAACGAGCTTATAGAAGGGTTGTTCCTCTGTGGGCGGAACAATAACGATGTCACAGTGGATATCGGGAGATACGATTTCATGCATCACATTCTCATACTCACCATACTGCTGTTCAAAGTAATCGGAAACCTTGTTCCATTCCTTTTCCGGGTAATAATACTGCGGAACAGTCTCGTTTCTTTCTTCCTGCATGGCTTTAGTTGTTTGAGCGTCAGCCAGAGTGACCAACGCGGTAAATAATATTATACAGGCAAATAATCCTTTATAGTTCATTTCTTATTCCTTGTGTAATTGAAATATTCTTCGCCGATGACGCATCGAACAAATTGAACGGCGCAAAATTAGGTATAATATTTGGATTCTGCAAGATTAGCGATGTATTTAATGATAATTAACGGGAAGTATAGAGTTTATCTCAAAAACTATGAGCCCCAAAGTTATAATATCCTATCTCAAATCGAGGAAGCACTCTGACGCGCGATAAAATGCTTCCTCTTTTTGCGATAGCATCGTGACGCGCGTCAGAGTGCTTTCTTCGATTGAATAGAGCATCGTGACGCGCGACAGAGTGTTTGCTTGGTTGGATAGAGCATCATGACGCGCGACAGAATGCTTGCTCGATTGGATAGAGCATCGTGACGCGCGACAGAATGCTTACTCGATTGGATAGAGCATCATGATGCGCGACAGAATGCTTGCTCGGTTGGATAAAGCATCGTGACGCGCGTTAGAGTGCTTGCTCAATTTGATAGAGCATCATGACGCGCGACAGAGTGCTTGCTCAGTTGGATAGAGCATTGTGACGCGCGACAGAGTGCTTTCTGCGATTTTTCACCCTTCGACGCGACTATCTTCGCTTCCATCGGCTCGCGAATGCGCGACATGTCGGGAGATGTATAGTTTTCTCTGTCGCTATGCTCAGGTTTTTTTATCACGAATTTGAGAATTTGAGTATTTTTTTGAGATTAATTCTTCCATCCTTCTTCGTTACTTCCTATTTCATAACTTAGAGGAGTAACATGTGGATACTCATCTGAATCCGAACCGTGTTTTCTTTCCCACGCTTCTTGAGGGACATAAAGAAGAGATTCAAACTCCAGATTCCACCAATCATCAGGGAAACCATTTTCAATGATGCTTTGATAAGTGTCTCGTCCGTTGATTAATGCCACGCATCTTGAGTATAAAAACAAGTCGTCGCTATCATATCCTGAAACTTCTTTGCATCTTTCATAATTAGCCCGTGTATCTAAGTTATATAACAGTTCTGTCATCAGGTCATCAAACAGGAAGATAAGCTCATCACTTTGCTTTGACAGATAAAGGATAACAGGTTCCAATACCTTTTCGTCTTCACCTTCGTGTTCCCAGTCACATAAGTCCATAGCTGTCCAAAAGAAAGAAAACCTATCTTGTTCTTTCTCTGTTTTGAATATATTAGTATTTTGTTCCATAAATTCTGTCTTATGAATCAACAACTGATGAGAAAACCTCCCTTGGATAGAGCTTGCCAGGGGAGGTTTTGTATAGGAATGAATGTGATTAGCGGGTGACGATCTCGATGGGGACATTGAGGATCTTGGCGACCTTGATGAGGGTGTTGATGTGGTGACCCACAGCGGCGGCCATGTGGTGTGTTGGACCAGCCTCGCTCCAGCGGTTGCAGAACTCGCGGCAGGAGATCGAGAACTTGGTGCGCATGTTGGTGTCGCCGAACATGAAGATGGGGCCTTCCTCGTTGACGCCTTCTGCAACGACGAACTTGAAGATGCCGTTCTTGTCCTGGGTGATGGCGAGATAGGTGACGGGGCCTACAGGGGGATAGAACTGGGTGAGGTAGCCACCGCCGGTCTTGCCGTGGAACACGGGCACGATCTTCATCGTCGGCTTGTGGGCCTGCGAGATGTCGTAGTCGCCCGAGCCGCTGTGACCGATGATGCAGATGTCCTTCGGGAAGTCGATGCTGTACATCTCGGCGAGGGTACCTGTGCCGCTGATGGTCTTGAGTATCGACATGGCCATGGCTACCTTCATATCGCCTTCGACAGCGCAAGCGGTGTGCTGCTTGATGAGCATGGAGAAGGCGGGGATGAGCATGGAGTCGAGCTTGCCGGCGATGCCCTGTGCAAATCCTGCATAGTGGGAGGCAATCATGCCGAGCTTCTCGTCCTTAACCCACTGCTCGAAGGCTACGACGTACTTGGCCATATCCCAAACCTTTTCGATGGTGCCGCCACCCTCGATCTCGAAGGTGTCGAGGATGTCCTGTGCCTTGGCGCGGATGGCATCTTCGTCGGTGATGTTGTCGGCGATGGCCCACATCTGCTCCCAGTCGAACTGCTTGGTATAGACAAACATGCGATGGTAGAGGTTGGTCTCGTCGATGTAGAGATCCATCATGCCAGGATAGGGACGACCGATCTGGGCGATGTTGGTGTCGCGGAAACGGCGACGTACCTGTGCGGCACGGCACCAATCCTCGATCTCGGCCTGAACGCCGGGATCACCACCTTCGACAACGCCGGTGATGACGGCCGAGCGCTTGCCGGCACGGTTGAGGTCGGCTACCATCTCGCCGGTGGCTCCGCAAGCGTAGAGCTCGCCCAGCCAGGTGGGGATGTCGGTCTTGTCGTAGTCGGGAGCGGCCTTCTTCTGGAGGTTGACGATGATGACGGGCACGTTGAGGTCGCGCACGGCGGGAAGCATGTTGTAGGACGTGCAGTAGGTGAGCATCTGCAGGATGATGAGATCGACGTCGGCAGCGCGGAACTTGTCGCCTGCTTCCATCGACTGCTCCTTGGTGGTCACCATGCCGCCATCGATGATCTCGATGGTGTCGGGGAGGGTCTTCTTGAATGCTGCGTACTGTGCTTCAAACTCGGGAACGAGCTGCGGGAACTGTGGGAGGTATGCGCCAAGGGCGATGGAGAATACGCCGACGCGGGCTTTGGTTTCTACTAGGGGTTTCATGAGGTGGGGTTTGAGTGGTTAAGAGGGCAGCCAAGAACGGCTGCCAAATGGACAAAGGGGGATTAGAGGGGAGCCGGGGTCTGTTCTTTAGCAGGGGCGGGATTTGGGGAGATGGAAGACGTCCTGGACTTCCTGGATTTGGGCGGCGGTCATGCCGTCGGGCTCGGAGCCCATGCTGCGGGCGCACATGTAGATGTTGGCGGCCTTGCAGAGGACGTCGGTCTGGTCGAAGGCATCCATGATGTCCTGACCTACGGCGACGGTGCCATGCTTCTCCCACATCACTACGTCGTGGGTCTTGATCTGCTCGAGGGTAGCCTCGGCGAGAGCGACGGAAGAGGGGAGGGCGTAGGGCACTATGCCGATGCCGAGCGGAGCGAATGCGAGGGTCTCGGGAATCATCGACCAGAGCACCTTGGTCATCTCATCGCCCTTGAGGAAGCGCTGGATGTGGCTCATGGCCACGAGCTCGATGGGATGGGTATGCAGGGTTGCCTTGTAGCATGAGCCTGTCTCGATGAGGTAGTTCTGGAGCGCCAGGTGCGTGGGCAGTTCGCTGGTTGGCACGACGTTGACGTCGGCGATGACCTCGTAGGAGGCACAGTCGTCGAGGATGCGGATGATGGAGCCGTTCTGCATGGGTTCCTTGGCCAGGTCGCGCATACGTTTGCCGGTGCCTTTGCAATAGAAATACTTGCCTTTCAGATAGGGAAGGGTCATGCCGATGGGCTTCACGGGGGAGATGGCGGGCATGGCTTTGCACTCGTCATCCATAAACTCGGTGACGTTGACGGTGATGTTGCCGCCATTGCGCTCAGCCCAGCCTTTTTGCCAAAGGTACCCGGTGACCTCGGCAATCTGGTAGATGACGGCCTTGAGGGCGGGGCGGTTTTCGAGGATGGTTTTCATATTTTGGGTTTTATTGATGGGGGCAGCCAAGAACGGCTGCCGCATAGACACAAATATCAGACGGTGTTGCCGTAGCGCTCGCGGGTGATTTGGTCGAGGGGCTTGCAGCGGGTGATGGGGCAGCCGATGAAGCCGACGATGAGGGAGATGGCGAGGAGGGCGATCATGCAGAAGGCGGCTACGGTGAAGCCTTCGCCATTCTCACCGTAGATGATGGTGAAGATGAGTCCCCAAACAGCGGAGAGGCCACGGACGATGAAGAACATCAGGCCCTGGGCACCGGCGCGGAACTTGGCGGGGAAGAGCTCGGACCCCCACAGTGCGTAGAAGATCTGTGGTGAGCTGCCACCCTGGATGCCCCAGAGCACGGCGAAGAGCCACAGGCCGGCAGGGCCGTTGACGCCGATGGTGACGATGACCACCCATGCGCAGATGGCTACGAGAAGTCCGAAGACATAGATGGCCTTGTGGGCTACCTTGTCGATGAACTTCGAGACGATGAACGTCACGCCGACGATGATGGCCCATTGGATGCAGTTCATCCAGTTGGCCTGCTCATTGGTGACACCACCGGCGGTCTCGTAGATGTGCGGCTGGAAGAAGCCCATCACCGAGGCGACGAGGTTCCAGGTGAGATAGATGGTGGCAAGGAAACATACGGTCTTGACGGCGATGCTGTTCTGGAAGAGGATCTTGATGTTGTCGAGGAGGCTGGTCTTCTGGCCTGCTGCCTTGGTGGCTTCGAACTCGGCACTCTCCTGGAGACGACGCTGCAGGTTCCAAGCGATGAAGGCTACGACGAAGAGTGAGAAGAAGACGATGCGCGACGAGAAGACGTTGACGGCATTCTCGGCGAGGTCAGCGCCACCGATGGTGTGGGCCAACGACTCCACCCAACCGAACAGGTATCCGCCAGGGGCGAAGAGCATGCCGAGAAGGAGGATGCACATAGGGCCGAATCCCCACGACATCTGCGAGATGCAGATGTTGCGTCCACGGTTGTTGACCTCCGAGCTTTCGGAGATATAGGTCCACGAGGCGGGAACGCCCACGCCGACGGAGATGCCCGTGATGAGGAATCCGCAGAGCAGCATGGGGAAGTTGACGCTGAACATGATGGTGAGCACGCCCAGCATATAGACCAGCAGGTTGTAGGTGAAGATGAACTTGCGTCCGTACTTGTCGGCGAGGAATCCGCCGATGATGGCACCGAGAGCGGCACCGAGACAGTTGGCGCTGATGAAGTTGAGCCAGCCGAGGTGTACCTCAGAGAGGCCGAGATAGTTCTGCCACAGTGTCAGACCGCTGGCACCAGCCACGATTGCACCTGCATCAAGATAATTGGTTAGAGACACGGCAATCGTGCTCCTTAAGCTTCCTTTGTTTGACATTGTTGTTTATTTTGTTTTATTTTCGGAGTGATCGGAATAGTCGGAATAGTCGGAGTGATCGGAATAGTCGGAATACTCGGGGGGATCGGAATAGTCGGAGGATTATTGCTCGCAAAGCTGGGTGTAGCGGGTGTGGGCTTCTTGCCAGGCGAGGGTGTCCTGGGGCTCGTAGCGCTTGAGTTCGATGGCCTTTGCAATGAGGGCGCGCATCTCGGTGATGTCCTTGACCTTGCCGATGGCCTTGAGCTGCATCATGATGTTGCCGATGGCTGTGGCCTCGACGGGACCGCAGAGGGCGGGGCATCCGATGGAGTTGGCTGTCCATTGGGCGAGGAGGGCGTTCTGGCAACCGCCGCCGATGATGTGGAGCACTTCGAGCGGGAAGGAGGCGAGCTCCTTGAGCCAGTTGAAGACGGTGCGATAGCGCAGGGCAAGGGATTCCATGATGAGACGTGCGATCTGTGCATCGGTCTCGGGGACGGGTTGATTGGTCTTGCGGCAATATTCGCGGATGGCTTCGAGCATCGAGGGCGGGTTGGCGAACATCGGGTCGTCGGGGTTGATGAACGAACGGAAGGCTTCGCCGCTCTGCTCCATCTCGCCGAGGGTCTTGAAGTCGTAATCCTTGCCCATGCTCTTCCATTCCTTGCGGCACTGTTCAAGAATCCACATGCCGGTGATGTTCTTGAGGAAACGTGTGGTGCCTTCGATGCCACCTTCGTTGGTGAAGTTGAGTTCGAAGGAACGCGGGCTGATGATGGGATCCTTCGATTCGATGCCCATAAGCGACCATGTGCCGGAGGAGAGGTAGGCAAACTTCTCGTCGCGGGCGGGAACTGCGGCGACAGCCGAACCCGTGTCGTGACCTGCGATAGCAACGACGGGGATGTCGTAACCGAAGTCGGCCACTTCGGGCTTGAGGTTGCCGATGACGTGACCTGGGAAGACGACGGGCGGGAACTTGCTGATGTCGGCACCTGCTGCCTCGATGAGTTCGCGGTCGATCTGCTTGGTGCGCGGGTCGAGGAACTCGGAGGTGGAGAGGATGGTGTATTCGCAGACAGCCTTGCCGGTGAGGTAGAGGCTTACATAGTCGGGGATGAAGACGTATTGGGCAGCCTCCTCGAAGGGACGGAAGCCTTCCTTGTGGCAAGCATAGAGCTGGAAGAGGGTGTTGAAGTTGATGAACTGGATACCTGTCTTTTCGTAGATCTTCTCGCGTCCGACCTTCTGGATATATTCGTCCATGGCCAAGATGGAATATGGATCGCGATAGGCGCGCGGCTCTTCGATCATCTTGCCGTCCTTATCGACGAAGACGATATCGACACCCCACGTATCGACACCGATGGAATCGATGTGGATGTCGGGACGAGCGGCAAGGTCCTTGAGGCCTGCCACCACTTCGCCTATGAGGGCGGTCATGTTCCAATAGAATTTGCCATCATGGTCCTTCTCCTGGATGGCGTTGGGGAAACGACGGACTTCTTCAGTCTCGAGAATACCTACATCGTTGAGACGGGCGATGATCATTCGTCCGCTGGTGGCTCCGAAATCGACGGCGCAAACGTAGTGCTTCATGTGAAAAGTGTAGTTTTTGCGTGTTTATATCGGTGCAAATATAGTGAGTTTTGTCTGTTTCTACAAATTATTTGCGATAAAAATACGCAAAATTCCTCCTTTTGTACAATTGTTTTTTACTTTTGGACAAAAATGCGGGTATAAAATGGGAGAGATAAGGGTGAAAAGGGGCGGTCAATCGGTGAGATGAAGGTAGAAACCGGCGGTAAGGGAACGATAGGCGTCGGTGTATTTGCCCTCGGCATTGCGGATGATGAGTTGCTCGCGAGAGAGGGGGGTGTTTTGGAGGGAGTATTCGGCCATGCGGCGCTTGCAGGGTTTGCCGACCTTGGTGAGGATGTCGCAGATGCGGACGGGATGCAGACCGCAGAGCACGGCGGCAGTCATCACTTCGGAATCGTAGTCGGTGGGGTAGATGATGGACAAACGGCCAAGGATTGTGAGACAATTTGCCGCGTATCTGGCGATATCGGACACGGGAAGCGCGTCCTTGTGACGAGCGACGGCGCGCCCTGCATCGTCGGGTTTCAAGGTGGCATTGTAAAAGGGGGGATTGCAGACGATGAGGTCGTACGCTTGTGGGGTGTCGTTCTGCTGGAAGGCCTGCAATGAGAGGGGGAAGACGCAGATGCGACTGGTCCAGGAGGATGCTGCGATGTTTTCCTGCGCCTGACGGGCGGCCTCTTCGTCAATCTCCACGGCGTCGATATGGAAATCCATTCCTGCTTCGGCAGCTCGTTGAGCGAGCATGAGGGAGATGAGCCCTGTGCCCGTGCCGATGTCGAGGATGGAGAAGGTGCGCTCCGCAGTGTCGGGAGCGTGGTGGGAGATGTCGGTCCATGAGCCCAAAAGGACACCGTCGGTGCCCACTTTCATGGCGCATCGATCCTGGTGGATGGTGAATTGGCGGAATTGGAAGGTGTCGTTGGGCATTGTTGATATGGGGATAAGGGCGGCCATGCACGGCCGCTACGGGGACGAAGGGGGCAGCCATGGATGGCTGCGACGGGGACAATAGAGGTGGCCAAAAACGGCCGCTACGGGGACACTGGGGCGGGTTAGTGCTTGTCCTGTGCAGCAAAGAAGGAGGCGAGGATGGTGCCGGAGATGCTGTGGTAGGCGCAGGAGATGGCGCAGGGGACGACGCTGAGGGCGGCCATCGGATTGGCGGCGATGGCGGCTGGTGTGGCAAAGAAGTTGCTGGAGAGGACGGTGGCCATGCCGGCATTCTGCATCCCTACCTCGATGCTGATGGTGCGACGTTTGGCGACAGAGAATCGTGCAGCCTTGCCTATCAGATAACCCAGCAGGTAACCGAGGCCATTGTGGCAGGTGACGACAGCGAGGGTGAGGGCGATGAGATTGAACCCGTTCTCTTCGAGGCGTGGATGGACGGTGTAGATCACACCTCCGACGATGAGCGCCAGGCAGAACACCGAGATGCCGGGCATGATGGACTGGATCTGCTTGAAGTTCTCGCGTCGGCCGAAGAAGTAGTTGAATGTGCAGCCCAAGGTCACAGGAAGGATGGTCACGAGACAGATGTTCTGGAACATTCCGAAGGCATCGACCTCGATTTGCTGACCTGCCAACCAGAGCACCATGAGGGGCGTAACGATGGGGGCAAGGAGGGTGGAAACGGTGGTCATGCCGACAGAGAATGCAACGTCGCCATGGCAGAGGAAGGACATGATGTTGCTGGAAACTCCACCCGGACAACAACCCACCAGGATGATGCCGGCACTCAGGAAGGGGTCGAGGGCAAAGACCTTGGTGAGCGCGTAGGCTACAAAGGGCATGACGGAGAACTGTGCCAACGTGCCCAGAAGGATATCGAAGGGACGGCTCAGCACCACCTTGAAGTCGTCGGTGGATAGCGTGCAGCCCATGGTGAGCATGATGACGCCGAGGATGATGGAGGGACGTGCGCCCTGCTGTACCCAAGCAAAGGTGTTGGGGAAGAAACCGCTCAAGATAGCGGCGGCGATGACAATCCACGAGCAGTACCGGCTCATGAAGCGGCTTATCGCCTGGAGAGTATCTAACATATTTTAAGGGCTTTTAAGGGGAGTTAAAGGGGAGTAAAAGGGTGAAATTTGCAGGAATTTCGGGCGCAAAGATAGAACCTTTGGAGAATATTTGCAAAAAAATCACGGAAAAAATGGGTAATACGATGAAAAAAGCGTATCTTTGCGGCGAGCTTTTCGATGAAACAAAGACAAAAAAGAGTATAAAGGAGGTGAAAATGGCAGACAACCTCGGCCCAATGGCCTGGTCGTTTCTGCCGGAAAATGAGCAGGTCCAATACCTGCAAAAAATTGCTGCGCAGAAAATCCATCCGGCCACAAACACCCGCTGTCTCCTGCCATTTTCACAAGAATAAAAGAAACAGACACATAGAAAGGTCGCTTCGCTCAAAATCTCTCAGAATCTTAACAAAAATCCATCATCGAGAAGGAAACTTTATAGAAGCCATTGAAAGATTTTTAAGATGATTTTGTTGGATTTTGAGCGAAGCGACCATTCAACATTAAAGGGATATCAAGTCATCAGCGTAGAAAATGCATAGAATAGAACTCCTTGCACCCGCACGAACGGCAGAGATTGGTATCGAGGCCTTCAACCATGGTGCCGATGCCGTCTATATCGGCGCACCTGCCTTCAGCGCACGTGCAGCGGCTCACAATTCGATAGAGGATATCGAACGCCTTGCCCTCTATGGTCATCAGTATGGGGCAAAGACCCTCGTGGCCCTGAATACCATCCTCACCGACCGTGAGCTTGCCGAAGCCGAGAAAATGACATGGCGGCTCTATGAAGCGGGTGTTGATGCGCTGATTGTGCAGGACCTGGGCCTGTTGCAGATGAATCTGCCACCCATCGAACTGCATGCCTCGACACAAACCGATGCACGCACCATCGAGCGGACGCGCCTGTTCCGCGATTTGGGAATGACGCGCGTGGTGATGGCACGTGAGCTGAGTATAGAAGAGATACGAACCATCCATGAGGCTGTGCCCGACGTGGAACTGGAGTGCTTCGTGCATGGCGCACTATGCGTTTGCATCAGTGGACAATGTTATCTGAGTGCAGCCCTGACCGGACGTTCGGCCAATCGCGGGGAATGTGCCCAGCCCTGTCGTCTGCCAATGGACCTGCTGAGTTCGAAAGGCGACAAGCTGCTGGCACGTCAGCGCCATCTCCTGTCGTTGCGCGACATGAATCGCTCGGCGTACATCGAACAACTCATCGATGCGGGGGTGACGTCACTGAAGATCGAAGGGCGACTCAAGGAAATGAGCTACGTGAAGAATGTGGTGGCCTATTATCGCCGATTGATTGACCAGATCATCGAACGAAGGGATGACATCAGGCACATCAGCGAAGGGGTGACGACATACACCTTCGAACCACGACTGGAGAAGAGCTTCAATCGCGGGTTCACCTCCTATTTCGCCGAAGGCAAGCGTGAGCCGATGTGGAACTTCGAAAGCCCCAAGTCGATGGGCGAGAAAGTGGGCACCATTGCGAAGGTTAACCGCGACAGTTTCGTCATCGACCTCATGGCCGACACCCTCCATAATGGGGACGGGTTGGCCGTGGGGCAGCAGGGATTCAGGCTCAATCGCTACGAGACCATTTCGAACACATGTTTCCCATTGGAGGGTGTGCAAGTGTGCCGACAGCTGAAAAAGGGACAAACGGTGTATAGGAACCTGGATGTGGCATTCGAGCAGCTTTTGAGTAAGCCTTCGGCCAAGCGCACCTTGCCCGTAGATATCCATTATTCGGCAAGTCGGGAGAAGATTGTGGAGCGCATGGTGTACAGTGATGGCATAGAAGCCAGCGTCGAGCTGGATGGATCTTTCGAACAGGCAGAACGTTCGCAGAAGGAGAATATCGAGAAGCAACTGGGCAAGTTGGGAAGTACACCATTTGCGATGCGCAAGATTGAAGTGCAGGGCGGGCAGTGGTTCGTACCTTCGTCGAAATTGGGCGAATTACGGCGTCTGTGCGTGCAGAAATTGCTTGAAACACGCTTGAAAATGCAAAGTGAAGTTCGCAAAGCATTCAAAATCCCCGATTACAAGGCACGTGCCGAAATGCTCGATGCAAGGGGTATCCTGCCCACCGATTTTCTGGCAAATGTGATGAACGAAAAGGCCCGTAAAACCTATCAGGAAATGCAGGTTGAAAACGTTTCGGATGCCTTTGAACTACAGCCAAATAAGGAAGGAATGGTGATGCAGACGAAACACTGCCTGAAATATGCCTTCGGACAGTGCCCGCGTTACCCCAACCCGCAACCCGAAAAACTGCTCGAAGAAAACTGCATCATCGGGCAGGAATTGCAGCTAAAGATAGGAAATCGAAAATTTATTTTAAAATTTGGGTGCAAAAATGATTGCATTTCAAAAATTTTTACTATATTTGCGCCGCAAAAATGATATATATATTGATTTAATCAAAGAAATATGAGTGATCAGAAGAAAATCAAGACCGCACTTGTTTCGGTATTCCATAAGGATGGCCTGGACGAGATTATCAAGATGCTTCATGCCAATGGCGTGAAACTGCTTTCGACAGGTGGCACGCAGAAGTTCATCGAAGGCTTGGGCGTTCCCTGCGATGCAGTAGAAGACCTCACCACCTATCCCTCGATTCTGGGTGGTCGTGTGAAGACCCTTCACCCGAAGGTTTTCGGTGGCATCCTTGGCCGTCGTGACAATGAGGGCGACAAGGAGCAGATGGCAAAGTATGCCATTCCCGAGATTGACCTCGTCATCGTGGATCTCTATCCCTTCGAGGACACGGTAGCCAGTGGCGCTGACTTCCAAAGCATCATCGAGAAGATTGACATCGGAGGCATTTCGCTTATCCGTGCCGCAGCCAAAAACTTCAAGGATGTGATCATCGTGGCCAGCAAGGCACAGTACCAGCAGTTGGCCGAGATGCTCAAGAGCAAGGGTGCCGTGAGCGACTACGAGGATCGCCTGAGCTTTGCAGAACAGGCTTTCGGCGTTAGCAGCCATTACGATACCGCCATCCACGCATGGTTCGCACAGCAGAAGTAATTCGTCAAACGTAACAATATAACTTAATCCGTTAAGCAAAGAATGGGATTTTTCAATTTAACCCAGGAGGTTGCCATCGACCTCGGTACGGCCAATACCGTCATCATTCACGGTGGCAAGATTGTGGTGAATGCTCCGTCAATCGTCGCCCTTGAGGGTGAAAAGATGATTGCCGTAGGCCATAAGGCTCAGCAGATGGAGGGAAAGACTCCAGCCAACATACGTACCGTACGTCCACTTCGCGACGGTGTGATCGCCGACTTCAATGCCGCCGAGCAGATGATCCGCGGCATGGTCAAGATGGCATTCAGCAGCCGTCATTTCTTCACCCCACAGCTCCGCATGGTAGTGGGTGTGCCTTCAGGTTCGACCGAAGTCGAGCTGCGTGCCGTCCGTGACTCCAGCGAACATGCAGGTGGCCGTGACGTGTATATGCTCTATGAGCCCATGGCAGCAGCCATCGGTATTGGCATCGATGTCCTCGCTCCGGAAGGAAACATGGTGGTGGATATCGGTGGTGGTTCGACCGAGATTGCCGTCATTTCGCTCGGTGGCCTTGTGACCAACAATTCCATCCGCATTGCTGGCAATGACCTTACGCAGGACATCATGGAGTACATGAGCCGTCAGCATAACATCAAGGTGGGTGTTCCTACCGCTGAGCAGATCAAGTTCAACGTAGGTTCTGCTCTTACCGTGCTTGACAACCCGCCCGAAGATTTCGTGGTACGTGGTCCTAACCGTATGACTGCCCTCCCGATGGAGGTGCCTGTCAGCTATCAGGAGATCGCACACTGCATCGAGAAGTCGATTTCGAAGATTGAGGCTGCTGTTCTTACCGGACTGGAGCAGACACCTCCTGAACTTTATGCCGACATCGTACGCAACGGTATCTACCTGGCTGGTGGTGGCGCCCTGCTTCGCGGCCTTGACAAGCGCCTGCAGGATAAGATCGGCATTCCTTTCCATGTGGCCGAGGATCCGCTTCTCAGCGTGGCAAAGGGTGTTGGTATCGCACTTCAGAACATCGACCGATTCCCATTCCTTATTCGCTAATAGCTTGTCAGATCCATTTGATTTATGGAGAATCTGATACGCTTCATCACCAAGAACAGCCCGTGGTTTACGTGGCTGTTTTTGGCAATTCTAAGCATAGTGCTGCTATGCCAGACCAACCCTTATCATCGGAGTATCTGGTTCGGCAGTGCCAATTTCATCACGGCCAATATCTATGATGCACAGAGCAATGTGACCGGATATTTCGGGTTGCGTCAGGCCAATGATGAGATGCTGGAGCGTGCAGGAGTGCTGGAGGCAGAAAACCAAGCTTTGCGTCTGCTTTTGCAGGAGTATCAGGACCAGGGATTTTATAGGGAAGATTCGGCCAAGCATCAGTATCGTTATTTGATAGCCCATGTGGTCGGAAACAGCATCAACCAGGTCGAGAACTACATCACCCTCGACAAAGGGGCTGCCGACGGAGTGCATCAGGACCTTGGCGTGACCGACCAGAATGGCGTCATCGGCATTGTGGCCAACGTCTCGGAACATTATTCTCTCGTGTTAAGTGTGCTCAACCCCAAGCTTCGTCTTTCGGTCATGCTGAAGAATACCGAAGCCTTCGGTTCGTTGGTGTGGGATGGAAAGGACAGCCGGTATGCGGTATTTGAGGACTTGCCACGCAATGTGGATTACAGCAATGGTGATACCATTGTGACTACGGGTTATACGTCGTCATTCCCGAAGGACATCCCTGTAGGACGTATTGTCAACACCTTTGATGGAGGAGGCAGTTTCCTGTCCTTGCAGATTGAATTGTTCTCCAACTTCAATCGCCTGAATGCTGTCCATGTGATCTTCAATGAGGAACAGGCCGAGCGCGATCAGCTACAGGCATCGGTCGTGACAACTGATCGGCCATAGTGTAATGCTTTTGTTCAAACTATATACTGTTAGATGAGCATCCTTCTGTATATCTTATGGCTACTTTTGGCGGTGGTACTACAGGTACTGCTCTTTAACCACTTGTCCCTTTTTGGGGGAGTGGCGTTGGTATATGTCATTGCTTTGCTGAAAGCTCCCGTTGAAATCAACCGCGTGCTGCAGATAGTCATGGGTTTCCTGGTGGGTTTCGTGGTCGATATCTTTTGCAATACACCTGGAATGCATTCGCTGACGGCCGTCACGGTCATGGCTTTACGCGACGTAATACTGCATCTCTACAACGATGATCCCGAATTCAAGGAAGGAATGGTGACGATGCAGCAAATCGGGCTTTCGGCCTTTGCCCGTTTCTCTTTGTCGATTATCGCTCTGCACTGCTTGTTGCTCTATATCATCGAATCCTTTACTCTCTTCAATCTTCCTGTCCTGCTGGTCAAGGTGCTGATCAGCGTGGGCTTGACCTTTGGCTTCTGCATGGCCTTTGAATTTGCCGCATCGAAGAAATAACTTGTATGCAACACAATTATGAACTTGAAAAACGACGTTTTGTGATAGGAGGATTGGTTCTGCTGATCTTCCTCGTTTACATCATGCGTCTTTTCAATCTTCAGATTGTGGACGACAAGTACCAGGCCATGGCGCGCAACAACGCTTTCCTCACCAAGACGATTTATCCTGCACGCGGCCAGATTTACGACCGCAATGGCAACCTGCTGGTGTATAACCAGCCGGCCTACGACCTTGTTGTGACGATGCGCGAGGTGAAGAACCTCGACACCCTTGACCTATGCAATACGCTGGGTATCACTCGGGAGGTTTTCGAAGAGCGAATGGCGGAAATCAAGGATTCCAGACGAAACAAAGGCTATTCGAGCTACACGCAGCAGACCTTTGCCACACAGCTGAGTGTCGAGGACTATGCCAAGTTGCAGGAGAGGATGTACAAGTATCGCGGGTTTGAGATTCGTCCGCGCACCATTCGCCAATATATGCGGTCTGTAGCGCCTCACATCCTAGGAAATATCCGTGAGGTTACGCCAAAGGAAATCCAGCGAGATGACTATTACCAGCGAGGCGACTACACGGGTGACCTGGGTGTGGAGAAAAGTTACGAGAAGTATCTGCGTGGCATCAAGGGCAAGGAGATTCTCCTGCGCGATGCCCGTGGTCGAATAAAGGGACGTTACGAAGACGGCAAATATGATGTCGTTCCTAAAGCCGGTCATAACCTGACCCTCTCCATCGATGCTGACCTGCAGGCTTATGCTGAGAGTTTGATGGTGAATAAGGTTGGAGCCTTGGTAGCCATTGAACCCGCCACCGGGGAGATATTAGCCATGGTATCGAGTCCGACCTTCGATCCGAGTCTTCTCGTGGGTCGTCAACGAGGCAAGCACTACAAGGAGTTGCTTGACAATCCGTACAAACCATTGCTCGACCGAACCATTTCGGCATCCTATCCTCCAGGTTCGACGTTCAAACCCACTCAGGGCCTGATCGGCTTGGAAGATGGAGCCATTACCCCCGAGACGTTGCTGCCCTGCCGTGGCGGTTTTGTGATGGGACGTTTCAGGATGGGCTGTCACGATGGCATTGCCCAGTGGAGTATCGTCCCTGCGATATCGGGTTCGTGTAACGGCTACTTCGGCTGGTGCCTGGTGAACATCCTCAACAACAAGAAGTACAAGAGCATCCAGGAGGCATTCGAGGCGTGGAAGAACTACATGGTTTCGATGGGCTACGGATACAGGCTGGGCGTTGACCTGCCGGGCGAGATACGTGGTTTCATTCCCAACCCCGCCTATTACAACAAGATGCTCCGGACCGAGGATTGGAAACCCATCAGCATCATCTCGATTTCCATCGGACAGGGCGAAATTCTGGCGACGCCTTTGCAGATTGCCAACCTGGCTGCAACAATCGCCAATCGTGGGTATTACTATATTCCCCATGTGATTCATGAGATTCAGGATACTTTGGTTCCTGATACCTTCAGAGTACAACACAAGACGATGATTCGTTCGTCACATTATGACTGGATCGTCAAGGGAATGCGAGCGGCCGCAGTGAATGGTACAGTCAGACGAAGTGGCAACCTTGATCCCGAGGGTATCGAGTTGTGCGGCAAGACAGGTACGGCACAAAACCCGCATGGAAAGGACCACTCGGTTTTCATGGGCTTTGCACCTATGAACCAACCCAAGATTGCGGTCTGCTGCTTCGTTGAGAATGGCGGTTTCGGGGCAACGTTCGGTGTACCCATCGGAACACTGGTCATTGAGAAGTACCTGAATGGTAAAATATCGGGACGCAGAAAACTGATGGAAGGGAGCATGTTGAGAAGCTCCACCCTGCAATATACTGATTACAAGAACAAGAAATAGCATCGATTGAATATATTTAGAAAGAATGAACTTCCTTCGTAGTTTTGATTGGCTGACGTTGATTGTCTATGTGATCCTGGTCCTTGCGGGCTGGGTCACGATCAATGCTGCCAGTTACAATTTCGACGGAGCATCGATCTTCGATTTCGGTCGTCCATCGGGCAAGCAGATTGTCTGGTTCGGCCTGGCTCTTTTTCTTATCATCGCGATACTGTGCCTCGATAGCCGATTCTACATGACATACGCTCCACTGATATATGTGAGTGTGATGATTTTGTTGTTTGTCACCATTTTCATTGGTACAAACATCAATGGATCGCATTCGTGGATCAAGATCGGCACATTTTCCATACAACCAGCAGAATTCGGGAAGTTCTCCACGGCGCTGATGATGGCGTATCTGTTCAATGGATACAATTTCAAATTCACCGAACCTGCTAATTTTGCGAAGGCATGTGCTATCATACTGCTTCCCGTCCTGCTTATCATCCTGCAAAACGAGACGGGATCGGCTCTTGTCTATTTCTCGCTTATCCTGTTGTTCTATCGTCAAGGTATGTCGGGCATTGTGCTATGGGCAGGTTTCTGCTTCATCCTGATTTTTGTCCTGGGTATCAAATACAGCGTTGAACCATTACCGGAAGGGGTTGTTCTGGGTCCGGATGAGTCTGCTCCATCTTCCTTGATGGGACAGAACATTGTGCTTACTATTATTCCATTTCTAGTTGCCGGTATGCTGGCATTCTTTGCTAACAATTACGGTGCAGCAGGATTGATTGCTCTTGTTTCCCTCGTAGGGTTCGGCCTGTTTGGTTTGTTGGATCACTTCATCACGTGGCCTTTCCGATTTGAGTACCGTTGGGTGGGTTGGGTCATCAATGCCTTTACCATTGGCTATTGCTTTTTTCTGTATCTGCTACATAAAGCCAAAAACTATCTCATTGTTGGCATCTTTGCCGTGCTTTTCGTTGGATTCCTTTACACATGCGATTTCGCTTTCAGTAAATTGCAGCCTCACCAACGCGGACGTATTGAAGTATTGCTTGGCATGAAGGAGGATTTGAAAGGTGCAGGATATAATGTCAATCAGGCGAAGATTGCCATTGGTTCGGGCGGACTCCTGGGCAAAGGTTATCTCGAAGGTACGCAGACCAAACTCTCCTTTGTGCCCGAACAAGAGACTGATTTCATCTTTTGTACGGTGGGCGAGGAGGAAGGCTTCGTAGGGTGTGTGCTCGTGCTCTTGCTCTACTTTATTCTCATCGCTCGTCTCATCTCTTTGGCCGAACGACAACGAACGCCTTTCGCTCAAGTCTATGGTTACTGTGTGGCGTGCATCTTTGCTTTCCACGTCATTATCAATGTGGGTATGGTCATCGGACTCGTGCCGGTCATCGGTATCCCGCTGCCCTTCTTCAGCTATGGCGGTTCGGGCTTATGGTCGTTCACGATTTTGTTGTTCATTTTCCTGAAACTCGATGCTACACGCATCCAAAAGTATTGATTCCCCGATGAAGCACCTGATTACCGCGATTCTTGGCTTCTGTATCTGCTTTTCCGTATGGGCCGATAACTTCATCATCCGGCATGGTGAAGCGCTGAAGCTGTATTGTCAGCGTGAGCCTGAAACGGCCATCGAACGAGCAGATAGGCTTTTCGAACAGGATTATCATGAGGTCTTCGGTGAATTCCTGATACATACAAACAATATTGCGGATGCCAAGATCATCGTAGCGACCTTCGACAACTCGGAACTCAAGAGATATGCCAGGATACGTGGTATCAGTTTCGACAAGCTTGATGGCCACCGAGGCGCGTTTATGCTGAAGGTACACAACAATGGCAGACAACTGTTTGTGGTCGGCAGTGATGAGGTGGGTACGGCCTTTGGCCTGATGACGTTGAGTCGCAATTGGGGTGTTTCTCCTTTTCGATGGTGGGCTGACGCTCCAGCTTTGCCGTTGGATATGTATGAATTGGGTGTGGCATACGAGGAATTGTTTGAGGCATGGGTTCCCGTCCGAACGCTGATTCTCGATGGCGCCCAGAAACACGATGGATATCTGCAAGATCTCCTGCTTCGTCTGCGAGCTACGGGAGTTTGCGACGCTGCCGATGCCGTGGATGCCGATTCGGCGGGTGTGTTCCGTTGGACTCTTCGTCCTTCCCTGATGCCCTATCTTGGCCTTGGACTTGCCCTTGATTCCCCTGAACGTATTCGCTTGGAAGGTCTTCGTGCCTATGATTATGGGAGGAAGGAGGAGTGGCAGTTCCAGTGGGTTCATCAATTGGGTGGCGAACTTCAGCTCTTCCTGTTTTTCGATATGGCTTGGGACATCGCTTCCTATAGAAAGTCGTATTCTGTCGATGACCTTGAGGATTTGCATTATACCCAAATGAGCGGGTTGAATTGCAATTGGTCGCAGATCTGGAATGATTTTTTCGACCTTGCCATGTTGTCCCATCCCGAACAGCCACAAAGTTTTGAGGCATTGCGTCGCGGCATCGGTGAGAGCCAGAATCTGCAACTGCAGCTCTCTCTCGAACTGAACGACAAGGTCGTCCCCAACGACCATGTCAACGCCTTCTTCCGCACCGTTGAGTATCCCCTCAACATGGTGACGACACAGATGCAGCGACTTTGTAATATGCAGCTGGTGGAGCACGATGCGGCAAAGCAATGGGCTGTGGAGGATTGCCGTCAGCGAATGAGTCTTTTAGCAACTGAATTGCCGACGCTTGTCGAACCCAAGTGGCGACAGATGATGGGAGACGTCTTGATGCCCGATATCATGATGGACAATAGCTTGATGCAGGTGGATGAGCACGATGTGCTGACACCAATGCAGGTCGGGTCTTTGGTCTCTTTGCCATCAGAAGACGATACGGACCTTCTGTATCGCAGCAAGCGTGCGATGGGTACGCATGTAGAGCCTTTCGAGACCTTGCGTCTGCCCCTCGTCTATCAAGCCGATAGCGTGAGCCTGAAGGTATGGTTGCTTCCAACCCGCAGCTTTGGTAAGATGATGAATTGCATGATTTCGATTGACAAGGGTGAACCGCAATTGCTTCGCATCGATCAGAACATATTGAACGAACCACAACAGGTGTTCGATCTCAAATTTGCTATCGACCCGACTACTGATCAGCACGACATCGTATTACGTACAACATCAGATGCCATCTATTTGCAGCGCATCTGGCTAACCGATATGAAATAATCTATATATATGAAAAAGAGGAAACTGGTGTTTGCAACCAATAATGCAAACAAGATCAATGAGGTGAAGGCACTGCTTGAAGCTTGTGGACCTGACGTATCAGAGCGCTATGAGGTATTGTCCTTGCAGGATATCGGATGTACGGAGGACATCCCAGAGAACTCGTCCACCTTTGCAGGCAATGCGTTGCAGAAGGCGGAGTATGTGAATGTGCATTATGATGTGGATTGCTTTGCCGATGATTCCGGCCTCGAGGTTCGCGCCTTGGGTATGGATCCTGGTGTCAGGTCTGCGCGGTATGCACAGGACGAAGGCTATGATCACAATAGCGAGGCCAACAATGACAAACTGCTTCGCAAACTGAAACGTGTCAGGGACCGTTCGGCACAATTCCGTACGGTAATCGTGCTGCTGATGGATGGCAAGATGATGGAGTTCGAAGGCGTATGCCGTGGCGAGATCACGAAGGAACGTGCTGGTCGAGAAGGTTTCGGTTATGATCCGATCTTTCGTCCGAACGGATACGATATCACTTTTGCCGAGATGACGATGGAGGAGAAGAATGCCATCAGCCATCGCGGAAAAGCGGTGCGTGCTCTCGTCGAATATCTCAAGGAGCAGTAATCAGAGGAAACGTATTCTCCATTCCTGGGGATAGAGGTTGTTGCTTCTGTTTCCCATGTTCTTGACGAAGCCCAGGGCATGACCGTTGTAGGTTACGATGACGTATCCGGTCGGAGCACCATTGCCCAAAGTGATGGCTTCGTGGCGCAGATAGTTGAGGGCGGTTTCCAAATCCACTTCCACCATTGGGAAGGCCTCGTCTTTCCTGACGGTACTCAAAGCCAACGCATGGGCCGGGATGATATCTCGGCCTTTTATTGTGCCCATTTCGATACCGCTTTGCAGGAGGTACAGCCCTTGGCATACAAGTTCGTCGTGCAATTCCTTGTGTTCCGTGGGGATAGCTCGCAGTGTGCCTTCTGCCGTTTGCTCGATGGTGGCCTCGCAATTCAACTGAGACAGAAGGGTGGGGGCAATTCTTTTCAGGTCGATGGGTTGTGTTTTTCTATCCGTTTTTCCTTGAACCTTGTATTCTCCCTTTCGTTTGCCGTCCTTTTTATTCGAACTGGCATATTCGTTCCCGTTCTTCGACTTGCGTACAGCAGCCATAAAGAGCCCCTCACCCTTGGTGAAGTGTGGCATAAATCGATAGCATGGCAGATGTCCGACAAGCGGTGCGTGGATGTTCCACGCCGTATCAACAGGTATGTCGAGAGCCTCTGCGCCCAGTTCTTCGCAGATGAATTGGAGCATCTCCTCATCTTCGTGTATGTTGAAGGTGCAGGTGCTATAGATCAGGATGCCTCCTGGCTTCAGGGTGGGCCAGATGGCATGTAGAATCTCTTTCTGGAGAGCCACACATCCTTCAACTTTTTGTGGTGACCAATCTTTTACGGCATCATCATCCTTGCGGAACATACCTTCACCAGAGCAGGGCACGTCGGTAAGGATCAGGTCAAAACGATGAGTGAGTTTTCGGAAATCGGTGGGGGCATTGCAGGTGACGCTCACATTTGGCAGACCCCACTTCGTGATGTTTTCGCTCAGTATTCTTGCCCTGCGACGATCTATTTCATTGCTTACGAGCTGACTCCCTTCCGGCAATACGCTGAGCATTGCCGTGCTTTTGCCACCAGGGGCAGCACATAGGTCCAATGCTGTCACTGGCTCCTTGACCAACGTTCTGAGCACGTGGGTCACAAATTGTGAAGACGCCTCCTGCACATAGTAGCAACCGGCATGCATCAAGGGATCGAGGGTAAAATTGGGCCTTTCCTCCAGATAAAAGCCATCTTGAGGATTCCATCCGATGGGCTGCCCATTCTCGCCCTTGTATTTCGCGCGATTATATCGCAGACTCGTCGTTTGGTCGATTTCGGTGAGCGCATGGATGAACGATGCAAGTTCTTGTGCGGGAAGATAGGGTTTAATGTCTTCTATAAAGGACGCAGGAAGGGTCATATTCAATGGATTTTGGATAATAATACTAAAAATCATTGCAAAAATCGTGATTTTATTTTGCAATGCCAAATTTTTTCCGTAATTTTGCGCAAAATTTAAGGATTATTTGCAACAGATATCGTCTCATGCTCGAGCCTGCACTCTATTTGATACCCGTTACGCTGGGTGATACCCCTATTGATCAGGTGCTTCCTGCCTATAACAGGGAAGTGATTCTCGGCATCAGACATTTTATCGTCGAGAATGTCCGATCGGCTCGCCGCTTCTTGAAAAAGGTTGAACCGAGCATTGATATCGATGTGCTGGAATTCCGTGAACTCAATCAACATACCGACCGCAAACTGATTGATGCCTATTTGAATCCCCTTCGCAAAGGAGAGCCCGTTGGCATCGTCAGCGAGGCAGGATGTCCGGCTGTCGCTGATCCTGGTGCCGATGTTGTGGCCATTGCTCAACGAGATGGTCTTCGTGTCGTTCCGTTGGTTGGACCTTCGAGCATCATCTTGAGTGTGATGGCCTCCGGTTTCAATGGGCAGAGTTTCGCTTTCCATGGCTATCTGCCGATTGAGGAGGGCAAGCGTGCTCAACGTCTGAAGCAATTGGAGGCACGTGTCTATAGCGAAGACCAGACGCAACTTTTCATCGAGACTCCTTATCGCAACCTCAAGATGATGCAGACGTTGCTTCAGGTATTGCGTCCCCAGACACGCATTTCTTTGGCAGCCAATATCACTTGTCCCGACGAGTCGATTCATACCTTTACGGCAATTGAATGGAAGAAACGACTCGGCGCTGCAAACACGGAAGAAGAGCGTCAGAAACTGGTGCCTCGTTGTCCCGCCATGTTTTTGATATATAAATAATATTAATGTACGCGCGAGAATGTTGAAGTTCTTAAGTCTTTCGAGCGGAAGCAGTGGAAACTGCTACTATCTCGGCACCGATCAGCATGCCATCCTGATTGATGCCGGCATTCCTGTGCGTACCATTCAGAAGGTGCTTCGCGAGAATGGTCTTGCCTTCGGAAAGATCATGGCCTTGCTCGTAACGCATGACCATACCGACCATATTCGTTCGGCAGGTAGCTTGGGCGAACTATATCATATTCCTGTCTATTCAACCAAGGAGGTTCATCAAGGCATGGAGCACAACTATGGGATGTCGAAGAAATTGACCAATGCCTCCCGTCGAAACATCGAACGCGAGACGCCTTTCTATATCCCCGGCACGCAATTCAGGGTGACAGCATTCACCGTGCCTCATGATTCGACCGACAATGTGGGTTATTTCATCGAATATGGCGATGGCGATAATGTGGTGCGTTTCTGTTTGGCGACCGATGTGGGTTGTGTGACACCTGTCATTCGTCATTATCTGTCCTTGGCCGATCACGTAGTGGTTGAGTCGAACCACGACATCAACATGCTGATGGATGGCCCTTATCCAGCCTATCTCAAAAAGCGAGTACGTGGCGAAGGTGGTCACATGAGCAACAAGGAATGTGCCGAACTCATCCACGATATCTGGCATAGGGGTTTGCGTCATCTTTTCCTTTGCCACCTCAGTGAAGAGAATAACGATCCCGACCTTGCATATCGTACGGCTGCACGAGCCCTCCAAAGCGAAGGGGTAAGGGTAGGGCAGGATGTCATCCTCAGCGTTTTGCTCCGCAATAGTCCTTCCTTGGTATATGATTTCGATCCTCGAAATGATTTGCTTGGCCCTCCCGTACAGCTTGAAATAGATTTTGACTGATCTTATAACCAATAATTCCAAAAACATCACACCATGTACAGCGATCCTAAAGCTTGTCTCTATTGCACCAACAATGAGACTCTCCACAATCTCATGATCGAGATTTGCCATCTTCGTGTGTCCCGTCTCTTCCTTTTCAAGGAGCAGACCTATCGCGGACGTTGCCTCGTGAGCTACGACCATCATGTCAACGACCTCAATGAACTCAACGACCAGCAGCGCAATGACTTCATTGCCGATGTGGCTCAGGCCACCCGCGCTATGCAACGCGCCTTCAATCCCGAGAAGATCAACTACGGGGCTTACAGCGACAAGCTCAGCCACCTCCATTTTCACCTCGCACCAAAATATGTCGATGGTCCCGATTATGGTGGAGTATTCCAGATGAACCCTGGAAAGGTATATCTTTCGGATGCCGAATACCAGGAGCTCATCGATGCCATCAAGGCCAATCTCTGATTCTAATCCTTTTTCGAGAGGTATTTGCCTCAGAAACTCTATCTCGCTTCATTTCCTTGATGGATTTGAAGCGTTTTGTTTTTGTGTATCCCTAAACACCCTCGAAAAACATCGGATAATCCCGTTTAGTGCAATTCTTAGATGTCAAATAATGTTAATGAAGATGGGATTATCGGATTTTTTTGATGTTTTTCATAAAATTATTTGCCAGATCCGTATTTTGGGTGTAACTTTGCACCCGCTGCCCTCAAAAAACGGGCAACAACGTTCTTTGAAACATTGAAGATTGATAGAATAGCAAGTAGTACAAGTAAGAAGTTGGTCAAACCAACTACGAGCTTAAGTCAATTTCCTTTTATTAGGATTTGAATTGCCAGCATCAAACAAACGATACAAAGTACAACGAAGAGTTTGATCCTGGCTCA
>JAFZTS010000048.1 GCA_017618715.1 Bacteroidales bacterium
ACTTTATCGCTAAGGAAGACAGCAAGGAAGTCTATTACATGATTTCCGGTACTGTTGGCCCATCGGTTGGCGATGGCACGAAGTATGATCTCGAGCAGTATGGTAACTTCAACCTGACCGACGAAACCGGTTCGGTATATATCTATGGCGTTACCGACGGTTGGGGTGGTGCAAAGGGTACCTTCAGCAACCTCGGCATCGTTGAAGGCGACAAGATTACCATCGTTGCTTACAAGACTTCATATAAGGGACTTGTTGAGGGCGTAGGCATGTTCTTCTCAAAGGAAGAAGAAGAAACACCAGCTGAGTAACTAATTACCTCATTCTTTTCATAAGCCATCCGGGTTTTTCTCGGGTGGCTTTATTTTTTCGTCCAAATATTTGTATTTTTCGGCAAAATGCCTTATCTTTGCAGCTGCAAAACCAATACTATTGCTTCTATGAAAAAGACACTCTTCTTTCTTCTTTCCCTGATCCTTGTAACGTGCGGTACGGCTGTCGGACAAGGTCAGATACAACAGCCTAGAAACGACCGTTATCTGGTGGTCGTTAGTATGGACGGATTCCGTTGGGATTATAACCTGATGTACGAGACACCATTCCTCGACAGTCTGGCACGTGCAGGGGTTGATGCCCGTATGCGCCCGTCGTATCCAAGCAAGACCTTCCCCAATCACTATACCATAGCCACAGGCTTGGTGCCCGACCACCATGGCATCATTGCGAACAACTTCACTGAGCGGAAGACAGGCCGTCGTTTCAGCCTCAGTAACCCGGACACCAAGTTCGATGCCAGTTTTTATGGCGGCGAGCCCATCTGGATCACTGCACAGCGACAAGGCATGAATACGGGTATCGTCTATTGGCCTGGATCGGAAGTTGAGATAAATGGCCTTCGTCCTTACGTCTATCATAAATATGACGAGAATCTGATGCCTTTCGACCAGCGTATTGCCGAAGTGAAGCGACTCCTCACCTTGCCTGAGGCTGTACGTCCACACCTCGTAATGGTTTATTTCAGCGAACCCGATGCCACAGGCCACGACAAGGGACCATACGCTCCGCAGACACGCAAGGCCGTGGTTAAGATGGACAAGATGATGCGCGAGCTGTATGGTGTCCTGCAGGCATTGCCCTTCTTCGAGCAGATTGACTTCATCGTTACAAGCGATCATGGCATGACACGTACTTCGCCCGAACGTCTCATTCGCCTGTCCGACTATGTGAAGCCCGAATGGATTCATCATGTCGATTATTCCGTTCCCTCTTGGCTCGATGCCAATAAGGTTGAAGCCAATGGCATTGTGTTCGACTATACCGACAGCATCATCGATGCACTCAAGGACGTTCCACATCTGCGCGTATGGCGTCGCAACGAAGTGCCCGCATACCTTCAGTTCGGTACTAACGAGAATATCGGTGACGTGATTCTCAATACCGATTTAGGTTGGGTTGTCGGCGAGAAATACGAGGAGACGACAGGCACACATGGCTTCGACCCCTTCTTCCCCGACATGCACGTCAATTTCCGAGCCATCGGCCCGGATTTCAAGACGGGATATGTGAAGGAGGACATTTTCCAGAACATCTGCGTCTATCCGCTCCTGTGTCATCTGCTTGGCCTTACGCCCGTTCCAGTGGACGGCAACCTTGAGGATATCATGGATATCTTGAAGTAACAATCAATTATGAGAAAGCGCGCTTTTATCCTCTGGATTATCCTGTTCGTATCTATTTCGTCTCTTCAGTCTCAGTCAAGGGAGCGAATATATCCTCATAGCCTGGAGTTCCTCAAGGAACACTATACGAAGCGTGAGGTGGAAATCAGGATGCGTGATGGGGTAAGACTCCATACCCTTATTTATGAACCTGTCAACACGGCAGCGAAGCACCCTGTCCTGATGATACGTACATGCTACAATGCCGGCCCTTCGGGCGAAGATTTCAACGGTGAGTTGCAGATGCTTACTTTTGCGCCTTACATCGATGCTGAATATATTCTTGTATTCCAGGATGTTCGTGGCAAATGGCATTCGGAGGGAGATTTTGAGGAAATACGTCCATTCAAGGAGGACAAGAAGCTCTATAAGAAAGAGAGGAAGAACGTCGGACAAACCGATGAAGCCAGCGATGCCTACGACACCGTGGATTGGCTCGTCAAGAATACCAATAACAATGGTAACGTCGGAGTGATGGGCATCTCCTATCCCGGATTTTTCGCCACTATGGCTGCGCTCTCCGGACATCCTGCCATCAAGGCTGTGTCTCCTCAAGCTCCCGTCGCCGATTGGTTCCATGGCGATGATTTCCATCATAACGGAGCCTTCATGCAGGGCGAGGTATTGAGTTTCCTGCCATTTTTCGAGTATATTTGCGACAACAAGCGTGTCCGCTCGAACATCGATATTACGACGCTTCGGTTCCCGGAACTTTTTCATAAGGACCTCTATGGCGACTTTCTGGACATCGCAACCTATCGTCATGCCTGTGAAGCTTATGGCGACAGTCTTGAGTATTTGCGTATCATGCGAGAACACCCGAATTGGGATGAGTATTGGATAAGCCATACTGTCACCGAAGGTCACCTGCATGATGTGAAGCCTGCGGTAATGGTCGTCGGTGGATTGTTCGACAAGGAGGATTGCTACGGAGCTTTCGCCACCTACAAAGGCATCAGGGAACAGAGTCCATCGACTGAGCTCTATCTCGTCGAAGGACCTTGGCAGCATGGAGGATGGAGCGTTGCTCCGGAATTCTGGAATGCCTATTATTTGGGGCCTGAAGGAATGGGAGAATACTATATGTACAACATCGAGTATCCCTTTTTCAGTTATTATCTTGAAGGAAAGGGTGAGAAACCTATCCCTGGTGCTCGCATCTACGATAGCGGAACCCATCGATGGACGTTTTACAAGGATGGATGGCCTGATTGGGAGAACGTTCATCCTACGCCGTTTTATCTGACTGCTGATGGAGGAATTACTGTTTCGAAGCCTGATGTCAAGGATGCCAGGGTGAGTTATGTGAGCGATCCGATGCATCCTGTTCCATATCGTGCTGTGGCGGAAAGTAATATCTCACCTTCTTATATGATCGATGACCAGCGTTTCGCTTCGCAACGCCCTGATGTGCTCACCTTCAAGACTGATGTATTGACAGATACTTTGCAACTTGCCGGTGAGGTGAAGGTGGATTTGGCCGTGGATATCAGTACTACAGATGCCGACTTCGTCGTCAAGATCATCGATGTTTATCCTGACGATTTCTATTATCAGTCTATTTTGGGTGATGCTGAGAATCTGCCTGATGTAGTCATGGCAGGATATCAATTGCTTGTGCGTGGTGAGATAATGCGTGGAAAGTATCGGGAGAGCTTTGCCGATCCCAAGCCATTTGAGCCGGGAAAAGTCACACGCGTCAGTTACTCTATGCCTGATGTGGCTCATAGCTTCCTCCCCGGTCATCGGCTGATGATACAGATACAGTCCACATGGTTCCCGCTGGTGGATCGTAACCCGCAGACGTTCTGTGATATCTACACCTGTGATGAGAGCGTGTATCAGAAGTCAGTCATCAATATTCATTGCGAGTATGATGCTGCTTCGTTCGTTTCTCTCCCAGTCATTAACCGCGAATGATTTCAGTTTGCCCATAGACCGGTCTCCCATGGCCAAGCCATGACGAAGACGGCTGTCCAATGACATAGGGTGCCTACGATGACAAAGATGTGCCAGATGCCGTGATAATAGCGGTGTGTCTGGTCATTGATAAAGAAGTATATGCCGAAGGTGTAGATTATGCCTTCGGCTAATATTAATAGTAGGGATAGGGTAGTGAGAGAATGTCGTACTGGTTCGATGAAGAAGAGGATGGACCAGCCCAGAATCAGGTAAAGGATGAGGGACAAACGAGGATATTGGAGCCACCAGAAGATCTTGTAGAAGATACCCATGATGGCAAGGAGCCAGATAATGCCGAAACTCACCCATCCTTCGACCAGCAAATTGTCTTCAACCAGCTGCATGCAGATGGGCGTATAGCTCGATGCTATCAAAATGTAGATTGATATGTGGTCAAGCTTGCGCAGGATGAGCTTGCCTTTTGTCCCCGGTTTCCAAAAGTGATAAGTGACCGATGCCAGATACATCAACAACATGCCTACGGTGAAAAAGGTTACACCGAAGGCATTCTCCCAGTTCTTGGTATAGCCGAACCATATCAGAACCCATGAGATGGCGAGCATCATGAAGAGGCCCACCAGATGTGTAATTGCATTAAAGCGTTCGGCTGACACAGAGCCATTATCAGCTCCTTTCATCATAAATGATTCAGCAGGAAGAGCTTGAATTCTTCAAAGCTATTGGTCATCGGCAATGACTTTTTCTCGCCATCCATGAATTTCTGCAGGGTGGCGGGAATCTTGACCTCTTGGCCAATGATTGCTTCGACGGTGTCCTTGAACTTGGCCGGATGGGCCGTTTCGAGGAAGATGCCCGCTTCACCAGGCTTGAGTCCATAGGTAAGTGCCTGATAGCCGCATGCGCCATGTGGATCGCAGACGTAGCCGTCCTTGCCGAGAGACAGGAGCATGGCAGCCTTGATCTGCTCATCGTTATAGGTCGCACCGCTGATCTCGCTGATGATGGCCTCGTGGGCCTCTTCAGGTGTAATCTTCTCCGCTTTCTGCTGTCCTCCGCCATAGAGGTTGACGATACGTGCGAAGTTCGATGGATCGCCCACGTCCATGGCATTAGCTAAGGTGGCTTGTGTAGCACGTGGGTTGTAATGCCCTGTCTGAAGATACTGGAAGAAGATGTCGTTGGCGTTGTTCGAAGCGATGAAGCGCTTCACGGGAAGTCCCATCTTGGCTCCGAAAATGCCTGCACAGATGTTGCCGAAGTTGCCCGAAGGAACACAGATAACCATGTTCTTCGCAGCCTCGGGATTCTGCTTCTTGAGCTGTGCGTAAGCATGGAAATAATAGAATGCCTGGGGAAGGAAACGCGCTACATTGATCGAGTTGGCCGAGGTCAGGAAGAACTTGTTGTTGAGGTCCTGGTCCATGAATGCCTCTTTGACGAGGCGTTGGCAATCGTCGAACACGCCTTCCACCTCCAGGGCCGTGATGTTTCGACCGAGTGTAGTGAATTGCTTCTCCTGGATGAGGCTGACCTTGTCTTTTGGATAAAGCACCGTCACGTCGATACCCGGCACACCCAGGAATCCGTTGGCTACAGCCGAACCGGTATCGCCCGAGGTGGCTACCAGCACATGGACATTCCCTTTGTTCGAAGGATGCTGCTTGACGAAATAGGAGAGGAGGCGTGCCATGAAACGCGCTCCTACGTCCTTGAAGGCACATGTGGGACCGTGATAAAGCTCCAGGCTGTAGATGCGATCGTTCACCTTGACCAGTGGAATCTCAAACTGCAACGTGTCATAAACGATGTTCTTGAGGTCGTCGGCAGGAATGTCTTCTCCAAAGAAGGCCTTGGCTACTTCAAACGCAATCTCCTGTAGCGACAGGTCTTCGATGTGGTCGAAGAATGACTTTGGCAACGTATTGATGCGCTCAGGCATGTAGAGACCCTTGTCTGGAGCCAGGCCCTTGATAACGGCCTCGCTCAGGGTAACCTCGGGTGCCTGTCGGTTGGTGCTGTAGTATTTCATTATTTTATTTTTCTTTTTTCTATATTATAGTTCCTATAGTCACTATAGCTACTATAGCCACTATAAAAAAATCACTTGACCATCCGCTTCGTCGAAGGGACCGGCTTGGTCTCGCCGAAGAAGAAGCGGATGAACTCGTCGTCCTTCATAAGGCCGAGGGCTCCCTTTGCGGCAGCGTCCTCATCGTAGCACATCACATCGTCGGCGATGATATCGACTGGATCGCCTGCTTTGCTGGGTTTCGACTGCCAGATGACGAATGGCACAGGCGTCGTGGTGTGAGTCCTGAACTTGATGGGTGTGGGATGGTCGGGAAGGAAGGCGATGCGAACGGGCTCGTCCCACTGCTTCACCTCTTGCAGGATGCGTGCAACGACACGTTTGTCAATATATTCCATGCAAGTCTTCTTGAGCTCGGCATCTCCATCGTGTCCGGCTTCGTCGGTCGCTTCGATGTGAAGGAAGACGAAATCCTTCTGTTTGAGCTGTTCGATGGCGGCGTCTGCCTTGCCTTCGAAGTTGGTGTCCCACAGTCCTGTTGTATTGGGCACGGTCACTTTGTTAAGGCCGCAATAGACACCGATGCCAAAGATGAGGTCAACGGCCGAGATAACGGCCCCCGAATGTATGCGTGCCGGAAAGAGATCCATGAGCGTTTGCATCTGCGGACGATAACCGAGGCTCCAGGGCCAGATGCTGTTGGCGGGATCCTTGCCTTCGGCCACGCGTTTCTGGTTGATCGGATGGTTGGTCAGAATGTCCTGGCTCCACAGGATAAGTTTGCGCAGCAGGTCGGCTGTCTCTTTGGGTGACAGCTTGGTGATGGGCTCGGAGAGTCGGAAGACGTCGTATTCGTTCTTGGGCAGTTCGGGTTTCCAGGGTTTGCCGATACGGTCATGAGGGGGTGTGCAGTTCACGTGTTTGTTGCCGCCCTTGATTTTCAAGAGGTGGCGATACGACACACCTGTGAAGAACTTGATGTCGCTGGGTTCTACCACACGACCGCTGTCGAGCGTGAACGAAGGGAGCTGTTCATTGAGTGTCTTGATCAGTTCGTCAGCCTCTTTGGTCGTGATGTTGCCGGCCGAGTGATTCTTGATGATGTCGCCGTCGAGACAGATGACGTTGACACGCATGGCGACTTCGTCGTTGTCGATAGGCACCTGCATGGATGCTGCTTCGAGAGAGCCTCGTCCCTCAAACACCTTCGACACGTCATAACCGAGCAGACCGAGGTGAGCAATTTCTGACCCGGGGTGATATCCTTCAGGAACGGTGAGAAGTCGGCCATTCACACCTTCAAGTGCCATACGGTCGATGAAGGGCTTGTTGGCAGCTTGTAGCGGTGTCTTGTTGCCAAGTGGTTCGACGGGTTCGTCAGCAGCCCCGTCGGCCAGAATAATGAGATACTTCATAAATAATAAACCTGCTTATCGTATATTGGCGATGCTGATGATGTCGGCAAAGACGCCGGCAGCGGTGACGGCTGCGCCTGCTCCGTAGCCCTTGATCTCCATGGGCTGTTCATGATAGCGTGCCGTGGTGAGTAGGATGACGTTGTTCGAGCCTTCGAGACGATAGAAGGGGCTGTTGGTGCCTACTTTGCGGAGTGCAACGGAGCACTTGCCACGGTCAAGAGTAGCCACGAAGCGGAAGACCTGTCCGTGTTCAGCTGCCTCTTTTCGCATTTCCTCGAAATATGGGTCGAGTTCAGGAATCTTCTTCCAGAACTCCTCAAGCGAACCTTTGAAATATTCATCGGGGATGAAGAGGTGCTTCTCGACATCTTCCTGTGATACACGGTAACCCGATTCGCGGGCCAGGATGGTGATCTTGCGGATCACGTCGCTGGCATTCAGGTCCTGACGTGGATCTGGCTCGGCGAAGCCTGCCTCACGTGCCATCCTGATGGCCTGCGACATGGGCACTTCTTCGCTTAGCATGTTGAAGATGTAATTCAGGGTGCCGCTTACCACGGCCTCGATCTTGAGTACTTCGTCACCCGAGTTGATCAGGTTGTTGATGGTATTGATAATCGGGAGGCCGGCACCCACGTTGGTCTCAAAGAGGTACTTGACGCCGCGTACACGAGCCGTCCGCTTGAGTTGTGCGTAGTTGTTGTAGTCGCCCGATGCGGCCACCTTGTTCGCACAAACCACGCTGACATTGTGGGCAAGCAGATCCTGATAGAGGCCCGAGATGGCGGGCGAAGCGGTGCAATCCACAAAGACGGCATTGAAGATGTTCATGCCCAGGATGGCTTCGCGCAGGATGGATGGAGAGCTCTTGTTGGTCGATGCCTTGAGCTCTGCCTCCCAGTTGTCGAGGTCAATACCCTCACGATTGAAGATACACTGACGTGAGTTGGCCAGTCCAACGATGCGAAGCTGCAGGTTCTTGTGCTGCTGCAGGTAAGCCTGTTGGTTGCGTATCTGGTAAATAAGATTGCGACCAACGACACCCACGCCGGTGAGGAAGATGTTGAGGATTGAAACCTCCGACAGGAAGAAGGAATCATGGATGACATTGAGCGCCTTGCGTAGCGAGCTCTTCTTGATGACGAACGAGATGTTGGTCTCCGATGCACCTTGGGCACAAGCGATGATGTTGATACCGTTAAGACCAAGGATGCGGAAGAGTTTGCCTGCAATGCCTGTTGTCGATTTCATTTTCTCACCCACCACGGCAACCGTTGCAAGGTCGTGTTCAGCGGTGATGTCGCTGATTTCGCCAGCTTGTATCTCGTACTTGAACTCCTCTTTGAGCACAGCAATTGTCTTGTCGGCCTCGTCGTTCTTCACGCCGATGGTGGTGGTGCTCTCTGACGAAGCTTGCGAAACGATGAAGACCGAGATGCCATGGTCGGCCAATGCCGAGAAGATGCGCTTGTTCACACCGATTACTCCCACCATGCCCAGACCGGAGATGGTGACGAGGCAGGTGTCGTTGATCGACGAGATACCTTTGATGATCTTCAGGTCATCGTGGCTGGGGTTCTTGTGTATCAGCGTGCCCTTGGCTGTGGGATTGAAGGTGTTCTTGATGACAATCGGGATGTTCTTGTGGAACACCGGGAAGATTGTCGGAGGATAGATGACCTTCGCACCGAAGTTGCAGAGCTCCATGGCTTCGATGAACGAGAGCTCGTTGATGACGTAGGCTGAATTGATGACACGCGGGTCGGCGGTCATGAAGCCATCGACATCGGTCCAGATCTCCAGCATCTCGGCATCGAGGGCTGCTGCGATGATGGCAGCGGTATAGTCCGAACCTCCGCGTCCAAGATTGGTCACTTCGCCTGTGGTGCTGTCACGGCTGATGAAGCCGCCCAATACGATGACGGGATTGGGTTTGGAGAGGCGTTCGCGGACAAGTGGGTTGGTAAGGTTGAAGTCGCAGACATTCTTGCCATACACCTTCTTCGACTTGATGATGTTGCGGCTATCGACATGCTCGGCATCCTTGATGACGGTAGCAACGATCTGGCTTGAGATGCGCTCGCCATAGCTCACCACCGTACACAATGTGCGGGGCGAGAGTTCGCGTATCAGGAAGATGCCCTCGAAGATGTCCTTCAGTTCGCTGAGCGTCCTGTTGAGGAAGTTCTTGATGTTATCGAGTTGTTCGCCTTCGAGCAGACCGGTGACCACGTCAAAGTGACGTTCGAGGATGAATTGGAATTCCTCGCGGAATGTCTCATCGCCCACCGATGCTTTCTGGGCGGTGGAAATGAGACGATCGGTAATTCCACCAAGGGCACTGACGACCACGATAACGGGTTCGGTACGGCTCTCGACGATTTGTTTTACATTCTTGATGCTTGAAATGGAGCCCACCGAGGAGCCGCCGAATTTGAGTACGTGCATATAGTTGAATCTTTATCGAAAAAACGTGGAAAAACACTTACTTTAAATAACGGGTGCGAAGATACATATTTTTTATGAAATACGAAACATTTTCCTCGAAAATCATGTTATTCATGCCAAAAAAACACGATTTTCAGAGGAAAATGCTATTTTCGTGTAATAACTGACTTACCCAATCAGATTAACTTCAGGCTCGATACGAATGCCGAACTTCGCTTCGACGTCGTCAACGATGGTCCGACAGAGCCTGACGATTTCGTCAGGACTCGCTCCTCCTCGATTCACCAGCACGAGGCTTTGCTTTTCGTAAACGCCCGCTCTGCCCAGGTTCTTGCCCTTCCATCCGCATTGCTCTATCATCCAGCCTGCGGGAATCTTGGTGTGTTCTTGATCGACCACATAATGGGGCATGTCGGGATACTGTGCCAAGAGGGCCTCGAAGACCGAATTGTCAACCACAGGGTTCTTGAAGAACGAACCGGCATTGCCGATTACCTTGGGATCGGGCAACTTTCCCTCACGTATCCTGATCACTGCATCGCGCACCTCTTGCAAGGTGGGTCGATCGGATGCAAGGAGGTCTGTTTCGCTGACATTCTCGATACCCAAGGCGCGTTTGATTCCTGCGTATTCAAGGTGGAGCTTGCGTGCCTTCTGCACCTTCAGCACGACGCTTGTGACGATATAGCGAGACTTGTCGGCAGCATGTTTCAGACGCGATTCGCGATAGCCGTATCCCATCTCCTCGCCTCTGAAAAGATGCTCTTTTCCTTCCTCCACATCCCAGCATTTGACTTCATCAATCAAATCGCTGATCTCCACACCGTAAGCTCCAATATTCTGTACAGCGGCAGCACCCGTTTCGCCGGGTATCAGCGAGAGGTTTTCGGGCCCGTATAATCCATGCTCTGCGCAGTAGGCACACACGTCATCCCACAGCGTTCCCGCCTTCACTTCGAGCCGACAAGCTCCTTCTCGATTGGCCGAAGAATCATCGTTCGTCGAGGCCATGCGGATTCCCTTGGCCAGGCAGTGCAGCACAACACCGGGATAATCACCCTTGAAGAGCAGGTTTGACCCGCTGCCGATGTGCCAGAAGGGGAGGTTTCCCTTGTCCCTTTCTGCCTGCATGAGGGCTGCAATCGTCGGGTCAGCCAGTATCTCCCGAAGGTCGTTCACCGTATCGTATTCGGCCAGCACCGTGGCTTTGATGTCCATCCCAAAGGTATTGTAGGGGAGGAGTGATGCGTCTTTGATTATTTTTTTCATTCGTAAATGGGAAATTTTTGGCGCAAAGTTACCCAATCTTTCCGACAAATGCAAATTTCTCCCTCTTTTTTTGCTTTTTATCTCAAAAAGCAGTATCTTTGCACCCAAATCGAGTGTGAACTCGTTACAAAGACACTTCCGCATGCAGCGTATTGCGATATTCCTCTTCATTCTACTTTTGGGCGCGACGGTTACAAGCTGTCGTGTAGCCAAGCATGTGGCTGATGGGGATGCCGTTGTCAGTCGTGTCGAGATACGTGTCGATGGAGAGCGTTCGGATGACAATCAGTTGCGTATGGCCATTCTGCAGCGTCCCTATCGTCGCACATTCGGTTTCTTGCCCATCTCTGCCTGGTTCTGGCATCCCGATTCCAACACTGCTTGGCACCGTATGCGTCAGCGTTTGGGCACTGCTCCCGACATCCTCGACGAAGAGAAGACCTACCGCACCGACCGCGCCTTGCAACGTGTCATGGAGCAACAGGGATATCTCGATGCAAAGGCAAGCCATCGTATCCGAATACGGAACGGCAAGGCGCTTGTGAAGTACGACATCAGGTCGGGACGACCTCGTCGGCTTGCCAAGCTGTCTTACGTGTCGGCCGACACGACACTTCAGCGGCTCATCGACCAGACGTCTTCGGCACGTCTGCTTCAGACGGGCCAGTTGCTCGACCGTTCGCGTCTAGAAGGCGAACGCGAACGCATCACGGCCTTGTTGCGCGAAAGAGGCTATTGGGATTTCAACAAAGACGATATTTCCTACATTGCCGACACCCTGATGGGCAGCGAGGAGGTTGACCTCACATGTGTCCTGCGGTCCGGTCACGAGCCTTGGCGTATTCGTCAGGTGCATTTCATCACCAACTATAACATGCTCTCCACGTCATCCGATAGTGCCTCGACCCAGTCCAACACGCGATCCTTGGAAAAACCGGGGTACGATGTGACGTGGTCGGGCGAGCATTGTTATCTTCGCGACCGTGTGATGATACGCAACTGTCACGTCCTCCCCGGCATGCTCTATTCCGAGAAGGCGGTTCGAAATACCTACGCTTCGCTTAGTCGTTTGCACATCCTTCGATATGTCAACGTCCGTGTGGAACCCGTGGCCGACTCCGAACAGGAACTCGACTGCTATATCTTCCTCTCGCCCTTGTCCAACCACGCCGTCCAGTTCGAAATCGATGGCACCAATACGGCGGGTGACCTGGGTTTCGCCTTGGGCGCCACCTACCAGCACCGCAACATATTCCATGGCTCCGAAGCTTTCACAACCCATCTGAAGGGCAGTTACGAGGCTTTGAGCGGCAATGTCGAGAAGCTGGTCAACGACAACTATCAGGAATATGCGGCCGAGTTCAGCATCGACTTCCCGCAGTTCCTTTTCCCGTTTATCAAGGACGAAACGCGACGGAAGAGTCTCGCCACGACGCTCGTCAAGGCAAGTCTTTCCCGTCAGAGCCGCCCTGAATACAATCGCAATGTTGCTTCAGCGGTCGTCGGATACAAGTGGAGTACCGCCAACGCTTCCATTCGTCATGTCTGGGATATCCTTAATATCAGCTATGTCTATCTGCCTCAGCAGAGCGAGACGTTCGAGGAATTGGTCCATAATCTCGGACCGATCATCTACAGTTCCTATACCGACCACTTCATCTTCGGCATGGACTATACGGCCTATATGGGCAACAATACGCTTACTACAGGACGTACCCAGCAGACCACCCGCGACCTGTGGTACCTGCGTCTCAATCCGGAGATTTCCGGCAACCTGTTGTCCGGTGTCTGCAAGTCGCTCAGCGCAAGCCAGACACACGAAGGACGCTACGAGATTTTCGGTCAACCCTTTGAGCAATATGTGCGTTTTGATGCCGACTGGAGCTACAGTCACTACATGACCGACCGTTCCCGCCTGGCCCTTCACCTCGCAGGAGGTATGGCCGTCCCTTACGGCAACAGCGACGTGATGCCCTTCGAGAAACGATATTATTCGGGTGGAGCCAACTCGGTGCGCGGTTGGTCGGTGCGCGAATTGGGCCCCGGCAAGTATGCGTCGAGGAGTTCTGCCTACAACTATTTCAATCAATGCGGCGACGTGCGCCTCGATGCTTCCGTCGAATTGCGTACCCGCCTGTTCTGGAAGTTCGAATCGGCCTTCTTCCTCGATGCAGGCAACGTATGGACCATCAAGGAGTACGACAGTCAGGAAGGTGGTCAGTTCACTTCTGACTTTTACAAGGAGATCGCGGCATCGTGGGGCCTTGGCCTTCGTGTCGTCACCGATTTCGTCATCCTGCGTCTCGATTGGGGCTTCAAGGCCTTCGACCCTTCGGCCGATGCCGACAGGTCGTGGGCTTTGCCGCATCCTTTGCGAAGCAATCACAATACACTACATTTTGCAGTGGGCTATCCGTTTTGACAAATCAATTAGCTCAAATATGAAAAAGACACTCAACGAAATTCTTGAGGATTCAGTTTCCAGTCATTGGAATCTCTTGTCCCTCTCCAATTATGAGGGCGAGAACTATTATTACCGCGATATTGCCGACCGTATCGCTCGTTATCATTTGGCTTGGCAGGCAGCTGGTCTGAAACCGGGCTTCCGTGTGGCACTCTGCGGACGCAACAGTGCCGAATGGTGCATCGGCCTGCTCGCAGCATTCACCTATGGTGCCGTGGCTGTGCCGTTGCTCAACGAGTTCACGCCCGAAATGGTGCTTCGTCTCATCGAACATAGCGATGCACAGGTGCTTCTCGTCGGCCAACAGGTGGCCAAGAACCTCCAACCCCTGCACTTCGAAGAGAAGCTCCCGGGGGTAAAGATTTGTCTGATCGACGACCAGGACATGGTCGAAGACCTCTTCAACGAGGCCTATCCCGAAGGACTGAAACCATCCGATATACATTATCATCGGCAGAAGGCCGACGACCTGCTCATGATCAACTATACGTCGGGCACCACCAGCGAACCCAAGGGCGTGATGATACCGCAGCGTGCCTTGTGGAGCAACATGGCATTTGCCGAAGAGGTGTTGCCCAACCTGCGTCCTCGCATGGAAGTCCTCTCGCTGCTTCCTACGGCTCACCTCTATGGCATGGCGTTCGAGCTGATGTACGAGTTCATCGTGGGTATCCATGTCACCCTCATCAATCGTGCCCTCAACCCGTCCCTCATCCTGAAGGCCTTCAAGGAGATACGTCCTCACCTCATCGTCGTGGTCCCCATGCTCATCGAAAAGATTGTGCGCAAGGGTATCATGCCCGAATACAACTCCACCAAGATTCGTGCCGTGCGAAAGATTCCCGGCATGCGCAAGGCCGTCAATGCCAAGTTCCGCAGTGGCCTGATGAATGCGCTCGGTGGTCGTCTCTACGAGGTCATCATAGGTGGTGCAGGACTCAACAGCGAAGTCGAGCAGTTGCTCAAGGAGATCGACTTCCCCTTCACGGTGGGCTACGGTATGACCGAATGTTCGCCTATCATCGGCTACGCCGACTGGAAGGAGTTCATTCCCAGTTCTTGCGGCAAGCCGGCTCCGCGTATGGAGGTGCGAATCGACAGCAGTCATCCCCGTGTGCCGGGAGAGATTCTCACCCGTGGCATGAACGTGATGCTGGGCTACTACAAGAACGAGGAGGCCACCCGCAAGGCCATCGATGCCGAGGGTTGGCTTCATACGGGCGATATGGGTGTGATGGATTCGGTGGGCAACATCTTCATCCGTGGTCGTATCAAGAACATGCTGCTCTCGCCATCGGGCCAGAACGTCTATCCCGAGGAGATTGAGGCTGTGGTCAACTCGATGCCTTACGTGGCCGAGTGTGTTGTCGTACAGCGCGAACATCGCCTCGTCGCCCTTATCTATCCCGATCGTCAGGTCGCCGCTTCAGCAGGTCTCCACAACGATGAGGACATCCTCAAGTTCTTCAACTCCCGTCGCAACCAGGTCAACGCCGTCTTCCCGCCCTATGCCCAGGTCAATGCCTTCGAGCTCGTCGAGCATGAATTCGAGAAGACCCCCAAAAAGAGCATCAAGCGCTTCCTCTATAGTTAATGTAGTCCCTATAGCCACTATAGATACTATAGTCACTATAGCCACTATAGTCACTATCCCCAAATAAACCATGCTCTATTTCACCTCCGACTATACTGTGGGCGCGCATCCCGAAGTGATGGAGCGCCTCATCCAGACTAATCTCGAGCACACCGTAGGCTACGGTGCCGATCATTACTGTGCCGAAGCCCGCCAGCTCATCCGTGAGGCTTGTCAGGCACCCGATGCCTTGGTGCAGTTCCTAGTGGGTGGTACGCAGACCAATGCCACGGTCATCGATGCCCTTCTCCGTCGCCATGAGGGAGTGATGGCAGCTGCTACGGCGCACATCAACGTGCACGAAAGCGGTGCCATCGAACACAGTGGACACAAGGTCCTTGTCCTCCCTGGTCATGACGGCAAGGTTCTTGCCGAAGAGGTGGAGCAGTACATCAGCGACTTCTACCGCGACGACACCTACGAGCACATGGTCGCTCCCGGCTTGCTCTACATCACGCAAGCCACCGAGTACGGTACCATATATTCGCTTGCCGAACTTGAAGCGCTCAGCGCCGTCTGCCGTCGGCACGGCATCCCCCTCTTTCTCGACGGTGCGCGTCTGGGCTATGCCTTGGCTTCCGATTCCGCCGACTTCACCCTTGCCGACATAGCTCGCCTATGCGACGTGTTCTATATCGGTGGCACCAAGCAGGGTCTGCTCTTCGGCGAAGCCGTGGTGGCAGCCGATCCCGCTCGCTTGCCCCATTTCTTCCCGCTTGTCAAGCAGCATGGTGCCTTGCTGGCCAAAGGTCGTCTGCTCGGTGTCCAGTTCGGTGCATTGTTCACCGATGACCTTTATACCCGCATCGCCCGTCAAGCCAACCAATTGGCACAACGCATTCGCCAGGCTTTCCAGCAACGGGGCTACAAACTCGCCATCGATTCGCCCACCAACCAGCAGTTCTTCATCCTCCCCAACGACGTGATGGATCGTCTTGCCGAGCATGTGTCATTCGAACTGTGGGGCCCGCGTGGTGAACACGAGACCACCGTCCGCTTCGTCACCGGCTGGGCCACTACACCCGACGATGTCGATGCGCTCTGTACCCTCCTCCGTCAACTCTAAATTATTGTCACTATAGCCACTATAGTCACTATAGTCACTATCGCATCTAATTCCAAACAAAAATGCAAATCAAGAAACGTATCCTGCTCATCGACGATATCGGCAAGGTAGCCACGGCGATGCAAGAGGCTTTTGCCAACGACAAGGGCATCGAATTGGTATGTTCTTCATCGGCACGCAATGAGCTTCGAAACAAGTTGGGTTATGACTATTTCATCATCTACATCAATCACGAAGGCCTGATGGCCGACCTTCGTAATCTGGTGGCTTATGTCACAGCCTTCCTCAACTACATGAACCCTGTGATGCTTGCCTTCTCATCCGATTACGAAATCATGAGCACCTCTGTGATTCCGGGACTGGGTTTCTTGCCGTTGCCCCTCAATGTCGATGTCATTCATAAGCAGGCACTCAATGCCATCGATATCTTGTCGGCCAATCGAAGCATCAACGACGTGTCGCACTTGCCCGGAAATTTTGCCATCGATGCCACGTTGCGCGACAAGATTGAGAAAGGCGACAGGTTCGTGCTCGTTTATATCGACATCGATAAGTTCAAACCCTATACCGACTACTATGGCCTGTATATGGCCGGACAACTCATCGGCTTTCTGACCGAAATACTCAGCACCGCTGTGGCTCATTACGGGTCGAAGAATGATTTCATCGGTCACATCGGTGGCGACGACTTTGTACTCATCCTCAATGACTACTCCTATGCCGAGGATATTGGCAATGAGATCATTCGTCGGTTCGATGACGGCATCTCCCAATACTATGAGCCTGAAGATCTCGAAAGAGGATACATCGAGGTACTCAACCGAAAGGGTGAAAAAGACCGCTTCGGTCCCATCAGTCTTTCGATAGCCATGGTAAGCAACGAATTCCGTCATTTCGACACTACCGACGAGGTTTACAAACGGATGATGATGGCCAAGGATGAAGCCAAGCAGATCAGTGGTTCGGTGATGTTGTGCGATACCTCAAAGCTGTAATGTATGGCGAATCGCAGTGACAGGAACGTTGCTCTGCTCAACGCTGATCCCCGCAAGTCAATACCACGATTGGCATTGCCCGTCATGGTCACGATGATCATTACCTCGCTCTACAACGTGGTCGATGGCATCTGGATTGCAGGTTTGGGCGAATCAGCCATTTCGGGCATCGGACTCATCACGCCCTTGTGGATGGTCATCACGGCCGTAACCAATGGCCTGGCACATGGCGCAACCAGTGCGGTGAGCAGGCTTGGCAGCCGCGACAAGCCTTTGGCCGAGAAAGCTGCCGAACATGCCATGGTTCTCTATCTGATAGGGGCCCTCATTCTCACCATAGCCCTCATGGCTGTCCTGCGTCCCTACTTGAACTATTTTGACGTGGAAGGCGCCACGCGACAGGCAGCCATCGACTATGCACAACCCCTCTTCCTGGGTCTGGTGGGCTTCACTTTGCAGAACGGATGTGCAGGCCTGATGCGTGCCGAAGGTGACACCCGTCGCCCCATGTATGCTTGTTCCTTGGGCTTGATACTCAACGGCTGTCTCGACCCCGTCTTCATCTACACTCTTGGGATGGGAGCAGCGGGTGCCGCCGTCTCCACCGTCGTCACCTCGTTTCTGGGTGCCGCCATTATGCTCTATTGGATGTTCGTCAAACGCGACACCTTCTACCGTATGCGTCTGCATGGCATCCTGCGTCCCGAATGGGATAAGGCCATCGCCCGCGATATCCTCAGCACAGGCATTCCCGCTTCTCTCGAACTGATCATGATGTCGATAGCCAGCTTCATGTTCTTCTCCTTCATCCGGACTCTGGGAGGCGATTATGGCGTGAGTGTCTATTCGTCGGGCTACCGTCTCTACCTGCTCAATCTGATGCCCGTCTCGGCCCTCAGCCTTGCCTCTGTCGCCATCGTCGGCACTTGGTACGGGAAGGGCGACATGGCCAACCTGCGGCGCACGCACAACTTCTGTACGCTCTATGCCGTGACCATTGGCCTTGCCATCACCTGCCTGGTGGTCCTCTTTTCCCATCAGCTCGCCCAGCTCTTCGCCCTTACGTCCGACGATGTCGCCCTCATCGATGGCATAAGCCGCTACATTCGCATCACGGCCTTCTGCATCCCCTTCCTGGGTCTCGGCTTGCCCTCCACCTTCATGTATTTGGGCATGGGTAAAGGCACTTACAGCCTCGCATGGACCATTATCAACGAGGTGATTTGCGCCGTGTCGGCCACCTATCTCATGGGCTTTGTCTTCAATCTGGGACTTGTCGGCATATGGTGGGGCTTCGTGCTGGGCCGTGGCATTGCCAGCATCTGTAACTTCATTTTTGCACGTTTCACAATTAATCGACTATCATGAATAAGAAAAAGAATGTCATTGTCATCGACGATCGAGGCGATCTGACCCATCTCCTGACCTTGTCGTTCATCGTTAATCCCACCATCAAACTTGTCAGGACAAGTTCCGATGCTGACGAGTTGAACAAGCACCTGCTTCTCGAAGACTATCTCATTATCGTCAACGAGGAAGGATTGAAGGCCGATATCACTGAACTGGTGAGGGGACTGCACGTGCGCAACAAGTTCACCATCGCACCTATCGTCGTCGCTACAGGCAAACGCTATGAGCTGAGCGACGATGTGCTGAAGCTCGTTCCCGTCATCAGTGTCATCTCCAAGGATGTTGACCCCTCGCTTCTGGGACATCATTTGAGCAACTTCATCGATTCCATCGATTCGAACCGTAACCTGAATGCGCTATCGGGTCTGCCCGGCAACAATGTCATCGGCCAAAAGATTCGCGACTGCAAGACCTCCGACAAGGATTTCGCCGTGATGTATATCGACCTCGACAACTTCAAGGAGTACAACGAATACTACGGGTTCTACAAGGGTGACCAGGTGCTCTCCTTCCTCGCCAGGACGCTCTACGATGTGATGCGCGAATGTGGCGCCGAGACCGATTTCGTAGGTCATGTGGGCGGCGACGACTTCATCATGATCCTTCAGCATCTCAATGTCGTCAAGGAGATAGGCGACCGCATCATCGCCCATTTCGATGCCGGCATCTCCAATTTCTACAACGAGCAGGACCTGCAGAACGGATACATCGAGACCCGCAACCGTGCCGGTCAGCTCGAACGCATCAACATCATGAGTATCTCCATCATCGTCATGTACTCCGACGAGATCCGCACCACACCCGTCAACGAGGTCTATAAGCGCATGATGCTCTATAAGAAACGCGCCAAGATGGTACGCGGTAGCGTGCTCCTCAAGGATTTCAAATAAATCGAGAGAGGTTAGGAAAATTTTCCTAACCTCTCTCTCGTACCCCAAGCGGGGGTCGAACCCGCACGGCCTTGTGGGCCAAGGGATTTTAAGTCCCTCGTGTCTACCGATTCCACCATCAGGGCAGGGGTCTTGACGACGGGCTTTGTCGCCGCTTTTCGTTTTTGACGGGCGCAAAGATACGTTAATTTTGCGAAATAACCAATTTTTTCGACCGAAAAATGTCATTTCTGTGTTCAAAAAATAGCAAAATGCCCCATTTTGATGATTCGAAATGGGTTTTTCGTTATTTTTTACGAAAAGATACAAGCCAAAAATTGTTTTTTTCATTTTTATTCCGTATCTTTGCAGCGTTCATTTCGATTAGTCGAAAACAAAGACGAGATATAACAAGTAAAAGGAGGTGAAAATGGATTTGAGACGTGGGCTTCAATAGCCCGTCTCACAATCCGGAAAATTGCAGGTCCAATACCTGCAAAAAATTGCCCTTCGGGCATAAAATCCATCCGGCTCCTGATATGGTTCGTGAGTGTCCGACCCAAAATATCGAGCAAAATTTTATGCGTCAGCAATTTTATGTGACCTATTGGAGGTCACAATTTTCCGGCCAAGTCTCCGCTATTGGAGCGAGAGACGAGGCCATTTTCACCAGAAATAAAACGTTGTTGTTATATAGAAGCCAGTATCATTTACTTCAACGACATTATTCATGAATTATAGTTAGTGTCAATAGAATACTGCCATAATTCATTTGTAAAGATAACCCAAACCGATGAAGAAAAAGATTATCATCTACCAGGCTTTGGTACGTCTGTTCGGTAATGGCAATACGACCCGTGAGTACAACGGCACGATAGAACAGAACGGCTGTGGCAAGATGAGTGACTTTTCGGAGGTGGCACTGCGTTCCATTCGCAAGCTCGGCTGCAACTACATCTGGTACACCGGATTGTTGCAGCAGGCCTCGGCCACCGATTATTCAAGATATGGTATTCCCCTTCAGAACCCACAGGTCCTGAAGGGCATTGCGGGCTCTCCCTACGCCATTTCCGATTATTATAGCGTATCGTGCGACCTCGCTGATGACCCCAATCGTCGCATGGAGGAATTTGACGCCCTCGTCGAGCGCACGCACAAGGTGGGTCTCAAGATGATCATCGACTTCGTGCCCAATCATGTCGCTCGCCACTACAAGAGCGTCACAAAGCCCAAAAACGTCAGCGACCTCGGCGAGTACGATATCGTCGAACACCCCTTCAACCCCCAGAATAACTTCTATTACTGTAACGAGCCCCTCCATCTCGATAGGATAGGGGTGGAGCCCAGTCCCGAGATGGGTCCTTATGTCGAGAACCCCGCCTGTGCCACCGGCAACGACGTCTTCACCGCATGGCCCGACAAGTACGACTGGTACGAGACCGTAAAGCTCAACTTCGGCATCGACTACTTGGGAGGGGGGCGCGACTACTTCAATCCACTGCCCAGTACCTGGCTCAAGCTGCGCGACATCCTCGAATATTGGACCCGCAAGGGCGTCGATGGTTTCCGCTGCGACATGGCCTTCATGGTGCCCGTCGATTTCTGGCATTGGATCATCCCGCAAATCAAGGCCATCAACCCTGACATCATCTTCATCGCCGAGATCTACGAGCCCGCACTCTATTCCAGCTACATCAACTACGGTGGCTTCGACTACCTTTACGACAAGGTGGGCCTCTACGACACCCTGCGCCGCATCGTCGAATGTCGCGAGTCGGCCAGTGCCATCACGCAGGTATGGCAGGGCCTCAATGGGGTGCAGGAACACATGCTCAACTTCCTTGAGAACCACGACGAACAGCGCCTCGCCTCCGACTTCTTCGCCGGCGATCCCATCAAGGGCCGTCCTGCCCTCATCGTCAGCGCACTCATGAACACCTGTCCCTTCCTCAACTATTTCGGCCAGGAGCTCGGCGAGCGCGGCATGGATCACGAGGGCTACTCCGGCCTTGACGGGCGCACCACCATCTTCGACTACTGGACCGTCGAGAGCATCTACCAGTGGCGCGGCAAGCAGGGACTGTGGCGTCGCCATCAGTTGCCCAAGAGCATGCGCGAACTGCGCGACTACTACAACAAGGTGTTCGACATCGCCAATTCCTGCGATGCCCTGCGCGAAGGCGATTTCTACGACCTCACCTACTGCAATTACAACAATCCCGACTACAACATCCACCGCACGTTCAGCTTCATCCGCCATTCGCGTCATGACGTGGCGCTCGTCGTGGTCAACTTCCAGGGCGAGGACCAGCAGATTGCCGTCAACGTGCCTCAGGAGGCATGGGATTATGTGGGAATCACCCCGGGTCGTCGTCGTCATGTGCAGAACCTGCTCACGGGTGAGTGGGACTTCGGCATCTTCTCGACCAACGAGCCCGTGCGCGTCAATGTACCCGCCTACGATGCCGTCGTTTTGCGCATAAAAGGTAAGTAATAATGAAAAATCGGCTAAAATAGAGCAGAAATCGCAAATTATTTGTAATTTCTGCCCTTTTTTTTACCGACCTATCGTTTTAAAGGTTATATTTGCACCGTATTCTATACATACAAGATAAATATGAACAACAACTTCCTCGTTTTCTCGGGTCGTGCTTCGCGTTACCTCGCCGAAAAGATTTGTGCCAACCTGGGCTGTCCCCTTGGCAACCTGTTGATCCAGACGTTTGCCGATGGTGAGTTCGGTGTATCGTTCGAAGAGTCCATTCGCGGCAAGTATGTATTCCTCGTGCAGAGCACCTTCCCCAGTGCCGACAACCTGATGGAGCTGCTCCTCATGATCGATGCGGCCAAGCGTGCCTCCGCTGCCCAGATTGCTGCCGTCGTACCCTACTTCGGTTGGGCGCGTCAGGATCGGAAGGACAAGCCGCGTGTCGCCATCGGTGCCAAGCTCGTGGCCGACATGCTCGCCACCGCAGGAATCAACCGTCTCATCACCATGGACCTCCATGCTGACCAGATCCAAGGATTCTTCGACTGCCCCGTCGATCATCTCTACGCCTCCAGCGTCCTCATGCCTTACATCGCCAACGAGGTCGGTCTCGATCACCTCACCATTGCCTCACCCGATGCCGGCGGCTCTAAGCGCGCGTTCATCTACTCCAAGTATTTCAACGTGCCCATGGTCATGTGCGACAAGCATCGCGACAAGCCCAACTCCATCGGCGAAATGTTCCTCATCGGTGACGTCACCGGTAGAGATGTCGTCCTCGTCGATGACATGGTCGATACCGCAGGCACCATCACCAAGGCAGCCGACCTCATCATGAAGATGGGTGCACGCAGCGTCCGCGCTTGTGCCAGCCACTGCGTCATGTCGGGTCCCGCCAGCGAGCGCGTCGATAACAGCATGCTCAAGGAAATCGTTTTCACCGACTCCATCCCATATCGCGGCTCCAGCCCGAAGGTCAAGACCATCACCATCTCCAACCTTTTCGCCGAAACCATCCGCCGCGTCATGAACAACGAACCCATCTCGAGTCAGTTCCTGATTTAATAAACCCCTCGTGTCTCATATCGGCAGCCGTTCTTGGCTGCCATAATAACGCCCCTCAAACCCCAAAATGAAGAATCTCCTAACGACACTCGCAGTGGCGTTGTCACTTTGCGGCAGCGCACTCGTGGCACAGCAGATGCCTCAGATGCCACCCCTTCCCATGGATCCACAGGTCCGTTACGGCCAGCTTCCCAACGGCCTGACCTACTACATCCGTCATAACGACCTTCCCGAACATCACGCCGAGTTCTTCATCGCTCAGAAGGTAGGCTCCGTCCTCGAAGAGGAGAGCCAGCGCGGCCTTGCCCACTTCCTTGAGCACATGGCCTTCAATGGCACCAAGAACTACCCCGACAAGGGCTTGCTCGAATATCTGCAGCGCCATGGCGTCAAGTTCGGCACCAATGTCAACGCCTACACCTCCATCGACGAGACCGTATATAATATCTCCGACGTGCCCATCGACGAGACCCTCCATCCCGGCATCGTCGATAGCTGTCTGCTCATCCTCCACGACTGGAGCGGTTACCTCACCCTCGATGGCGACGAGATCGACAAGGAGCGCGGCGTCATCCACGAGGAATGGCGCACACGTACCAGTGCCACCCTCCGCATGTACGAGACACTCCTGCCTAAGCTCATCCCCGGCAACCGCTATGCCGAGCGTCTGCCCATCGGCCTCATGTCCGTGGTCGATAACTTCGCCTACGATGAGCTGCGCAACTACTATCACAAGTGGTATCGCCCCGACCTGCAGGGCATCTTCGTCGTCGGTGACGTCGATGTCGATGCCGTCGAGCAGAAGATTGCCACCCTGTGGGCCGACATACACAACCCCGAGAACGAGGCCGAGCGCGTCTATTTCCCCGTCGAGGACAACGAGGAACCCCTCGTGGCCGTAGCCAGCGACCCCGAGCAGAACTACAACGCCCTCGCCATCATGTACAAGTCCGATCCGCTCCCCGATGAGGTCAAGCTCACGCAGATCGGCTACATGAACAACATCCTCGAGAACATCATCTCCATGGCCCTCAACCAGCGCCTGTTGGAGCTCACCCAGAAGGCCGACGCCCCCTTCCTGCAGGCCGGTGCCGATTTCGGCAACTACATCGTCTGCAAGACCAAGGAGTGCTTCGAGCTCGACATCATCTTCCGTGAGAACGAATGGCAAAAGGGCCTCAATGCCGCTTTGGGCGTGGTGCTCTCCGCTGCCAAGTTCGGCTTCACCGACAGCGAGATCGAGCGCGTCAAGGCCGACATCATGAGCGGCATGGAGAATGCCTACAACGAGCGCGACAAGCAGAAGAACCGCCCCATCGTGCGCGAGATACAGCGTCACTTCCTCAACGCCGAGCCCATGCCGGGCATCGAGATGGAGTGGCAGATGGTGCAGCAGATCTTCCCCATGCTCAATGCCGCGATGATCAATCAGATAATGTCACAGGTCATCACCCCCAACAACGTGGCCCTCATGGTCATGGGACAGCAGAAGGAGGGTAATGTCCTGCCCACCGAGGAAGAGCTGCTTGCCGCCTACAAGGCCGCCCTCCAGCAGGAGGTAACCGCCTACGAGGAAGCCCTCAGCGGTATCGAGCTTCTTCCCAATGCTCCTGCACGCACTGGCAAGGTGGTCAAGGAGGAGGCCGGCGATTGGGGTTCAACGGTATGGACGCTCTCCAATGGCGTCACCGTGGTCTTCAAGCCCACCGACTTCAAGAAGGACCAGGTGCTCATGAGCGCCTATTCGAAGGGAGGCACACGCCTCGACATGAGCCAGCCCAACATCGTGCGTCAGTGCATCGAGGATATGGGCACTGTCGGTGGTCTCGGTCAGTTCAGCAGCACCGATCTTCCCAAGGTTCTCGCCGGCAAGCAAGTCTCCGTCAACCTCAGCGTCGATGGTTTGAGCGAAAGTCTCAGCGGTTCGGTGACACCCAAGGATCTGCGTACCCTCTTCGAGCTCATCTACCTCAACATGACCGACCTACGCTTCGACGAGGAAGCCTACCAGGCATGGTTCAAGCGTCAGAAGACGCAGCTCGAGATGATCCAGGACAACCCGCAGAAGATCATGAGCGACTCTTTGCAGCTCACCCTCTATCCCGGCCGTCCCGACATGGTGCCCACGCAGCTTGCCGACCTTGACCTGCTCGACTATCGCAAGGGCTATGAACTCGCCAAGCAGCGCTTCGCCAATGCTGCCGACTTCACCTTCTACTTCGTCGGCAACATCGACGCCGACAGCCTGCGTGAGATGTCCGAGCAGTACCTCGCCAACCTCCCCGCCAGCGCCGATCGCGAACAGCGTCCCGCTCCCGTCCTGCCCGTAGCAGGCAGCCGCGAGAACCGCTTCGACCTGCCCATGCAGCAGGCCAAGACCTCGGTCTATGACCTCTTCTATCTCTACGATACGCCCTACACGCTCAAGGATGGCCTCACCGCCAATATGCTCGGCCAGAGCGTCGCAATCATCTTCACCGAAACCATCCGCGAGGAGGAGGGTGCCGTCTATTCGCCACATGCCCAGGCATCGATGGACGCCAACACCGGACTGCTCACCCTGCTCTACCTCTTCGACACGGGTGCCGACAAGCTCGAGAATGCCGAAGCCGTAGCCTATCGCGAGATCAAGAAGATTGCCGACGAAGGTGTGCGCGACGATGTCTTCCAGAAGGTACACGACTACATGGTCAAGAGCCACCAGGAGCAAGTCAAGGAGAACAGCTATTGGCTCAGCAACCTCCAGTCGAAACGGGAGTTCGGCATCAACAGTGTCGATGGCTGGGAAGAGACTTTCGACAGCATCACCGCTGCCGATGTCAAGGCCCTCCTCAATCGTTTCCTATCCACCGAGGCCACGCGCATCCAGTTCGTAGCCAATGGTGTCGAAGTTGATAAATAATTCATTCACATACAATTCTCTATATATTGCCGGCTGCTGCATGTTGCAAGTGCAGCAGCCATTTTTTTTACTATGAATAAACAGATTTCATCCGAGACAGCCATGGTGAAGGAGAAGGCACCCGGGCTCAAGCAGATCGAGTTGTGTGCCGACGGGAAATACCGTTGGGTGTATGAG
>JAFZTS010000049.1 GCA_017618715.1 Bacteroidales bacterium
GGTCTCGATGTTGTAACGTTTCAGAAGTGTCATGATACCAAGCGGTGTAGCTGAAATAAAGCACGGCAGACCAATAGCCATGCGACCAACGTTCTCGGGATGGAAGCCATCGACATCCTTTTCGGGATCGATGGCCTCGATGATGCGCTGTTCGTTGATATGCTTCGGCAGGGGCAATTGCACGATGAAGCCGTCAACATCTTCGTCGCGATTCAGTTGATCGACACAAGATAACAGTTCCTCCTCGGTGATATCATCCTCGAAACGCAGCAGCGTCGACTTGAAGCCACAAGCCTCACAAGCCAGCACCTTATTCTTTACGTAAGTTTCAGAGCCACCATCGTGACCCACGAGTACCGCTGCCAGATGTGGCTGCTTACCGCCACCGGCTACTATCTGCTTCACTTTCTCGGCAATCTCGGCCTTGATCTGTGCTGCCGTTGCCTTTCCATCGATGAGTTGCATTTCTTCTTTTTTTTAGCTATTGTATCTTGAAAACCTAATATCCTGGATAAGAACTACCGCTTCGGCATCTTGGGCATACCACGCATCATGTTACGCATGCCGCCCATACCACCACCGGCAACCATCTTCATCATCTTGCGAGTCTGTTCGAACTGCTTCAGCAGACGGTTTACTTCTTCAACCTTCGTTCCCGAACCTTTTGCAATGCGCTGGCGGCGGCTCTGGTTGAGCACATCGGGATGCGAACGCTCATAGGGCGTCATCGAGTTGATGATAGCCTCAATGCCCTTGAAGGCATCGTCGTCGATGTCGAGATCCTTAATCTGCTTGCCTACACCCGGAATCATCGAAGCCAGATCCTTGATGTTACCCATCTTCTTAATTTGCTGAATCTGTCCCATGAAGTCGTTGAAGTCGAACTGGTTCTTGCGAAGTTTCTTCTCTAAGCGCTTAGCTTCCTCCTCGTCAAACTGCTCTTGAGCACGCTCCACAAGGCTTACCACATCGCCCATGCCGAGGATTCGATCGGCCATGCGCGAGGGATGGAACACATCGATGGCCTCCATTTTCTCACCCGTACCGATGAACTTGATAGGCTTCGTCACCACTGTGCGAATCGAGAGGGCTGCACCACCGCGGGTATCACCATCGAGCTTCGTAAGCACTACGCCATCAAAGTCCAGACGGTCGTTGAACTCCTTCGCCGTGTTCACGGCATCCTGACCTGTCATCGAGTCGACAACGAACAGTGTCTCGTCGGGGTTGAGGAAGTTCTTCAGGCGCTCAATCTCGTCCATCATCTGCTCATCGATGGCCAGACGACCAGCGGTATCGACGATGACCACGTCGTTACCTTTGGCCTTTGCCTCCTGTAAGGCATGTTCGGCTATCGAGATGACGTCCTTGTTCTCCAGTTCTGAGTAGACGGGCACGCCAACTTGCTCTCCCACCACATGCAACTGCTGAATAGCAGCGGGGCGATAGACGTCGCAGGCCACGAGTAGCGGCTTCTTGTGGCGCTTGTTCTTCAGCATATTGGCGAGTTTACCAGAGAACGTGGTCTTACCCGAACCCTGCAATCCCGACATCAGGATGATGGCAGGTCTGTTCTCAAGTTTCAGGTCGACAGCCTCACCACCCATAAGCTCGGCCAGTTCGTCGTGCACAAGCTTCACCATGAGTTGTCCCGGCTTGATGGCAGTGAGCACGTTCATGCCCATTGCCTTTTCCTTCACAGTGTCGGTGAAGGTCTTCGCCACTTTGTAATTCACGTCGGCATCAAGTAATGCGCGACGCACATCCTTCAGGGTTTCAGCTACGTTGATCTCGGTGATTTTTCCCTCACCTTTCAGTATCTTAAACGATCTTTCTAGTCTGTCACTAAGATTCTCAAACATGATGTTATTGTTGATTTACGAATTATCGATTTGACGTTTTTGCGATTTGCCGTGCAAAGGTACGAATTTTTCATGACCCCTGCAACGATTACCCGTATTTCTTTCAAAAATAGTTGAATACAACTGCAAGCCAGCAGTCACCACCGAAACCGGGCAACCAATGGCAAGTGGTCGCTGAAACCTTGCAGATAGCGCGGGCCGAGGTAGTTGCGGCGCGGCTTATAGCCACCATAGGCTTCGTCGTCCTCCATAAGGAAAGGGGCGTCGAAGATGATGCACTCAACGAGGCGGGCAGCCATCGAGGATGAAGCGAAGATATGGTCGAGCGATCCCCACTCACCCTGAAAGCGATAGGTACCGAGTGCCCCGTTGCTGCCTCGTGCATCTTTCGACACCTCAGTAAGCCCTGAGTTCTCGATCTTACTGATGCTCTTATCGCGGCTATAATCGTTGAAGTCGCCTGCCACAAGGATGTTGGCATCGGGAACGCGAGTACGAATGGAGTCAATAGCCTCCGTGAGCCGATGGGCAACAAGCAGGCGATGCGGACGCGTGAGCACTTCCCCACCCGAACGGCTTGGGGCGTGGACAACAAAGACATGCAGGGTGTCGCCTGTCGTGATGAGCCCGCAGGCATAGAGGATGTCGCGCGTTGGGTGCATGTCCTTCAGCGGTTCCACGCGAAGGGCACTGTGACGAAGCAACTGGAAGGAAAATGGAGAATAGAGCAATGCAACATCGATGCCGCGTGGATCTGGCGAATCGGTCATCACGTATTCATAACGGGCATTGCGCAGCAGCGACCGTTTGGTGAGATCATGGAGAACGGTGTCGTTCTCCACTTCACAAAGGGCAACAAGGTCAGGCAACTCAAAGTCTCCCACCCCACTGGCAGAGGCTTCGCCACACGCCAATATCTCGCGACCGATGTTGTTCAGCTTGTACCAGTAGCGCGTATGATTCCAGTGGTTCACCCCTTCGGGCGTCCACTCCCAATCGTTTTTCAGCGAGTCGTGCTGACAGTCGAAGAGGTTCTCGCAATTCAGCGACACCAACGTCAGCAGTCCCGAGAGTAGCAGGCTGAGCATAAATGGAGGAATTACAACCCCTCTCCAACCCTTTCCGAAGGAGAGAGGCTGAAATAGAGTTGACGGGTTAAGAAGTAGAGGACTGTCTACCTAATAAAGTTTGTCCGCAAGGGCTGCTCCAGTTCGGGATGTCCTTCCTCGCGGACGTTCAGTTTCTTAATCATCCACGCCATGTTGCGACCTAGGGTGCGCATGGTCTGCATGCCTTCTTCATCCTGTGCAGCCTGACCGGGTGTCTGCCCATACACCATGTTCCAATACTGCGAGGAGACAATGGGCATGTTA
>JAFZTS010000050.1 GCA_017618715.1 Bacteroidales bacterium
ACTCGGCTTTTACTGGAAGGTAGTCGAGCTGTTGATGTTATGCCCCATCAAAGTGCATATCAATAGCATCATGGCTTTGAGAAAAGGCCCAATCAGTTTCAACGTTGTCAAAGCAATCATCAACGACTATGATCTTTTTGACGTCGATGAAAACAACTATGTCTCCTTGAAGATAGACAAAGAGACTGGCGTTGGAGAAAAATCGCTGGAAAGTTACCTTTCTTTTTTTTCATCTTCCTCGCGCGCCTCAGGCGTGTCACACGAGTCACGCGCGTCATCACACGTGCCTACAGACGCGTCATCAGACACGCATACAGACGCGTCATCAGACGCGTGTACACCCACCCGTTCCTCTTTTAAAGAAAATGAAGAAAAAGAAAATATAAAAAATAATAACTTGTCAGTTATTAATAAAAATGAGAGTGAAGAAGAGGAGGGCACACGCAAAATCGCTTCGCTAATAACAGAGGCACTCTGTAATAATCAGCCAGAGAAAGCAGAAGAACTGCTATTTGAATCATTCATGAAACAGAATTGCCCACATTTAATTGAAATGGAAAAACCACTTACTTTCCTTGAATATGGGTGGCTAAAGAAAGAATATTCAGAAAAGCAGATTAATAATGTCTTGATTGATATGGAAAACGATATGAATGTATATCGAAAGCGAAGTACATATCAAACGGCTTTAAGTTGGCTAAGAATAAGGCATAAAAAACAAGAACGTCAATCAAGTCAAGTATCAAGCGATTATATCCCCTATTAATTCACATCAATTCTTGCTATTAAAAACTTATGAAACACATCGTAGAAAACGTGGAAGAAATGTTCCACGCAAAAGACCCTTTTGGTGAAGTGATTGTCGATGAAGTATTGAATATCCTTCGGCATTACAAGTTGATTTATCCTGAGGATGTCGCATTACTGATGAATGTGAAGGTGCGAGACCTTCGTGCAGCATGGTTTATGCTGACAGGCACACGTCTTATCGACGTGATCACCGAATGGCGACTGAGGCAGGCCCAGGACGCTATCCGAGAGAGGATAAACAACCTTCCTACGGATAAACGAGGGAAACAAACCATCAAGAAATTGCTTTCCGAGGTAGCAAAACGTTGCGGATGGCGCACCGAAAGGGTAATGTCACATGTTTTTGAGCGATATTGCAATTGCTCAGCGATAGAATGGGTAGATAAAGTAGATAAAGCACTCTGACGGCCGACAGAGTGCTAGCCACAACAGAAGTAGCACTCTGACGGCCGTCACAATGCTTGCTACAACAGAAGTAGCACTCTGACGGCCGACAGAGTACTCGCACCAATCGGAAATAACACTCCAACGGCCGTCATAATGTTTGCTACAAAAGAAGTAGTACTCTGTCGGCCGACAGAGTACTCGCACCAATCGGAAATAGCACTCTCACGGCCGTCATAATGCTTGCTACAAAAGAAGAAGTACTCTGTCGGCCGACAAAGTACTCGCTCCAATCGAAAGTAGCACTCTGACGGCCGACATAATGCTCTCTCCAATCGGAAACAGCACTCCGACGGCCGACACAGTGCTTCCCACAAAATAAGTAGCACTCTGACGGCCGACAGAGTTCTATCTGCGATATAATATTGTTTTTCCCCGCTTTTTACCTTTTCTACGACTTTAGAAACTCAACATTTCCACAATTGATTCGGATTATGGAACTGCCTAAAAGTTGTTCTTTAATGGTTTGATAAACAATCGCTTTATATAATCATTCCCGTATTTGGCCGAATTTCATTACCGAAGTTGGCTAGTTTTCATTACCGAAGATGGCTGTAATAAAATGATGAAAAAAGAGCTTTTGGGGACTTTTTCCGTATTATCAGCATTAAAAATAGGACTTTTTCCGTGTTTTTGGCGTCAAAAATAGGACTTTTTCCGAAAATGGGTTTAATTTCGCCCTTTTCTTGGATATATGAAATCTTCTTTGTATCTTTGCGGCGTATATTTTGACAAATCGAAAACAAAAGTGGATAATAACATGAGTGGTCGCTTCGCTCAAAATCTCTCAAAATCTTTTCGAAAATCCATCATCAAGCATGAAGGAAACGTTGATAAAGGCATTGAAGGTTTTTTTAATGATTTTGTTGGATTTTGAGCGCAGCGACCCAAAACAAGGATGTCATATTGAATCAGAAACCTATAAATTGAAATGATGAAAAAGTTGTTCTTATTGTCATTGTTCGTGGGGCTCGTATGGCTTGGAGGGAGCACGGTGGCTCGTGCCAATGACTGCAGCGAGATGCCTAAGCACCGCGTGATTATCCTGACTGACGTGGAGAATGAGCCGGATGATACGGAGTCGCTCGTCAGACTGATGCTCTACACCAATCGGATTGATGTGCGCGGACTGATTGCCACCACTTCGACCCACATGAGGAACCGCATTGCGCCTGAGACCATCCATCGGGTGATTGATGCCTACGGGAAAGTGCGCAGTAACCTGCTGAAGCATGAGGCTGGATTTCCCGAAGCCGATGCTCTGCACGCGCTCGTGAAGAGAGGCTCGACGTTCTATGGCATGAATGGAGTGGGGAAGGGCAAGAACTCGGAAGGCTCCAACTGGATTGTCGGCGAACTGCTGCGCGCGGATGACGACAGGCCGCTGTGGGTTTGCGCATGGGGTGGAGCCAATGTGCTGGCTCAGGCGCTCTATCAGCTAAGGGCAACGCAGTCGGCAGCCAATCTGGAGCGACTTGTCGGCAAGCTGCGCGTCTATACCATCTCCGACCAGGACGACACGGGCATCTGGATGCGCCGTGAGTTTCCCAAGCTGTTCTACATCGTCAGCCCGGGTGGCTATGGCAATGCCACATGGACGGGCATGATGCAGGTGGCCGAGGGTGCCGACAACGAGAAGGTGTCGAACCGATGGCTTGCCGAAAATATCCAGCAGGGACACGGCCCGCTCGGGGCATGTTATCCCGACGTGGCCTACGGCATGGAGGGCGACACGCCATCGTGGCTCAATCTGATTCCCAACGGTTTGAATGAGCCGGAGCATCCCGACTGGGGCGGCTGGGGTGGACGATATACGCTCTACAGGCCACGTCGCGAGGACTGCGACCCCACGGGGTTCAATGGTTCTATCCCGATTGAGGAGGAGCCTCGTGCCATTTGGACGAATGTTGTCGATCGTTATATACCTTATATATATAATGAATATGGTTGTGCCGTGCGAAGCGACACAGTTACCTACAGTACTCCGCAGGCAACCGTCTGGCGTTGGCGCAGCGAGGTGCAGAACGACTTTGCCGCACGCACGGACTGGTGTACCAAGGATTATGCCGAAGCCAATCATGCTCCCGTGGCTGTGGCACGACTGATGACGGAGGTAGCGGGCTACGGAGAGGACAATAACGCTCCTCGCGAGATAGCCGACATGACGGTGAAGGGTGGCGATACGTTCATGCTCGATGCCACGGGTTCGAGCGACCCCGATGGCGACAACTTGAGCTACCTGTGGTTCCAATATCTGGAGGCGGGAAGTTTGAAGCAGATTGTCCCCATCCAAGGTTCGCCCAACATCTACCATGTGAAGGTGCAGGCTCCGAAGGTCGAGAAACCCGAGACCTTGCATTTCATCCTCAAGGTGACCGACAAGGGGACGCCAGCCCTCACAAGTTATCGCCGCATTGTGGTTACTGTGATCAAATAACTTTTATTTTCTTATTCAAAATTTTACTTACGATGAAAAAGATTCTATTTTTTTGTGCAGTAGTAATGCTGCTTGGTTTGACCGCTTGCAACAAGCAACAGAGTGTGCCTGAAACACCCCAAGGACCTGCGTTCGATGAGGTGCTCATGACTCGCCGTAGCATCCGTAGTTACGATGCCACCAAAACCATTAGCAAGGAAGAAGTGCGTCAGTTGTTGGCCGCCGTGCAGGAAGCTCCCTCATGGGCCAATCAGCAGCCTACGAAATACTATGTGGCCATCAGCGATGAGAAGCTGGAGGCTGTGCAGAATGCGATATATGGCAACAAGGATCGTGTGGAAGGTGCGCCTGTGCTCATCGTCTCGACATACGAGCGTGGAAAGTCGGGCTTCTTCCGAGGACAGCCCACCAACGAGATCGGCGATGGCTGGGGAGCCTATGACAATGGCTTGAGCAACTGCTACCTCGTACTGAAGGCCCGCGCCATGGGCTTCGACACCCTCATCATGGGTATGCGTGACGGTGATGCTCTTCGCTCCATCTTCAACATCCCTGCCGAAGAGACGGTGATGGCTGTCATCTCATTGGGCTATCGTGATCAGGAGCCGAACCAGCCGGAGCATCGACCACTTGACGAAGTCGTCAAGTTCTTCTGATTTTATTTTCTGTCACGAATTATCGTGAATGAACATGAATTTATTTTTGTCACGAATTTGCGAATTATTGAATTGCGTTGGCAGGGATATTTAACACGAATTACCATGTAATTATCATAAATTATTATTAGTGATTGCTTGGCTCATTGATAAAAATTCATGAATATTCGTGATAATTCGTGATATAAAAACAAGCCGTGCGGAGCATTGCTTCGCACGGCTTGCTGTATCAGAGGGGGTGATGTCAGTTGAGGATGGCGACCTGGTCGATCTTGAGGTTCTGGATCTGCAGCTCAATGAGCTTGTAGCGGGAATCGAGGTCGAGATCGGCAGGACGTGAGCTGAAGTAGCGCTGGTAGGTGTCGCGCCAAACGTTGCGGTCGGCCTGCGAGTCGGTGTGGATGAAGACCATTTTCTCGAGGGTCTCGTCAAGGGTGACGCCCGTCTGGACGATGTGCAGGAAGCAGTCGCTGCGTTTGTCGAGCAAAGGCATGAGTTGGGCTACATCGCTGGCCTTGTCGCTGAGATACGGATAACGCGTCTTGTCGGTGAGATATTCGACCATCGAGAAGCCCGAATAGGCATCGCGCAACAGAGCGATGACCTTGTCGCGAATCTGAATCTTGAACTGCAGGATGTCGTCCTGCGACATCTTGTAGCTATCGACGAGGTCATAGAGGTGGAGGCCTCCGGTGATATCCTGCTTATGCTTGTCGAAGAAGGCGTCGAGCACGGCATTGTCGAGCAGCTGGATGCAAGGGGTGCGCGAAGGTACGGTCATCTGCTTGAGCGTCTGCTGTTCCTCCTGGCTCCACTTGCCGAGGTCGGAGACGTAACCGGCCAGCGCGTGATACTTGTTGATGAGCTTGATCTTGATGTCGGTGAGGCTCGATACGACCATGCCGGCCAGATGGAGACGCAGGTGCTTCTCGGCCTTTTCCTGTTCGGCATGGGCAATTCTGGACTTGATGACGGCCGCTTCATCGTCGAGACTTTCCTTGAGCTTGATAAGCCGGTGGTGGGCATACCAAACGCCGAGGATATAAAGGAGGATGAGGACGGCGGTGAAGACCGAAGTGATGGTAGCCATCTTGGTGAGGTCGAGGTAGAACAGGAGCCATACATCGAGCAGGAAGACGAGGATGCAGACGGCTCCCCAGAAGAGCCATTTGCGACGGACGCGCTTGAACTCCTTGATGGCCTGGGGACGTGTCTCGGAGACGAACGTCTGATAGGCATCCTTCTGCGTGGCTATCTCGCTTTCGAGACGTGCGACGGACTGCTGGAAGATCTGGTCGCGCTTGGAAGGGTTGGAAAGGGTCTGCAGCAGCTGTTCGTAGGAGAATCGGAGCGACGTGTAACGCGCGGTGTCCTGTTTGAGCAGGCGCGTCTCCGAATCGATGAGGATGTGCAGGATGGATGAGCGGATGTTGTCGTCGGTGAGGTTGAACGAGACGGTCTTGCGCTTGTCGATGCCCGATACCTTGACCTTCTCGGTGACTTCGACATCGGTGATGATGCAGGCCTGGTTGCAAAGGGCGGGGTCGTCGATGTAGGAGAAGGGGATGTAGCAATAACCCTTGTCGCCAAAGCTGGTGCCCCACGAGTTGCGGACGATATAGACCTTGTCGTCTTCGCTGAATCCGCAAATCACGAGGGCATGGTTGCCTTCGTCGTGATTCTTGATCTGCTGGTCGGTGGGACGATAGATGAAGCCGTTGCCATCGGCATGGAACGAGTCGAAGATGCGGAGCGAGATGGCGACGGGGTAGCCTTCGGAGAGGGCCGAGGTGAGCGCTTCGTGGGTGATCTCGACGTTCTTGACCGTCTTGACCAGACGCGTCTTGCCGTCCTCGTAGGCTTCGGGAGAGGGCTTGATAAGGTTCTCGCCATAGGGGCAGAGGTCTTCGCTACAGATGCCCAATGCCGACATGGCGCTGACGGCCTCGAAGAACGAGATGCCTTCCTTGAGCTTGTCCTTCCAATTCACGCCACCCGTATCGACCGCATTGTAGAAGACGAACATCTCGCTGAGGTCGGGGTTGGAGGGATTGGCCTTCTTCATGATGTATTCGAAGATGGAAACCATGGAGAATGCCGAGCACGTGCCGAGGGTGCCCTGGTTCTTGGGTATCGTGAAGTTGGAACGCAGATCGACGCTGCGTTCGTTGGTCTGCCGTGGCACGTAGGTCTCCTCGAAGAGGCGTACCTCGCGGTCGGTGGGCATCAGGCGGAAGATCTGCCCTTCGAAGTTGAAGCCGCCGTCGGAAAGGCGTTTCTGCGAGTCTTCGACAGCCTTGACCTGTACCTTGATTGCATCTAGTTCCTCCTGCTTCTTGCGGATAAAGGCGGTACGCTGGCGTATTTGTGCGCGAAGCAGCTTCATCTCGTCGAGAGGCAGATAGACGTGCTCGTTGATGTCGGTAGGAGTGGTCAGGACTCCGCGATGCACGCGACGTGGCTGGTCGGCTGTGGCTTCCTCGATATGGACCTGCTTGTTGTCTTCGGTGATGAAGAGGTTGATGGTCTCGGCATCGCAGTCGTCAAGGGTGAGCTGTTCCTTGTGGTACTGTATGCCCTGCAGGAGGGCATCATCCTCGCCGAGCAGTTGCGCCATGATGGCCTGCTTGTGGGGGAGGGAAAGGCGCTCGTCGTTGATGAACGACTGCATGTCGTTGATCGAAGCATCGATGCGCTGCTGCAATTCCTTTTCGAGTTGCTGCATCTCGCTGAGCGACAGGGCTCCACGGGCGTTGGCTTCGGCAATCTTCGGATCGACACGGTCGTGCACGAAGTCCTTGTAGAGCTGCACATGACGACCGAGGAGGCGCAGGGCGGTGTCGGAGGCCTCGTTGACGTTGATCTTCGTCTCTTCGACACGTTCGCGTCCCAATACCTCAAGATAGGCGTTATGGAGCAGGTAATCGACGAAATAGATCTTGTCGAAGGCGAGCATCGAGATGCCGAAGGTGGTCACGTCGATGTCGTTGCCGAGCTGATTGGCGGGGAAGATGGCCGGATAATGTTCGACGGCAAGGAGTGCGAATTCGCCCAGGATGCGCAGCAATCCCTCACGGTCGAGGTTGAGCGCGAGGCCCTGCGTATTGGAGTCCTCGAAGAGCAGGAGACGGTGCACGTCGGCATGTGCGATGACCTCGCGTGCCACCTTGCGACAGGTGTCGCTGTGCTGCTCCATCAGGTCGGGAAGCTGAGCCTTGGCATCCTCGTCGGTGACAAGGAGCGGTGCCAGCACGGCAGGCAATCCCATCACGTCGATGAGATAGGGTTTGCCCGACTTGCGGATGGCGGCGATGAGCTGGAGGGCGATGGACCAACAGCGTTCGTCATAGAGGGGCAGGTAGAGGCAGAGGTTGAGCATGCCCGTCTCTCCCGGGTTGTCGATGGTGACGGTGCGATTGAAGAGCTCGACGAAGTATTGTTGCAGCTGTGCGGCATTGGTGAGCGTCGGGCTCGGTTCGGCCTCGACATGATAGCGGTAGCTGATGCCCGAGGTGAAGGTGGTCTCCACTTCGATGGGCTTCTGGACAAGCTTCTGAATCAGGAAGCCGCCATCGGCCTCGACCGTGTCGCACGAGAATAACTGCAGATAGTCGCAGGCATCGCCGGCACCGTACATCAGGGTGTACAGCTTGAGGAAGGGAGCCGCTTCGGTGAGCTCCCTTCCGATAAGTAGGTGTGCCGTATGTCGCATTTTACTGTTCATCAGAGTTCCTTTTTGACAAAACTGATTTCCTCGGTGATCAACTGGCGGATGGTCTCATAGCCTTTGGCCGTGATCTGCTTCTTGTCCATGTTGATCTGGGAATACTTCTCGTAATAGTTTTCCTTGACATCCTCCAGGAGCTTGTCCATATACTCGCTGCCGTTCTTCTTGCCAATCTCCTCGATGAGTGCTTCGTACTCGTCGTGGATGGTTTCGATGTGGCGCTTGAACTCCTGGTAGGCCTCGTCGCGGTACTCGCTGAGTTCCATCCAATAGTCGAAGAGCGGATCGCCCTCCTCGGTGTTCTGATACTGGTAGTGACCGTCCTCGTTCTTGATGAGACCGAAGATGAGACCTTGTATCCACAGGCCCAATGAATCGTCGGCCTTCGGCGTGGGTTCGATGCGATAATCCTCGCGTATCATGCGGTTGAGCATGTTCTGGTCGAGGTGGCAGCTGACGGTCGAGCGGTCGTACTTGGGCTTGTAGCTCTGCAACGTGGCGATGTGGAAGGCGGGGAAGACACCGAACTGACGATAGATGATCACACGGTCGGTGGTGCCGAGGTTGGCGAAATCGACGGTGGCCACGGGATTCTCGATCTTCTTCTTGAAGTAGTCGTCCTTGAAGAGACGGGAGTTGAGCTTGTCGGGAACGCCGATGTAGTAGGAGTCGGTGGGAGCCACCATCGGGCGGTGTCCGCGATCGTCATACTGGATAAGCGGCTTGGACTTGTTGATGGCCATGCGAACGACGTGTTCGAAAGCTGCGGGGCTCATCTTGTCGAGCACATTGTCGATGGTCATGCCCTCCCAGACGGAAGCGGCCTTGAGACGCGATGCGAAGTCGGTGAGCTTGCGTAGCACGTCTTCGCTGTGCATGGTGTCGAGGCTGAAGAGCTTGTCGCCCTCGAACTCCTTGAGCAGGTCGGTGATGAGCAGGTCGTTGTCGTTGACTGCCACATCGCCCACGAACTCCTTGGCGAGGTCGATCTGGAAGATCTGCGTCTCGCGGTTGACCTGATTGACGATGCGTGAAATGGCGTTGGTGCACTCGTCGTTGACGTTGGAGAGCAGACGCTTGATGTTCTGGATCTTGGTATATTGGTCAACCAGTTCGTTCTGCAGGCTGGTGAAGAACGAGATGGCGAACGAATGGCGCAGCAGGTCGCGCTTGTTGCGGGTGAGGTTGGCCACGCAACTCAGCACATCGTCGGCATATTCCTGCTGGCGCGAACGTGTCTTGAAGAACTTGGAGCTGTAGTCGGTGAGGTCCTGGATGGCGTTGTCGAGGGCGGAGACGAGCAACGGCTGCTGGTCGGTGAGGTCCTTGTACTCCTTGTTCATCTCGTCGAAGAAGATGTTGACCTGCGACTGGATGCCAAGCACCACGGCTTCGGCGGCACCGATGCCGCACTCCTGGTTGATGGTCTTGACAAGGAGCTTGTGGAGCTCGTCGAAGACGCGTTCCTTGAGCTGGCGGAGCTTGCCGTCGATATTCTCCTGACCCTTCATGCCCGAACCGTTGAGGTAGTCCTGCACTTCGGCGTTGGCGCTGTCCTTGTTGTCGATCTCGGAGAGCTGGAAGGGCGGGTTGATGTCGAGCAGGTAGTCGATCACATCGTCGTGTTCGCCACCGCCATTTTCGCGGATCTTGACCGTGTCGGAGTCGATCCAACCATTGACAATGGAATCGCTATCGACACAGCTGTTGAACAAGCGTTCGATGAGGCGCTTGACGGCCTTGTATGCGTAGAGCGAACGCAGTTCGGAGCCCTTGAAGAGTATCTCGCATACACCCATGCCGGCGCACCAGGCACGCTTGCCTTCGACATCCATTGTGCCGGCAGCAATCATCTTCTGCACATTGTCGCTCACCGAAGCCGAGGCACTGGAGAGTTCACCGGCCGATGTGACAAGCGCAAGGCTGATCATGTCGGTGAGCTGATCGACGTGGTTGTAGATGTCGCCGTTGGAGTTGCGGTTGTCGATGAAATAGACGGTGTCGAACGGGTTCTGGCTGGTTTCGAGAACGGGTGTTGACACGTAGTCGAAGGTCACGGGCTTGCTGTCCATCTGAAGGTGCATGAGCCAGTCGAGGTCGAGGATGGCGCCGTAGGCATTGGGTTTGACGCGCGCCATGGCAGCATTGCCGTTGCCCATGCTTTCGAAGACGTCGGGGAGCACGGCGTAGCCCGTCAGCTTGCGGTTGGGAGCCAACTGACGCACTAGGTAAGCCGCGTCGATGAATGTGCCGCATCCCGTGCCGCCGCAGACCGAGAAGATCATGTGAATCTCGACGTTGCTTGCAGCAAGCTCGTATCGTGGGTTGTTGGAGATTTGTGCATCGGCAATGCGGTCGAGGACGTTCTTGACCTGGGTCTGCATCTTCTGATAGTTATAGGTGATGGCGAAACGACCATTGGAGCGAACCTGGCCTGCACCGAGCATCATCGACTGGAGTGCGAAGATGTTCTTTTCGGCGAGCCACGTGAAGTGGTTGCGATTCACCTCGTAGAATGAGCGCGGATCCATCACCTGCAGCGAAAGCTGCTCGTAAGGCTCAAGACGGATCTTGCCCATCTTCGAGTCGATTTCCTTCTTGAAGGCGCCTCCGTCGGTATCTACACCGAGGAAGCCGATCATGGGTGGCAGTTCGCCGTAGGTTTCAATAAAGAGTTTCTTGGCATTGAGCAATGCGTTCATGCCGGTTCCACCTAAGCCGATGTAAAGGCTGCGTTTGATTTTTGTTGCCATAATATGATGTTTTTTAATGATTTTGTCGAAGGATTATTTCTTGAGGGTGATCTTGATCTTTTTGCCTGTAGCGAGGCTCTTCATCTCGACGGGTGTCAATGCCTCGATGGTGTTGCCTGGAGGATTCATGGCATAGCCCGAAACGCCGAGGGCGCGGACACGTGTCTTCTTGGAGCCCGGAACGAGCGACCACTCCTTGTCCCAGAAGTCTTCGGTGATGTATTTCACTTCGCCTGTAAAGATACGGTTGAGCAGGCTCTGCTGACGACGTCGGTTGCTGAATACCACACGGCGACAGCCCTTGATGCGCGGATTCTTGTAGATGGGTTGGCACTCCATCTGGATGCTGCTGAGACGTATGGTGGGGTAGAGCAGCGGACGCATGATGAGGAACCAGACGATGAGCAGCGCGAGGATGATGGCGCAGATGATGATGACGGCCCACTTGAGCGGATTCATATCGACGTCGTAGCTGGAGCGCAGGGTGAGCTGATAGTCGGATACGGGTTCGCCGTTGATGTTCTCGAGGTTACGTTTCGAACTCGGCACAGAGATGAGCTGGTAGTAGTGCTTGCCCTCGCGGCTGTCGGTGTTGGGGATGATGCTCAACACGGCGGGTTGACCGGGGTCGATGTTGAGATTTCCATCGGAAGGCTCGCCGTTGAAGAGCAACTGACATTGCAGGCCCAGAGGTTTGTCCTTGTCGGTCGTTGTCTCGGAGAAACGCAGCTGGATATGTGCACCCATCTTGCTCGCCGACTCGTTGAACTGCGGATTGAGGTCGAATGTGAGTGTGTCCTGGGCCTTGGCATCGCTCCACCAGAAGCTGCCGTACCACTCTGCTTCGCCGAGGTCAATCTCCTCGGTGGGGAGGAGGAGTGAACGCTCGGCGATATTCTTGACATGGAGGATGAGGTCGGGATTGAGGATATCGATCTCGTCGCTGGTCACCTTGATGGGTACGTCGAACGACTGGGGCATCTGGCTGATGCCGACATTGGGTGTGAAGTGGAAGGTGGCACGGCCCTGCTGGATAATGCCGCCTGCAAGCGTAACTCCGATGGAAGAATCGGCCGACTGAGCGCTGGCCTTGAAATTGCCTTCGGCCGAGAAAGGCAGGATGGCATCGTGCGGGTCGAGGGTGTTGTAGTTCATCTCAATCTTGTCGAAGCTGCCAAACGGGTTCTGAATGCCATTGACGGTCTTGAACTTGGGACAATGTTCGACAGCCGTGCGGATGCGGTCGTCGATGGCTTCGTTGGAGAGTGCTACGTAATAGCCTTGAGAATTGCCCGCGCGTTCGCACCATTGCCGGATACGCTTGCAGACGTTCTCGGTACCGTCGGGGCTGGGGTTCTTGTTGTCCTTGCCGTCGGTTAGCAGGTAGATGTAGTTGTCCTTGTTGGGGTCGATATAGCTTTGGGCATGGTCCCACGCCTGGCAGATGTTGGTGCCTGTCAGTGCATCGGGATAGCGATAGACCTCCTTCTTGAACTTCGCCCAGTCGAAGTCCTTCTTGAGCTCGTGCTTCACTGACTTTCCATAGACGGTGCCCTGGAAGGGGACGATGGTCACCATCGTGTTGTCCGACAGACGGGCTATATCCTTCTCAAGATAGTCGAGTGTGGCATCCCAGATGTGATATTCGGTCACCATCGAACGGGAACAATCCAGGATGTAGATATAGTTGCGTTCCCTTTGAGCCCAAAGGGAAGAGACGCATGACAGGAGCATCATGAGAACGAAGGATCGAATCACGGTGGACTTAGGTAATTTCATAGGTTATGAAGGGTTGTTAATGAATATCGCCGCAAATATAGGAAATTTTGTGATATGTTGAACATTTTTTGCCATATTTTTTGGAGAAATCATCCTTGAAAATGCAGGATTGACTTCTAAACACGGGAAAATTGCCACATCTTTTTTCGGGGACAAAGATAATGAGTTTCGGAGATTCGTCGGTGATTTTGACAACGTTGTCAGTACAGATTGAGAAAAAACGGCGGGAAATTGAAAAAAATGAGACGGATTCTTGGAGATTCGCGCGAATTGTTTTAACTTTGCACCGAAAAATAATATCTATGGAGGAACAAGCAAACAAATACACCAAATGGGTGGCTTGCTGGGGCAACGCCACGTCGATCTCCGACCGCAAGATGTCGGTGTATGCACGGGACATCACGCTGAGGTATCCTATCAGGATGTGCTTCAGCGGCAGTAAGCTGCGTTTCCGTTTCTCGAACCTGACGGGTACCGAAGAGGTGACGCTCACCAAGGTGCGTGTGGCGAGAGTGGTGGAGCATTATCGTCCTGTGGCCATCACCTTCGATGGAGCCCGGCGTATCCACATTGCGCCAGGCAAGGAAGTTGAGAGCGATGAGATACCCCTGGCAATAAATGCCGGAGATGCCATCGAGGTAAGCATTTATCTGGGCAGCTATACGCAGATGAATGCGGGTACGCTGGTGACAGGACCGCTCTCGAAGGGCAAATTCTCGTACGGAGACTATGCCGATGCCAAGGTATTGCCGCTCGACTTGACCAGGAACACCAACTGGTTCTATTTCCTCAACACCATCGACATTCTGACCGAAGAGAAGAACCATGCACTGGTATGTTATGGCGATTCGATAACTGCACAAAGCTGGCCCGACTATCTGGCGAACCGAGCCTGGAAGGAAGGTTTGCACGATGTGGCAATCATCCGTCGTGCGGTGAGCGGAACGCGCATCCTGCGCCAATACAATTGCATCACCTATCAGGCATACGGATTGAAGGGCGAGACGCGCTTCCCTATCGAGATGAATGTGGCGGGTGCCCGTGATGTGATTATCCAACATGGCATCAACGACATCATCCATCCGGTGGGTGTCGATGTCAATCCGTTCCGTCCCATGAGCGATATGCCTACGACCGAAGACCTCATCGAAGGTATGAGGAAGTTCTATATCGAGCACGCCCGCCAGTTGGGTCTCCGTGTGTGGAGCGGTACGTTGCTGCCCATCTGGAACTGGAGGACATACGCCGAGTTCCGCGACCAGATACGTCGGGAGTTCAACGAGTGGCTGCGCACTGCACCCGATTTTGATGGCTGCATCGACTTCGATCAGGCCGTGAGAGACCCAGAACGACCCGTGGCTTTTGCTCCAGGCTACGATTCGGGCGACCATCTGCATCCGAGTGAACGGGCTTATGAGGCGATGGCCAACTGTGTGCCTTTGGAGCTTTTGGAGTGATGTAGCTATAGTGACTATAGTGACTATATTATATTAATGAGAACCATAACAAATATTTATGATTATGAACAAAATGATTAAACGAGCACTTTTGCTTGGCCTTTGTGGAGGAATGATGGCCAGCTGTAATTCGAGGAAGGCGCAGTCTAATGAGACGGAAAGCAACACCGATGGCCGCAGGTATGTGAATTATGACGAGCGTACGGGCGACGAGGCCGTCGTCTATTTCACCCGTGACCTTAGTGCCAACGGCCTGATTGCCGCATACGAAAAGGTGAACCAGAACATCGAGGGCAAGGTGGCCGTGAAGCTGCATAACGGCGAACAGAATGGCCCGAACATCCTGCCTCGCGAATGGGTGAAGGCCCTGTTTGAAAAGGATCTGAAGGATGCCACCATCGTGGAGACCAACACCTACTACGAGGGTGACCGTTACACTACCGAGAAACACCGCGAGACCTTGAAGGTGAATGGTTGGACCTTTTGCCCCGTCGATATCCTTGACGAGGATGGCACTGCCATGCTTCCTGTCAAGGGCGGCAAGTGGTTCAAGGAAATGTCAGTGGGCAAAAACCTCAAGAACTACACTTCCTTGGTTGCTCTGACCCACTTCAAGGGACATACGCAGGGCGGTTTCGGCGGTTCGAACAAGAACATCGGCATCGGTTGTGCAGATGGCCGTATCGGCAAGGCGATGATCCACACCACACCCGGACAACCTGACCAGTGGGACATCAAGGAGGAGGAATTCATGGAGCGCATGACCGAATCGACCAAGGCGACCATCGACTTCTTCGGCGAACATGTTACATACGTTAACGTAATGCGCAACATGAGCGTGTCGTGCGACTGCGAGGGATTGGCTGCTGCTCCTGTGGTTACACCCAACGTCGGCATCCTCTCTTCGACAGACATCCTGGCTGTGGACCAGGCTTGCGTTGATATCGTCTTTGCCATGACTGAAGAGGAGCACCACGACCTGCTGGAACGCATCGTCACTCGCCATGGCTTGCGCCAGCTTTCCTATATGAAGGAGCTTGGCATGGGTCATGATCGCTACAAACTCATCGACCTCGACAATGGTGGCAAGCAGATTACTGCCGCTGAGGCTGCCGAAGGTCTGAAGCCGTTTGTACAAGAGTAACGCATGTAACATTGTCTTTGATGACAAATGCAAAGAGGGACAACTTTTCCGTGCAGGAATTGTTGTCCTTTGTTGTTTATTATGGTGTAAAATCGTACAAAAACGAAGAGATTTGAGATGATGTTACATTTTGAGAGATATTTGTTTCGTGATTTGTAACATGTTTCAGAAAATATTCTTTATCTTTGCCGCATGAAACAAAAGACTATGTTACACAAACGGTTTGTCGTTTTATCCATTACTTTGGGACTGTTGGCCAACCATGCGGATGCCAACTTGAATCTGCTTTATACCACCGAGAACAATCTGCCCAACAGCTTGGTCAATCAGGTGGAGGAGAGTGCAGACGAGATGATATGGGTAGTGACTGAAGATGGATTATGCCGTTTCGACGGTTCACAGTTTGTCACTTATACACATTTGCCGAACAATCCGCATTCGCTTCAAAGCAACGTCGTGCGTTCACTTTGTACCGACGAGGAAGGCCATGTATTGGTGGGCACAATGGCGGGTTCGCAGATGTATCGACCCGAGACTGATGACTTCACCACGGTGATCTGCGATACGTTGCAGGGCATTTCTCCCCTCAATGTGTCGCATTTGACACGTCTGGCAAATGGCGACTTCATCGCTTGCGGAAATATCACCTTCACGATTCACATTGACGAGAATGGTGAACCTCATGCCTTACCTAATATCTTGACCAAGGAACTGCGATCAAGTATGCATTGTTGTCAGGATTATTATGGAAACATTTGGACAACCTCAACGGTGAAGGGCTTGCATCGTCTTGACAAACAGGGTAATTTGGAGCATATTCCTTTCGGCGATGGAATCAAGGGCATCGATGAGTTGCAGACGGGTCCCGATGGTGTAGTTTATATGGGCGGCGTGGATCGTGGTCTTTATAAATATAATAATGTAACCCATCGGATAGAGGAGATTACTCGACCGGAGGACAATTTCAGAATTTGTGAGCTGCGTACTGTCCCGGGCAAACAGCAGATATATGTCTGTACCGATAGCGAGGGAGTCAAGATATTGGATTGCATGACGGGGCAACTTACAGACTTCGACTTTGACGATACCCAAATGGAGGCAGGAACCCAAAAGGTTCACTCTCTGACCACTTCGCGCAATGGAGATATCTGGATGGCTATATATCAGAAAGGTGTGCTGGTAGTGTCGCGCAATCCGTTTGATTTCCACTATTTTGGTCCGCACTCCCTGCGATTTAACAACATCGGCGATCGTTGTGTCACTACCTTGTTTCGTTCACACGAAGGCATTCTTTGGGTTGGTACCGACAATGGCGGTGTGTATGGCTTGAATGCTCAGGGTGAAACGGTTTCATATTATCCTTGCAATTCCGGCCCCCAATCGGTGCCGACAGCACTGACTTCCTTGTACGAAGATTCGCATCATCGTGTGTGGTTCGGGTCGTACGGACAGGGAGGAGGCATAATGGACATCAAGACTGGCGTCTGCCATTATATCCCGTTGGAGAACCAGCGCAGCAATACCAGCAATATCTATGATTTCGCAGAGGACGATCGGGGGAATCTGTGGGTGGCTTCGATGGGCAATGGAATCCTGAAATATGATGAGAAACGAAAGACGTTCGTTCGTCAGAATCTGCCAGCAGCCTGCAACTGGGCCGGAGCCTTGTGTTATGACGCTGTGACCGGCCAATTGTATGTGGGTTCATATAACGGTTTGATGATTATCAGCCAGCTGGAATCCGAAATGACGTGTGAACAATTTTATCCCGACCTTGTCGTCTATAGCATCTCGCGTATCTCGGCTACGCAAATCAGCTTGTGTACCAATGTCGGACTGATTGTCTTCGATACGCAGAAAAGAGTCGGCAAGGTATATACGACGAATGAAGGTCTGTCGGCCGACAACGTCTTTGCTTCACAAACCGATGGCGAGGGCAACCTGTGGGTGAGCAGTGGCAAAGGCATTTCGAAACTCAACCTGAGCCAGCAAACCATCACCAACTACACTTCGCGCGAAGGTTTGCAATTCAACGAGTTTTTCAAAAATACTTCGATGCGTGATACCGATGGAACGTTATGGTTCGGAGGCACAGAGGGTATCAATTGGTTCAATCCGCGTGAAATAAAAAAGTCTGAGACGGTGGTGGATGCACGTGTAGTGAGATTCAGTACCGATATGAACAGCGTCTTGCCGGACAAGGAGGGTGTTTATAGATTGGAGGAGCGGGACCGTTCGTTTTCAATCGAATTGGCTACTCGTCCCATTTTGGAGACTTTCAGCGTGTCCTATCGATATGCGATGGACAATGATTCCTGGCAAACACTCCCACCCTCATTAAATCGAGTGACGTTCAGTCGTATCGGTTCCGGCTCTCATACGTTCCGCTTTCAGGTGGATGCCGATGGCACCCTTTCGCCCGTCAAAAGCGTGCAGATCGATATTGCCCGACCCTGGTTCTTGCATTGGTGGGCATTACTGTTGGGTCTTATTGCCCTTGGTTCTATTGTTTGGCTCCTCATACAGTATCAGCGACGTCGTTTTCGTGAGAAAAAGCTAAAGATAAAACATGCTCGTGAAGTCGCTGTCAAGGAAGAGAAGCTGCAGTTCTTCATGAACATCGCCCACGAGATTCGCACCCCAATGACGCTTGTTGTTAGTCCATTGCATAAGCTGATGACGCTGGATAAGGACACGGAACGTCAGCGCAGCTATCAGATTATCGATCGCAATGCCAATCGCGTGCTGGGCCTCATCAATGAACTGATGGATCTCCGAAAGCTGGACAAGGCGCAGATGAGTCTGCAATGCCAGCAGTTATCACCTGCCAGGTTGCTACAGGACCTTTGTGATACGATTTCGGATCTTACACAGGAGCGTCAGATAAGCATGACGTACAACAACCTGTTGCCCGAGGGCTTTATGACGTGGATTGACAAGGGTTGTTTCGACAAGATCGTCATCAACCTGCTTTCGAACGCAATCAAATATACGCCGCGTGGTGGACAAATCACGGTGGAGAGTGCTTTGACACCAGAAAATAAACTGAATATCAGCATTACGGATACAGGTATCGGTATTTCTCCTGAAGACAAGAAGCATATCTTTGAACTCTTTTATCGTTCCAAGATGAACGGTATCCAGACCATTGGCTCGGGTATCGGACTGAATCTGGTGAAGGCTTTGACCAATTTGCATCATGGAGAAGTTGAGGCGAAAGACAATCCAGCAGGTCAGGGCACGGTGATGACAGTCACGTTGCCGACCCGTGATGATGCCTATCGAGACAGGGAGAAAATTGCCAGACAGTCGCATGATGTAGAACTGGAGGACGAGTTGGATGAGATCACCATCGTGAAAAAGTCGGTGGGTAAGTCGATGGACGAAAGTTCTGTGGGCTCAAGCCGATATTCACGTCGCATCCTTGTAGTCGATGACGAAGACGAGGTGCTTAATTATCTTGTTTCTGAACTTAAACCCATTTATCGTGTGACGGCCTGTATGAATGGTCGCGAAGCACTTGAGAAGCTGCTTGATAATGCCGAAGGCTACGACTTGGTGCTCAGTGATGTGATGATGCCCGAGATGGACGGTGTGGAGCTTTGCCGCTACATCCGAAGCAATGTACTGCTCAATCACCTGCCCGTGATACTGCTTACCGCAAAATCCAGCGACGAAGATCGTCTTAAGAGCCTTGATGTGGGTGCCAACGCATTCATTTCGAAGCCATTCAATCTGGAGATTTTGCTCAAGACCATCAAGAACCTCATCGATGAACATAACCGTTTGCGCAGTTCGTTCAGTGGTTCGCAGTTGCCCACAGACAAGGTCGATACGCCTGAATTGCAGTCACCCGACCAGCGTCTGTTGCAGCGCATCCTCAAAGTTGTGAACGACAATTTGAGCAATCCCGAATTGTCCAGCGAGCTCATTGCCGAGAAGGTGGGATTGAGTCGTGTACACCTTTACCGCAAGCTCAAGGAATTGACCAACCAGACGGCTCGCAACTACATTCGCAACATCCGTTTGGCCAAGGCTGCCGAATTGTTGACACAGCGCAAGATGTCGATTGCCGAAGTCGCTTACGAGGTCGGATTCTCCAGCCCCAACAATTTCGCCACCGCCTTCAAGGAAATGTATGGCATGACACCCACGGCCTATAATGAGAAACATTATTTGGAGAAGGTAAATGAATAATCCCAGCCGAGATTTCAGAAATAAAAAACTGACCCGCAGAGAACATTCCTGCGGGTCGAATTGATTATGTCGTAAAGACTATAGATTTGATTTAGCAAGCCACGCGTTCAAGCCACTTGACCATGCCGAACATGATGGCCATGGAGATGAGGCAGACGATGAGGAATACTGCCCAGCACCACTGGATGGGCCAAGCGTTGTACATAACGGGGCCGAGCCAGATCATCAGGTTGCCGATGGCAGTTGCACCAAGCCAAAGACCCTGGCAGAGACCTACCATGTGACGTGGAGCGACCTTCGAGACGAAGCTCAAGCCAAGCGGGGAGATGAAGAGCTCAGCTACGGTGAGGAAGAAATAGGTTACGATGAGAACCCACGGAGAAGCCTTGGCCAGACCAGCAGCAGCCATGCTGGCAGCATCGAGGGCACGGAACTCATCACCTGAAGGATAATTGCTGAACATCGAGAAGAGCATCAGGAAGAGATAAGCGCAGCCAGCTATGCCCATACCAATAGCAATCTTGCGCGGCGTAGAAATTGCCTTGCCCTTGGCAGCGAGGCTGCCGAAAATCCACATGATGATGGGGGTGAGGACGATTACGAAGAACGGATTGAGCGCTTGCCAGATCTCGGGAGCAATGGAATCGGTCTTGACAAAGTCGCGAGCAAAGACACTCAACGACTGGCCGTTCTGATGGAATGAGAACCAGAAGAAGATGGCGATGCCGAGCACAGCAAAGAGAGCATAGAGACGCTGCTTGATTTCGGTAGCCATGGTGCGTTTCTCCTCTTCGGTATATTCTACGACAGCGGCGGCCACCTTCTTGGCAGGCTGTGGGAAGATACGCTTATAAGCCAGGAAAATGCAAAGCGAAATAAGCATGGCAATCACCGAAGCGATGAACGAGTAGTGGATACCCTGATTGAAGACGGTGATATAGTCGTGGCTGAATGCGGCGTTGTCAACAAAGTTGTAACCGGGGAGGAGTACCTTGCTGAGCGTCTCGGTGAACTTGGTAGTCACCTGACCATCGGCGAGGAACTGATGGCAGAGCGCCGGCATATCGGCATTATAGACAAGTGCGTGCTTGGTGAGCCACCACTGACGAAGCAAAGGAGCGATAAATGGAGCGAACAAACCGCCGATGTTGATGAACACGTAGAAGATCTGGAATCCCGAGTCACGCTTATCCTTGGCCACTTGAAGGGCTTCGGGACCCTCCTTGGCAGCCTCAGCCTCAAATTCGTCGTACATCTTGCCGACGATGGCCTGCAGATTACCCTTGAATAGACCGTTGCCGAAGGCGATGGCAAGCAGGGCCACGCAAGTGAAGATGAGGATGCCCCACCAGCTGCCGCTGAAATCAGTCTGGCTGAAGACGGGGATGGCCAGGGCGATGTAACCCAATGCCATGATGACCAGACCCCACTGGATGGTGCGGTTGTAATTCTGTGTGCGGTCGGCGATGATACCGCCCACCAGACTCAGCACATAGATGCCAAAGTAAAACACTGAATAGATGATGCCGGCGGTGCCGTCGGAGAGGCCGAACTTCGACACCAGGAACAGCAGAAGCACTGCGTTCATGATGTAGTAGCCGAAGCGCTCGCCCATGTTGGCCAGCGCAGCAGGGATGAGACCCTTGGGATGACTTTTGAACATATTAAACGAATAACAATTAACAATTAACCAATAACAATTGTGATTTGGCAAATAACAATTGAAATTGCGGTGCAAAGATAAACAATAAAAATGGCATTTCCAAATATTTGTGAATAAATGTGCAAATTAAAATTTGGTAGTTTCAAAAAAACTATGTATCTTTGCGCCGCAAATTTATTCGTATCTGATATGTTTGAAGGACAACCCAAGGGCCTGTATGCTTTGGCATTGGCCAACACCGGCGAGCGTTTTGGCTATTACACCATGCTTGCCATCTTCGCCTTGTTCATGCAAGCCAAGTTCGGATGGGACGAGGCACATGCTGGACAGGTGTATGCTATCTTTTTAGCTGTAGTTTATTTTGCCCCTCTTGTAGGTGGTTGGGTCGCCGACAAGATGGGTTACGGCAAGTGTGTAGTTGTGGGAATGATTGTCATGTTTCTGGGTTATCTGGGGCTTGCAATTCCTACGCCAGCCAATACGGCTGGAGCATGGGCCATGTATGCGGGATTGACGGGTGTGTCACTTGGCACGGGTCTTTTCAAGGGCAATCTGCAGGTGCTTATCGGCAACCTCTATGACGATCCCCGCTATCAGAGCCGACGAGACTCTGCTTTCAGCTTGTTCTATATGGCCATCAACATTGGTGCGATGTTTGCTCCGTCGATGGCCAAGTGGATCACCAACCAGCACTTGTCAGGCAAAGGTTTCGTCTATGATGCAGCCAATCAGGATCCTGCCTATCTGGAGGCGCTTTATAGCGGGTATGGGTTGTGCTTTGGCGTGGCTTGCATTTCGTTGGTTCTTTCGGCCATCATCTATTTTTCTTGTCGCAGTTGGTTCAAGCATGCCGATGTGACTGCGAAACAGGCGAAGGTCGCCAATGCCGAGATGGTGGAGCTGACACCCAAGCAGACAAGAGACCGAATCGTGGCCCTGTTGCTTGTCTTCGCTGTGGTCATCTTCTTCTGGATGGCCTTCCACCAGAACGGTTCGGCCTTAACCTTCTTTGCCAAGCGATATACCGACCTTTCGGTCACTGGACCTATGCGTATCGGTTTTAATATCTTCAGTTTGGCACTTATCGCCTTGGCTGTATATACAGGCTTTGGCGCAGTGGGGGCAAAGACCTCGAAGAACCGTTCCTTGCTTTGGTGCATAACCCTTGTATTGCTTGGAGGGGCCTATGCCCTTTATCGAGGCATGTCGGATCCAACTCATGCCCAGCCTTCGGACTTCCAGCAGTTCAACCCGTTCTTCGTGGTGGCATTGACCCCGTTCAGCATGCTCTTCTTCGATACTCTGGCCAAGAAAGGCAAGGAGGTAAGTGCTCCGGCTCGTATCGCTTGGGGTATGCTTGTGGCAGGTCTTGGATTTGCCGTCATTTCGCTCGCTTCCGTATCCCTGACATCGCCTATGGACCTTGGCGAAGGTACGCAGAGCATCCTTTCGCCAGGATGGCTGATTTCCACCTATTTTACGTTGACATTGGCCGAGCTGCTCCTTTCGCCTATGGGTATCTCGTTTGTAACCAAGGTGGCTCCTCCCAAGTACAAGGGATTGATGATGGGCGGCTGGTTCGTGGCAACTGCCATTGGCAATTATCTGAGTTCCATTCCCTCGCAGCTTTGGAACAAGATACCGCTGATGCACAACTGGGGCATCCTCATTGCTCTTTGTCTCATCAGTGCTGTCGTGATGTTTGCACTCCTCAAGAAACTTAAAGTGATGACGGCTTGACAAGTTTTGTCAGCCAAGCTTGGCTGACACGGGAACTATAATAATTTGTTGTTATGGAAAAAATCAAAGTATCTGACAGAACGTTCAAATCCTATCTCAGCAAGGAGAGAATACAGGCAGCGGTGACTCGTGTGGCCCAAGAGATATCGAAGGATCTGGAGGGTGTGGAACGTCCGCTTTTCGTGTGTGTGCTCAATGGTGCGTTTGTCTTTGCTTCCGACCTCTTCCGTCAAATCACCTTGCCGGATGCCGAGATCACGTTCATCCGTATGAAATCTTACGAGGGCACTCGAACCACGGGAAAGGTTAAGACCATCGTTGGGCTGATTGAGAGCGTGGTGGATCGCGACGTCGTGATCGTTGAGGATATTGTAGATAGCGGTTATACGATGCAGCGTCTCATCTCTCAATTGAGCGACCTGGGTGCCAGAAGCATCAAGGTATGTTGTTTGCTCAAAAAGCCCGCAGCCATGAAGGTGACAGACCTTAAACTCGATTATGTGGCTTTAGAGATACCCAATGACTTCATTGTGGGCTACGGATTGGACTATAATGAGCAAGGACGCAACCTGCCTGACATATGGGTAGTTAGCTAGTGAGAATTGATTACTTATGTTGACAATTTAGAGCGATATTTCTTCAAAATCCAAGTTTTTTGTTGGAAAATTTGTTTTTTTGATAAAATATATTTACCTTTGTCAAGATTTCTATGAATTTTATAGAAAAAGGTTATTTGTTTTTAAGGTGAATAGAGTATGTTGAATATTGTGATTTTCGGAGCCCCAGGTTCTGGCAAGGGAACCCAGAGTGACAAGATTATCGAGGAGTATGGTGTTGCCCACATCTCCACTGGCGACGTGCTTCGCGCAGAAATCAAGAAGGGCACCGAACTCGGTAAACTTGCAGCCTCATACATCGATGAGGGCAATTTCATTCCAGATTCTCTCATGATCAAGATTCTTGCCGCTGTTCTGGATGCTTTGGGCAAGGATATCAAGGGTGTAATCTTCGATGGCTTCCCACGCACTATACCCCAAGCCTTGGCTCTTGATGAAATGCTCGCTGATCGCGATGAGGAGATATCGACTGTCATTGGTCTTGAGGTCGATGATGCAGAACTAATTCATCGCATTGTGCTTCGTGGCAGGACTTCTGGACGAGCTGATGACAATGAGCACACTGCACGGCATCGTCTGGAGAATTATCACCACATGACACAGCCTTTGAAGAAATACTACATTGACGAAGGGAAGTATGTCTCTATTTCTGGAGTGGGTGACATCGATGAAATCTTCTCCCATATCAAGAAAGCCATCGATGCTGTCAAATAATTAGGAGGACTTCTATTCCCACGAATGCCATAGCCCCTGCCGCAGCCAACTGTGACAGGGGTTTGCTTTGACAACGAATGTGAAAAAGAGCATATTTTGAAAAAAAGGAAGGAAATATTTGCAGAATTCGCGAAAATGCGCTATCTTTGCACGCGATAGAAAACTGACCGTTATGGGACGCATCCTCAGTATCGATTATGGACGCAAGCGTACGGGCTTGGCAGTCACCGATCCGTTGCAGATTATTGCCAACGGACTGACCACTGTGCCTACGCATGAACTTGAGAAATGGCTGATGGATTATATTCCACGAGAAGGCGTGGAACGTGTCATTGTGGGAATGCCGCGTCGGATGAGTGGCGAGATGAGTGAATCGTGGCAATACATCGAGCCTTTCCTCAATCGTCTGCATAAGCTAATGGCCGATTTGCCCATTGAGCTGGTGGATGAACGCTTCACCTCGAAGCTCGCTTCGCAGACCATCTTGTTGAGCGGTGTGGGCAAGCAGCGGCGGCGCGAGGACAAGGGCATGATTGACGAGGTGTCGGCTACCATCATCTTACAGCAGTGGATGGACAACCGCTCCATGCCAGGCTACAACGCTGTTATGTTTCCCTTGAAAGACTAGAGATTCTAGATAATCTAGATGCTCTAGAGAACCTAGATAATTAAGAAAAAAGAAAATAAACGAAAATATGATACTACCAATTTACTTATATGGCGAGCCGGTGCTTCGCAAGGAGGCCGAGGATGTGCCCGAGGACTATCCGGAACTCAAGACACTCGCCGAGAATATGTTCCAGACGATGGAGAAGGCCAATGGCGTTGGTTTGGCAGCCCCACAGGTGGGATTGGCCTTACGCATGTTTGTTGTCGATGGCAATGGATTGGCCGAGGATTATCCCGAGTGCCGTGGTGTTCGTCGCTGCATGATTAATCCGGAGATTGTGGAAGAGAGCAAGGAGACCAACGTCAAGGATGAGGGATGCCTTTCAATCCCTGGTGTTTATGAAGGCGTGAAGCGTCCCGATTGGATCGTGATCAACTATCTTGACGAGAATCTTGTGGAGCATGAGGAACGGCTTGATGGCTTTGCAGCCCGCATGGTGTTGCATGAATATGACCACCTCGATGGCAAGATGTTCATCGATAGGGTTTCACCTCTGCGCAGACCATTCATCAAGAACAAGCTCCAGGCCATCCTCAAAGGCAAGAACCATCCCGACTACAAGCATTGTTCGCTGCGATGAGTTGGGAAACATTTTTCAACATCGATTCGTATTTTTTTAATTCCTAATATTATGGCAAAGGTACAAAAAGAAACAGCCCCCATGAGCGACAAAATGAAAGCGTTGCAGATGGCGATGGAGAAGATCGACAAGACTTTCGGTAAAGGTTCCATCATGCGCATGGGTGAAGAGAAGGTCGAAGAAGTTGAGGTGATCCCTACTGGTTCGATTGGTTTGAATGCAGCCCTTGGCGTAGGTGGTTATCCCAAGGGACGCATTATCGAGATCTATGGCCCGGAATCATCGGGTAAGACCACATTGGCCATCCATGCTATCGCTGAGGCTCAGAAGAAGGGAGGCATAGCTGCCTTTATCGATGCAGAGCATGCCTTCGATCGCTTCTATGCCGAGAAGCTTGGTGTCGATACCGACAACCTGCTCATCTCGCAGCCTGACAATGGAGAACAGGCTCTCGAAATAGCCGACAACCTGATTCGTTCGGCCGCTATCGATATCATCGTCATTGACTCGGTAGCTGCTTTGACACCAAAGGCTGAGATTGAGGGTGACATGGGTGACAACAAGGTGGGTCTGCAGGCACGACTGATGAGTCAGGCTTTGCGTAAACTCACATCGGCCATCAATCAGACAAAGACCGTCTGCATCTTCATCAATCAGCTTCGTGAGAAGATCGGTGTCATGTTCGGTAACCCTGAGACTACTACCGGTGGCAATGCCTTGAAGTTCTATGCATCGGTGCGCCTCGACATCCGTCGTGTCACCAGCATCAAATCGGGCGATCAGGTACTGGGCAATCAGGTGCGTGTGAAAGTTGTCAAGAACAAGGTGGCTCCTCCGTTCCGTAAGGCAGAGTTCGACATCATGTTCGGTGAGGGCATCAGCCGTTCCGGTGAACTCGTCGATCTCGGTGTTGAATATGGTGTCATCAAGAAAAGTGGGTCGTTCTTCAGCTACAATGGCACCAAGCTCGCCCAGGGTCGTGATGCTACCAAGCAGCTTATGCTCGACAATCCTGAGTTGGCTGATGAAATCGAGGCTGGCATCATGAACAAGTTGAAAGGAGCCGAGCTTCCAGAAGAGCCTCTTACACCTGAAGAGACAGCAGCAAGCGAGTATTAATTTCGAGATTAGTCAATATCAAAAAAACAGAGGCAACGTGAAAAAATTTTCGCGTTGCCTCTGGACAATTATAATATGTGTGTGTAAGTATTTCTTACTTGATTACCACCTTACGTGAAGCTCCATTCTGCTTGATGATATAGATGCCTTTGGCGAGACCTTTGGTGCTTTCGGCGATCTTCTTTCCGCAGAGGTTATAGACTTCCATCTTGTTATTGTCGCTAATTACCTTGTTGATGCCTTGTGCATCGGTGTCGAAAATTACAGTGATGGAGGTGCAATCTTCAGGATCAAGGGTGCAATATGCTTTGAGTTCGACAGAACCTTTGAACGACTTGGTGTCGAAAACCTGAGCATGCAGCCAATCTTTGCCCTGCTCAACGGTAGCGCCTGGCTGAATAGCATCCATATAGTTGGTAGTGATTTGGCCCTCCTCGTTCCAAGGTATGCAATTATTATTGGGGCAGAACTGAATATCGTTGTAGTTCTCCTTGCCAACGCAAGTTAGTGAAAGCTTGGTTGCATCTTCGCAGACATTCTTGACATAAACGGCAGCATGCATCTCAATCATGAAGTCGAGATCCTCATACTCCGAAATTGTCACTGTGCCACCATTGGGAATGACCTCATCGCCCAACATGAAGGCAAACGAGGTCTCCTCCTGGGCCAATAGGGCTGAGGAGCAGAAGATGAGAGCAAGTATCGTGGAGTAAAATTTCTTCATTATGCTGTTTGTTTGGATTGTTTCACAGTTTATTCCTATATCGGGTGCAAATATACTCATTATTTATAAATAATGCAAATATTTCAGAAAAAAACTGCTGACATATCCAATAAAAACCATAAATTGCAGACATTGGGTGTCAAAATGCAAGATTAATCCTTGACCCTTCGTTCCTCTTCCTTCTTGCTTGACAGCATACCGCATGCGGCATAAATATCTTCGCCGCGCGAAGCACGAATTGTCGTCATCAAACCATGTTGGCAAAGGTAGTCACGCAGTGCTTCCATTGCCTTGAGGTCGGAGGTCTGGAGTTCCACATCGGGTATGGCGTGAAACCGGATGAGGTTGACTTTGCAAGGCAGTCCCTTGAGCAGTTGGAGCAACGCTTGTGCATGATGTTTGTCGTCATTGAGGCCACGGAAGACAATGTATTCGAAGGTAAGTTCGCGCTGATGCGTCCAATCGTAGGTCTTGAGTAATTCAATGACCTCGCTGATGGGATAGGCTTGCTGGACGGGCATCAATCTTTGTCGTTCATCGGCAAAAGGAGAGTGCAGGGAAATGGCGAGATTGCAATGGCTCTCGCGCAGGAAATCGGTTAGGTGCTGCATTTGTCCGATGGTCGATACAGTGACTCGCTTGGGACTCCATGCCATGCCCCAAGGTGCAGTTATTATGTCGAGCGTCTTGTGCAGTTCTTCCCAGTTGTCGAGTGGTTCTCCCATGCCCATGAAGACAAGGTTGGTAAGCTTTTGCGACTCGGGAATGGCGAAGATTTGATTGATGATCTGATGAGCGGAGAGTTGCCCATTGAAGCCCTGCTTTCCGGTCATGCAGAAATAGCAACGCATCTTGCAACCTATCTGACTGGAGATGCAGAGTGTGGCACGCTCATGCTCGGGCAGATAGACGGTCTCGATTTGTTTGCCCACGGGAGTGGCGAAGAGATAACGGATGGTACCATCCTTTGAACGGGCCGCACCAGCTGGCTCTTCATATCCGATGGTGTATTCCGATGCAAGTCTGGAGCGATTGTCCTTCGAGAGGTTGGTCATCTCATCAATGGTACGGATACGTTTTACGTATAACCATTGGGCAATCTGCTTGGCTGTGAATTTCGGCATGCCGAGGGCGGCGGTTATATCCTGCAGCTCGGTTAGTGTCTTTCCTAAAAGTGGGGTCATGGTGTTCTGTCGGGAATGGAAAAGGACGGGCAAGTTGCTGTCCGTCCTTTTTCGTTGTTGGTCCATGCTTTGGGCGATGGACTTGGATGCTTCTGATTAATAGAAGTTGATACGGTTATCCTCAATCTTGGCGTTGTCGGTCAGCACCTGAAGGGCTGCATTGGCTGCCTGAGCATAATCGCGGCTGCGAGCTACGGTCTCCAAACGAGCCTTCTCGTCATAGGTAAGGCCCTTGTCGTTTTTGCTGAGCAGCTGGAGGGCTACGACAACGTTACGACCTGCAACGGTGAGTACATCACCAGGATTGGCCTTGAGGGCAGCCTCGAAGATCTTTGGCTCGGAACCCAAACCGACCACATTGCTGAGGTTGAAGTTGACGAACTTGGCGGTGTCAATGCTGGCACCATTGAAGGCTGCAGCATAACCTGCGAGGGTCTTGTCGGCCACGGCATCAAAGTCGGCAGAAAGCTTCTCGACCTTCTTGAGAGGCAGAACATTGAATTGGGCAATCTGCTTATAGAACGTAGTGTCGTTGATGTCGAGATAACCTTTCTCGATATCGCCGGTGATGGCTACCACGAGGAGGTTGTCGCCAGTCTCAATGATGTCGCTGATGTCACCCTTCTTGTTCTGGAAGGCGAACTGCACAGCCCTACGAGCATCCTGCACGCCACCTACATTGTAAGAAGTGGAGTAGAGGGTGGTAGGCATCATCATGAAGCCCTCGGCGCGAGCGCTATCCATCATAGAACGAACGTCCTTGTAGGTGGTAAGGAAGCGATTGAGTTTGCCATACTCCTCGCCACGGGTACGGGTCGAAGGATAAACCTCATTGGCATAGATGGCCACCTTAGCGAGAGGCACAGGAGCAGTCTTCTTGGTTACCTTGCATACGAAATGAGCATTATCGTTCATATCGTGGATGAAGGTGTTGCCAACGGCGCAAGAGCGAATCTTGTTGCGAAGGTCATTGCCAAAGTTCTGCAGGAGTGAAGGATCCTCCATCCAGCCTACGAACTTCTGCTGCTGGTCGTAGGATGCAAGTGCAGTGGTGGCGTTGGAAGCAGAAGCAAGAACGGCCTTGATGCTGTCTGCCTCAGTAGTAGTAGGAACGACTACCATAGCCAGTTCGATGGAGTCGGGAGCCACGGTCTTGTCGAGGATACGAGCCATCATGTAGTAGTCGCCACTTTCGCGGTGGGGTTCCAAAATGGCACCTACGCCGTTGTTCTGCACGAACTCCTTGGTGTCACCCTCAAAGTTGCTTACAGGCACCCAGGCATCCATATAGGAAACAGAAGAGTTGCCGTTTACCAGTTCGGCCACTTCGTCGGTGGTAGCGAACTCGTCGCGAAGAGCCTTGATATCAGCCTCGGCCTGTGCATAATCCTCGTCACTTGGACGAAGGGCTACGTTGATGTAGCTCACGTTGCGGCGCTCAGCATTGAGCTTATAGTTGCGCTTGGTGCTGTTGTAGTACTTCTCAACGTCATTCTTGCTCACGCTTACCACTGAATCGGGAACGCTGCTTGCATATTGCTTTACGTATGCGAAGTTGCACTCAGTATTGTCGCCGTTGAAGTTGTCCTTGGCTTCAAGCTTGTTGGGAGCAACGGCTGCAGCTACGAGGCCAGTATATTTCTCGACGAGACGATTCAGGGCTACCTGATTCTCGATTTCCATCCAGTTCTCCTCCGAGAAGAAAGGATTCTGCTGAGCGGCCTGTTCAAAGCCATCGGTGGTGATGAGGTTGACAAAGTAGGAAACGACCTGGGGAGCCTGCTGTCCGAACATCTGGGTAAGAATGGGGGACATGTTCTGTCCCTGCACGAGCTCGTTGATCTCGTCCTTGGTAACTACGATACCGAATTTTTCGCAAGCCTTCTCAATGAGGGTCTTGGTGACAATCTCCTGATAGACCTGATTGTTGAGCTGCTGTGTGCTCTGGTTGTCAAGCTCCTGACCCTGCATGGCCTTCACGAAATCCTGACGACGCTGACGAGCAGCCTCATAACTCTCGTAGGTTACTTTCTTGCCGTCAATGGTCACGACCTTATCGCGTCGGCTCTGTACGATGGAGCTGGAGCTTGTAATCAAGTCTCCGACAATGAATGCTACCATTGCCAAACCCACGATAACCAAGAGGAGAATGGAATGGTTTCTGATGCGTTGTAATACTGCCATTTGTTTTAATGTATTTTGTTATAATTTTTTTTATTCAGTGTTCGAACCGCCTGCAAAAGGGGGGTCAAAGTGGACAAAATCGGACGCGAATATACATAATTAATTTTAATTGTCGAACAAATTTACGGATTTTTTTGCTAAAATCGTGCAATTTTGTTCCAATTCCATCAATTCTCACTCTTCACTTGGCAAATTTGACAACTTAACAAGCTCAATTTTTGTGGCACTGGTCTTCACAACGGTCAGACGTATCTGTTCGTCATCGAGAGTGATGGTGTCACCGACCTTGGGCATGGTCTGCAGGTGGTGGAGGATGAGGCCGGCTAAGGTCTGGTATTCGTCACTTTCGGGCAGGTTGAGTTCGAGATCCTCGTTGATGTGGCTGATTTCAAGGCGTCCGCTGAGCTCCCATTCATGGTCGTTCACTTTGTTCTCGATGAGTTGTACCTGATCGTGTTCATCTTCGATGTCGCCGATGATTTCCTCAAAAAGGTCTTCTGTGGTGATGACGCCTGCGGTACCGCCAAACTCATCGACAACGGCGGCAATGGACTTCTTGTGTTCCATCAGCATACGCAGCAGTTTCGGCGCGGCCATCGATTCGGGAACAAAGAGGATGGGGATGATTTTCTGCTGCCACTGGTGAGGGCGGCGGAACATCTCGCTCGAATGGATATATCCGATAAGGTTGTCGATATCCCCTTTATAGACTGGTATTTTCGAGTAGCCGGTTTCGACAAAGAGCTGGTTAAGTTCCTTGAAGGGCGTATCGACAGAGACCGCAGTGAGTTCGGATCGTGGAATCATGCAGTCGCGCACCTTGACTTCCGAGAAGTCGAGGACGTTCTTGAAGAGCTGAAGTTCCTGCAAATTGTCATCATCGTCGGCTTTGCTGAGATTGCTGTGGTTCTTTGTGTCGTCCTTTTCATCATCGTCGTCGGCGTTCTCGATTCCCTTTTGCACAAAGAAGTCGAGATCGACACGGGTGAGTTCGCCTTGTTTCTCCTTGATGATGGGCATACCGAAAAGACGCAGGATACCATGGCTCAGCATAGTGCTGAAAAGAGAGATGGGGGAGAGGATCCAGTAGATCAGCCAAAGCGGTACGGCGAAGATGCGCAGCATCATGTTAGGATTCAGTTTGAACAGCGTTTTGGGCAGATACTCGGCGGTGAACAGGATGATGATGGTCGAAAGAATGGTTTGGGTGAGTACCACTACGAAATCGTTCTCAGAAATGTATTCGCGTATCGGCGATTCCATGAGCTGGGCCATCAGGATGCCGTAGATGATGAGCGCAATATTATTGCCCACCAGCATGGTGCTGATGAACCGTTCGGAGTGATTGTAGAAATATTGCAGGATACGTGCAACCCAGCCTCCCTCCTGTTTGTCGAGTTCCAGACGTATGCGGTCGGCTGAGATGAAGGCCATCTCCATGCCGCTGAAGAACGCACTGAACAGGAGCGTCAACGCGATGCAGATCAATAGGGTATAGCTCATCTTTTGTTATCGAAAGGAATATTCTTCGGCGAACCCGAATGATTTCGCCGCTGTCGTGCCAAGGCGGCTTTCTCCTGAGGTGTCAGGGGCTCGGGTTGGATGGTGTCGGTGGGGGAGATGGTGCCGGGCTCATCGTTTTCGGCCAAATGCTCACCGTCATCGGGGGCATTGTCCACATTGTCAGACATCGTGCCGTTCTGCTGACGCATCTCGAAGATGCCTGTAGTTTGACGTATCTCATATTCGGTGAAAGCCTCATTGCTGTTGAAGCCAAAGCCCTCAAGGATGTCGCGATTGCGCTCGATGTGGATGAAGGAATCACTATAGACGGTGTGCTTCTTCATGTCCCAATAAAGTTCTTCGGTATTGAACTTCTCGCCCTTGTTGTTCGACACCCGCACGTTACCTATCAGGTGCCACTGCTGCTCTTTCTCAAAATGGTAGGCTGTATCGGCGCGCAGATTGCCGGCAGGCTGGAGTTCTTCGTCGAGTTGTTGTAGTTCAATGCCCTCGGGAAAATACCAGTAGGACTTCTTTGCATCGAGGTTATAGGTGTACCAGATGGGAGTGTTGGCATGATAGCGTATCACACCGGAGTCGGAAACCAACATGGAGACGTTGGTGGTCACCATGCCAGGTATCTTCGAGAAATCCTCATCATCGACAGTTCCCGGATCCTTGTCTCCCTCCCGCTGGCAACCGGCGGCTATGCAACAGACAGTAAGGAGGAACAGAAACGATAATAATTTATGCATTTTTACACTTTGTTAGTGCCAAAATCCAAAAAAACGAAGTATTTTCACGTTTTTTTGGACAATTTTCTACTTTTGCGGCGCAAATATATATATTTTTTTGTATCTTTGCGCACGAAATCATAAAAAAATGATTTTTGAATAGCCATTATTCTCAAAATATGGCGCATTTGTATTACGCATGAAACAGTATTTGGACCTTATACAACGTGTTTTGGAAGAGGGTGTCCGCAAGGAAGACCGCACAGGAACAGGCACCATAAGTGTCTTTGGTCACCAGATGCGGTTCGACCTCAGTGAGGGCTTTCCACTTGTTACCACCAAGAAGATGTTTACGCGAGGCATCATCGAGGAACTGCTGTGGTTTATCAGCGGTTCGACCAACAAAAAGGTGCTGCAGGAGAAGAACGTACACATCTGGGATTCTTGGGGTGATGACGAGACGGGAGAGTTGGGCCCGGTCTATGGCAAGCAGTGGCGTGACTGGGAGGGTAATGACGGCAAGCATTACGACCAGCTGATGATGGCCGTTGATGACATCAAGTGCAATCCCGACTCGCGTCGTATCATCGTCAATTCCTGGCATGTCGAGGAGATCGATCGTATGGGTTTGCCTCCTTGCCACTGTTTCTTCCAGTTCTATGTAGCAGGTGGCAGATTGTCGCTCCAACTCTATCAGCGATCGGCTGACATCTTCTTGGGTGTGCCCTTCAATATTGCCAGCTATGCTCTGCTGCTTCTGATGACTGCTCAGGTCACTGGATTGCAGCATGGTTGTTTCGTCCACACCTTTGGCGATGCCCATATTTATACGAATCATCTTGATCAAGTGCGCCTACAGCTTACACGAACACCTTATCCGCTGCCTAAGATGCAGCTTAATCCCGACATCAAGGATCTTCGTGATTTCCGTATTTCGGATTTCACTTTGACCGACTACCAGTGCCATCCTGCAATTAAGGGCGTCGTTTCCGTATGACAAAAGAAAGAACAATGTATCAGTTGCCGGCTTTCTTGAAGCTGGGCATGTATGTCAGTGAGGTCATAATCATCAATCTGATATTCTATTATTTCTACAAGGGCATTCTTTGTCCTGGTAGCGAGCATCCGTTCGACATCTCCTACCAGTTCGGATTCATGGCGATGTCGCTTACGATCTCGTATATATTGGGCATCTGGTTGCGTCCTATCTCGTTCTTCTACCGTTCTGATCGTCGAGGCTCCATTCTGGGCAATGTTTTTGTGACATTAGTCACAATGACGATGGCCTTCTGGATCTTTGCCTTGGTATTCAAGTTCAATATCAGATTCCAGTCCATACGCATCATATATGTCTTGGTCAGCATCTATGTGTGTCTGGCCATGTGGCGATTCCTGTGCCGTTGGATTATCCGATGGTTCCGCACAACAGGTCGCAACCTTCATCATGTGGTTTTTGTTGGCAATAACGACCCTATCCGAGAATTAGGTGAAGAGATGCGTCATCCGTTCTATGGTTATCGCGTGGAGGGTTACTTTGCCGATGAGCCAATGGAAAATCCACCCGTAGGGTTGAATTATTTAGGTAAGGTGACTGATGCAATTGAGTACGTGAAGGAGTACACTTACATACAGCATCTTTACTGTTCGCTTCCAGCTGTGCGTGCGAACGAGATTGTGGAAATTATCGATGCCTGTGAACGAAATTGTGTGCGTTTCTACGCCATCCCGCAGCTTCGCTCTTATTTGAAACGTAAGATGCAGCTTGAGGTTCTGGGTTCTATTCCTGTGCTCAGCATTCGCGATAATCCTCTCGACTCGCTTACCAACTACATCATCAAGCGCGTGTTCGATTTCGTTGTGTCGGCAATATTCATGATACCCTTCTGGTTAGTCATCTATCCCATCGTTGCCCTCCTGACCCATTTCCTCCAACCTGGCCCGGTCTTCTTCAAACAGAAACGCAACGGATTGAACGGCAAGGAATTTGTTTGCTATAAGTTCCGTTCGATGAAGGTCAATGATGATGCCGACCGCCTGCAGGCCACCGAGAATGACCCACGCAAGACGAAGTTCGGCGATTTCCTGCGCCGTTCGTCCATCGATGAACTCCCTCAATTCATCAACGTGCTGAAGGGCGAGATGTCTATTGTAGGTCCTCGTCCCCACATGGTGATGCATACCGAGCAGTATTCCAAACTTATCGACAAGTACATGGTGCGTCACTGGGTGCTTCCCGGCATTACGGGATGGGCTCAGGTCAATGGCGCTCGTGGCGAGACCAAAGAGCTTTGGCAGATGGAAGACCGTGTCAAGAAGGACGTGTGGTATGTCGAGAACTGGTCATTCTCGCTCGATATAAAGATTATCTTCAAGACCATCTGGAACGTCATCAGAAAAGACAAGCAGGCATTTTAGGCAGTTGGTTCTAACAGGTACACAACGCCATCGTCGGTTATCTTGAAATGAAAATCGATGCCGGCGAACGAGATGCCATAGATGCGTTTCTCATCATGCTGATAATGCGGACGAGGGTCTTGGCTGAGCACCTTGCTAAGCGCAGTCCATTGATCCTTTTTTAAATTATATAATGTATAGAGCTCCTCGGGTATTACTACTTCGAGGGGCTTTTGTTCTTTTGTCTGCTCGGTGAATCCACCACGTGCATCGGGATGGCTGTCGGCGAAGGGAAGGTAGGGTTTGATATCGAGGATGGGAGTGCCGTTCATCAGGTCGGCGCCTTTGACGTAGATGACGGGACCATCGGTTGTGTAGAACTCTATACCTGCCATCTCTACACACGACAGGCCAATGGGGTTGGGTCTGTAGGGCGAGCGCGTAGCAAAGACCCCCATGCGCCTATTGCCTCCCAATCGGGGAGGTCTGACGGTCGGTGACCACGATGTTGGTTTTTTCGACGATTGCTCCGCCAAGACTTCCGAGAAGACCCAAATCAACCAAAGGTGCGAGTAACCTTCGAGCCCTCTCAGGGCTTCTGACACACGGTAGTCTGGCTCGAAAACGATGCGTCCTTCGAGTTCGGGGATGAGTCCGGCTTGTCGGGGAACACCAAATTTGCTATCGAAATCGGTTTCAATATGTGCGATGATTTTACATTCCATTGTCGTCATATCTTTGTTTTCGTGCGCAAATATACTCAATTTTTCTGACATTTTTGTCAAAATTGTGCCTAAAACATGGAAAATTTGCAAAAAAATCAAAAAAATCAGTCTTTTTTGTACGACGTATTGAAAATAGTCATATCTTTGCAGCGTCGAATAAAAGAATCAAGCGAATGACAATGAATCGTGCATATTGGTGGTGGCTTGAACTCATGACATGACGTTGTGGGTCGCACCCTTATGCGCAATAAACAGCATACGAAGGGCTTGCAGGACACAACGTCTTGCGAGCCTTTTCGTTTTTTGTATCTTCTTGGCATATTCAATAATAATTATCAGATATATGAAATCTTTTCAGGTTGACTCGAACGGCTACTATGGTCAGTTTGGTGGAGCATACGTTCCAGAGATACTCTACAAGACTGTAGAGGATTTGAAGAAGGCGTATCTTCCCATTATCGAGAGTAAGGAGTTCCAGAATGAGTATCGGCAATTGCTGAAGGACTACGTGGGTCGTCCTTCGCCGCTCTATTTTGCCAAACGCATGAGCGAAAAGTATGGCTGCCAGCTCTATCTGAAGCGTGAGGATCTTAATCATACGGGGGCCCATAAGATCAACAATGCCATTGGTCAGATTCTTATTGCCCGGCGCATGGGCAAGACGCGCATCGTAGCTGAGACGGGTGCTGGGCAGCATGGCGTTGCCACAGCCACGGTATGCGCGCTGATGAACATGCCATGCCGTGTCTATATGGGGGCCCTCGACGTACAGCGTCAGCATGTCAATGTGGAGCGCATGAAGATGCTCGGCGCTGAAGTCTATCCCGTCGAAAGTGGCAACAAGACGCTGAAGGATGCTACGAATGAGGCTATCCGCGATTGGTGCTGTCATCCGTCCGACACTTTCTACATCATTGGCTCCACGGTTGGTCCACATCCTTATCCCGACATGGTGGCTCGCTTGCAGTCCATCATCTCTGAGGAACTCAAGTGGCAGCTTTCTGAAAAGATTGGTCGTGATTACCCAGACTATCTGATGGCGTGTGTGGGTGGTGGCTCGAACGCTGCAGGAACCATCTATCATTACATCGACGATGAGCGTGTCCGTCTGGTGTTGGCCGAGGCTGGTGGTCATGGCATCGATTCGGGCGAGACAGCAGCCTCCATGCAGATCGGAACGCTGGGCATCCTTCATGGCTCACGTATTAAGCTGATGCAAACCGACGATGGTCAGATTGTCGAGCCCTACAGCATCTCTGCTGGCTTGGACTATCCAGGCACAGGTCCCATCCATTGCAACCTATATGAGCAGAAGCGTGCAACTGTACTGCCTGCCAATGACGACGAGGCGCTGCGTGCCGCCTTTGAACTAACGCGTTTGGAAGGTATTATCCCTGCTTTGGAAAGCGCTCACGCCTTAGCTTTGCTGCCCAAACTCAAACATATCTTCCAACCCGAAGATGTTGTGGTGCTCACCGTCTCCGGTCGTGGCGACAAAGACCTAGACACTTATCTTAAGTATAAGGATGACCCTGACATCCAATCTTTCTGACATCATCCGATAACTCTGAATACTCCGATTATTCCGAATCCTCAGAAAACTATGTACAACTACAAAATCAATAGTAAATCGATGCTGGGCGATCTGGTGACCCCAGTGAGTGCATATCTGCGACTCCGTGACCTGTCAACACAGTCCATCCTGATGGAGTCGAGCGATTATCATTCGGGCAAGAATGCACGCTCGTATATCGCGTTGCAACCCATCGCGCATGTTGCCATAGGCCATGGTGTGGGCAGTTGTCTCTTCCCCGATGGCAAGACTTTCGAACACTTCATCGACCGTTCTTACCGCAGCGATGCCATCATTGGTGAGTTTATGCGTTCGTTTGCAATCGAAGGCGACGAGCACCAGTTGCGTTGCTGTCAGTTGTGGGGATTCACTTCTTTCAATGCAGTGCGTTACTTCGAAGACATTGCCGTCAAGGACGAAAGACAGACGAAGAACGATGCTCCCGACATGCTCTATATATTATTTAAATATGTGTTGGAGTTTGATCATTTCAACAATCGACTCACAATTTGCGAACTCTTACAGACCGATGAGCCATCGGGCATCGATGAGATTGAGCGGATGATGAATCGACCTTCAGTAGGCCGTTTCACGTTTCGACCGGTGGGCGAGGTGAGCAGTACTTTGACCGACGAGCAGCACAAGGAGAATATTCGTCGAGGCATCGCTCATTGCAAACGCGGTGATGTTTTCCAGATAGTATTGTCGCGTCGTTTTGTCCAGCGCTATGAGGGTGATGACTTCAACCTCTACCGCGCTCTTCGTTCCATCAATCCTTCACCATACCTCTTTTATATGGATTTCGGAGGCTTCCGTATCTTCGGTTCATCACCTGAGACTCATTGCCGCATCGAGAAGAATGGTGATCGCTTCATGGCTTATATCGACCCCATTGCAGGTACCACCCGTAGAACAGGCGACGACGTGCAGGATATCAAGAATGCCAATTATCTGCGCAACGATCCGAAGGAGAATGCTGAGCATGTGATGTTGGTCGATTTGGCGCGCAACGACCTTTCACGAAATTGTCATCATGTCAAGGTCGATTTCTACAAGGAATTGCAGTACTATAGCCATGTCATCCACCTTGTGAGCCGTGTGTCCGGCATCCTCAATCGAGATGCCGACCCTATCAAGGCTTTTATCGACACCTTCCCTGCCGGCACGCTGTCGGGTGCACCCAAGGTGAGGGCCATGCAACTCATCTCGGAATACGAGCCCCACAATCGAGGAGCGTACGGAGGTTGCGTGGGCAGTATCTCGTTCGATGGCTCGCTTAATCAGGCCATCACCATCCGAACTTTCGTGAGTCGCAATGGCGAGCTATGGTTCCAGGCAGGCGGCGGCATCGTAGCCAAAAGCAACGAGGACTATGAACTTCAGGAGGTAAACAATAAGCTTGGGGCTCTGAGAAACGCCATTATTATGGCAGAAAGGATGTGAGAGAAGAAAAGTAGGATAGCTCCAATAACCATTATAGTCACTATAGTTCCTATAGATACTATAGCCACTAAAATAAAAAAATACAGCGACTATGAAAATAGCAATGATCGATAACTACGATTCCTTTACTTACAATCTCGTACATCTTGTAAAGGAACTTGGCGCCGAAATCAATGTCTTTCGCAATGATCAGTTCGAGCTCTCAGACCTCAACCCCTACGACAAGATCATGCTCTCGCCTGGTCCGGGTATCCCTGAAGAGGCAGGTCTGCTACTTGATGTGATACGCACTTACGCTGAGGAGAAGCCCATTTTGGGCATCTGCTTAGGTGAACAGGCCATTGGGGAAGCCTTTGGTGGCCGTCTCATTAATCTTTCCGATGTCTTCCATGGTGTACAGACTCCAGCCCACATCGTCGATTTTGTCGAATATGGCGAACACAAGGTTGATTACCTTTTCCGAGGTCTTCATCGCGATATTCTCGTGGGTCGCTATCACTCTTGGGTTGTCGATGCCGATTCACTACCCGAGTGTCTCGAAGTCACCTGCACCTCCAACGAAGGACAGATCATGGCATTGCGTCACCGTGAATATGACGTCCGAGGTATCCAATTCCATCCAGAGTCCGTTCTCACTCCTGATGGCAAGAAGATTATCAACAACTGGCTCTTGCATCTTTAGACTTCTTTGAGCATTCCGATTACTCCGATTACTCTGAGTACTCCGAATACTCCGATAACTCCGAAAAATTATTATTAAAAAAACTATAATATGAAACCCTATCTCACCAAAATTATCGAAGGTCAGATCCTCACACGAGAGGAGACCCACATCATCATGCTGGGCATCACCCAGGAAAAATACAACAACTGCGAGATTGCTGCCCTGCTTATGGCTTTGCAGGTGCGTGGCATCACCGTCGATGAACTGCTCGGCTTCCGCGATGGATTGCTCGAGACGGGTCGCCGGATTAATCTTGATGGATATGAAACACTCGACATTGTAGGCACGGGCGGTGATGGCAAAAATACGTTCAATATCTCGACCTGTTCTTCTTTTGTTGTCGCCGGTGCTGGCTATAAGGTCTCAAAGCATGGTAACGGTGGCTCGACTTCAGTATCGGGTGCGTCTAATGTGCTTCAAGGACATGGCGTGAGGTTTACAGCTGATACCGATATTATTCGTCGTTCGCTCGACGAGGCCAATATCTGTTATTTCCATGCTCCGCTCTTCGCCTACGGAATGAAGTTCGTTGGCCCTACCCGCAAGGCGATGAAAGTGCCCACCTGCTTTAATCTTTTGGGTCCGTTGGTCAATCCCTGCCATCCTAAATATTCTTTGCACGGTACGGCCAATCAGGCACAGATGCGCCTCTATGTCAATGCACATCAGAAGATTGGAGATACTTTCGGCGTCATCTCTTCCTACGATGGCTACGATGAGATTTCCCTCACCTCGGGCTTCAAGCTCGTGACCAACAATTTCGAAAAGGTCTTTACCCCCAAGGACCTTGGTCTCAATTATGTCAATCCCGAAGACATCTTTGGAGGTCATACCCCAGCCGATGCCCAGAAGATTTTCGACAATGTGCTCGAAGGCAGAGCCACCGAAGCTCAGAAATCGGTCATTCTTGCCAATGCCGCCTGTGGCATCTCTATCATCGACCGCAACCTCAGTATTGAGGACAGTATAGCGATGGCTCGTGAATCAATCGATTCTGGTCGTGCCTTGGCATGTTTCAAGAAATTCCTTCAAATCAACAGCTGATGGCAGACATCCTTCACGAAATCGTTGCCCACAAGCGTCTTGAACTCGACTCATCTTTGCAAAAACGTATATCGATGGCCGATGCCATGCGGCATTCTCAAAGCGGCATCATTGCAGAGTTCAAACGCAAGAGTCCTTCCAGAGGATGGATACATGCCGATGTAGAGCCAGAACAGGTCGTCCCTCTTTATGCCCGTAATGGTGCTGCTGCTCTGTCGATACTTACCAACGAGGAGTACTTCGGAGGTAAACCGGAATACATTACCCGTGTGCGCAGCGCTGTAGGTAACTGCCCGATTCTCCGCAAGGAGTTTATCGTTGATCCTTATCAGATATATGAGGCTAAGATTCTTGGCGCGGATGCCATCTTGCTCATCGCCGCCTGTTTGGAGCAAAAGGAATATGCCAAGCTTCTGAATCTCGCACACTGTCTCAATCTGGAGGTGTTGCTCGAGGTGCACGACCCCAATGAATTGGAATATCTCAAGGCGGGTGTGCCCGATATGCTTGGTGTCAACAACCGTTGTCTTGGCACTTTCCATACGGATGTGCAACATTCGTTCGACATCGCTGAGGCGATGCGAGCTGCCATCGCCAATCTGGGCGCACAGGCACCCGTGTTGGTTTCAGAGTCCGGCATATCAAGTCCTGAGACGGTCAAGCGGCTTCGTCAAGTCGGTTTCCGAGGTTTCCTCATTGGGGAGTGTTTTATGCGAGAGGCCGACCCAGGACAGGCATTGGCCAATTTTGTCGAAGCGATAGGTTCATAGTTCGCATTAATCCCATATTCCCATAACCCCTCTTACCCATGTTTATCAAAGTATGTGGTATGCGCGATGCCCAGAACATTCGCGAAGTGGAAGACCTCGGAGTCGATATCCTTGGCTTCATCTTTTGGCCTGGTTCGAAGCGTTATGTGGCAGAAAAACCAGGATATTTGCCCATTAAGGCCAAGCGTGCCGGTGTCTTCGTGAACGCTTCGATTGAAGAGGTTGTGCGGAAAGTGAAGGACTATGGTCTCCACTATGTACAACTGCATGGCGACGAAGATTTGGCTTATGTCACGAATCTCAAAAACCAGCTTGCAGATTCTATGGACAAAATGCCACGCATTTTCAGAGCCGTTCATGTAGTTTCACGTAGCAAAGTGCTTGAGGCAATGATGTGGGATGGCATCGTCGATGGCATTCTTTTCGAAACGCCCACGACAGGTTATGGCGGGTCAGGGGAGTCTTTCGATTGGCATCTGTTGTCAAGTTACCGTGGCAATACGCCGTTCTTCCTGACAGGTGGTATAGGTCCGCAGTCGCTTGAAGCTCTTCTCGAGTTCGAACATCCCCAGTGGATAGGGGTTGACCTGAACAGCCGTTTTGAATCTTCCCCCGCCTTCAAGAATATTGCCCTGCTTCGTCCGTTCATCGAGGCGATTCGAGTTCGATAGATTTTTTCTTATAATCGCTAATTAATCATCAAATGAATAGAATCAACGCATTGTTCGCCAGCAGGCCTGAGAAGCTGCTGAGTTTGTATTTCTGTGCCGGTGCTCCTACTCTCGAAGGCACAGCCGACGTGATTCGTGCCATGCAGCAGCATGGTATCGCTATGGTTGAGATTGGCATACCATTCAGCGATCCGATGGCCGATGGCCCCGTCATTCAAGATGCAGCCACTCGTGCGCTGCGCAATGGTATGACTCTCCAAAAGCTCTTTTCCCAGCTTGAGGGCATACGTAAAGATGTAACCATCCCACTCATTCTCATGGGATATCTGAATCCTGTCATCCATTTCGGATTTGAACGGTTCTGCCAGGAATGTGTCCGCGTCGGTATCGATGGTATTATTCTTCCTGACTTGCCGTTCAAGGATTACATGGAGGATTTCAAGCCCATCGCCGACCGCTATGACCTCCGCATTATCATGCTCATCACGCCCGAGACGTCCGACGAGCGTATCCGTTTCATTGATGATAACACTTCCGGCTTTATTTATATGGTCTCTTCCGCTGCCATCACGGGCGCACAAAAGGAGTTCAATGAGGCCAAGCAGGCATACTTCAACAAGGTACACGCCATGCATCTCAAGAACCCCACCATGATTGGATTTGGCATCAGCAACCGTCAGACGCTCGAGTCGGCACAGGCCAATGCCAACGGGGCTATCATAGGCTCGAAGTTCGTCCAATTGCTCGATGAGGCAAAAGGAAATGCCTCGAAGGCTTTGGATCAGCTCTTCGAGGCATTACGGAGTTAGTTGATTTCTTTACGAAGGTAAATATTTCTCCTATAGGCGCAGACCGTAGAACATACGGATGCGCCATTTTATGTTGTGCAAGGCAAGATTCTCCTCGTTGCCGATATTGGTGAAGTTGAACACCATCGACATGCCTAGGAACTTGTTGCCCAACTGACGCACCACAGCCCCTCGTCCCGTGATGATGGCCTCGGGGAAATGGTAGTGAAGAGGTACACGCGAACCGCCGAAGGTCATCGAAGTGTTGCTATACACGATGAAGGTCGGAGTGGCAGAGATGTGCAACAGCCAGCCTTGCGAGGGTACGTAGTTGTAGCCGTAACCGCCGCCGATGCCGATGTTTGTCATCTTGATCTGGGTTTCCTGCTCCCATTTGAGCGTGGTATGTTGTCCCATACCAGACACAGCCACGAGGAAGCTGCCTGCCGAGTGGCGTTGGATGTAGCTTTGTGTGAAAGCTGCTGGAAAGGAGAACCGTCGGCCGTTGAAGATATAGAATGCATTCAGGTTCAGCGTCCTTACCGATAACATGTCGGCGGGAAGCTCGACGCGTTCCATTCCCTCCATATCGTGCCAACCCGTGAAGTTGTGTGCATCCTGGTAGATGACATCGTAGCCAAAGCGCTTACCGTATGAATTGAAGTTCAGTTCGTAGTCGCGGTACTTGCCCATCAGTTTGGCAGGATTGAGGGCCGCGCTTAGCGAGAATCCAAGATAACTCACACCCACGCTGAGCGTTGATTTGTAGTCGGCAGTTATCTCTGAATTGAATTTCTGCCCGTTTGTCACCCCCATGGTCTCCAACTTTGCCCCCGACACGTTGAGTCGTGCTACGACAGTCCACTTGGTCTGTGGTCGCATGACAAATGCTGTGTCTATGTCGCCCTTGCGGTAGCTTTGGGTTAGCATAATGTCCACACGATGAAACAGCGTTTGTGCTTCAACGGATAGGGGCAAAATGGTCAATAGCCAATAGAACCAGACACGTTTCAACATCGATATCCTATCTCATGCTTGATTTCGACATTTCCGCTTAACCACGGGATGCCGAAGACAGTTTACTTCGAACCTCCGCCTAATGCGATGTAGAGGGCTATCACGGCTTGCGCACCCTTGTACATGTTAGTAGCCTCGCTGAGTTGGGCGTTAAGCAGGCTTTCCTGGGCGGTGAGCACTTCGAGGTAGTTGGCTTTGCCGTTATCCATCAGCTCATGTGTGCCGGTATAGGCATCATAGAGGACTTGTACCTGACGATGGTAATAGGCATGCTTCTCACGAGCGGCCTGACAGTCGGCCATGGCCTCGTTCACCTGGTTGCCGGCATCAATGACGGTCTGCACGTATTTGCGTTGCAGGTCCTCCTTTGTCAAATTGGCAATCTTCAGGTTCGCTCTCAATTTGCCACGGGCGAAGATGGGTTGCGTGAGTTGTCCGACAGCTGTGAGTAGCAGTTTGCCCGGATTGATCACGGCGCTGCCTGCCGAGTTGGTCCAACCGCCAGTTCCAGTGAGCGTGATGCTGGGGAAGAAGGCAGAGCGAGCTGCCTGTGTGTTGTAGAAGGCTTCCTCCAAAGCATGGTTGGCCATGCGGATGTCGGGGCGTAGTTCAAGCATTGAGGCGGGCACGCCAATCTTCAGGAACTGCGTATCGAACATACGTTGGCCGGTCTCACCTTGTGCTTCTGGATGGTGCAAGGCTGAACTACCCCATGTTTTGCGCTCGATGTGTTGAGGCGTGATGGCCAACAGGCGGCAGATGGCATTCTCCACGCTGCGTATGTTGCGGCGGGTATCTACGATTTGCGTCTTCACGTTCAGATAAGACGACTCCATCTGATTGACGGCGGTAGAATACGACTTGCCGTTCTCCCACAGTATCTTCTGCGTTTCAAGAGAGGCGTTCCACAGGCTGTCGGTCAAGGTCAGGATCGCTAATTGTCGGTCGAGCAATTGCAGCATATAGTACTGCTGGGCTGTGGTCGAAATGAGGTTGACACGTACCGCTTCCTCGCGCATCTGGGATTGTAGAAGTATGGCTTTTGAGGCACGTTTTTTGTTGGTGAGGGAGCCGAAGAGATCAACGTCCATCGAAAGCTGCATTGGTAGGTTGTAGGTCTGTGAAGCCGCACCTTGATCGAAGCTCGCAATGGTACCCTGGGGTGCTAATGTGATTGACGGCAGATAGGCAAGGCGTGCAGCCATCAGCGATGCTTCGCTCTTTTCCACGGCGAGGCGTGCAGAGTTCAGGTCGGTGTTGTTGGCCAGGACTTGTTCGATGAGGTTCTGCAGCATCGGGTCGGTGAAGAACTCGCGCCAAGACATCTGGGCCAGCGACATGTCGGCCTCAGCCTCAAGGATATCATCAGTTGTACCAAAAGCTTCGGCCGGTGTCTCGATGGTCTGATGATAAGTATTGTATATGCCGCAGCCCGTGAACAGGAGGCTCACGGCTGCAGCGGTGAAGATATAGCTTAGTTTTTTCATGACTTATTCCTCCTCATTATTTGTTGTAACCTTTCCTTGGAACCTTTCATGCAGATTCTGGAACACGATGAAGAAGACGGGGACGACGAAAAGCAGGGCAAGTGTGCCTATCGACATGCCGCCCACAACGCCAAGGGCGAGGGCACGGTTACCGTTTGCACCGGCACCACCCTCAATGATGAGCGGAATCATACCGGCAATCATCGTGAGTACCGTCATCAATATTGGACGCAGACGCTCCTTGCAAGCCTCGAAGGCAGCATCGTGTATGCTCATACCCTGAGCACGGCGCTCAGATGCGAACTCTGTAATCAGGATAGCGGTCTTGGAGAGCAGACCGATGAGCATGATGACACCCGTCTGCAGATATATGTTGTTGTCCATGCCCGGGAAGTGGAGTAGCGAGCCGAGATAGGCACAGACGAAGGCACCCATCAGTCCGAAGGGCACTGAGAGCAGCACGGCCCACGGCGTGAACCACGAGTTGTAGAGCGAGGCCAGGATGAGGTAGATCAGCACCACGCATATAATATATATAAGGGCGGTGGTGTTGCTTCCTGCGGCTTCCTCCACTTCACGCGACATGTTGCTGTACTCGTAGGTTGCGGTGGAGGGCATCGTCTCCTTGAACACCTCGGCGATGACCTGGTGGGCCTCACCCTCGCTGCAGCCGTTGGCGGCGGTGATGTTACAGGTAATGCTCTGGAACAGGTTGAAGTGCTCGATGTTCGACGGGCCGACAATCTCTTTCAGGGTGACGAACTCAGAGATAGGTGCCATCTTTCCACCCTTCACCTTGACGAAAATATTACGCAGCGATGATGGGTCGAGACGGGCATCAGGCGTGGCGCTGGCCATGATGCGATAGACCTTGCCAAACTGGTTGAAGTTGCCGATGTAGCTTCCGCCGCAGAAGGAGCCGAGCGTTGTTAGCACAGTCTTGGGCGACACACCGGCGCGGTCGCACTGCGTGGCGTCGAGCTCAACGCGATACTTCGGGTAACGCTCCGAGTAGGACGACATCGCCATACCGATTTCCGGACGTTCGGCCAGCTTAGTCAGAAAATTCTGCGTCTTCTTGGCAAACTCCGAGAGGTCGCCGTCGGTCGGGTCCTCCACGACGAGGCTTACGCTGTTGCTCGTGCCGTAGCCAGGCACCTGAGGCAACTGGAAGGGCAGCACTAGTACGTTCTTGATATCTTTACAGGCGTAGTAGAAGCGGCCGATGACTAAGTCGATAAGATGGTTCATGCCCGGACGGTCGTCCCAGTGTTTCAGGCGGACGACAAGGGTGGCGAAGTTGGAGCCGTTGCCCGAAGCCAGGCCGTAACCGCACGATACGGCGAAGCTTTCTAATTCGGGAATCTCCTTTACTTTCTCCTCCACCTGCTTTGTCAGTTCCTGCGTCTGCTGCAAAGTGTAACCCTCCGGGGCACGGATCTCGGCGAGGAAGACACCCTGATCCTCCTGCGGCACGAGGCCCGACGGCAGATGCTTCATGAAGAATAACAGCAGCACGGCGGCAATCACCAGCAGACCCCATGATAATACTGGGCGCCTGATGAACTTCTGCACGGCCTTTGAATACTTATTGTAGATGGCGTTGTAGCTTACATCGTATGCTTTCTTGGTGTAGTATGACAGCGACTTGCCCTCTTTCTTGCCGTCGGTCACCTTCAACATGATGGCGCAGAGGGCGGGGCATAGCGTCAGGGCGGATACACACGAGAGGCCCACCGACGAGGCGATGGTGACACCGAACTGCGTGAAGAACGTGCCCGACGTACCGCTCATGAACGTCACGGGAATAAAGACCGCCATGAATACCAGGGTACAAGAGATGACGGCCACCGAGACGTCCGACATGGCCTGGCGCGTAGCCTCACGGGCATCCGACACCCCGTCCTCCATCTTCGCCATGACAGCCTCGACCACCACGATGGCATCGTCCACCACCGTACCGATGGCCAGCACGAGTGCGAACAGCGTCAGGATGTTGAGCGAGAAGCCTGCCAGCATGACGATGGCAAACGTGCCAAGCAGCGACACGCAGATGGATATCGACGGGATGATCGTGGCCTTGAAGTTCTGCAAGAAGAAGAACACCACGAGGATAACTAGGATGATCGCGATGATGAGCGTCTCCACTACGTTGTGGATGGCGGCAAAGAGGAAGTCGTCGGAGGTTTGCATTGTCACAAACTCCAAACCAGCGGGCATCGTGGCTTTCATATCGTCGCACATCTTGTTGATGCGTGCGTTCACCTCCGTCGCGTTGGCTTCAGGAGCCTGGAACACCATGAGCAGAATGCCAGGCTTGCCGTTGATGTTCGACAGGAAGCTGTAGCTCTGGGCGCCAATCTCCACCTCGGCCACATCGCTCAGGTGCAGCAGGTGGCCGCCGTCGGTGGTGCGCAGCACGATATCGTTGAACTCCTCGACAGACTTCAGCGTGCCCTTGTATTCCATAGAGTACTGGTATTTGTTCTCCGACAACTCGCCCAGTGAACCCGTAGCGGCCACGAAGCTCTGGCTGCTGATTGCCGCAAACACGTCGTTGGGTTCCAGACCGTACTGCGCCATCACGTCAGGTTTCAGCCAGATGCGCAAGGCGTAGGTGTTGCCCAAGGCCATCACATCGCCCACGCCGGTGATACGCTGCAGGCGCGGCTTGATATTGATGTCAACGTAGTTCGAGATGAAGTCGTCATCGTACTTCCCGTCAGAGCTCCTCACGGCAAGGATGCGGAGGATGTTGCTCTGCATCTTCATCACCTGGACACCCACCTTCGTTACGTCGGCAGGCAGCAGTGCCTGTGCCTTGCTCACGCGGTTCTGTACGTTCACCGCCGCCATGTCGGGGTCGGTGCCCTGCTTGAAATAGACGCTGATGCTCACGTTGCCCGATGCGGAGGCTTTCGAGGTTATGTAGGTCATGCCGGGCACGCCGTTGATGCTCTCCTCGAGGGGTTGGATCACCGACTTCATGATGGTGTTCGGGTCGGCACCCGTGTAGGTTGTTGTCACCATCACCTGCGGAGGAGCGATGCTGGGGTATTGCTCGATGGACAGTGTGTTCATCGAGATGTAACCCACCAGCGCAATCACTATCGAGATGGCGCACGCCATCACGTACCTGTTAATGAATATATTATTCTTCATAGCCTACTTCTCGTTTTTCGGGGCATCGGGGAAGATCACCTGCTGTCCCTCTTGTACGTTATTGGCTCCGATGGTCACGATCTTGTCGCCCACGTTGAGGCCGCTGGTTACGATGAAGTCCTGACCGTTGCCGACATCCTGTGTCGTCACAGTGA
>JAFZTS010000051.1 GCA_017618715.1 Bacteroidales bacterium
CGGTATCTCTGCCATGATGCACGGCTACATGGCTTTCAACGAGCAGCAGGAGATTCTCGTGCCCTTCCGTACATGGAGTAACACCAACACTGGCAAGGCAGCTGCTGAGCTCTCCAAGCTCTTCAACTACAACATCCCCCTGCGTTGGAGCATCAGCCATTTGTATGAATGCATTCTCGAAGAGAACGAGCACGTGAAGGACATCAAGTATCTCACCACGCTGGCTGGCTACATCCATTGGCAGCTCACAGGTGAGTTCGTGCTTGGCGTGGGCGATGCATCGGGAATGATTCCCGTCGATCCCGCCACAAAGACCTACGATGCTGAGATGGTTCGCAAGTTCGACGAGCTCATCGCTCCGCGCGGCTTCTCTTGGAAGCTGCTCGACATCCTGCCCAAGTCGCTGAATGCTGGCGAAGCCGCTGGCGTGCTCACCGAGCAGGGTGCCAAGTGTCTTGATCCCAGCGGACATCTGAAGGCTGGCGTTCCCCTCTGCCCGCCCGAAGGCGATGCAGGAACAGGTATGGTTGCCACCAATGCCGTTAAGCAGCGCACGGGTAATGTCTCTGCAGGTACATCATCGTTCTCGATGATCGTATTGGAGAAGCCTCTGTCGAAGCCTTACGAGCCCATCGACCTTGTCACTACCCCCGACGGTTCTCTCGTTGCTATGGTACATTGCAACAACTGCACCAGCGACATCAACGCCTGGGTAGGCCTGTTTAAGGAGTATCAGCAGTTGCTCGGCGTACCTGTCGACATGGGTGAAATCTACACCAAGCTCTTCAACAAAGCCCTTGAAGGCGACGCCGATTGCGGAGGTCTGATGGCTTACAACTATGTCTCAGGTGAGCCTGTCACGGGTCTTGCCGAGGGTCGTCCCCTCTTCGTTCGCTCTGCCAACGACAAGTTCTCGCTCGCCAATTTCATGCGTGCACAGCTCTACGGAGCCATCGCCGTGCTGAAGTTCGGTAACGACATCCTGTTCAAGGAAGAGCAGATCAAGGTGGATCGCATCACCGGTCACGGCGGCTACTTCAAGACTGCAGGCGTAGGCCAGCGTATGCTTGCTGCCGCACTCAACTCGCCCATCTCCGTCATGGAGACCGCTGGCGAAGGCGGTGCATGGGGTATCGCCCTGCTCGCAGGCTATCTGGTGAACAATCAGGGTAAGAATCTCGCCGACTACCTCGAGGACGTAGTCTTCGCAGGCAACACTGGCACCGAGATTGCTCCCACCGCCGACGACGTAGCAGGTTTCAACCGCTACATCGAAGCCTACAAGCAAGGTCTCGCCATCGAGCAGGCTGCTGTAGCCAACAAGGCATAGAGCCTCTCTAAACCAATCTGAAAAAGTCTGACCAGTAGAGCCAAACACATGGCACGCTGGTCAGGCTGTTTTTTTGCACAGGCAAACGGTAATAATCAATCAAAAATAGTAAATCTTACTAAGCTAATCAACTTAGTTTCAAGTTTTTTTATCACTATATGATGGTTGTTTCAGAATTATTCACTATCTTTGCAGACGGAACATCATATTAACTTTTACACCATGGATTGGCTTATTAATCTTTTCACAAACACAGAGTCGGTGGCTCACATCGTGTTGCTCTATGCCATCGTGATCAGCGTTGGCGTGGCACTGGGCAAAATCAAGATCTTTGGTGTCTCGCTGGGTGTGACCTTTGTGCTCTTTGCCGGCATCGTGGCAGGCCACATCGGCTTCACGGCTCCTACCGACATTATGAACTTCGCGCAGGACTTGGGTCTGATTCTCTTCGTGTTCTGCATCGGTCTGCAGGTGGGACCAGGCTTCTTCGAGAGTTTCCGCAAGGGTGGCGTCACGCTCAATCTCCTTGCCACCTCGGCCATCGTGCTGAACATCGCCGTGATGTTCGCCTGCTACTTCGCCTTCTTCGACACCTCGAATAAGGAGAACCTGCCCATGATGGTGGGTACGCTGTATGGTGCCGTAACGAACACGCCAGGTCTTGGTGCTGCCAGCGAGGCGCTGACATCAATATTCGCCGACGGCGGACCGCAGATTGCCAGCGGTTATGCCTGTGCCTACCCGCTCGGCGTAGTGGGAATCATCATGGCTACGATTAGCGTGCGCTACATCTGCCGTGTCAACCTTGACGAAGAGGATAAGCAACTGGAAGCTGCCGAAGCCGAGAATCCTAATGAGAAACCCTTCCAGATGGTATTGCGCGTGAGCAACCAATTCATTACTGGCCGTACGCTGATGCAGATCAGCGAATTCCTCGGCCGTGACATTGTCTGCACACGCCTACTCCACGAGGGCAGCATTCAGATTCCCAACCGCAACACCATTCTAAACCTCGATGACGAGATGCTGATTGTTTGTGCCGAAGCCGATGCCGAAGCCATTCAGGCTTTTATCGGTCCGAAGCTCGACAAGGAGTGGGAAGCTGAAGACAAGAACCAGCCAATGGTGTCGAGGCGTATCATCGTCACCAATCCGAAGATGAACGGTAAGACGCTGGGCAAGATGCACTTCTCGAGTGTCTACGGCGTGAACGTCACCCGCATCACGCGTCAGGGTATGGAACTCTTTGCCTCGCGCAATCACCACTTCCACGTAGGTGATCGCATCATGGTGGTAGGTCCCGAGGAGAACGTGAACCGTGTGGCCGACCTGATGGGTAACTCCATGAAGCGTCTCAACACACCCAACATCGCTACTATCTTCATCGGTATCGTCGTGGGTATCCTGTTCGGTAGCCTTCCCTTCACCATACCGGGTATGCCCGTGCCTCTGAAGCTGGGTCTGGCAGGCGGTCCGCTCATCATCGCCATCCTTATCGGCCGCTTCGGCTACCGCTTGAAACTCGTCACCTACACCACTACATCAGCCAACCTGATGCTACGCGAGATCGGACTGGTATTGTTCCTTGCCAGCGTAGGCATCAAGGCTGGAGCAGGATTCTGGAATACGGTGATC
>JAFZTS010000052.1 GCA_017618715.1 Bacteroidales bacterium
CGGCGCGCGTGAGGTTGTCGGTGCTGTAGTTGTAGGCGTTGAAGTTGAAGCGTTCGTCCATGCTGAACTGCAGTCCGATGCCTGCCTCATTGCGGAAGGTGACCCAGCGGTTGTCGCAGCGCAGGCCGAAGTCCTCGGGGAGCAGATAGGGCTCGAACATGTCATCGACGGTGGTTTGATAGACGCCGAAGCGCTGGCCCGTCTTGCGGTCGGGGTAGTTCTCCTCGGGGCCGCGTCCGTAGTAATCGACCTGCTGCATCCCGGCGTTGAGCGTCATCGTCAGGCCGATGCGGGGCAGGAGATAAGGCTGCTGCGATTCGGGCGAAGCGCAGTGGCTGAGGTAGATGGTGCCGTCGCCGTTGATGCGGTAGGTGTAGCTTTCCTCGAAGCCCTTGTAGTTGGTGCCGAAGATGTAGGCATCGAGGGCCTTCGACTCCGCCTCGCCATAGAGGGTGAAGCAGCGCACCTCGAGATATACCTGTCCGTCCGTCTCGTAGGCGCGGCAGGAGAGGGGCATGCGCGAAGTCTTGTCGAGCCTGTTGCTGAACCATTCGTTCGAGATCCACTGGCCGTTCCAGTCCTCACGCTTGGTGTAGTTGATGCTGCCCGAACACCATCCGTCGAGTTCGCTGGCCACGGGCGCACGCCACACGTTGAGACGCAGCGGCTCGTTGAGGAGTTCCTCGCCGGCCACCCGGATGCTGTGGAGCTCGCCGTCGGCCGAGAAGGTGTAGGCAAAGTCCTTGCCCACCACACGGATGGCATCGTCGCTCTGCTCCAGGTGAACCTCACCCACGGCCTTGTCGCTGGCAATCACCTCCTGGTGCCAGGGCAGGTCGAGCTGGTCGAAGGCCACCTCGTGGCCCTTCGGCGCCCAGAGTTCTTCGTTTCTGAGACGGGTGCTGATGAGCAGGCGGTAGTCCTTGCCGGGCTTGATTTGAGGCATGTCGAAAGGCACTCTGACCACCTGCCGCGTCAAAGGCTCGATGTCAAGCTGGAGCGTGCCTTCCTGCAGCACGTCGCCATCTTCCTGCAGTTGCCAGATGGTCTGGTAGTGGCTGGCGTTGAGGAAGTGATTGCGGTTCCACACCTCGACGGTGCGGCCATCGGCGTTGATGAGCTTGCAGGCGATGGGCTGGGTGCTCTTCTTCACCTGGTAGATCTCGGGCTGCACGGTGCGGTCGGGCCAGATGGTGCCGTAGGTGCGTGCTCCGATGCCGTAGCTGTAGTAGTTGTCGCCCACCTGTTCCTCCTCGAAGTCAAGGTAGAGCAGTGCACTTTCGGCCACTTGTTCTACCGCATCAAGTGCGCGGTCGTAGATGGCAACGTTGTCCATGAGGGCATCGCAGATGTGGACGTTGGTCTCCTGTCCGTGTATCTCTTCGTTGCGTCCGATGTTGACGGGGAAGGGGGTGTTGATGATCGAACCCAGGGCCTCGGTTTCGGCCACCTGGCGGCCATCGATTCGGAGGGTCATCTTCGTGCCGTCATACTGCGCCACGACGTTGTGCCAGTGCTGCTCCCAATCGGCAGGCAGGGGGGCTGCAAGGGTATATTTGTACGACTTGGGCGTCATCCTCGCCACGATGTAGGCATAATATGGATGGTTGGGATCGACCTTGGGCAGGGCCGAGGCCGGTGCCTTGTCGGTGTTGATGTAGAAGGTGATCGAGTCCTTGCCCTGCTGCTGCACGCCGAACTGCCAGCTGCCTTTTGTGACAAACGAGCCGCAGGAGCTTACGAGTTCGCGTGGGAACACGTCGAAGGCGATGGTCAGGGCCTGCCCCTCGATGTCGAGGTCCTTCGAGCGATAGACTTCCACCCACTGGTCATGTCCGTTCAGGTCGATGACGTGGTTCTTCTTGAGCATCTTCTTCTCGACCGAAGCGGGCTGCACGCTTGGGACAATGAGTTTCGCACGTCCCATGATGTGGGCAGGTGTGTTCTTTGGCGAAAGGTCGGTGAGCGTGCGAGAGGTCTCGGCAAGGCCTGTCGATACGAAGTCCCAGAGGGCACCGCCCATGGTGCGGTCGTAGCTGTAGATGGTGTTCCACATCTCGTCGAGGAAGCCGCCGCCATTGCCGGCTACCGAGATGTATTCGTCCATGAACGAGGGGCGAACGTCACCATCCTGGTGTTGGCCGACCTTCATTTCAAGGGCCATCGGGGTGGGGTAGCGCGGGCCGATGATGTCTTCGGCAGGATGGCTGTAGGCGTTGCCGCCGTACATCCAGTAGCGTGTCGGGTCGTACTTGCGTCCCTCCTTGATCACTTCGCCGATGTTCGGACCTTCGCCGCTCTCGTTGCCTGCACTCCAGAAGAGGACGGCAGGCTGGTTGCGGTCGCGCAGTACCATGCGGCGCACACGTTCTTGATACATCGGAATCCATTTCGGATCGAAGCTCAAATATTCGGTGGCATGTGCCTCGTCGCCCGTCTCGTCAATGATGTAAAGGCCATAGCGGGCAGCATATTCCAGATAGCGGGGTACTGGTGGATAATGTGACGTGCGTACGGCATTGAACCCGAACTGCTTGAGGATGGTCATGTCCTTTTTGATAAGTTCATCGCCCACGCAGTGCCCGTTGTCAGGGTCCTGCATGTGCGAACACTCAGCATTGACCTTCAGTTTCCTTCCATTCAGGTAGAAGACATTGTTGATGATTTCGGTTTCCTTGAATCCGAGATCCTGTCGGGCTTCGTCGATGACCTTGCCGCTCGCGTCGCAGAGTTGCATCTTGAGCTGGTAGAGGTATGGCGTCTCGGCCGTCCATTTGTTGGGGTCGATGAAATGATGGACGACCGTAAGGTCCACTGTCTCGGTCTCCGAGGCAAAGGCCGCAGGTTCGCTCTGCATCGCTGCAATTTCCTTGCCGCTGGCATCCGTTACCTGTGCCTTCAGCGTAAGACCGTTAAGGTTGGTGGCGCCTTCGTAACGACGAGCCGTGGCAATCACCTTCAGCTCGGCATCCCTGTAATCTTTGTCCAGATCGGTGGTGACATACCAGTCGAAGAGCCGTGTCTTCGGAGCAGCATAGACATACACATCGTCGAAGATGCCCGCCAAACGCCAGTAGTCCTGCCCTTCCAGATAGTATCCGTCGCTGTATTTGATTACCAGCATGGCAAGTTGGTTCCTGCCTTTCTTGAGGTATTTGGTGATATTGTATTCGGCAGGCTCTTGTGCCCCTTCGTTGTAGCCGATTTCCTTGCCATTGACCCAAATGAAAGAGGCCGAAGCTACCTTCTCGAAACGTAGGAACACCTCTTCGCCCTCCCAAGAGGAAGGGATGGTGAACGTTGTACGGTAGGCTCCTGTTGGATTGTAGTCGCGAGGAACAAACGGGGGATTGGGCTTGAAGGGCGAGTTGACGTTGCGGAACAACGGATCGCCGAAGCCACGCATTTCCCAGTTGGATGGCACGTCGATGTACGACCACTTCGCGTCGGAAAACTTCTCTTCGAAGAAATTGGAGGGTATGCCTTCGGGCGTTTCGGCGTACAGGAATTTCCACTGCCCATTGAGGAGCTGGTGATGCTGTGGGATAAAATAGGCACGCCCCTCCTCCTGGTTCAGTTCGAAGACATCCACATTTTCGATGTAGTCATAAATGTGGTTCATGAAATCATGCTGATCGGCCGCATATAACGTGCTGCCGAAGAGCAATCCGGCAGCCACAAGACCTTTCACCAAACAGTGGGAAGTGGAAATTGTTTTCATTTCGCCGAGACCTCTGAGAAGTAATATTCGCGGATGGGTTTGCTGAAGGGCTTGCCGATGAGGGTGATTGGGGTTTCAAGACGGATGTCCTGCGACGAGGCTCCTACTTTGATCATGTATTTGCCGGGATCAATGTTCCATTGGCGTTTGCCATCGTGGGTATAGTAGCCGAACTGTTCGATGTAGATTCTTGCGCTGACGTTTTTGGTCTCACCGGGTTTGAGCGACACGCGGACGAAGCCTTGCAGCTGGATGGGGCGCAGAGGCTGGCTCTCGTCGGTGGGCGACAGGTAGATCTGGGCAATCTCGTCGGCAGCAACGTTGCCGGTGTTGGTTACGTCGAACATGAGGTTGATGGCCGGCATGTCGGTCGCGGCTTCGGGAAACGCCTTGATGTTGGCATATTCGAAGGTGGTGTAGCTGAGGCCGTAGCCGAAGGGCCACTGGATGCGCGGGTCCTGTTCGGCCGAATAGTTGTAGCATATCGGCTCGTCAAGCTCGACTTTGGGATAGCTTACCGAAAGCTTGGCCGAAGGCGACACCTTGCCATAGAGAATGTCGGCCACCGCATTGCCGCCCTCCTCGCCGGGATACCAGGCCTGGATGACGGCAGCACAACGTTCGGCAATGCCGCTGATCACTTGCGCCCTTCCTCCGAAGACAACGAGCACCACGGGACGTCCCGTCTTGATGAGGTCTTCGACAAACTGTTCCTGGCGTCCGGGCAGACGGAGTCCACGACGGTCGCGGTTCTCGCCGCAGAGCATCACGTTTTCGCCCATGGCAGCAACGATGACATCAGCCTTGCGGGCCTTGGCAAGCGCATCGCGTGCATCGGCCTTTTCGCCCGAGTCCACCTTGCGGTGCAGCAGGTCGTAGTCCCAGGCGCGCTCATCGCCCCCCTCCGAATACTTCGTCTCAATCTCTTCGGTCCAGTCGCAGCCACGCGAGTAGAGCAGGTTGATACCTTCGGGCTTGCGGTTGGTCATACCTTCGAGCAGGGTGACCAGATGAGCCTCCTCAAGCCCTTCGGTCTGCATCTTCCAGAAGTAGCTCATCGCAGGGAAGGAGTAATCGCCGCAATCGGCCCATATCGAGTTGGCGTTCGGCCCTGTCAGCAGCACGTTCAGTTTCTTGCCTTTAGCCTTCGCTTCTTTGTCCGACAAGGGCAGTATGCCGTTGTTCTCAAGCAGGACGATCGACTGGGTGGCGATGTCATAGGCAGTTTGGCGCTCTTCGGGTGAGTCGAGTACGATTGTTTCTTCCGAATAGAGATAACGGTCGCTGTCGAACACTCCTGCACGGAACTTCTGGCGAAGCACATCCTTCACGGCACGTTCGAAGACTTCCTTCTTGACAAGTCCACGGTCCAGAGCCTCCTGCAGATGCTGGTATGCTTCACCGTTGGGGAAGTCGGCATCGTTGCCACCGTTGATGGCAGCAGCGGCCTGCTCCACGATGTCGGTGTAATCGGGGTTCTGGATGATGGCGCCATAATCGCTCACCACCATGCCGTCGAAACCGACATAGCCGCGCAGGATGTCGTTCAGCAGTTCGTCATTGGCAACGCACTTGGTGCCATGTACGTCATGGTAGCCGGGCATCAGGGCCTTGCTGCCAGCCAGGCGTATCATCGCCTCGTGAGGCATCAGGATTTCCTCCATCAGCTCCTTCTCGTCGGCATCTCCGCCACCACCATAGCCAAGGTAGTGCTTCGAACAGGCACCTACGCCCTTCTTCAGGTCATCTTGCTGCAAACCTTCGACAAAGGCCACACCCATCATGGCCGAGAGGTAGGCATCCTCGCCATACGACTCTTCGAGGCGGTTGAAGCTTGGTGTACGGCACACGTCAACCATCGGTGAGAGCGACAATAGACCGCCCATCTTTCGCAGAGCGATACCCGTCTGCAGCGTTTTCAGCTTGGCTAGTTCGGGATTGAACGAACAGGCTTGTCCTATCTGCTGCGGATAGACGGTCGAACCCTGCGTGTTGACCCCCGAGAGCACCTCTTCGTGGAAGAGGGCGGGAATGCCACTGGGCGTATTGTTGATGAGCCAGTTCTGCACGGCAGCCACACGGTCGCGGATGACATTGGGGTCGAGGGGTTCCTGCATGGCAAACTGTGAGAAATGTCCTAGGCCGTAGGGGATTATCTCGCGGCACTTGGCGGTGTCGAGGTTGCCCTCCGAGTCGAAGAGTTCATTCATAAACATGCTTTTCAGTTGGGCTATACGCTCCTCCTGCGGCATTCGGTCATAGAGTTTGTCAATTTGCTGCTCAAGAGTTGGTTCTGAGTTACAGCTCACAAGGCTGGTCAGCAGTATCGCGGATGCAGACACTGCCGTCACAAGTTTCTTCATGATTTTATCGGTCATCGTATTGTAGATTATTGGTTGACGTGGCAAAGATACAAATAAAATCCAAATCGACAAAGCTTTTGGGATACTTTTTTATTGAATGGATTTATTGACCTGCTTTCTGTGTTAAATTATACAATAATGAGTGAAATTTGACGATCGAAATCGTAGCAAGCATTATGTCGCACGTCAGAGTGCTACTTCCATTGTAGCAAGCATTACGTCGCGCGTCAGAGTGCTTCTTCCACCGTATCAAGCATTATGTCGGCCGTCAGAGTGCTCTTTCCAATCGTATCAAGCATTATGTCGCGCGTCAGAGTGCTTCTTCCATCGTAGCAAGCATTATGTCGGCCGTCAGAGTGCTCTTTCCAATCGTATCAAG
>JAFZTS010000053.1 GCA_017618715.1 Bacteroidales bacterium
CGATGAGTGAGATCAACATTGAAAAAACAATGTGGATTCCTTACTCAAAAGGAGGTATAAGAAGACAATGGTATGGTAACCATGATTATGTTGTAAATTGGTCAATGAAGGACAATTTCAATCGTGCAAAAACAACATTATCCCATCTATATCTAAAAGAAGCACTAACATGGCCTTTTATTACAAGCGGTAAGTTCTCATGCAGGTATCTCCCCGAAGGAAGTTTATGGGATGTTGCTGGCTCTCCATGTTTTTTCGATGACAAAAAACTTCAATACTACACTCTAGCATTTTTGGCATCCAAACTAGCAAACTATTTCTTGCCAATAATCAACCCAACAATCAATGTGCAAGCTATAGATATAAACAATCTACCTCTAATTCTTGCGCAATCTATTCAAGAAATAAACAACTTGGTTCAAGAAAACATCTCCATCAGCAAAGAAGATTGGGATGCTCACGAAACCTCTTGGGATTTCCAAGAGAACGAACTGGTTAGAATCTTCAAAGGCATCAGAGAAAATCCTTTAAGCGAAGCTTCTTACGATAAGGAATTGCCTGTTACTTTAGGAATTGTTGTAGAGGCTTACGAAAGGGAGTGGGACTCCAAGTTCCATCAGCTACACAATAATGAGGAAGAGCTGAATCGTCAATTCATTGAGATTTATGGTCTGCAAGATGAGCTTACTCCAGATGTCCCCTTAGTTGAGGTCACCATCTTGCAACAAGGTGAAATATCCATCCTTGATGCTTCGCCTTCAGCATCCATCATCGAAGAAGAGGATATGAGTTACGGGCAAAAGCTCTTATTGGATGCCAGCAAAGACGTTCGTTTTGATGCTATCTGGTGGAACAAAGACAACATCATCCAGCAGTTCATCAGCTACGCCATCGGCTGCATTATGGGTCGCTATCGCTTAGACCGCCCAGGCCTCCACATCGCCCATCCCAATCCATCAGACGAAGAATTGGCTCCTTACTACGTGGATGGCGCATCTGATGTCTTCCACATCGACAATGATGCTATCATCCCAATTCTTCCCATCGATGCGCCTTTCCCGGACAATGCTGCCAACCGCATCACCGACTTCGTGAAATTCGTCTTCGGCACCGACAACATCAACGAGAACATGAATTATATTCAAGATGCCTTGGGTATGTCCGTTGCCGACTATATGACGAAGAATTTCTATACCGACCACAAGAAGCGGTATCAGAACCGCCCCATCTATTGGCTCTTCTCGTCAAAGAAAGGCGCATTCCAGTGCCTCGTCTATATGCACCGTATGAACCGCTTCACCGTTGGCCGCATCCGCGACTATTATCTGTTGCCTTACATCCAACACCTCGAAGCGAAGCTGGCCGACTTCGAGCTTCGTGCCGCCTTGCTCAGCACAGCTGAGCGTCGCGAGCATAAACGCACCGTGGCCATCCTTCAGGAGTGTCGTGAATACGACAATATACTGCACCTCTTCGCCGACCGCCAAATTGAAATCAATTTGGACGACGGCGTGCTCAACAACTACGCCATCTTCAAAGATGTCCTTGCTAAACTGAAATAAGCCATGAATACCAATCAAATACAGCGTTTCGCTTCAACAGCCCGCAACCTCCTTATTGAAGGTGTATCGGCCAAACTTAATCTCCTTGGCTTCAACGCCGATGGTCAGGTGGCCGAAAGCGACCGTCCACGTCGTTACTCCGATAGTACCGTCTTCCAAGGCCGCGTCATTCCTGGCACCCGATTCTATGAGCAATGGAATGAATTATACAACCGCATCCAGCTCATCGGTCGCGATGATGTGTGCGAAGAAGCCGCCTACACATGGTTCAACCGTCTCATGGCTTTGCGCATCTTGCAGGAAAACGGCATCATCCAATATATCGTCGACTATGAAAGCCCGTCTCTCCGCGTGCCTCGCATCGTCACCGATGCGCGTCGCGGCAGGGCCGAATATCTCCAGCCTTCCGACATCCAGCAGCTCAACGAAATCCTAAGCGATGATGCACGAGTATTCGACCAATTCCAAATCCTCATCACCGCCTTCTGCCACAACCATCCCATCCTGAAGGCTTGTTTCGGCGGCATCACCGGCTACACCGAATTGCTCCTGCCAAACAACATCCTCGTCGATGGCAATTTCATCGACTTGCTCAACAACACCACATACATCAATACTGACGATTACCGCCACTCCGAACTGATTGGCTGGCTCTATCAGTTCTATATCTCTGAGAAGAAAGACCAAGTCTTTGCCTCCTTTAAGGATGGCAAGAAAGCTGAAGCTGACCAAATCCCTGCGGCCACCCAAATCTTCACGCCCAACTGGATTGTGAAGTATATGGTGCAAAACACTCTCGGCCGCATCTACCTCGACAACTATCCCAACAGCTTCATGCGCAATACCTTCGAATACCTGGTAGAACAGCCCCCCGTCGAAAGTACGCAAGCACGTAAGGACGATAGTACGAGAACTGAACAACTCTCAACTCTCAACTCTCAACTCTCAACTCTAAAATGCGCCGACCTCTCCTGCGGCTCTGGCCACATCCTCGGTGAACTGTTCGAAATGCTCTATAGGATCTATGACGAAGAGCTTTACGAACCCCGTCAAGCCATCGAGTCCATCCTGCAAAACAACATCATCGGCATCGACATCGACACACGTGCCAAGCAGCTCTCCATGTTCGCCTTGCTCCTGAAGGCCTGCCAAAAGGACATCTGCTTCGCCGATGCCCATTGTCTGCCTCGCGTGCTTGATATGCCTGCTTGCAACCGCTACACCTGGCTTGACCTTGAAGGTCACATGGTCACGGCCTTGCAAATTAAGTCCGGCACCGAGAAAATTGCCAAG
>JAFZTS010000054.1 GCA_017618715.1 Bacteroidales bacterium
AATGGAGAAGGCGAAGCTGAGGAGTACGGCATAGGTACCTACGTATATTATGCTCGCCAGCCCCTTATCTTAGGTCTCTTCGATGACTTTGTGGCACGTCGCTGGCCAAAGAACATCATCCGTGCCAAGGGCATCTGCTACTTTTCTGACGAGCAGGATGTATGCTATGTTTTTGAGCAGGCGGGTCGTCAAACCACCGTTCGCAATGCCGGCAATTGGTTCGCTACTATGCCGAAGCGCGAGCTCGAAATGATGTTGGAGCGTGATGCCAATCTTCGTCGTGACTGGGATGAATTCTATGGCGACCGTATGCAAAAGATTGTCTTCATCGGTCAAAAACTCGATAAGGCATTAATCAAGAAAGAGATGGATGCTTGTCTCGTTCAATAAACAAACAATTATCACAGATACTCAACTTTGGGATAATTGTTAAGGCTTATTTGTCATGACTAAAAACACTAATACCGAAACATGAACGGAAGAAGAATAGTTTGTATTGGGCTCTCAATCGCAGCATTAACTTGTTGCACCACCCTCATGGCAAGCCCTCAATCCAGCGATAACAGCCATTGTGCGGAGGTCATCGACCTTTCTGGACGATGGCGTTTCGCATTTGATAGTGCACAGTACACCCATGCGGTAACCTTACCAGGAACCACCGATACCAATGGTTTGGGCGAACCTTGTGCCGACAGAACCGAAACCACCCGTCTCTCGCGTCGTTTCAGTTACAAAGGGCAGGCCTGGTACAACACGTCTTTCGAAGTGTGGAATGATACAGCTAAATGGACGCTTCTCCTTGAACGTACCAAGCTGACTCGCGTTTATGTCGATGGGAAGTATGTTGGTACGTCCAACAATATCTCCACCCCTCAGCGTTTCATTTTGGGAAGGCTATCGAGTGGACGTCACGACCTCTCCATTATGGTCGATAATTCCCGTGGAGTACCCGAGCAGATCTATGGCAATAGTCATGCCTACACTGAAGATACGCAAACCAATTGGAATGGCATCATCGGCAAGATCTGCCTAATCGGAGGCGAAGAACCCGCTAAGGTGCGTCCAGCAACGGTCAATCCTGCATTCAAGGATTTCCATATCGAAGGCCGTCATTTTTATGCCAATGGTCATCGTATCTTCCTTCGTGGCAAACACGATGCCTGTGTCTGGCCGCTTCATGCCCATGTGGCCATGACGGTTGACGAATGGCTTTGGTACCTTGGCATATGCAAGGATTACGGAATCAACCACATTCGTTTCCATTCCTGGTGCCCGCCTGAGGCAGCCTTCACAGCGGCCGACAGCTTGGGTATCTACATGCAGCCCGAGCTTCCTTTTTGGGGCGATTTCAACGAGAAGGATTCCGAACTGATGAAGTTCCTACTTAAGGAAGGAACCAACATTCTCCAGGAGTATGGCCATCATCCGTCATTCGTATTCATGGCACTTGGCAATGAGTTATGGGGCAGTATTGATCAAATGAAGCGGTTCGTCGATATCTTCCGCTCGAAATATCCCGACAAACTATACACCTTCGGTTCTAATTACTATTTGGGTTATCAGGGTGTGAAACCCGGCATGGATTATTTCACCACATGCCGTGTCGGTGGTGAAGGGTGGGGCAACTACAATACGCATACACGCGGCTCGTTCTCGTTTGCCGACGTCGAGGATGGCGGTGTGCTTAATCATTTTCGCCCGAATTCGACGCGCACCCTTGAAGAGGGTTGTCAGTTGTGCGACGTCCCTGTCATCAGCCACGAGACGGGTCAATTCCAGATTTATCCCGATTATGCAGAGATCGAGAAATACACGGGTGTACTCTATCCTTATAATCTCGAAGTCTTCCGTCAGCGTCTTCAGGATGCAGGATTGGGCGACCTTGCCAAAGCCTATCACGAAGCCACGGGTCGATGGAGCGCACAGCTTTATAAAGCCGATATCGAGCTCGATCTTCGCACGCCCGATATGGCTGGCTATCAGCTGCTCGACCTGCAGGATTATCCTGGCCAGGGATCAGCTTATGTTGGCATCCTCGATGCATTTATGGACAACAAGGGAGTCTGCAGTCGCGAAGAATGGCGCCAGTGGTGTTCTCCTGTAGTACCTCTGTTCATCACTGATAGCTATTGCTATACCTCTGGTGCAGGCCTCTATGGTCAAATCGAGGTGGCTAACTACGGCGAAACGTCATTGAAGGGCAAATCGCTGCGATGGAGCCTCGAAGCCGAAGGGAAGACCCTTGGTAGCGGTTCGATAAAGATTGATTCAGACATTATCGGACTTTTCACCGCAGGAACCCTGCAAGTTAATCTGTCGCAAATCAAGAAGGCTACCCGCATGAACCTTCGGCTGGCGATTGATGGCACCGAGGCTTCCAACAGTTATCCGCTTTGGGTATATCCTTCCTGCCACAATGACAAATGGATCGGCAAGTTGTCGAAGGACATCATCCGTTGCGACAGCCTCACGTCTGAGGTTCTCGCACAGTTGCAGCTGGGAGCGAAGGTGCTGCTCACGCCTGCCCAATCGCAATGCACCGTCGGCCCGCTCTTCATGACCGATTATTGGAATTATCGCATGTTCAAGACCATCTGCGCGAACAATAACCGCATGCCGTCGCCCGGCACGATGGGTATCCTCACCGATCCCAGTCAGCCACTTTTCACCGGATTTCCTACCGACGGATACACCAGTTGGCAATGGTTCCCCGTGCTCCATCACAGTCATCCGCTGATTCTTGATGCTTGGCCAAAGGATTTCCTTCCTATGGTGCAGGTGGTTGATAATTTCGAGCGTAATCATAAGCTCGGCCTTGTTCTCGAATGCAAGGTGGGCGAGGGAAGTCTCCTCATCGTGATGAGCAACCTCGACGAAGCCGCCCGCTATCCCGAAGGGCGTGCATTCCTCGGCAGCGTGCTCGAATATATGCATAGCGAAGCATTCCAGCCGAAGCTCAGCCTCTCGTCGCAGCAGCTGATTACCCTGCTCAGCACGCCGGCCGAGGAGGTAAAGATGAAAAATCTATATAATATCAGCCAATATTAGACTTTTTAAGTCTAAACAAACATATTGAATTGTCACTTTCGGCGCAAATAATTCTACATTTTCCATATTTTTCGTTAATTAGACAAAAAATCTGTTTAAAAACATCTTTTTGACGAAAAAAAGTATTATCTTTGCACCCGAAGTAGCTGAAGTGAAGTGTCTATCGGCCTTTTTTCGGCTAATTATTGCCCAATGAGAACCGTTTTTGTCATCATAAATCCTATTGCCGGTGTTCGTCCCAAGGACGAGATACCCGACCTTGTTCGACAGATTCTGAAGCGCGAAGATGGATTCGACGTTGATATTCGCTTCACCGAATATGCAGGTCATGCCAGTGAACTTGCCAAAGAAGCTGTCGAAAAGAGTGTTGATACGGTTATCGCTATCGGCGGAGATGGTACGATCAACGAGACAGGCCGTTCTTTGGTAGGCTCTTCGGTCAAGTTCGGCATCGTTCCCATGGGAAGCGGCAATGGTCTCGCTCGTCATTTGCAGTTGCCCCTCGACATCACCAAATCGCTCGAATGTATTCGCGAGGGTTACTGCATCAAGGTCGATTACGGCTCGGTCAATGGTCACATCTTCTTCTGCACAGCTGGCGTAGGTTTTGATGCTGAGGTATCGGCCAAGTTCGCCGAAGCCGATTCGCGAGGCCCTCTCACTTATCTGCGTTGCTTCCGAGAATTGGTAGCTGACTATGAGCCCACCACCTACGTCATCCACACCGACGACGGAAGGGTAAAGGAGAAGGCATTCCTCATTGCTATAGGTAATGCCTCACAATGGGGCAATAATGCCTACATCACACCTCATGCGTCGATGTCCGATGGGCTCTTTGACGTAACTTTGGTCAAACGTGCGCCCCTTATGGATATCCCCAAGATGGCGTTGCAGCTTTTTACCCGCGAGCTCGACCAGAACGGCAATGTGATGTCCTTCCGTTCGAGCCATCTGCGCATCATCATGCCTCATGCCAGCGCCGTACACGTCGATGGCGAACCCATGCAGATGGACGGCGTGCTCGATATACAGATGCATCCTGGGCAACTCACGGTCATTTGCCCCGAACATCCTACGTCGAGTGTTCTCGAACCTGTTCGCTACGCGTTCGAAGATATCCACTATATGATCCAAGGTAACTTGAAGAAAGGGGTGAAGCAGATCAGCGACTTCAATCGTCCTGTGATTGAAAAGGCCGAAAGCCTCCTCAATCCCTTCTTTAACCGTAAGTCGCAAGCTTCCGACGACGATGACGAGCCGATGCAAGAACCATAATGGTTAGATCACACTCGTTTTGTACCTTTTCCATTCATTCCCATCAGCTATTATTTTCATTAATACCCATTATCCACCCTTTAACACTCAAAAAAAATGGCAGAAAACTTAGAAGACAGCATATATGACGATGACGCAGCCGTGCGTTTCATCCAGACTCATATCCCCCAGGAACTTCAGGGCAAGTACACCGATGATGATATCCTCCTCATCACCGACACGATGGTCGATTACTATCAGCGTAACGGCTGGCTTGACGCAGACGAGGAGATTGAAATCGACATGGAAGATATCGTCAATTTCGTAGCGAAAGAGTGCAAGAAAGACAAGGATTGCCACTTCGACACAAATCCGGAATCCATCCGCTGGATTGTAGAGGCAGAGTTGGATTACGAAGAGACCCTTGGCTGACATGACTCGATCACGGATAAACCATTTGCTTTTTGTCATATTGACTGCGGTTCTGTGCCTTCCCCTTAGGGCACAGAACTATGAGCGTATGAGCGAACTTGAGCAGGAGCACTACGGCGATTTCGCAATGGTCAACGGCGACTATCAGACTATGAAGAACGTGCGTCGCTATTGGGTACAGCAGGCTCAACGGCTGAAATTCCTCAAGCAGGTCGAATTCAACCTTACAGGTTCGAACGAGAGCATCCTCAAGGTGACCATTCCACATCGAATGCTCTTCGCTCAGAACGATAGCACGATGTTGCTGTCAGCCGACGCCTACCTTCGTCCCTTGTTGCGCCTGGTGAAGGGAACCGATGCAGTTGCTACGATGATCATAGCCTCCTACAGCGACAACAACGGTAGCGAGAAGTATCTTGATCTCATCTCCGGGAGCCGCGCCCGTCAGGTCTATCGATGGTACGCCCGCCAGGGTGTGGGCCCTACCGAAATGCATTGCTTCGGGTGGGGTAACAGGGTGCCTCGCAATGAAAATGCCAACATCCAGCAGCGTGAGAAAAACCGCCGCATCACCATCTACTTTATCCCCAATCGCAAGATGCTCCGTTGGGCCAAGCGTGGACAACTGTAGGCGTGTATTTAAGCCTTCTATAGGAACTATAACCTCTATAGCTACTATAAAACCGAAAAAACAAATCATAAACCTATATATTTAAAATGGCAAAAGAACTGAACAAGATGACCAAGCGTGCCGACGACTACTCGAGATGGTACAACGACTTGGTCGTGAATGCCGACCTCGCTGAGCAGGCAGCAGTACGTGGCTGTATGGTCATCAAGCCCTATGGTTACGCAATTTGGGAAAAGATGCAGCGCACCCTTGACGATATGTTCAAGGCCACAGGTGTGCAGAACGCTTATTTCCCGCTTCTCATTCCAAAGTCCTATCTCTGCCGTGAGGCCGAGCATGTCGAGGGTTTTGCAAAGGAATGCGCCGTAGTTACCCATTATCGCCTAAAGAATGACCCCAATGGTGGCGGTGTCGTTGTCGATCCCGAGGCTAAGCTCGAAGAGGAGCTCATTGTCCGTCCAACCTCCGAAACCATCATCTGGGCAACCTACAAGAACTGGATTACCTCTCACCGTGACCTGCCTATCCTCTGCAACCAGTGGTGCAACGTCATGCGCTGGGAGATGCGTACCCGCATGTTCCTCCGCACCTCCGAGTTCCTTTGGCAGGAAGGTCATACCGCTCATGCCACCCGCGAGGAGGCCGAGCAGCGTGCCATGCAGATGATCAACGTCTATGGCGATTTTGCCGAGAAGTACATGGCCGTGCCCGTCATCAAGGGTCCCAAGTCGCCCAACGAGCGTTTCGCCGGCGCCATCGACACTTTCACCATCGAAGCCATGATGCAGGATGGCAAGGCCCTTCAGTCGGGTACCAGCCATTTCCTGGGTCAGAATTTCGCCAAAGCATTTGATGTGACGTTCACCAACACAGAGAACAAGCAGGAGTACGTCTGGGCAACCTCATGGGGCGTTTCCACACGTCTGATGGGTGCGCTCATCATGACACACTCCGACGACAATGGCCTCGTCCTTCCTCCCAAGTTGGCTCCTATCCAGGTGGTCATCGTGCCTATTTATAAGAAGATGGAAGAGCTCGAGACCATCAACCGCCACGTCCAGCCATGGATCGAAGGTCTGCGCGCCAAGGGCATCAGCGTGAAGTACGACAATGCCGACAATAAGCGCCCAGGCTTCAAGTTCAGCGAATACGAGCTGAAGGGTATCCCCGTTCGCATCGCCCTCGGTGCACGCGACCTTCAGAATGGCACACTCGAACTCGTGCGTCGTGATACGCTCGAGAAGGAGGTGCTTCCACAGGAGGGCATCGTCGATCATGTTGTCAAGCTCCTCGACGAGATTCAGGACAATATCTTCGAGAAGGCTCGCCGTATGCGTGACAACTTCATCCGTCGCGTCGATACCTGGGAGCAGTTCAAAGAGGAGATTGAGAAGGGCGGTTTCCTGCTTTGCCATTGGGATGGCACCACCGAAACCGAGGAGTATATCAAGGCTGAGACGAAGGCCACAATCCGATGCATTCCTTTCGTTCCACAGGATCCTTCCGACCTCGAGCCCGGTGTCGATATGGTGACTGGCAAACCCAGTGCCCGCCGCGTTCTCTTCGCACGTTCTTACTAAAATGTCCCGCAACCGCTATATCACCCTACTACGACTGACGTTCAGGAGTCTCAACTGGTTTGAGATCTTCCTGATCGTCTCCATTATGACGCTTGCCGTCATCTCATGGGTCGTCAAGGGCAACTACAGCTTCAATGGCATTGTGGCAGGCATTTCCGCCATCCTCGGCGTGTTTTGCGTTGTTCTCGGTGCCAAGGGAGCCATGGCGAATTGGCTCTTCGGCATCGTCGAGGGTGTCTTGCACATCTATATCTGCTTCTGCACTCACATCTACGGCGACTTCCTGCAGCGCCTGCTCTACAACCTGCCCATGCAGTTCTTCGGCTGGAAGTCGTGGAAGAAACGTCGTCGCCATGACGACACCGGGGTCATCAAGACGCGCTACATGACGTGGCGCCAGCGTCTGGCCACCTTCCTTGTGGTCGCTACGGGTACGTTGTGCCTTGGCCTTTTCCTCATCCACTTCGGACCCTGGTTGTTCGAGCAAGTCACTGCCCTTTGGCATTCGATGGGGTGGGGTGAGATCGGTTTCCAGACTTTGAAGCCCGATTACGACACAAAGTCGCAGCTCTGGCTTGATTCGTTCACCACTATCATGTCCATCGTCACGATGTTCGTTTCGGTCAAGGCGTTTGTTGAGCAGTGGTACATGTGGCTCTTTATCAATGTGGCATACATCGCCATGTGGCTCATGTCGGATTCCGATTTCTCGTTCATGACCACTGCCAAATACTGCATCTACCTCATCAACAGCTTCTACGGCATCTACGTTTGGAACAAGTTGAGCAAAGAGTAAGTAAATTATGAAAAAACTCCTCTTCATCGATCGCGACGGCACACTCGTCGTCGAGCCACCCATCACCGAGCAGATTGATACCTTCGAGCAGATCGAGTTCCTGCCTCGTGTCATCCAGAACCTCTCGTTCATCCGCCACACCCTCGACTACGACTTCATTATCGTAAGCAATCAGGACGGCCTTGGCACCAAGGACTATCCACGCAAGCGTTTCGAGCGTATCAACAAACTTATCTTCAGCATCTTTCACACCGAAGGCGTAGATTTCGACGAGTTCTATTTCGATGAGCATACGCCCGAAGACTTCCATCCCAATCGCAAGCCCGGCACAGGCATGTTGACCAAGTTTATTGAAGGCAACGGCACGGAGTACGATCTTGCGCACAGTTATGTAATCGGCGACCGTATCTCCGATATCCAGTTGGCCAAGAATCTTGGTTGTCAGGGCATCCTTCTTGCTCAGAACGGAACTCCCGAAGAATGCCGCGAATGGCTGCAGGAACATCAACTGGGTTTGCCTGGTGGCAAGGACAGCAATTGTGCCCTCATCGCAGAAAGCTGGGATGATGTGGCTGCGTTCCTTTTTGCCGGTGAGCGTCGCGCCAGTGTGAGCCGCGTTACCAAGGAGACCGACGTGCAGATATCCCTCGACCTTGACGGTACCGGACGAAGCGATATCTCTACTGGCCTTGGCTTCTTCGACCATATGCTTGAGCAGATCGCCAAACACTCGGGCATGGACCTCACCATCCGCGTGAAGGGTGACCTCAACGTCGATGAGCATCACACCATCGAGGATACAGGTATTGCTCTTGGCGAATGCATATCGAAAGCCCTCGGCGACAAGCGCGGTATAGGCCGCTATGGCTTCTGCCTTCCCATGGACGACTGTCTGTGTCAGGTGGCGCTCGACTTCGGTGGCCGTCCATGGCTTGTGTGGGATGCCCAGTTCCATCGCGAAAAGGTAGGCGACGTCCCCACCGAGATGTTCCTCCACTTCTTCAAGTCGTTCTCCGACGCAGCTCGCATTAACCTTAACATCAAAGCAGAAGGCGACAACGAGCACCACAAGATCGAAGGTATCTTCAAGGCCCTCGCCCGTGCCCTCCAGATGGCAATTCGCCGCGACATCCACCATTTCCAGCTTCCCTCGTCTAAGGGTGTGCTATGAAATGGCCGTTATAGCAACAAAAAAGGGTCCGCATCCTGTTGTGCGGGCCCTTTTTTGTTGCTATCGCGTATTTATTCTTTGGGAGCATCGCTCGTTACAAAGTAGTGCAATCTCGCGGCGGCGCTGTATTACTTGTTACAAAGTAGTGCAATCTCGCGGTGGCGCTGCATTACTTGTTACGAAGTAGTGCAATCTCGCGGCGGCGCTGCATTACTTGTTACGAAGTAGTGCAATCTCGCGGCGGCGCTGCATTACTTGGTACAAAGTAGTGCAATCTCACGGCGACGCTGCATTACTTGGTACGAAGTAGTGATTCACTGCTTTTATCGTGGCCAAAGTGCCAATAAAGCTATAGTAACTATATAAACTATAGTGACTATAAAAAAGACTTCCTCCATTATGGCACAAGCAGCTTATAAGCTGTGGTTTTGCTGCGAACGATGTAGGCTCCGGAGATGAGGTCTTGGCGGAGAGGGCCATGGCCAGTGGCGACGAGGCGGCCGCTCATATCGTAGATGGTGTATTCGTCGGCGAAGACCTCATCGGGGAGGATTTGGCGGATGACCTCGGGTGCGGGTTGTTCGACGGGCGAGGAGTAGCAAGTGAGCTGGTTGGTTTTCTCGATGGTGGTGCGAGTGAGTCGATAGACATTGCGCGAGGCATCGGGGTAGCGTCCGACTGTTTCAGTGGAGAGGTGGGCGCAGTAGGTCAGCGTATCGCTCCACGAGCCGTCGGCGGCCGAAAGAACGAGATGACTTTGGTCTTCGTTGGGGAGCTTAAAGGGCGCGTGCAGATCGGTAAGGCCTTCCTCCTTGTCGCACCAGATGATACGGTAACCGTGGGCGGGAATGATGGTCGAGATGGAACTTTCGGCTGTGAGGTCGCTGCCTATCCGCCATTTTTCGGGCTCAGTCAGGTCGTTGGAGAGGTATATACCCGTGAGGTCGATGTCGGCCGAGGTGGTGTTGTAGAGTTCTATCCAATCGGCTTTCTTTTGGAAGTCATTGATATATATGCCATTATCAGCACTTACCTCGTTGATGACAATAGGTGCTAAATTTGCTTCGCTTGAGGTTATTGGTTCGAAGCAAGCGATGAGGTCGCTGCTACCTGCAATGAGCGTGTATTCGGGTTGGGTGGTTACCAAAGGGCCTCCCGTGCTTATGCGGCGTGATAGCGAGGCGCTCCAGTAGATGTCGGTCGAATTGGGTAAATTGTTGTGAACCTCGACGGCGATGATGTTCTCGCCCTCTCGGAAGAGCGCGGGATCGAGGTCTGCGGTACCGCTGTCGGGGTTGTTAGGGGCATAGCTGGTGGCGTAGGTATTGTAGGTGACGGTACCTCCTGGCATGTTGTAGCGTGTGGCTTCGACACCATTGATATAGACAACCATTCCGTCATCGACGGTGAACGAGAGGCGGAAGGTCTCTGTTCCCGTGGGCGCTTCGTCAAGGTTGAATGACGTGCGGAAGTAATAGGTGGGGTATTTATTGTTCTCGTTGTTTCCGTAACCAAGTGTGGTCTTGTAGTATCGGTTGCCGCCGACGAAATATCCGAGTGGCGCGCCACCCGATGCCCATTGGCTATCGTTATAGTCGGGTTGATTCCATTGGGTGTCGTCGAGCGTTCCTTTGTCGTAATAACGCCAGGTTTGATTGGAAGGGAAAAGCTCGACGGTCGTGTTGGATGTGATTCTCCATCCCGTGAATCGGTAACCTGATGGTGCTTCTGCCTTAACGGCGAGTGGAGCATAGTATTGGCCGCTGAACTTTCCGGTGGGGATGGGCATGCCGTTGAATGAAAGACGTGCCTCGCGGATGTTGGCTTGCAGGGTGGCGGTACGCGTGGTTTGCGACGAAAGTTTCATGCGGCTGTAGCTCTTCAACAAGTTCATCAGTGTGGTTTGACGGCTGGATGATAGTGAGGATCGCAGGTCGTTGGCTGTCCACCAGGGCGATTCGTTGTTGTAGAGCGACTGCGTATGCGCCACGCGGTTGGCTATGGCATTGCAGATTTCAGCACAGCGCGAAGGCTCGAAGACGCTGTAGGCGACAAGGCAGAATGTGTCGATGAACTTTTTGCGGAAGGTGTCGTTGTTGAGGAGGTTTAGGAAGACGGTGACCATTTCGATTTCCTTGGTGATGTTGGCTGTTGATTCGCCATAGAGGTGGTCGAAACGATAGGTCTGCTTGTTGGCGAAAGTGTAGAAGGGAGAGTCGGTCCAATCGAAGGCATCGAGGTCGTAAAGGATGAAGCGGAATTTGCCGCCTTCGAAACGGGGACGCCATGCCTTCATGTTGTTCTGCGGCCAGTCGCTGTTGCGGATGTAGAATTCGATGGCCATGTAGTTGCAGAACTCGTCCATGTCGAGCAGGTCGCAGATTTCGCGATAGGAATCATCATTCGACGCGGTCTTCGAGAGTGTCAAAAGGCGTTGCATGGCTTCGTAAGTGCCACATTTCTGGCAATAACCTGAGTCGGGCGACATCTCGAATTGGTCAATTTCGGTGTCATCGTAGCCGTAGTTGGCATAGACGAAGTGCTTGTTGTTGGGTTCGCGTAGGTTGATGGCGCCTTTCCACACGCCGTTGATGAAGTGGGCAATTGGCTGGTAGGCTTGGTAATCGATGTCGATACCCGAGGTGGCAACAATCTGCTGCAGGATAGGATCTTTGACACGGCAGCCGTTGTCGTTGCCGCCGTTGCGTACTTGTAGGGTCTTGTGCTTCAGGTAGGGTTTTTCGTCGAAGAAAGGGTAAAGCAGGTTCTTCTGGCCTTCGTAACGCTTGTTGGCCTTGATCTTGAACGAGGCGGGGGACCATGCGCGACTCCAACCGCCGCAACGTTCTATGCCGGCTTCCTGGGCGAAAAGCAGCGTGCCGTCGGCCGAGAAGTATTCGAATACCGAGGGGCGTTCCCAATCCATGTTCCAGTTGCATTTGCTGCTTTGACCATTGCCCGGACGGCCATTGACGCCTTTGACGAAGATACCCAGCGAATCGCCGTAGAAATTGGCTTGTGTACCATAGATTGAGAGGATAGGAAGGTCAATGTCGTGGGTGCTGCGGATAAATGTGCGTGTGACAACGGGGCTGGGCAGGTAACCGTCGCGGAAGAGACGGAAGCGGAACATTCGGGTGACGGTGGTGGCAAAATTGCCGGTGATGGAGATGTTACCGTTACGTTCGGTGGGCGCGCTGCCGTCGGTCGTATAGCGCAGGGTGCAGCCTTCGGGGATAGTAACTTGAACGTTGATGGTGCCCGAAGCGAATGTCTGCGATTGGAGACTGACCTCAGGAGCTTCGAGCCGCTCGCTGGCAAACGGGCTTCCGGCATTGGTTTTTCGTGGGGTGGGGGCAGCACAATAGCTCCATGTCTCGCCGCCATCAGAGGTGCGTGCCCATGAGCAACGCGACACGGCTTCGGGGTAGTCAACCGAGGTGATCAGGTTGCCGCTGGTATCGCTGAGATACAATGTGCCACCGTCACAATCGAGCTTCATGTCGATGGTTTTGGTTGACCATTTGCTGTAGTGGTCGAACCAAAGGGTTGCGTATCCCTTGGCTGGGATATAGGTGGATTGGTTGATCTTGGCTTTCTGCAATTTGTCCTTGGTGTCGCTCAAATACCATCCGGTGAGATAGACGGTGGTTGACGTGGGGTTGTAGATCTCGACCCAGCCACCATAATTGAACGAAGGATCGACCCACTGGTCGATGTTAGATGGGCAGATCTCGTTGATGAGGACAGAAGATGACTGTGCCGCAGCCATATTGACTGCGGCAAGTTGGAGGGTTATTAAGGCAATTGTCCTGCTTTGCATTTCTTCGGGAAGATATAATAGCGGGGATATAGTAACTATAGGATTTATAGGATCTATAGTTTTTCTTGCTCTGCGGTTTCGAAGCGGGCGATAGTTGAATCTTTTTCCGGATCCTTGTCGATGGTGATGCGGACGCCTGATTGGCCTTGGTGCTCAAGCATCTGTTCGCAGAGCATGTCCTCGACATATTGTTGCACGGCGCGTTTCAGTGGACGTGCGCCATACTGCTTGTCGTAGCCCTTCACTCCGAGGAACTCCTTGGCAGCATCGGTGACTGTAATCTCGTAGCCGAGGCCATTGAGACGCTGGATGACTGCGTTGAGTTCGAGGTCAACAATTTGGCGAATCTCGTTCTGGCCGAGTTGGTTGAAGCTGACGATGTCGTCGATGCGGTTGAGGAACTCGGGGGCAAATGTCTTGCGAAGTGCCTTCATGACGATTGACTGAGCGGCTTCGTTCTCTTCCTTGTCGGTGCGCGACGAGAAGCCTATGCCTGCGCCAAACTCCTTGACCTGACGACTGCCGACATTGGAGGTGAGGATGATGATGGTGTTCTTGAATGACACCTTGTGACCGAGCGAGTCGGTGAGGTGGCCTTCGTCGAAGATTTGCAGCATGAGGTTGAAGACGTCAGGGTGAGCCTTCTCTATTTCGTCGAATAGCACGACGGAGTAGGGATGGCGGCGTACGCGCTCGGTGAGCTGTCCACCTTCGTCATAACCGACATAACCCGGAGGCGCACCGATGAGGCGCGAGACGCTGTATTTCTCCATAAATTCACTCATATCCACGCGGATAAGACTATCCTTGGTGGAGAACATTTCTTCGGCCAGAATCTTTGCCAGATAGGTCTTGCCTACACCCGTAGGGCCGAGGAAGAGGAATGTGCCGATGGGCTTGGCGGGATCCTTGAGACCGATACGGTTGCGTTGGATGGCTCGCACCACCTTGTCGATGGCGTCGTCCTGTCCGATGACCTTGCTCTTCATAATGCCCTTGAGGGCGAGAAGCTTCTGCCCTTCGGTAGCAGCGACCTTCTGCACGGGTATGCCGGTCATCTTGGCCACGCATTCGGCAATGATTTCGGGTGTGACCTCGACGCGGTTGTTCTTCTGCTCTTCGGCCCACTTGCGACGCTCTTCCTTCAGTTGTTGCTCGAGAGTACGCTGGCGGTCGCGGCACGAAGCTGCCACTTCGAATGTCTGGCTGATGATGGCTTCGTTCTTGAGGCGATTGGTATCTTCGATCTGTGCTTCGAGCTCGGCAAAGATTGTGGGCTGGTTGGCCGAATAGAGATGCATGCGCGACCCAGCTTCGTCCATGGCGTCGATGGCCTTGTCGGGGAAGTTGCGGTCGGTCACGTAGCGGTCAGTAAGGCGTACGCAGGCTTCGAGGGCTTCGTCGGTGAAATGCACGTTGTGATGTTCCTCGTAGCGGTCGCGGATGTTGCGGAGGATGGTGAGGGTATCTTCGGCCGATGTTGGTTCTACCATGACCTTCTGGAAACGACGTTCGAGGGCACCATCCTTTTCGATGGTCTTGCGGTACTCGTCGATGGTTGTCGAACCGATGCATTGTATCTCGCCACGGCTAAGGGCGGGTTTGAGCATGTTGGCAGCATCCATCGATCCCTGCGCATTTCCTGCGCCAACCATGGTGTGGATTTCGTCGATATAGAGGATGATGTCCTTGTTCTCTTCAAGCTCCTTGATGACGGTTTTGAGACGTTCCTCGAATTGTCCACGATACTTGGTTCCGGCGACGAGGCCTGCCATGTCGAGGCAGATGACGCGCTTGTCGTTGAGGAGCCATGATACTTTCTTTTCAATGATGCGCTGGGCGAGGCCTTCAACGATGGCACTCTTTCCTACACCGGGTTCGCCAATGAGGATGGGATTGTTCTTCTTTCGACGTGAAAGGATTTGAGTGAGGCGCTCGATTTCGTCCAAACGGCCCACCACGGGGTCGAGTTTACCTTCCATGGCGGCATGTGTAAGATCGAATCCGAACTTGTCGAGAGCGGGGGTTTTTGATTCGTTCTGCTGTCCCTGCTTGCGCTGACGTGTTTTTGACCGCTGACCGCCGATGGGGCCGTCATCTTCCTCATCTTCCATATCGTCATCATCGTAACTCTCGCTATACATATCGTCATTGCCTTCGTCAGTGGGCGCTTGCGACGAGCCGGCACGCTGCTCTTCGTTGTCGCCGAGGCCGTGAGCACGTGCGTTGTTCTGATCGCTGGGGTCGATGTTCCCAAGTTCGGCCACCTGCTTGTAATAGGAGTTGTAATCCACGTTATATTGCATGAGTATCTGGCTGACAACGCTGCGTTCGTCCTTGAGCATGGCCAGGACGATGTGTTCGGGGGCGATATTCTGCTCCTTCATCATGCGGGCTTCGAGCTGACTGAGCTTGAGTGTGCGATCGCAGTCGCGCGACAGGTGCTGCTCGTTTTCGTCGAGGGTATCGGTGGCACCGCTCTCGGCTGTGGGCACGCTGTCGTAGTGGTCGCTGGTAGTGTTGTATATGCTCTGTTCGATACTCATACGCAGACGAATGATATCGACGCCTTGGCGTACCAAAGCATCGATGGCGCGTCCTTGTCCTTCTTTCAGGATGCCGAGCATGACGTGCTCGGTCTTGATGAGGGGACTGTGGAACCGCTCTGCCTCCCTTTGACTGTAAAGGAGGATTTGTTTCACGCGTGAGTTGAATTTGTTTGTCATTATGTTGTAAAAATAAATAGAATCGGACAAAAAGTCCAATAATTTGTTGCAAAATTAGGAATAAATTTTGAGAATACGACCATTTTTAACAAAAAATGTACAAATATTAGCCCAAAATGTAACAAGATTGAAGAAAAATCATTATTTTTGCACACCAATCTGATGAAAAAATGACACAGAAGGATTTTATTACGTATTTGCAAAAGTCGTGCCATCTTGATCGCCAACAGTGTACCATGCTGCTTACGGCATTGAGCCGATTGATGGCAAAGGCAGGTGTGGAACAAATCCCTGTGACCTTGCCGGGCCTTGGCACCTTCGTTTCGCACAAGCATCCGGAATATATCAAGGAAGACCCTGCGACGGGTCAGCAGACGCTCTATCCGCCGCGAATCACCTACCGCATGCAGGTCGAAGATGCCGAAACTGGGCTCGATGTGCTCGAAAAACAGTTGGCAGATTCGACCAAGACGCCTGTTGACGAAGTGGGACACTTTTTGGCAGCGCTGGTGAAAAACATTCTGACCATACTTGCTCGTGGCGAAGAGGTCGAAGTGAAGGGCATCGGAACTTTTCGCGTAATCAACTCCAACCAGGGTGAGCTGCAACGTGTGGCCTATACGCCCGACGAGCAGATGAAGGAGCTGGTGAATGCTCCATTCAGTTTCTTCGAGCCTGTGGCTATACGATAATTGGATTATGAATTTGAGAAATAGAAATAATGACTACCAACGAAGAACTCAAGACCGTCACTAAGATTTGTCGTGACGTGTTCACGAAGAAGACATACGACTATGGTGCATCGTGGCGCATCATGCGACCCGAATCGGTCACTGACCAGCTGCTGATTAAGGCTAACCGCATCCGCTCGCTCCAGATCAAGGGCGAATCGAAGGTGGGAGAGGGCATCCTGCCCGAATTCATTGGCATCGTGAATTATGGTTTGATGGGTTTGATTCAACTTGAATTCGGTGCTGCCGACCATGTTGATATGGATGCCGAGAAGGTCGTGGCACTCTATGACAAATATCTTGAAAAGACCTTGACGCTGCTTGAAGCCAAGAACCACGACTACGACGAGGCGTGGCGGCTGATGCGCATTTCGAGCTATGTGGATCTGATTCTGATGAAAATCGAGCGCACGAAGCAGATTGAGGATCACAAGGGACATACGCTCATCAGCGAGGGCATCGACGCCAATTATATGGACATGGTGAATTATTCGCTCTTTGCACTCATCAAGCTTGTTTGCGAAGGCGAAGATAAGCAAGTATGAAGATAGTTGTCCGAATCGTCCAATTCCTCTTCGCCATTCTGTTCATTTTCAGCGGATTGGCCAAATGTATCGACCCTATAGGTACTTCGATTAAGGTGACCGAGTACTTGCAGTATTTCGGCTTTGGCTTTCTGACCGATTTATCTTTGGGCATGGCTTGGGTGTTGTGCATCGTGGAGTTTCTCTGTGGTGTCAATATGCTGCTGGGGCATGCTCGACGTCTTACCCTCTTTGTCAGCACGTTGCTGCTACTGGCCTTTACCCCGCTGACGCTTTGGCTGGCGGCTACCGATGCGATACAGGAATGCGGGTGCTTTGGTGATGCCGTTCATCTGACCAATTGGCAGACATTCGCGAAAAACTTGGTGCTTGACGCGATGCTGGTTTTGCTTTGGGTCAAGCGGGAGCTGATGTACAAGGTCCTGGGAAGCACCTTCTACGTACTTTACACCTATTGGGCGTTCGGTTGTGCCGTTTGGCTATGTTGGTTAGGCACATGGCGCGAACCCTTCATCGATTTCAGGCCATTTACACATGGTATGAATCTGAAGGAGAGAGTGATAGGAGGGGAGCAAGCGCAGCCGTCGCACGTTGGCACACAGTACTTCTGCATTTACCAGCGTGAGGGTATCGCCAAGGAATTTCCGCTCGACAGCATTCCCGACGAAGCGGATGGGTGGGAATTTGTCGAAACGATTGAACGTCATACCGACGACCAAGTTTCTTTTGGAGAAAGCGAGGTAGCAAAGCATATCGACTTCTATGTGAAGTCTGCCGATGGTGAAATCATCACCGACAGCATTTTGTCGAGGCCAGGATATACCATCCTGCTGCTGAGCCATTCGCTTGACAAGGCATCGCAGCACGATATCGACCGCATAGAACAACTTTCGGAATATGCTGGAGACAACGACTATGGGTTCCTCTGCCTGACGGCTCGTGACGAGAAGCAATTGGAACGGTGGAAGTTCAATACGGGTGCCGAGTATCGTTTCGGATTCACCGATGCTTCTATCATCGAGACGATGTGCAGGTCGAATCCTGCTGTCATGCTCCTTCGTGACGGAGTTATATGTTGGAAAAGACCCCTTTCGATTCTGGATGCCGAAGGTCTCACAAGTGGCAAGTTAGATGAGCAAACAAGTGGAGATATAGAGGAAATTAACAACAAGAATAGGATTTTATTCGTTTTGTTTTTGCTGTTTGCTCCATTTTTATTATTTTTGCTCGTTGAAATACCTCAAAATTTACATAAACAAACTTTAAAAAAAGAATCTAAAGATGCGTAAGAAAATCGTTGCCGGCAACTGGAAGATGAATACCACACTCCAGGAAGGCGTAGCTCTTGCAGAAGGCCTCAAAGAGGCCCTTGCAGGCAAGAAAGTTAATTGCGACGTAGTTGTTTGTACCCCATTCATCTCTGTAGCTTCGGTAGCCAAGGCTGTCGAGGGTAGCGTTATCGGCGTGGGTGCCGAGGATTGCTCAGCTCATGAGAAGGGCGCTTTTACGGGCGAAGTTGCTGCCAACATGATCGCTTCGACGGGTGCCAAGTATGTTATCCTGGGTCACTCGGAGCGTCGCCAGTACCATGGTGAGAACAACGAACTCCTCGTAGCCAAGCTCCAGCAGGCTCTTGCCAATGGTCTTACCCCAATCTTCTGCGTTGGTGAGGTGAAGGAGGAGCGTGTCAACGGCACTTACAAGGAGGTCATTGAAGGCCAGATGGAGGCTCTCTATACACTTTCGGCTGACGACTTTGCCAAGTGTGTGGTTGCCTATGAACCCGTTTGGGCCATCGGTACAGGTCTGACCGCTACCAGCGAGCAGGCCGAGGAGGTTCACGCTTTCATCCGTGCTTCCATCGCCAAGAAGTACAATGCAACCGTTGCTGACGAAACCAGCATCCTTTATGGCGGTAGCTGCAAGGGTTCGAATGCTCCCGAACTGTTTGCCCAGCCGGATATCGACGGTGGCCTCATCGGCGGTGCTGCCCTCAAGGTAGATACCTTTATGCCTATCATCGAGGCTTGGAAGTAATTACAAACGTTTTGTCACGAAGGGCCGGCAGTGTTTGTTTTTGCCCTTCGTGACTTTCATTAGCAATGAAAAAAACTCTATTTCTCCTCTATTTCATTAGTTCGTTAGCTGTTGCCTTTGGGCAGGAGTCGCAGGATATTTGTACCTATTTGCAGGAGACGGGTCGTGTCTCCATCATACAGGATAGTCGTCTTGCTGAACTTGTTGGAAATCAACCACAAGCATACTATGCCAATGGCTCCCGTTCGGGTAATACCAACAATACGATAGGGTATCGTATCCGTGTTTTCTCGGGCAACCAGCAGACCACATCCAAGAATCGTTGCTATTCCATCCAGGCTTACATCAATCAGGAAATGCCCGATCTGCCAACCTACGTGGCTTTCAAAACTCCTAACTGGCGTGTGTCGGTGGGTGATTTCCGCACCTCGGAAGAAGCCAGTTCGATGTTGGCGCAGTTGCGTAAAGCATTTCCCGGCTATGCCAAGGATATGTTTATCGTCAAGGAAAAAATCAATCTTTAACCTTGGATAATGTCCTAAAAAACAAGGCATTGTCCTTTAAAACTTAATAACATGGATCTAAATGGACGCCGTGAGAGCGGCAATGTAGAAGATCGTCGTGGTCAGAGCGGCGGTGGTTTCGGTGGATTCAGCACCGGAGGTGGAGGTTTCAACCTTCTCCAGCTTTTGCTTCAACTATTCCTGATGAAGCGTGGTAGTTCGGGTGGCGGCACAAACAAGGCATCTGGCGGAGGTCAGGGCGGATGTGGTTGCCTGATTATCGTTCTTGTTCTTCTGGTGCTTTTCTTCCTCTTGGGAGGCATGGGCGGTAACAGTGGCTGCAGCGATATTCTTGGCGGCATGTTGTCGGGAGGTGGCGCAGGTGCCACATACGGCGATGACGATACGACCACCGAAACACCTTATCAAGGAACCGAACAAGAAGAGGAACTCGCTACCTTCACGAAGAAGATTTTGGCGGGTACAGAGGATGTGTGGACGGCTTATTTCCAGAAGATGGGTAGAACCTATCAAGCACCCAAGCTAGTGCTTTTCACCAATGCCGTTCGTTCGGGTTGTGGTGCTGCTTCATCGAGCACAGGACCTTTCTATTGCTCTGCAGATCAGACCGTTTACATTGACCTTTCGTTCTTCATGAGTATGAAGAAACAGATTGGTGCCGATGGTGACTTTGCCTATGCTTACGTGATTGCTCACGAGGTTGGTCACCATGTGCAGAACCAGCTTGGCACACTTGAGAAGGTTCATAGCCAGATGGCTCGTTACGGTCAGGATAGTAAGGAGTATAACCAGCTTAGCGTGCGTCTTGAATTGCAGGCCGATTTCTATGCAGGCGTTTGGGCACATCAGGATAACAAGATGTTCGGCTCGTTGGAGGACGGCGATATTGAGGAAGGCTTGAATGCCGCTTCTAAGATTGGTGATGACTATCTGCAGAAGAAGGCGCGCGGCTATACCGTTCCTGAGTCTTTCAACCACGGCACAAGCGCCCAGCGCAGCAAGTGGCTGAAGCTCGGCATCACGACTGGCGATATCACGAAGGGTGATACGTTCTCACCAAGATACGAAAGTCTCTAATTCGTCAGTTTGATATGATTAGCCCTGAACATTTTGTTCGGGGCTTTTTTATACACAGAACGCATATGTTTTGTTTATCCAATGATAGACATTCCGTTGAAGATCAGTAACGGAGTATTCTAATTCGAATTATGTTAAGTTGCGTTATGACAAAATAGATAGCCTTCTACCCCAATTGGTGAAGGCTATTTCATTTACATCATAATCGCTTTCTTTACTTCGTAATCGCTTTCACGTCGCTGATCATCCCTTCGTGAGTCTCGTCCTCTTTCGTGATAGTTCTTGTGAACGTGAGATTCTTTTCAATTTCATCACTGGTCGAGAATGTGGTTTGATACTTGACGATACTCTCGAATAAGAGTGTTGCCTCGATGTTAATTGTGTATGTTCCCCTGGGAACATTAACACCATTCTTGTCCTTCAAGTCCCACGTGATAGTTTGGACACCGCTGTTCTGTGGCGTAGCTCCTGTGAAAGCATCCATTTCTGCATCGCTCAAGTCGTTAGCTTTCACTGCCTTAACCCATGTTGGAACGCAGTTGGGACGCTTGATGTAACCACGGACAAGCTCTTCATCGCCACGTGCTCTACCCTTTGTGGTGTACGATGTTACAAAGAGTGTGCGGATCACTTGCCCCTGGGCATTTTCGACCCAAATAGCATACTGGTTAGAACCAGGGCCATCCTGACATTCGTAATTGAATGAGATCTCAACACTTGTGGCTTTTTGTGCACACGAGGTTGCTGCGAAAAGTGATGCTGCAACCACTAAATAGGAAAGAATTCTTTTCATTGTATTTAATTTATTAATGTATTAATAAAAGCGGTACAAAGATAGCAAAAATAGAATAAATTGACAAGGTCTGAGGTGAAAAAAATGATTTTTTTGCCCAAATTTGTTCGATTCATGGGAAAAAACTGTATTTTTGTACCCTAAATATAAAGAAAAGACACAATACAAATCATTCATAAACTTGTCTTCCAATGAAAGAGAATGCGTTGGATGTAGCTAGCCAAGCAGGGCACATCATGCTGGAAAATGGTGCTGAAATCTCTCGTGTCGAGGAGGTCATGCAGCGTATATCGGCGTGTTATGGCGTTAGTTCGAGCAACTTTTTCGTGCTTAGTAATGGTATTTTCACAACGGGTCAAGGCTATGCGAATGTGGAGTTTATCCCGTTTCATGGCACACAGCTGGATAAGGTTGTAGCAGTCACTCAGCTCTCGCGTGACATCGAGTCGGGCAAATATACGCTCGATGAGGCCAGCGACGAGCTTCAACGTATTCGCAAGCTTCCTCCCCACCCTGCTTGGGAGCAGATTGCAGCTTCGGCAGTAGGTTCGGCTGGATTTTGCGCCATTTTCGGTGGCGGATTGATCGATTGTGCCATCTCCTTCCTTTCGGGCATCTTGCTTTGGTGCTTCGTTCTTTTCTTTAGTGCGCCAAACTTTTCAAAAGTTACAGCCAACATCTTGGGAGGTGCGTTGGTGACGGTGTTCTGTATCCTTGCGCACAATTTGGGCATTGTGCACCTTGGCAATATTATGATTGGCGCTATCATCCCGCTTATACCAGGTGTTCCTTTCACCAATGGCATTCGCGACCTCGCTGCCGAAGATTATATTGCTGGAGCCACACGACTGCTGGATGCGCTGATGGTCTTTCTTTGCATTGCTGTGGGCGTGAGTATCACTTTCCTCGTCGATAGCCATATTGAAGGCAGTATGATAGAACTTCATGGCATGCTAACCGACACATTCACAGCCAATTGGTTGTTCCAAATCATGGCAGCCTTCTTCGGAACAAGTGCTTTCGCCGTGCTCTTTGGTGTACCTCGCCGCTATTATGTTGCATGTGGTATCAGTGGTACCTTGGGATGGATCACCTATTTGTGCCTTACTCGTTTGGCGAGTGCCAGTGCTGTGGAAGCTACGTTTTTCGCCACGATTGTGGTGGTGCTTTCGGCATACGTCTTCGCCTATAGGCTCAAGTGTCCGGTCATCGTCTTTTTGGTGTGCGGCATCTTCCCTCTGGTACCCGGTGCAGGCGTGTTTTGGACAAGTTACAATATCGTCAGCGACCAACTGGCTGCAGCTCTTCAAAGCGGCTTTCTGGCGATGAAGATCACCGTAGCAATCGTTTTCGGCATCATCATCGTGACAGAGGTTCTGCGCAGGTTCAGCAAGGCTGCAAAGAACAAAGATATTCCAGAAGAAATCTGTAAATAGAGGATTATTCCATTTTCAATCATATTTTTTCTTAATTAAAATGCATCCTATTGATATTGCACTCAAGATTGCTACTGTTGCTCATGCGGGGCAACTCGACCGGGATGGTTATCCAGTGATACTCCATCCGCTTACCGTGGGTTTGATGGGCCACACCGACGAAGAGAAGATTGCAGGGTTCTTGCATGATGTGGTCGAAGACAGCAATTATACTTTCGATGACCTTTTAGAGGCAGGCATTCCTGTGGGTGTGGTCAACGCTTTGCGTTTCCTCACTCGTCCAAAGGATGTTCCCTATTTCGACTATGTCCAGCGTATCATTGATTCGGGCAATCCTATCGCCTTACAAGTCAAATACAACGACTTGCAGCATAATTACAAACGAGGAAAGGCCTATCCTGAGCTTCAAGAAAAGCACGGAAAGGCTTTGAAAATGGTAAAGAAAGCGATTGAGGATTGTTCGAAAGTGGACGTTTATGTAGCACCCGAAGAACCTGGCATCGAAGTGGCAGTCTTTGCCTGCGGGTGTTTTTGGGGCGTACAACATCAGTACGACAAGGAACCCGGTGTCAAGCGAACTTTGGCTGGATATACTGGAGGGACGGAAGAAAATCCCTGTTATGCTGACGTACGCGACCACAAGACCCACCATGTCGAAGCCATCATCGTGGAGTACGATCCGAAGGTGACCACTTATGAGAAGCTATGCCAGGTGTTTTTTGAAATCCACGACCCGGCGCAAACCGATGGCGTAGGACCCGACTTGGGGCCACAATATCGCAGTTGCATCTTCTATCGGAATGAGAATCAAAAACTTACCGCAGAACGCCTTATCGGGTATCTTCGTGACCGTGGCGACGTTGTGAATACCTTGCTCCTCCCCTTCCAAAAGTTCTACATCGGAGAAGCGTATCACCAGCGTTATTATGAAAAGACAGGCGGCGAGCCCTATTGCCACATTCGTGTAAAGAAGTTCTGACGAAATGTTTCTCCCGAATTAGTGTGATTAAGAATTGTTACAAGGCAGATTATAAAAAGGTACCGATCTTCGGATTGGTACCTTTTATTTATACCTTAGTATGGGTTTATTTGTTGAACGAATGCTCAGTAAGAAAGATACTTTCTGTCACATTCGGTGAAGTCGTTTTGATTATCCACGTAGGATGGGTCAGGCATGTACCACCAGAGAGACTGGAAATATGCCTTGAGTACAGGATCCTTGAAGACGTGGCCACGATGGGCATAAGGCAGGTTGTGGGCGATACGTTTGCGCAGTTTTGAATCCTCGGAACGCTCTTCGGAATAGAATAGGTCATAGATGGATGCACGGTCGTAGAATGAGCCGAACGGGGCAGTTTCGTTGAACATATAAATCGCGTCGGCCGAGGTAAGGGATAGTTCGTTTTGGGGACAATAGTTATTCTTGTGCCATGTGAATGCACCATTACGCAGCGCGAACTCGCGGTAAGGGGTCTCATAATACGTTGTGATACGCTGTTTCCCTTCTCCTTCAGTCAGCATCCAAGGGGCAATGTTGAATGCTTGCTCGTAAATGATAAAATGCTTAGCTGTATTGTCGGCACGAATGATCAGCGTGAAGTCATCAATCTGATGATTGGCCCATCGAGTAGCCGGTGTCAGCTTGTACTCTATTTCGAAGGCAGTAGCCACGGTCGACGATTGCGTGTATTTGTAGGTGTGGCAAATCTTATTAAGACCAGGCTTAAAGGTTGCATCGAAATAATAGACGTAGGAAAACGGGACAAACAATGTGTCGTTGCCGATAGGATGCACGGTTGTGACAGTTTCACTAAGCTCGTACTTGTTCATGTCGATAGGCTTGATGCCTTCGGGAGTACCCTGTTCGCAGACGGCATTTTGATAGGATAGCTTCTCGCCATTCATCTCAACGGTGAAATCGAAGATGTGTGGATGCTTGCCATCGGGATGGAACTCGTAGTCGTCGTTGTACGATGGGTCCGCCTCGAAGCCCATCAGCACCTTCTTGTCGGTAGTGCCGGGGTTGAAGAACTCGTAATAAACTGTGATATTTGCAAACCCATCGTCCTGCAGGCCAATGGTTAATATCTCCTTTCGGATGCTGATATCGGTTTCGATGAGCGGGATGAGTTGATTGCCGGAGGTGAAATATACGCCGTCGTTAGCCATCAACACCGTACTACACAGTAGGGATGAAAAGAAAAGGGTGATTCTTGTTTTCATTGTCTTTTTTGTTTATTGCAAAACGGACTTGTAGGCATTCTCGACATCCTCCTTGGTGAGCTGCTGAAGTTGCTCGACGGAAGGATTGCTGATCTTGCTCAGACGAGTGGCCTGATGCGTGACGCAGCTCTCGAAGAGGTTACGCACATAGCGTCCGTTGCCGAAGTATCGGTTCTTGTGCTCTACTGCTTGGTTAAGCTGTTCTTGTAGGAGGGCATCGGCATCTTCATCGAGCTTGTAGCCGTATTTGTTGGCTCGCATCAGATAGATCTTGTAGAGTTCTTCACCCGTATAATCGGGGAAGTCAATGAAGCGGGTGAAGCGTGAACGCAATCCTGGGTTGGAATCGACGAAACGCTTCATCTCATCCTTGTAACCAGCCACGATGACCACTAGGTTATCGCGATTGTCTTCCATACGCTTGAGCAGCGTTGCGATAGCTTCGCTTCCATAATCCTGCCCTTTGTGCTCGGTCAAAGCGTAAGCCTCGTCGATGAAAAGTACACCACCCAATGCAGAGTCGATCAGCGCATTGGTCTTTGGCGCTGTCTGGCCCACGTATTCGCCGACGAGTCCCGAACGATCGGTTTCGACGAGATGTCCTGATTTCAGCACACCCAGGTCCTTGTAAATGCGTGCCAGAATACGGGCCACTGTTGTCTTGCCCGTGCCGGGGCTTCCGCTGAAGACGCAATGGTAGGTGATTGGTGTATTCTTCAGACCTTGTGCTTCGCGCTGCTTCTGCACTTTGACGATGTTGGCCAGCGAACGCACCTCGGCCTTCACGTCTTCGAGACCGATTAGCGAATTGAGTTCCTCCATTGGATCGCCCTCGATAGCTTCGGTTTTCACCACAGGCTTTTGGGGGCTTACACTTGGATGCTCACTCTGTGACATCTGTGCTTCGGTGGCATTGATGACTACAGTCGTATCAGCTGGTGTAGGTTCGTCGGTAGTATCGGTATCGTCGGTGGGGATGAATATGGTGATGATAGCCGAGAAGATGAAGAACCCGATGATGAGGGAGGCAATAACGGTTTGGCCGGTTGTTAACTTACTCATATTATTATAAGATAAATAATGTATGGCAGCGCGTAGCACACGAGGTCCCAAAGGTCGAAGGTGCCGGGTAGAATGCTGAAAGCTTGAAACAGTTCGGAAGCCATGCCGAGCGTGGGGATGACCGATGCCCAAAGGAGTCGCGTGGAGCGGCTCTGTTTGCCAGTAATCGAATCGATGATGAGGATGTAGCTTAAAGCCCAAAGACCTCCGGGCAAAGCATAGACGATAAAGTCGGGCAAGGCAAGGGCCGACGTGTAGCTACGCATCCTGTCAGCCCAAGTCTCCGCCCCTATCCTATTCAGCAGTTGGAATCCCAACAGATTCTTGCTGCGGAATAGAAGGTAGAGCAAGGCTCCTGCAAGCAGGCTTGCCACACCGCTGATCAGCTTCATTCAGCCACAACCGCCTGCTGTTTCTTTCCCTTGATATGCAGCCAATAGATGAGGGCTGCTGCAATCACGAGCAGAGCTATGCCCAACAATGGACGATAGAAAATCCAAGCGATGGCAATAACGATGAGCGACCATACGATGCCAAGCACAGCACAAACAAGGCTCACGCCAAGATTCATGATGCTGGCGAGGAATGGCACAATCTTGAAGAGGGTGACAAGGATGCTGAATACCATCTTCAAGGCAATAATGGTGAGAATGACTCCAAGGATACGAAGGGCCCAGGTGATCGTCTCATTGTCTTCGTTGGCTTGCTTGATCATGTCATCGAGTGACAATGTGCCGATGCGAAGTTCGTATTCGCTTTTGTCATGCTTGGCCTGGAAGGTCGAGAACGAACCGTTGCTGGGCACGGCAATCAGCGAGATGTTGCAGCTAGGTGCCAACTGCTGGAAGGTGAGACGAATGTCGCCGATGGAAGGATTGGATGGATTGAAACCAATGTAGATCTGATTTCCAAATACATGTACGTAAGCAAGGCTGTCTTTCACTTGTGCAGCTTCGGGGCGCACGTTATCGCCCAGCGACTTCATCACGTTTTCGTTGAGTTCCTTCAGCGATGGATTGTCGCTCGACATCGTCAGAGGTAACAAGTTGTTATTTTGCTTTGAAATAATGTCGCGAATGAATGTTTCAGGCAGTGAATATGTTCCGAAACTAACATTCGAAGCGATGGAACGCGTGTCCTCGATGTCCCAGATGACGTTGTTAACATCCTGGTAGTCGGGATCCTTGAATCTGGAGGAATTGATTGGGGCATTGCTCCATCCTCTTTCGTAAGTGTAGGTGATAGTCTCTTCGCGCTTGCCGCCTAACTTATCTTTCGATTCATGCTTCTCCTGCTCCATCCATTGGTAGTATTCAGCCGAGCGCACAATCGCTAACGCATTTGTCTTTATGCCGAAGAGATCATCGGTAAGCGTATCATTGGTCGAAGCGATTCCCGTTGCGTGAATCAATTGGCCGTCGAGCGAAGGATTGGCGGCCGAAATGTCGCCGATGGATTGTGCCGTCTTGGCTACCTGCTTGATGTCCTGGGCACGATGCACGGCGCGACCTTCGTTCCACCACAGAAGGATAGTAGCGACTACGAAAAGTAAGATACCCATCGGTATTCCCATACAGGAATTTCCCAGACGTGAACCATAGCCCGTGGTTCGAGTTTCAGTGAATGCCATTGTTTTAATAGTAGTTTAATTGTTTATTGTTGTAGTATTCTATTGCAAAAGCAAATTTTTAGGGTGCAAATATAATCTATTTTTATGTAATAAAAAAGAAATTTGGGGTTAATCTTGGAAAAATAGGAGTAAATACATGTTTTTTAGCTATATTTTTGCCCAAAATCCCAAAATTTGAAAAATAATCAGTATATTTGCAGCGTTTAGAAAGAAGATCAATCAGCAAATACCCTCATAGAAATAGACAAATTATATGAACATCGTAAAAAAGTACACTGAAACGAGTCTTGTACTACGCATCATGATAGGACTCGTATTGGGCACAATCTTAGGCCTTGTTTCTCCTGAATGGACGTGGATCTCTATTTTGGGACAGTTGTTTGTTGGGGCGTTGAAAGCCATTGCTCCCGTATTGGTAGCCATTCTGGTGGCAAGTGCAGTTGCCAAAGCTCATGGCGGCCTTGGTCCGCGTTTCCGCACAGTTATCACACTCTACCTTGTCACTACCCTGATTGCAGCCATAGTCGCCGTGGTGGGCAGTTTCCTTTTCCCCGTTTCGATGGTCTTGAAGGAAGGTGCTTCCTCTCAAACTGCACCAGGAGCTCTTGTCGATGTGTTCTCGAACCTTCTGACCAACATGGTGGCTAATCCAATTGCTGCTGTTGCGAATGCCAATTACTTAGGTGTGCTCTTTTGGTCGATCATCATAGGCTTGGCCCTTAAGCAACTGGCTTCACCTGCCACACTTGCTGCTGTGACCGATTTCGCTGAGGCTATTTCGCTCGTCGTGCGTTGGGTCATTCAGTTTGCGCCGTTCGGAATCTTCGGCCTTGTTTTCACATCGGTATCGGAGAGTGGCATGGAGATTTTTACCGACTACGGACGATTGCTGTTGCTCCTTGTGGGTTGTATGCTTTTCTCCTCGCTCATCATCAACCCGATCATTGTTTTCCTGTTCATTCATCGCAATCCATATCCTTTGGTTTGGACGTGTCTGAAGGAGAGCGGCATACATGCCTTCTTTACCCGTTCATCGGCAGCCAATATTCCCATCAATATGCAGCTCTGCAAGAAATTCGGTCTCGATGAGAAATTCTACTCCGTCAGCATCCCGCTCGGTTCGACCATCAATATGGATGGAGCAGCTGTGACCATTACGGTCATGACATTAGCTACCTGCCATACGCTCGGCATCGAGGTCAGCTTTATGTCGGCCATCTTCCTCAGTTTCCTTTCTGCGTTGGCTGCCTGTGGCGCATCTGGAGTGGCCGGCGGTTCACTCCTGCTCATCCCGATGGCTTGTTCGCTTTTCGGCATCTCCAACGACATCGCTATGGAGGCCGTAGCCGTTGGCTTCATCATTGGTGTAGTTCAGGATTCTGTCGAGACTGCCCTCAATTCGAGTGGCGATGCAATCTTCACTGTCACTTCTGAATGGCACGATAAAGCGAAAAGAGGGGAATGATTCGTTTATTATTCGGAGTTTTCGGAACACTCCGAGTACTCGGATTACTCAGAATATTCTGATTACTCCGATTACTCCGAAAAAAACAGGGCGCAGAAACTAGTATTCAGCGCCCTATTTCATTATTTTGCCCGTTCAATATTCTCCAACATCAGTTGGGTGAACTCTTCCGGCTTCTCCATGTTCGACATGTGTCCGCAGTCGGGAATGATTACCTGCTTGCTGTTGGGCAGGTATTCCAGCATGGGGTTCTTGCCCTTTCCTTCTTTTTCGCCCGATAGTATCAAAACGGGAAGTTCAGGGCAACGAGATTTGAGCGTGTCCCATGCCTCGTAACCATAATAATTGCGCATCTCACGATTAACCAGCTGCCAGCCATCCCAATCGTGTACCTGTTGTGACACGGATTCGCGGATAGCTTCACGATTGGAGCCGCCTCCGCTGACAAGTTTCTCAATCCATTCTTCTTTCCATTTTTCTATACCCAGAGCAAGGTTCTGGGCAATGACCGAGTCTTTGCGTGCCAGTTCAAGGTTATCGAAGAGTGTCGATGGCCCAGGCATGTTGCGTATGTTTCCAGAAGCCAGCGTAGCCGTAATTAAGCGGTCGGGATACATAGCTACCATCTCGCTTGCCACAAACGATCCCATCGAAAGTCCCACAACATGCGCCTTGTCGATATGCAGCGAATCCATCACGGTCATCATATCATCAAGGTGGGTAAACTGAACTCCGACTTGTTGCTTGGAGGAATGGCCGTAGCCTCGCATCTCGGGCCGTATCACACGAAATCCGGCATCGAGCAAGGCTTTCATCTGCGGGTCCCACATGCGCATGTCGAGCGTATGACCGTGCAACAATATCACAGGCGTACCTTCGCCTTGCGATTCGTAATAGATCTGGCCGCCGTTACTTACAGGTATGTACCCTGTCTCTATCTTTTCTTTTTTCGAACAGGATATCAGCAGCATTAGGGCTGCGGTAAGGAGAATTGTCGATTTTTTCATTTTATGGACGATTTATAGATGTATCATCAAGTGTGTCATTGTCATCAGCCACCAAAGAGTAAGGAGTCTCTTCCTCTTCTTCCATTTGATATTTCTTCACGGAAGGACGTCTGCTCTTCACATTGTCCAGTTCAATTTGGCTGAGAGTAAGAACAAGGCTCCTTAAGGTTTGTTCCCTAATCTCTGCCTGATTGAGTTGGCATTCCCAAATCACGATTACATTCCAGCCAAGAAGTCTCAACGCTTTGCGGTCTTCGAGATCTCGAGCCTTGTTGCGTTCAATCTTTCTCGTCCAGAATTCGGTTCGTGTACGAGGCAACACAAAGTATTTGCAATGTACCCCTCCCCTTTCGTCCTCGACGGGCGATGGCAGGGGCGGTTCGGTGTGTCCATGCCAGAAGCAGCCGTTGACAAGGATGACCGTCCGAAGCCTCCGTATCACGATGTCTGGTTTTCCAGGCAGACGCTTCACGTGCAGTCGATACCTGAATCCGTGTGCATAAAGATACTTCCTAACCCATAGTTCGGGTTTGGTGTTCTTTGCGCGCACGTGACTCATGCATCGATGTCGTTGTTCGGGAGTAAGTTTGTCTGCCAAGGGATATCGAGGTTTTGAAGGATTCGAACGGATAAAAAAGGTTCTGAAGGGTTTGCTTATTGTACCCTTCAGAACCATCTGTATTTATGCAAAACATTAGTTATTCATAATGTCCTGGGTAGAAATCCTGACGGCTCACCTTGATCTCTTTCGTTATCCCATCGGTACTCTTGATGGTGATTGTAACATCGTCGCTACCAGGGACAAGTTCGTCAATCCTGTTCAGATAATGGGACGTATAGAAATAGACAGGGCCATTGGCGTTGGCATTCTTTGCGCTATGACGGTTGTAATAGACGTCGAAAGTGATAGCGTTTTCGGTGATGGATGCCGGGTCGTAAACGAGATTGATGGTCGGCTTGATGTTGATGTCATTGACCGATGAATACGCGCCGTTGAATACCGTGTTGAGATAGCCGCGATAGGCCCATACATCCATAAATTCCCTGACTTGGAAAGTGCTGTCCTCCGAGGTCACAAGTGTCCTGTCAGCATAGTCTTTGCTCATAGGATAAAGCTCGTCGAAATACCTGCCGTCGTACAGTTCGGCACCAGTGATGGTCTTTTGGTCGGCCGATACCTGGTTGGCTTTGTAACGGAAGTAGAGCATGGCACGTGTGTGGGAGCCGAAACCTTCCTTATTGGTGATATCCGCTACACTGGCAGCCGTTGGAATGACTTTGCCGCCCATATCGCTATAGAGAGTATAACCAGCGGTTAAGGAACCGGTAATGGTGTAAAAACCGTATGCTGTGTAGGTGTTTTCAGATTCATCGTCGCTACCGAGACATGAAGTGAGTGTGCATGCTGCTAAAGCAGAGAAAAGTAAAGTCTTAAAGAGTTTCATAATAATTTGTATTTTTGCGGCTGCAAATATAGGCCAAATTAGACAATTATCCAAATTTTTTAGGTTAAATAAGAGAAATAATGGTAAAAATTTGCAAATCGCTGTTTTTTTGTGTATCTTTGCCGCATAAAATAACACCTTAACACATAGCTAACACATTATGAAAAAAGTAGTTTGCGTACACACCGCGATGGCTTTAGTAGGGCCGCTTACCGAGATTTTCCACGAGTACTTTCCCGAAGTACAGGTCGAGCATATTGCAGAGAGTTCTCTTATCAAGGAAGTGATCGCCAACAATGCTGTAACACCTGCCGTTTGTCGTCGTCTGCTAGATTATTACAATGCTGCAGCCGACTCAGGTGCGGATATCATTTTCAATACCTGTTCGTCGGTTGGTGATGTGGCTGATCTTGGCAACAAGATTGCACGTGTTCCTGTCTTCCGCATCGATCGTCCGATGGCCGAGAAGGCCGTACGTGAGGCCAAGCGCATCGGCGTTATTTCTACCTTGCCCACGACGCTCGATCCCACTTGCCGCTTGTTGCTGGCTTGTGCGAAGGAGGCTGGTACCGAGGTGGAACTTGTCGAAGGACTTGCGGATGGTGCTTTTGCTGCTGGTCAAAGCGGGGATGGTGCGACACACGACCGTCTCATCGCCGAAGCTGCAGCTCGCATCGCCGATAAGGTCGATCTGTTTGTCCTTGCACAAGGGTCTATGGCTCGCATGGAGCAGCGTTTGTCCGAACTCACTGGTAAGCCTGTCCTCTCCTCTCCTGTTCTCGGCGTCAAGGGTCTCCGCAAGTTCATGGGATTTTGATTTTTTAAGGGATAGAGTTTTTTCGGAGTAATCGGAGCTCTCTGAGTAATCGGAGTATTCTGATTATTCCGATTATTTTGAGTTCTCCGATAATTCTATAGCTTTTCATAAATCTCTCGCAAAGAGCGAGGCTCTCCCACATTCCCGGGGAAGATAATATATGGGAAACGCTCCGTCATCACACAAGGCACACTATTGATCACCTGCCCCATCACGCGAGCCGTCTTCACCGAAAGACCTTTGGTCAGGATGTCATGGCTCGTGATGCCTCCTTTTGCCACAACATAACTTGGTCGAATTGTTAGTCGTCGCACGATATCCACCAGAAAATCCGAGACGACCTGCCCAAGATGCAGACGTTTGGAGGCATCCTCGATACGAACTTCTTTCCGTGCGGTATAGACAATGGGCGTGATGCCCTGTTTCGATAACTCCTTGATGGCATCCTGAGTTTTCGCCATCAGGTCCGCAGGCTCGTTGAGAATTTCCTCGATGGGCAGTTCGATGCCCTGCACCCGATTGGCTTTGAGCAGTTCGTTGAGCTGTTCGGTTGTCTTGAGTACATGTGAACCCACGACAAAGATGCCCGTACCATTTGAGCGGATTCCGAGATCTTCCTTTTTAAGAAATGGTATGTCCCCGATGCCGCTCAATGCTCGTGGCAATGAGGAAGAACTGCGAACAATTACCGAACAATCCTTCTCTTCGATATTGGAAAATAGTGTATCGCGGAACGTATTCAGCTCGTTGTAGGTCTGCGCATTTACAATTTCAAAGTCCTCAGGATCCCCCCCCTTCTCTTTGATGTAATCCACCAAATTGGCGTTCTTGTAGCCAAAGACATTATCGCGTGCAAATTCGCTTTCCGAAACTGGGATAAGTTTTTCACCATCACGCATATAATGTGTTCCATCTATCGTGATGCGCCCGCTTTCGATAAGAGCTGGTGCAAAGGGTATCTTGTGCCAAATCTTGTAGCCATGAGCATGAAGTACCTCACGCATCACATAGGGCTCCAAGGGAAAATGTCCGCGCAGACACGAGTCGCTGCGACTGACACAGATGAGGCGATACCTAAACGTTTGATTCACACGAATCACGGCTTCGAGGGCGCTTGTCAAAGTCCTTCGTGCTGCGTCGGCAGTAAGTGCTCGCGTATTGGTTAGGATATAGAAGAATGGTACCTCGTCTTGCATAGCCATGCGGATATTCTCGTCACTCCAGTCAGTAACGAGGAGGCAGGAATGCACGGTTTGAATGCCTGTAGGATCGTCATCGAAGACGACCATGCGAGTTTGTGGATGCAGATTACTCAGGTTCATGGATGATTGGCTTTTCGGGATTGATGAACGCAAACAGGATGGCCGATAGTATCAGCGTACCACCAATCATATAGAGTGGGAGATCGTAGTTGTGGGTGGCATCAAGCAGATAGCCGAACATCAGCATGCAGCAGAATCCGCCCAGATTGCCGAAGGTGTTCATCGCACCCGAGATGGAACCTGCGAAGTTCTTGCCCAGATCGATGCACAATGCCCATGCTGAAGGAAGCATGAGGTCGAAGATGCCGAAGCAGAGCGATAGGAAGACGAAGACGGCGATCTTGCCCGGGATGAAGGCGGCCAGAATCATGCAAATGGCCGAAACAGCCAGACAAACCGAACCCAATGCCTTGCGCCCCACCTTGATGCCGTATTTGGCCGTTAGTTTATCGGTCAGATAACCACCCGCGATGTTGCCACACATGCTCATGAGGAAAGGGATGGCCACGGCATACTTCAATTGCTCGGAGGTGAAGCCACGACCAGCCTTCATGAACTCGGGGAACCATGAGAAGAAGAACCACGAGCCGAAGGCATAGAAGAAATACATGGCGCATAGCATCCAGAACTGCCTATTCTTGAAGATGGTTGCCCAAGGAATCTTGACCGAAGCAGTCTTTGTCGTCGCCTTCTCCACCGCTGCTGCTGCTTGAGGTTTCTTGTCGCGATAATAGGCGAACCAGATGACCGACCATACTATGCCGATAGCGCCAAGCAGATAGAATGAGAAACGCCAGCCTTGGTTGTTGACAAGTGGTATGACGATGAAGGGAGCGGCCGCGCCCCCCAGACGTGTGGCTGCCCATACATATCCTTGTGCCTTGCCGACCTTGTCTTTCTCAAACCATCGGCTGATGACGCTTGTCGAACAAGGCGAAGCTCCGGCTTCTCCAATGCCGAAACAGAAACGAATGGCCAGCATCGACATCAACCCTCCTGCGAGACCCGTAAAACTGGTGAAGGCTGACCACCACAACACGATGATTGCCAGCACCCAGCGGTGTCCCATCTTATCGCCTAATGCTCCCAATGGAATCTGCATCAAGCCGTACGAAAGCGTGAAGATACTCATCACCCATCCCCAGCCGCTTTGATCAATGCCGAGGTCGGCCTTGATCTCTATGCTCGAGAACGTGATGCACGTGCGGTCAAGAAACGTGATGACGCTCAAGATGACCAGTAATGATAATATAATGTTTTTCCTACTCATTTTTTTTATATCCTTTCAAACCCCTCAAACCCTTCGAACCTTTTGAACCTTTTGAACCTTTCAAACCCCTCAAACCTCTATTTCCCCCAGTACGTCCCAATTTCCAGCATCTCACGTGCTTCGGCAGGTGTGGCAGGTTCGCAGCCAATGGCACGAATCATGGCTACAAGACGCTCCACGAGTTCGGCATTGGTACGGGCAAGCTTACCCTCAGCATAATAGAAACTGTCCTCAAACCCTACGCGCACGGCATTAGCGCCCATGCCGATGGCACAAGCCAGAATGGAGAAATCTTTCATTGAGTCGTGATTGATGCCCCACGAAGTGCCGGGCTCTGTGAGCGCACAAAGCAGGGCGAGGTTACGGCCCGTGGCCGACAAGTTGCTCGAACCACCGGGACCTACACAGAAATTATAATGGAGTGGACGGCGAATCACGCCTTCGTCGGCCAGTCTGGTACAACATTCTACATGCGAGAGGTCGAAGAGTTCCATCTCGGGAACCACGTTGGCTTCCTGCTGACGTTTGGCCCAATATCGTAAGTCGGGCATGGTATTGATATAGACTGTTTCCCCGAAATTGACCGACCCCATGTTCAACGATGCTATTTCCACTTCGGGCACGTTGAGGCTGACGCATCGGTCGGCAAGTGAGAGGTCCGACAAGCCTCCCGTCGAACCCTGGATAATCATGTCAGACTGTTCACGGATAGCATGAATGGTCTGTCTGAATACATCAAGTTCGAAAGTGGGATTTCCTTTGAGGTCGCGTGTGTGTAGATGTACTTGGCAAGCTCCGGCTCGATAGCAGTTGAGCACGTCCTCGGTAATCTCTTCGGGCGTGAGCGGGTTCTTGCATCCTTCAGGAATAGGTTTACCCACGTGGCATACGGGTGCCACGGTTACGATGATTTTTCGCATAGTATAAGTGTGTTAAGAATCTATCGGTGTGTTAGAGGAGCGTTATTTCTCCTGCGATGTTCTGGAGCATCAGCCTTTCGATCTCCGTCTGGCTGTAACCCTGGCCGATGAGGAACATGAGCTTGACGACGGTCGCCTCTGTGGTCATATCTCTCGACCCGATGACGCCCGCTTTGCTGAGCTGATTTCCCGTTTCATAGATGCCCATCTCGACCGAACCGCCCAGACATTGCGATACGTTGATGATGACGATGCCTCGCTTGACGGCATTGTGGAGTGCATGTAGGAACCATTCGTAGGTCATGGCATTGCCTGCTCCGTAGGTCTCGAGAACTACGCCACGCAAGGAGGGGATATTCAGAATGCCTTCGATGGTCTTCTGGGTTATGCCAGGGAAAAGCCGCAGCACTACTACGTCGGCTCCCATCTTGTAGAATGGCTTGACCTGGCCTTCGTTGGTGATGTGGTTGATGTGGTGATGTGCCCAGGTGATGTGCACACCCACACGTGCCAAGGGGGGATAGTTGGGCGAAGTGAAAGCGTTAAACTCTTCGCTCGACAATTTCTTGGCACGGTTACCTCTGAGCAGCAAACCCTGGAAATAAATGCACACCTCGGGCACCATGGGCATGCCGATGCGGTCTTTGGCAGCGGCAATCTCGATGCTCGTGATGAGGTTTTCCTTACCGTCGGTACGAAGTACGCCGATGGGTAGTTGCGAACCTGTCATTATCACGGGCTTGGTGAGGTTCTGGAGCATATAGCTGAGAGCCGAGGCTGTATAGGCCATCGTGTCGGTTCCGTGCAGCACCACAAATCCGTCATATTTGTCATAGTTATCGACGATGACGCGTGCCATGTTCGCCCACAGGGTTGGGTTCATGTTCGAGGAATCCAGCGGTGGGTCGAACTGAATGGTGTTGAAGTTGACCGAGACACTCTGCAACTCAGGGACGTGACTCAGCAGGTGGCTGAAGTCGAGTGGCTCATGAGCCCCCGTGAGGGGGTTCTGAACCATGCCGATGGTACCACCGGTATAAATGATTAGTACATGTGGTAGCTCTGGCTTAATGGGATTCGACGCGAACGCGTTGTGTGCGGGGTTGATTAGCATTGCGTAGATTCGTCTGGGTTACTACTGATTGAGCTAAGCTGAGGAATGTCTGACCTACCATCGAATCGTAGTTCATGACGATGGGTGTGCCTCCATCGCCGTTTTCGCAAATGCTCTGCACAATTGGTATCTGTGCGAGCAATGGCAGTCCTGTCTCTTCGCTCAGTCGCTTGACGCCCTCTTTGCCGAAGAGGTAGTATTTGTTCTGAGGCAGTTCGGCCGGCGTGAACCATGCCATATTCTCCACGAGTCCAAGCACGGGAACGTTGATCTTATCGTTCTGGAACATGTCGATGCCCTTGCGGCAATCGGCCAAAGCGACTTCTTGCGGAGTGCTGACAACGACAGCTCCGGTCAGGCCGAGAGTCTGCACGATGGTCAGGTGTATGTCGCTCGTTCCGGGAGGAAGGTCGATGAGGAAATAGTCCAACTCGCCCCAATCGGCATCGCCAATGAACTGTTTGATGGCCGAACCTGCCATCGAGCCACGCCAGATGGTGGCCGAATTGGGATCAATGAAGAAACCTACCGAAAGGATCTTTACGCCATATTGCTCGGCTGGAACGAGCAGGTCGCGCCCATCCTTCTGAATGGCGTATGCCTGGAAGTTGTCGAGGCCGAACATTTTGGGTATCGATGGGCCGAAGATATCGGCATCGAGCAGACCCACCTTATAGCCGAGCATCGAAAGACCTACAGCCAGATTGGCAGCAACGGTGCTCTTTCCCACGCCGCCCTTGCCTGAAGCGATGGCGATGATGTTCTTCACATTGGGCAACAGCTTGTCAGGCTCTGGCCGTGGAGCCTGTTTCGTCTTCACCTTTATTTCGGGTTCGACTTCCTCGCCCACCATCTGGCAAGCATGCTTGATGTTGGCTTCGGCAGCGCGAAGCACCGACTTCATAAAGGGGTCGGTCTGCTTGTCAAAGATGAGGCTGAAGGAAATATGCTTCCCTTCGATACGCATATCATCGGCTACCATCTCGCTCTCCACGAGGTTCTTCTTGGTGCCAGGATAGATGACCTGTGCGAGGGCATCTAAGATTAGTTTTGGATATAGTGCCATTTATTTTGTTTTTCTGATTACTCGGAGTACTCCGATTATTCCGATGACTCGGAAATTCCGATCACACATGCTGCTCCAGCGAGCTGCGTTTGTCGCGATTATACGAACGATAGTCGTCCAAGGGTATTTCGACATCGGGTTCCACCCAATTGATATCGGGTTGCAGGCGAAGGAGCATATACTTGATGTCTTTGCCTCGGGCAATCCATTGCTTTTCGTAGGCGGTCTGGATGGTGCGGAGGGCTTCCCAATCGATGAAACCTTGGAGATCGGAGTTATCGGAGGATTCGGAATTGTCGGAGGAGAGGTCAAATGCGTACAGGTCGCGTGTTGAGGCCAACACCTCTAGGTGGTTGTCGCGCGCCATCTCTTCGGTATAGGTGAAGAGGAAGTTCGAGTCGCACTTCAAGTGAATCAATCCACCGGGTTGCATGATGTGGGAATAACGATTCATGAACCGCGTGCAGGTGAGGCGCTTGTTGACCTTCTTCATCTGCGGGTCACAGAAGGTGATCCAAATCTCCGACACTTCATTTGGTGCGAAGAACTGCTCGATGAGTTCAATATGTGTGCGCACAAAAGCCACATTCGAAAGCTCCTCCTTCAGTGCAGCCGTGGCGCCCGTCCACATGCGTGCTCCCTTGATGTCGATACCGATGAAGTTCTTGTCACGATAGCGCCGAGCTAGCCCCACCGTATATTCGCCCTTGCCGCATCCCAGTTCGAGAACGATGGGATGCTGGTTGTGGAAGTATTCTTCGTGCCAACGTCCTCTGAGTGGGAAACCTTTCTCCTGTAATTGTTCGAACGAATATTGCAGGCAGTTCGGATAGGTTTCCATGTCGGCGAACTTGGCCAGTTTGTTTTTTGTTGACATTTTACAAGCGTAGAATCTGTAATAAGAAGTTCCAGAACTTTGCGACGCTCTCTATTTCGACGCTCTCCTGGGGCGAATGCGGGTGATGGATGGTTGGTCCTACCGAAATGATCTGCATATCGGGATAAATCTCGGTGATGACGCCACATTCGAGGCCACAATGCACCTTGTCGAGCTTGAGGTTCGGATTGGCGCGAAGTGCTTTCTGCACCATCGGGGCATCCTTCTCGATGTTCCAAGCGCCATAGCTTGCTGCAAAGTCCACACGGAAGCCTCCAAGCAGGAAGGCCGACTGGATGGCGCTCGCACAGGCACGTTTCCTTTCTTCGTTCATGCTGCGCACCATGAGCAGCACTTCGGCTTCTCCATCGACCGTGGTCTGGACATGTGCCATGTTCGAACTTGTATCGACATACCCCTCTCCCATCGTCCACACGCCGTCGTGGCAGGCTTCGATGGCATTCAACAGGTCGTCCTGTATCTCTTCGGGGATGAGTGCGCCGGGCATCGGCACGGCCTTGGCCGTAAAGCTGAGGCCGGGTTCGCTCTGTCGGTATTCTTCGCGGAAAAGGTCGTTGTAATACTGTACCTCTTCGATTACTTCATCGACGATTTCCTCGGGAACCGTAATCACCGCTAATGCTTCACGTGGGATGGCATTGCGCAGCGTTCCGCTATTGAAGCTCCCCAGTCGTGCCTCGAAGTTTACGACGATGTGCTTGAGGAAACGATTCATGAGCTTGCAGGCATTTGCACGGCCAAGGTGGATGTCCATGCCGCTATGTCCTCCTTGCAAGCCTGTGAGGCAAAGCAAGACAGCCGCATCGCCTTCTGGTATGTCGGCATCCATCTTGTACTTCAGCGAAGCCGTCATGTTGACCGCCCCAGCACACCCCGTCATCAGCACGCCTTCCTCCTCGCTGTCGAGGTTGATAAGTTGGCGCGACTTGATCCAATCGGCACTGAGTTTACGAGCGCCTTGCATGCCCGTCACTTCGTTGGCCGTGAACAGGAATTCCAGAGGCATTTGGGCATACTTTTCGTTCGTATTCTCCGCGTCGATAAGCGCAAGCATGGCAGCCACGCCGATACCATTGTCGGCACCGAGCGTCGTGCCCGTAGCCATCACCTCGTCACCCACGATTCGAAGCTGCAAGGGGTCCTTGGTGAAGTCAAACTCCACCTCGTTATCCTTCTGCGGGACCATGTCATAATGGGCTTGCAGACAGATTTCGGGAGTGTCGCCCATCCTTACCAGTATATTGCCAGCTTCATCCACAAGTGTCTCGAATTGGTGTGCCCGTGCCGTATCGACGATGAATTGACACAAGGCATCGAGGCAACCACTGGGATGTGGAAGCTGCGAAATGTTGACAAATTGTCTCCAGACGGTTTTCGGTTCAAGGTTAGTGATTTGCTTCATGAAGGATTGTTCTTTTTGAGTGCCACGGCGATAAATGCGTAGAGTCCCATCAGGAGCACGAATGCCTGTTCGATGATCCATGCCACGACGGCAAAAATGATGGCGTGCTGGTTGTCGATGCCATATTGCAAAAGCGCAAAGATAACCATGGCTTGCCATGCGCCAAGGCCTCCTTGGATGGGCAGAAGTTGCGACATCGTTCCCATAACGAAGACCGAAAGGCAGGCCAGGATGCCCAGATGGCTTGTGAAATCGAAGAAGTAGAACTGTGTCAGCGTGTTCAGGAAATAGAAGAACCAGATGAGGGCCGACCAGCCGATATAGCTCCAGATGTTGGGCAGGTCCTTCAGCGAAAGGAAGCCCTTCCACATATTCTGCCCGATGCTGACAAACTTCTGATAGAAACTCATCCTTTTAAGCTTGGGCCGGAATATCCAAAGCAGGATAAGCACTACCACCAGCACCACCAGCACCCAAAGCCAAGCGGGAATAGTCGTTGTCGTTTCGGTCTTTATCGTCCCTCCTGCCGCCTCAATGGCTTCGGCTTTGCTTCCGTCATCGAAAAAGAATTTGAGCAATACCTTGCCTTCAAGGATTAGGGTGAGCAGGATAATCGATGCGCTGCAAAGGATGTCGCAGAGACGTTCTGAAAGGATTGTGCCTGCAATGGTCGAGAAAGGCTTGTGGTTATTTTGAGCGATATAATTGCAACGCCAGAATTCACCCAATCGTGGAAAGACCAGGTTCATGCCGTAATTACCAAAGAAAGAGATGCTCATCTCATGGAGCGAGGGGTTGACACCAACAGTACGTAATTGTTGGCGCCAACGAATGCCGCGAAACACATTCGCCATCAATGCGAAGAACCAAGAGATAACGACCCAAGTCCAGTTGATACCGCTTTTGATTGTGTCGAACAACAATTGCATATCGACCTTCTGGAGAATGAACCAAACAATGCCGATACCAAAGGCCAGGGGCAGCAGGAACTTGATTATTTTTTGTATTTTTCTCATGCTGAACCGTTAGTCTTTTGGAACCTTCTGACTGAATGCGTGATAGGCACCCATTACCTGGTTGACATAGTTGATGGTAAAGGCACCGTTGAACTTGCCTTGTTTTACTACCGACATACGGTAGTATTGCGGGTCGGCTTTCAGACGCAGGCAATGCTCGACGTTGTTGGGCCATACGTTGGCCTTGTATCCCAACGTTTCAGCCAGTCGGATTGCATCATATACGTGGGCAATGCCGGCATTGTAGCCAGCCAGCGATAAACACATCAGGTCTTCATCCGAAACACCTGGGACACGCTTGCGTAATCTGTCGGCAATGCGTATATAAAGTTTGCATGCCAGGTCGATGTTCAATTCTGGATCGAGCACTTCCTCCGGGTCATGTCCGAAGATTCTGGCCGTTTGCGGCATCAGCTGCATCAGTCCTATGGGACCTTTGGTGGAGATGACGGCATGATTGAAGCGGCTCTCGATATAGGCGATACCAGCCAGCATACGCCAGTCAAGGTTGTATTCCTTGGCTTTCCGCTTAAAGATATCATCATAAGGCGAGATGGCACCGTCCTTCATCTTGAAGCTGTTTACTATCAGCGGACGCTTGCGTTTCGTATCTTTCTTGCGTCGGGCAACGATGGTATAATGTGGCGTCTGGCTGTCCAGCTGTTCGGTAGTGATGGAGTCGATTTTGTGTTTCAAGGTATCCGACACGTTGGTGACCGCCCAAGCCAGCGAGTCGATGCTGTTGGGGATGGTGTCCGAAACGACGAGCGTGGGATAATAGTCGCGCATAAGTCGAGCCACGTTGCAGCGCAGCATAACAGCTTCGGTAAGGCCGACAATCATCGAATCGGTCAGCAATTCCGTATTCAGGCTGTCATTTGGAATCGTGTCGATAACGTAGGGCCGGAAATCGAAAAGTTTCTGAATCTTTCGGTCTTTATAGATATTCCACTGGTGCGAGCCCTCGATAAGCGACAGTTTGTACTTTGGTAGTTCGGCCAACATACTGTCGGTAAGGAGCGAATCCTTGTAAGCCTCGGTTTTCAATTTGCGTGCCGACGCAATACATTGTCCATCGGCCCAGCGCGGTCCTGTGGGACGGAGGTACCAATAACTCTCCATCACACTATAGGCTATTGGCCAAATAGCTACGTCGGCCGCGCCATAGAAAAGGCTGTCGATAAGGGCTTCCTCGCTTTTCACGAGCATGATGTTCAGCTTCAAACCCAGCGCTCCGGCCACGGTCTTGGCATTCTCGTACTCGTTTCCGTACCAACGTCCTCGGTATTCGAAAGCCGAGAAACTGGTTTGTAGTGTTACAACATTCAGCGTGTCCGAGGCCACGATTTCCGACCAGGTGCGCGACTTGGGCGAACGCTCGATTTCGATGACTTCAACCTTCTGGTTTACCTTGTGCCAAAGGAAACCTACAAGCAAGAACAGTCCAATCGCCAGCACAGTTCGCAGGCGATCGTACAATTTCTCCGATTTCGTTTTGGGTCGGGTATTACCAGATAGTTTGGTCACGGCCTTATTTATTGATTAAAAGATGCTGGATGAATTCCTTCAACACATTGATGGCAACGGAATTCGAACCGCCCTGAGGAACAATCAGGTCGGCATAAGCCTTGGTGGGCTCGATGTGGAGATTGTGCATGGGTTTGATGATCGTCTGGTAGCGATTGATGAGGTCCTCAATCGTACGTCCACGTTCAACGACGTCGCGGCGCAGCACGCGAATCAGGCGTTCATCACTATCGGCATCCACGAAGACCTTCATATCGAGGATGGCGCGAATGGACGGATCAACGAGGGCCATGATGCCTTCGAGGATGATGACCGGACGCGGCTCGATACGCACGGTTTTCGAGAGTCGAGAACATGTAGTGTAATCATAGACGGGCTCGTCGATGGCTTTGCCTTCACGCAAAAGGGCAAGGTGTTTGTAGAGCAGCTCCCAATCGAAGGCGCGCGGTTCATCGAAGTTTTGCGCGCGACGCTGTTCCCACGGCAGGTGCGAACTATCCTTGTAATAACTGTCCTGTGAAACTACTGCAACACTTCCATCAGGAAGACTTTCGATAATCTTGCGGACCACAGTGGTTTTTCCAGATCCTGTGCCGCCTGCAATACCAATGATCATGATACTATATTTTTGGGGCAAATTTATAAAAAATCTGTGATATTTCGTTCTTTTTTACCCGAAAAAATGCATGTTGACACTAAAATACTTGTTTTTTTGGTGTTTTTACCCTAATTTTGCAGCGTTAAATACACAGTTTGATGCAGATTCTGACAAAAAACAAAATCAAGGAAATACGCGCTTTGGAGCAACACAAGGGGCGCCGAGAGCAGCATGCATGGCTTGCTGAGGGCAATCGTATGGTGGGTGATCTGCTGGCTTCCGATGCCTTCGAATGTCGCAAATTAGTGGCTACCCGCTCGTGGTGGGAAAGCCATCCTGAGTATGCCGAAAAGGCCGAGGAATGCTACGAAGTGACGAGCGCCGAGATGCAACGCGTTTCCCTCCTTCAAGCTCCCCAAGACGTCCTCGCCGTCTTCGACATGACTCGGAAAGATGCCACCTCTTCCGAGACCTCGGAATACTCAGAATCCTCCGAGTACTCTGAATATTCCGATTACTCCGATTACTCCGAGAATTCTGATCACTCTGAGCCCTCTACCACTCTCTCCCTCCTCCTCGACGAGGTGCAAGACCCGGGCAATCTCGGCACAATCATCCGTACCGCCGATTGGTTCGGTGTGCGCGACATCTATTGTGCACCCGGCACGGCTGACTGTTTCAATGCGAAAGTAGTGCAAGCTACGATGAGTGCGCTTGCCCGTGTGCGTGTGCATTATTTCACATCGAAGGACGATGTTTGCGATTGGCTCCGTCATTGTCAATGTCCCATCTATGGCACCTTCCTCGAAGGAGAGAACTTCTACGCCTCACAGCTTCAGACACCCGCTGTCCTCGTCATGGGCAACGAGGGGCGCGGCATCTCGTCCGAAGTGGCTGCCCTGGTCACCCACAAGCTGCTCATCCCCCACTTCTCCTCTGATGGCCAGCACGTCGAATCCCTCAATGTCAGCGTTGCCACCGCCATCTGCCTGAGCGAGTTGAGGCGGAAATTATCTGTGTGAATCTGAGTAAATCTGTGACCTTAAAACCTACCTCTGTTAACCATGAATAGAAAAATCTCATATTTGTGTGTCTTCTTCGCGAGCATCCTGATGTCCGCCCAAGCGCAGCAGGCCGATACCTTGACCACGGCCGAGCGACGCAGCAGCCAAAACGTCCTGCTCAACGCCTCTTCCGAATCCCAGCCACGCATCATCTCCCTTGGCATCCCGCAATGGGGCGGTGCCATCATCGACGATGGCCTCCCCTCCTCGATGTTCAACGATTTCTTCCCCGGTTTCTGGTCATGGCATAGCGGATTGGGCACAGCTTCGCTCGAATTGACACGTCTCGACGAATCCGCTCTCCAGCTCGGTCATACGGGCTACTACCCCATGTCCGTCTCGCGCGTCGGTGCCGACCGTCCCGAGGGCGCAGTTACCTATACCATCAATCATTACGGCCGCAATCAGATCGACCTCAATTATGCCACGCCAATGGGGCGAGGTTGGGGCATTGATCTAAATGTCTATCAGGACCTTAACCGAGGTTCAAATCATCTCGACCTTGCCTATCTTCAGGAACATATCCAATATTATAAGGTAGGACTCTCCAAGAAGTTTGACGACGATAAAGGACGCCTCTTCGCCACCTATCTTTACACCAAGAAGTTCAACATCAGCGACCCCTATGGCCCCTTCATCTTTGTGGGCGATGGCAGTGTGAAGTCTTACGAGGATTTCGACCTTGGCCGCGACCAGTACCTGCCTTCCACCGCTGTGTTCGACTATGTCGATATTGCCGACGGACAAACCAAGTCGCGTCGCTTCGTCGATGATGCAGGCATCTTCATCCATCAGTTCACCGCTGGGCTTGAACGCAAGCTATCGAGCGCTACATTCACGCTCAATACCCGCCTGCGCTTCTGCCATTGCGACCTCACCGAGGCGATGCTCGGCTCCATCGAAGATGCTGCACGCCAATCAGGCTATACCTACACCGATGGCACGCCCTACCTCGGCAAGGTGCAGACGCGCTATATGTGCTATTATCAATGCGACTGTGACGAATGGTTCACCACGGCCACGCTAAAGGGACATACTGACCGCTTTGAGTGGACCACTGGTGCCAACCTTTGGTTTGATTGGACCAACGACCATGTGATGACCACCAATTTCGCCCACGAAGCCAGCAAGAACCCTGCTGCGCTTCGTTATGGAGGCCGCTTGTTCTATGCTCCCAACACCGGTGCTTGGTTCCTCGAAGGACATCAGAGCCGCTACGCCCTTTTCGGCCAAGGGCAATGGAAACTCTCGCCACGTCTTACGTTGCGAGGAGGTCTGCGTCTCGAATACAGCAATCTCGGTGGCGATGGAGCCTTCAACCTTGATGGCAAGGAGAACAACACCCGCACCGAAGGTTGGAACCTCGCAATGCCAGGAGTCACACGCACGCCGTTCTCGGTCAACAACTTCAATGGGGCGGCTACCCTCGTCGCATTCTATCACATCAACCGTGCTTGGGGCCTTGAGCTCGATGCCATCGCCACACGCCAGCATGCCGAGTTGTGGCAGTTTAGCGAAGCCTCCCTCCCCTCCGACAAGCCGAAGAACAATGTGTTGGTGCGCGGCGGCGTCAACTTCAAGAACTCGTGGCTCGACTTCCAATCGATGTTATCCTACTATCGGCAGGACAACAACTACTCCACCGCCCTGTGGACGCATGAGCTGACAAAGGCCGTAGGCAGTTATCCTGAAGGCTACAACGAAACCCTCTACATCGGCTCGGGATACAGCATGGAGGTGTTGGGATGGACCACCGACGTGTTGATCAACGCGGGCGACTTCCATTTCCACGGCCTGCTTACCCTGCGCAGTCCGCAGTACAGCGACTATCGTTTCCAGCCACGTTTCAGCGACGGATATACCGAGACCTTCGATTTCTCGAACAAGAACATCACCGAATCCCCCTCCGTTGAGATGGAATTGGAACCTTCCTACAGCCCCGGCAAATGGCGTTTCTGGGTAAGTGCCCGCTACTATAGCCGCCAGTATGTCAACATCACCAACAGCCTCTATTTCAAACCCCATTGGGAGACCTTCGCCGGCATCGACCTCACCCTCAACGAGAAGGTCCAGTTCGGTGTCAATGTCGTGAACTTCCTCAATCAAACCGGCGCAAGTTCCGGCATCCAAGCCGCTTCGCTCGCCACCGATGCCACCCCCTTCAAGAACTATCTCACTTCCGGCACATACCTCCGTCCCTTCACGCTCGAATTCACTTCGACACTCCGTTTCTGAAACAAGCTCGACTAATTAATTAGCCAATTATGAACAAAAAAGTTACCTTATTGCCTCTGGAGGAAGATGACCGCGAGCAGTTCATCGCCGACAACCAGGAAGCTTTCCTTTATGGTGCTACGCAGGAGTTTGGAATGCGTGATGACCACTTCGAGGAGGATGGTGAGATCATTTCAAAGGAGACCATCCGCAACGCTATCGACGCCCCTGGTGCCGAGACTTACCGAATCGTATGCGACGGCCAGAAGGTGGGCGGCGTAGTGATAAACTTGAACTCCGAAACCCAAACTGGCGACCTCGAATTGCTTTTCGTCTCACCCCATGTCCACAGCCGAGGTATAGGTTTCGCCGCGTGGCAGGCCATCGAGCAAATGCACCCCGAAATCAGGGTTTGGGAAACAGTTACCCCCTATTTCGAGAAGCGCAACATTCATTTCTATGTCAATCGTTGCGGTTTCCACATCGTCGAATTCTTCAACAGTCACCATCCCGATCCCCACGACCAGTCATCCGATGATGACGATTCCGATGGCATGTTCCGTTTTCAGAAGGTGATGTGACTATTTTTTCAAAAATATCGACGATTCACCCGCCATTTTTCCCGTTTCACCTCCCTATCACTTTGTGTTTTGACTATATTGTACTACCTTTGTCCTCGAAATACAAAGGCTTTACTTATGACAGACTATTTACGAAATTAATTCGCGAAAGAGACAAGAAGATATGTATTATCTGACCAGCAAGCCTGCCTGAGAAGGTCGGCTTGCTCCTTTTTTTATAGATCATTTACCTAAGCCTCTTTACGCTCGAATTCATCTCAACGCTTAGGTTTTGAGACGTTACAACAGCAGAAAAAGCAATATAATGTCCCTTTTTATTGCAAATTCTGTAGTTTTTGTTGTTGAAAAAATGAATCTCACATCAACTAAATGAGCCACATTTGATCGATTTTTCGTCGAAAAATGCAGTTCAAACATATCTTTTCAGGCCTTTGAGAGGAGTAATTTGCTGAATTCTGAGTCTTTTGCAGGGTTTTGTATGGCAAGAACTAATTAAAAATTATTATATAACAAGTTGAATTATAATAAATTAGATTTTTTGATGATACGGCTCGCAATCTCAAATCTCAATTAGTTTTTTAGGCATATCCATTCCAGCATCTATTTACTTATATTATTAATTATTAATTAGTTATAAATTTTAAAAAGAGGGTTTCGTCATAGATTGAGACCCATTTTTTTAACTGAGATTTGAGATTTGTGATTTTTGGGATTTAACTAATTCCTCTATAAGGCAAGTTATAGCCTCGTCTATTTCGTGCCAGATTTGATTCCATAGAAACATAATTCTATGTTTATCGCAAGATGGTACTGGTTGTGTGCGCATAGTACACCATCGTAGCGAGATGGTACTGCTTGTGAACACTTAATACAATCTACATGGCAAGATGGTACTGCTTGTGAACACTTGATACAATCCACATGGCGAGATGGTACTGGTTGCGAACACATAGTACATTATCGTCGCGAGATGGTACTGCTTGTGAACATTTGATACCATTTTTCGGCGAGATTGCATTACTTGTGAACAGATAGTGCAGCATCGTCGCGATGCGGGATTGCTTGTGAACACTTGATGCAACCTATACGGCAATACGGTACTGCTTGTGAACAAGGAGTACAATAGAATAATAAAAAGGCACACCAACTATGCGGCGTGCCTTTCTAAATCAAAAAGAGGTTATTTGTTTATGGGAATGTATCACTTCACGAAATACATACGTCCTCCTTTGACATAGATGCCGTGGGTGGGAGTGTTTACGCGGCGGCCTTGCAGGTCGAAGATTTCATCGGCGTGGCTTTCGGGTGTAGCTTGAATACCTCTAAGGTCTGAATGTGAAAGGATGTATTCGATGCCTTGGGCGGCATTGATCTTACCATAGCCCCAGCGGATGGGATCGTGGGCGGTGAAGTCGTCGTTGACCGATGATTGGCGGATGACTTCCTTCACGTCTTCCAAGGTAAGGTTGGGATTTGCTTGCAACCAGCAAGCTACGATGCCGCTCACCACGGGACATGCCATCGACGTACCGCTCTCGGCTCCATAAGGATAGCCCTGCCATTGCATCTCATCGAGTACGGTTTCACTAGGAGACAGGCAGTAGTGGCTCCATGACGAAACGACGTTGACACCAGGAGCACTTACCACCGGCTGGGTGATGTCGTTGAATGAGGTGCCATAGCTTGAGAACCAAGCGTAGTCGTTGAGGGTGTATTCCTCTTCTTCTTCGTCTTCGAGCGACGAACCATCATAGCTGCGGTATTCGGTATTGGCGCAATAGGCACCAACGCTGATGACGCCGGGGATGCATGTCCAGTCGCCTGCCGACATCTCGCTGTCGCCTATGACGTAGCCCGGGAACTCGAAGATGTTGAAGCCGCCGAGGTTGTCCCACATGTCGATTTCTGTGCCGGCTGAGCCGGAAACGGTGAGCATGAAAAGGCAAAGGCTCTTGAATGTGCCATCGGTGTATGTAGTGATGCTCAGCGTGCCGTCGCCGTTGTCACAAGCGATGAGATCCACCTCGCCACTGAAATAGGACGACAGGGTGGCGTCGTCGCCATCGTTGAGAGTGATATACTGTGTCTCGCCGCCCAAGGTTGCCACGCATTCTTCGCTGCTCCACACCTCGCGGAGCCTACCTGAAAACTGATTGACGGTGAGCAGGCTGACCTTAACGCTCACACGATCGCCGCAGCGGGTGTAGCCAACTGCATCGTCAGTGATGACATAGTCGCCGTTATCATCCTGAACGAGTGCCAGAAGGGTCTTGAATGAAGAGCTGTTTTCGGTGAATTGTCGATAAAGATGGATGGGATAGCCGCCCTCGTTGCCAGCTGAAAAGACGGGAATGATGGTGTTTGATGCAGCCTGAATGGCTTCGGGCACGGTTCCCGTACCGTTGTGCCGACCACTATGGCTGTTGAGGCTGCCGCTGAACACCAGTGGTTGACCACTCTTCTGAGCGTAAGCCGTAGCAAAGGCGAGGACGAGTTCCATGACATCGTTCTCATCGTCAATATACTCGGCCAACTCCTCTTCATCAACTTCTTCGTTAATGCCGATAAATACGATATCGGCCTCGGGCGCCATGCCGCCGAATCCCATAGGCGTGAGGGAGCCTGCTGCAATGCCTGCGGTATGCGTGCCATGATACTCATTGGGGGCATCGGTGGTCAGGGTGGCGATAAGTTCGGGAGTGTCATAAACGGAGCCTGGGAATTCGATCGTGCCGGCCTCGGGGTCATCGATAGTGAACTTGTTGCCGTTGTAGTCTCCAATCAAGAAGACACATTTGATGCGCGAGTTTCCGTCGGCATCCTTGAACGCGGGGTGCTGGAAGTCTATTCCGCCGTCGAATACACAGACGGTGACACCACGCCCCGTATAGGGTGTCTCGATGGTGGCAGAGGTGCCGTTGATAAGGTTGATGCCCGTTTCACGGCGCGTCACGTCGGTCTTCCTTTTGCCCTTGTGGCCGTTGTCGATGCGTACCACTCCTTCTATCTTGTTGAGGGCATCCACCTGGTCGACTGGAATGCTGATGATGGCTTGCTGGCCGATTTTGCCTTGAATCGTGGCACCAGCCTCACGAAGCTGGGCGTAGGTTTCGCGTGCGTTCTGCTCGGCCACTTTCACCACTAATCTCATGGTTTGCTTGGCGGGTGCCATGGTTTTGCCATGGCTCACCTTCTCGGCTCTTGCCTTGTGTTGAGCGATTTTCAACTGAGCTTGAGGAGTGAGTTTCACTTGTGCCATCGTCGTCAGGACGAAGGTGCACAGCATAAGAATCGTTAATAGTCTTTTCATAAATAGTTTTTTCAAAGTCCAAGGTCGCTGTATTTCTTGATTCCTTTCTTGTAGTATTTCCAAACGATGCTGAACTGCTGCTGCAGGAAGCTCTTGGCCGTTCCGAAGCCCACAAGTTCTCTGACAGTGTATTGACTATCAATCATCTGCTCTGCTTCGCGATGAGCGTCATATACGGCCTTGAAGTTTCGGAACTCTCCGCGTCGGAGGAAGTTGGCGGCCGCTACCCCATCGAGCAGTTTGCGTCGGCGGATAAGGTGCCTGTATTGTTCGATTGGCAGGTTCTTCCACATCATCACGATGCTGTTGCGGAAGTTCAGTTTCGTCTTCTTCGGGTTGCCTTGCGGCAAGCTGGCACCTCCCAGATGATACACTTTCGACTGGGGTACACAAGCGATATCGTAACCCATACGACGGAGCCTCCAACAAAGGTCAATCTCTTCCATGTGGGCATAGAAACGTCGATCCAGGCCGCCGGCTTTCATATAGAGCTCTGTGCGTATCATAAGGCAAGCGCCCGAAGCCCACATCACGGGCCACGCCTGGCCGTCGGGCAGGTCATATTGCCCCAGGTCCTCCTCCACCGTGTCGAAGATACGGCCACGGCAATAGGGGAAGCAAAGGTTGTCGAGGTATCCGCCGCAAGCGCCTGCATATTCGAACAACTTCTCGTTGCCGTCCTTGAGGATTTTGGGCTGAAGGGCAGCGCAATTCGGATGACTGTCCATGTAGCGAATCATCGGTTCGAGCCAACCCTCGGGCACCCTCACGTCGTCGTTGAGCAGGACGGCATAGTCGGGCGATTCCATTCGATGTACCTCAAAGACGTTGCCTGTGGGGCTCCGCCGTTCTTCCTGCTTGAGCACCGTGATGATGTCGATGGCCTGGTTGTATCCCTCGGCAAAGCCAAAGTTTTTTTCGAGCTTGATGACATTCACCGAAGGAAACTCTTCCCTAAGGAGCTTGAGGCTCTTGTCGGTCGATCCGTTGTCAGCCACCACCACCTCGGCAAGTTCCTCAGGCGTGTTCTTGACCACCGAAGGCAGGTAACGACGCAGCAGGCCTTTCTGTTCGCCGTTCCAATTGAGTATGATAACTGCTGTTTTTGACATCAGAATCCTTCTTAACAAGTTAGAAACTCAGCACGATGGTGGCCTGTGCACCATTCTTTCGGATGCCCGGATGGTCGAGGTAGGTCAGACGACGTATGTACTCTATTCTCAGCACCTTGAAGATGTTTTCGAGGCCGAAAGCTACCTCCATGTAAGGCGTGTTGCCCAAGCGATAGACGGTGCCGTTGCTGGGCAGGCGGAAAAGGTTGGGGTTCATCAGCGAGCCGTCGGGGTTGAGTGCATCAGGGTCATTCTTCTCCGAAAGATTTCCATAGACGCCACGGAAGGTCACCACCTCACGCCACTTCAGGTGACGCACGTATGGGATGTTGTTGAACATCAGGCCAAGCATACGCCAAGCCACATTCCAATGGGCATACTGGTCGTAAACGAACTCCATCGACTGGAGCTGTGAGAATGCGCCAAGCTGAATGGTGTAGCCCGTGTTGGCGTTAGGCATATAGAGCAGCGTATAGGGCGTGTTGCCTGTCCAGATCTTGCCCAGGTCGATATTGACGGTGGCATGTCCGAGTACGTTGAGCCAGAAGCGCTTCTCGAACGAGAACTCCGTGGCTTGATAGTCGAAGTCGGAACCCATGAATCCGTTGTGAGCCATCTTGTGCGTTAGTTCGAAGACGGGATGGCGATGATCGACACGCACACGCGAGGTCTTGTTCTCGGCAAAGGCCTCCTTGGGTGCCCAACGCAGCGAGGCCGTGGCCATCGCCATGTCGTAGTAGCTTTGCTCCATGCCCGTGCCCGCCAGCTCGAACTTGCCGAGACGTGTCTGGTATTCGCGGCGCAGGTCGCCCTTCAGTTTCAGGCTGACGTGGTTCCAGAACTCGAGCGTATAGAGCAGCGAATTGCTGCGGACGTAGATGAACTTCGGTTGGTCGGCCTTGCGGAACGAAGTGATGAAGTTATCGCGGTTGGTTTCGAGCACGAGGCCCAGCTCCTTCGAGTCGTAAGTACTTTCGAACTTGAGCGAATGGATGGGGAATTCGTTGGCGTATTTCTTCTTGCGACGGAACGAATACTCGAGAGCCGCATCGTATTTCCACTTGTGGTCTTCGATGGCATAGACGGCGTATCCCGAACCGAAGAGGTGATGGTTGAGATTGGCCGTAGTGATGCCGCCCACACGGAGACGGATGTGTTCGAGACTGTTCCACGATACAGAGGTGTTGATGGGGCCATAGAGGAACTTGGCGCGCTCCTCAATCTTGTCGTCGATGGGCACAAAGCCCTTGAAGAGCCAGGTCAGCACTTTTTCTCCATATTTGTAGAAGGGCACGCGACGCATTTCGTTCATCATCGCCTGTACCGACTTATCGGGATCGTAGCCTGTGGTGGGGCGATGGGTGTCCCAATATGCCAGGTCGGTCGAATTGAAGGCCAGCTGGGGCGAATCGCTCTTGGGTGCTGCGCCGAAGATTGATTTGTCGAGGGGCGCGTCGCTGAAGTCGCTGTAGCGTATCATGCGTTGGGCATAGAGACCCAGCGAACCTGCCGTCACGTTCAACTCCGAATAGAAACTCTTGCCCAGAACGACACGCGTGCTGTCGGGCAGTCGTCCGTTCTCGAATTCCACGTGCAGATTTCGCACGAAGTTGAGGTTGATATCGGGAGGAATATTCAATTCGGCGCGCTTTACCCAATAGGTGCTGTCGAGGCTGACGTACAAATGTCCGACGAAGCCGAACGATTGCGGCATGGCGGGGGCAAAACCCAGGTCAATGTATTTCAAGCCGTCGTCCAGCTTGAGCGTGTCAAGGATGTAGTACTTGTAGAACGTTGGACCGAACGACGAGACGGGCGAAACGAACTTCTTGCGATAGAGGTAGATATTGTCCTCGTTGAGGTCCATCTCGGGGAATACTTCCGTCTTGAGCAGAGCCACCAGCTGTTCGGGCATCATGTCGTCCATACCGGCATGTTGTTCGGCCTCGGTGACGGTGCGGTTAAGGTTACCAGCGTTCCTCCAATAATGCTTCTCGACGCGCTCGTCGGTCGAAACAGGCAGCACGGGCGTACCCGTCACGATGGCCGTGTCGATATAGTTTTCGATGAACTTGAACTTCTTCTTCCAACGTGCCAGATGGCTGTCGCTGAAGTTGTTCAGCGAATAGGTCATGTTGTCGTAGCGCGTTTCGCTGAAGAAATCGTTGCTCTTGGGCGAATTGTCGTTCTTGTGGGCGATGACGTTGCGTATCAGGATTACGGCAGGGTTCTCCTTGCGGCGATAGCGTTCACGCTTGGGTTTCACCACCACCTCGCTCAGTTGCACGTCCTGCGAAACCATTTTGATGGTCACGTTCATTCGGCGATTGCCGGCCACTATCGTCTTGGTGTCGTAGCCGAGATAACTGAACTGGATGGTGCTTCCCGGACGGGCGAGCATCGAGAAGTCGCCCTCCGTATTGGTGATTGTGCCGTTGGTGGTTCCCTTTTCGGCAATGTTCACGAAGTCAAGGGGCAAGCCGGTGATACTGTCCAAAACCGTGCCCTGCACCGTGATACGTGTCGGCGTTTTGCTTTGAGCAGTTAAGGTTGCAGGTATCGACTCCCACAGGAGGAAGATGAATACGAAAAGATACAAATGACGTATTGCTTGCTTCATTATGTTATCAAAGAAATTGAAAACCATTGAGTCAGGATTTTTCTAAAATACTGGCGGCTTTTTCCAGGGCTTCGGGTTTGCCGCAATCAACCCAGGCTGTTCCAAAGACGTTCACGCCGGTAAGGGCTATGCTTTGGCAAATGTCCAGGTAGAAACCAATGATGGGGAAGGCATCCTCTTCCTTCGCGCTCAAATAGGGGAAGAGGTTCGGGTCGATGACCTGTATTCCCGCGTAGGCAAACTTCTCTCCCATCATGCCCTTCACCTCGCCTGTCTTGACGTTGGTCCATCCGCAAATGTACTTCTGGGCATCGAACATCAGATAGCGCGAGGTTGTCCGCTCATGGATGGCAAGGGTGGCGCCCAGCTTACGTGTAAGGCTGTTTTCGACTTGTTCCACATGCTGTCGATAGAGTTCGCCCAAATCGATGTCGGAGATGATATCGACGTTATGTACCAGGATGGGACCGGGCTCGTCGAACAAAGGGAAAGCGCGCTTGAGGCCTCCGCCGGTATCGAGCAGCATCTGGCGTTCATCGCTCACCTTGATGTCAATGCCGAAATTATCGTGCGCATCGAGGAAGCTGATGATCTGCTCACCGAAGTGATGGATGTTCACCACGAGGTGGTCGAAACCTGCGTTTTTCAGCTTGGTGATGTTGTGCTCGAGCAAGGTCTTGCCGTTCACCTCCACCAGCGCCTTCGGCCTATCGTCGGTCAGCGGTCTCAGTCTTGTACCGAGGCCTGCTGCGAATATCATTGCATTCATATCACATTATTGCGATGCTCACGCCGTTGCGGGTCTCCTCCTCCTCCTCGCCATATTCGAACTGGTCGAGCGTCATCTCGCCTTCTTCGTCCATCACGGCGTAGGAGAAATGCTTGATCCAGTCGCCCAGAATCATGATGCGGCTCGAACGGCTCAGCATCAGGTCGAGCATGATGTGGCGGTGTCCGAAGATGAAATAGTCGGGCTCGAAACCTTCCTGTATCTTCTTCTTGGCAAACTGTACGAGATGCTCCTTTTCCTCGCCCATATATTCGGGGAACTCATTGCCCCCCAGGCGGCTCTTGCGGCTCCACCAATGCGCGAATTTGGTCGAAAGGTCGGGGTGAATCCAGCGGTACATCTTCTGGCAAATCCGATTGTGGAAGAAGCCCGTCATGAATTTCAGCGCCTGCGAATCCTCGCCGAGGCCGTCGCCATGCGCCAGATAGAGCTTGCGTCCGCGCCGTTCAAACACCTCAGGGCCCGTATGCAAAGTGCAACCGATTTCCTCGGGCAGATAATCGAAGATCCAAATGTCGTGATTGCCCGTGAACCAATGTATCTTGATGCCCTTGTCGGCCATCATGCCTAGCTTGCCCAGGAAGCGCGTGAAACCTCTGGGCACCACCTCCTTGAACTCAAACCAATAGTCGATGATGTCGCCCAACAGGATGAGCTCTTCGCAGTCATCCTCGATAGAATCAAGGAAACGCACCACCCTCCGTTCGTAATCCATCGGATGGTCGAAAGTGCCCGCGCCCAAATGGCAGTCGCTGATGAAATATATCTTTCCCACTATGTCTTTTTTTCTGTCACGAATTGTCGAATCTTCGAATTGTTTTCGTCCGAAATCGGCCCGCTAATATTCTTAAATCCGTCAATTCGGGAGAATGAACCATTACAACATCCCCAATTCGAGCTTGGCTTCCTCAGTCATCATGTCCTGGTTCCACTCGGGCTCGAAGGTCAGCTCGACGTCGCACGACGACACTTCGCGCAGGCCCTCCACCTTCATGCGCAAGTCCTCCATGAGGAAATCGCCCTCGGGGCAGGTAGGCGCTGTGAGCGTCATTTTGATGTGCACGTGGCCGCCCTCTTCCACCTCGACGCCATAGATGAGGCCGAGGTCATAGATGTTCACGGGTATCTCGGGGTCATAGACGAGCTTGCACACGTCAACGACCTGTTTTTGTATTTCTAAAACTTCGTTTTCTGTCATATTTACTATTATTTTCGGGCGCAAAGATAATAAAAAAAACTGATAAGCCCTCTTTTTTTATTTAAAATGTGTGTTCTTCTCAAAAAAAACGCTATATTTGCGCCAAAATTTTAACTGTATATGGAAATCGAACAGCAATTATCGGCCGCAATCAAGGCCGCAGTCAAGTCACTTTATGATATCGAACTTGCCGACAAGCAGGTTCAATTGAGCCCCACACGCAAGGAGTTCGAAGGGCATCTCACCCTTATGGTTTTCCCATTCATGAAGCAGACTCCCGTCCGCAATCCCGAGCAGCTCGGTCAGGCCATCGGCCAATGGTTGGTCGAAAACGAGCCCCTCGTCGCCAAATATAACGTCATCAAGGGATTCCTCAATCTCAGCATCAACGCTGGTTCGTGGGTCGAGAAGCTCCAGGGCATCTACAGCAAGGAGAACTACGGCATCCAGCCCGTCGGCGAAAATGCCCCGCTCGTGATGATCGAGTATTCTTCGCCCAACACCAACAAGCCCCTCCATCTCGGCCATCTTCGCAACATCCTGCTCGGCTGGTCGCTCTCGAAGATTGTGGCTGCTTGCGGCAACAAGGTGGTGAAAACCAATATCGTCAACGACCGTGGCATCCACATTTGCAAGTCGATGCTGGCTTGGCAGAAGTGGTTCGATGGCGCCACGCCCGAAAGCACGGGCAAGAAGGGCGACCACCTGATCGGTGACTGCTATGTGGCTTTCGATAAGCATTACAAGGCCGAGCTCAAGGATTTGCTCGCCAACGACCCTGAGATACAGGGCATCCACGTCTTCAAGGACCAGCTGCCCGACGGCACTTTGCCCGAAGATGTGGAGCGTACCGCCGAAGCTCGCAAGGGTGTTGCTGAGATGAAATCCACTTTGATGAAGGAGGCCCGCGAAATGCTTCGCAAGTGGGAGGCCGGCGACCCCGAAGTGCGCGCACTTTGGGCCAAGATGAACGAATGGGTCTATGCCGGTTTTGACGAGACCTATCGCATGATGGGCGTTGGCTTCGACAAGATTTACTACGAATCGAACACCTACCTGGAGGGCAAGGAACTTGTGCTCGAAGGTCTCGAAAAAGGGCTTTTCTTCCGCAAGGCTGATGGTTCCGTTTGGGCCGACTTTACAGCCGAAGGTCTCGACCAGAAGCTCCTGCTCCGCAAGGACGGCACTTCGGTCTATATGACGCAGGATATCGGCACGGCCAAGCTCCGTTATCAGGACTACCCTATCGACAAGATGATCTACGTAGTGGGTAACGAGCAGAACTACCACTTCCAGGTGCTTTCGCTCCTCCTCGACCGCCTCGGCTTCAAGTGGGGCAAGGATCTCGTGCATTTCTCCTACGGTATGGTCGAGCTGCCCAACGGCAAGATGAAGAGCCGCGAAGGTACCGTCGTGGATGCCGACGACCTGATGGCCGCCATGATCGACGATGCGCGTGAGGCAAGCTCCGAGCGTCTGGCCGACCTGAGCGATGAGGAGAAGCAGAACGTCTATCGCATCATCGGTCTTGGTGCGCTCAAGTACTTCCTCCTTAAGGTCAATCCCGTAAACAACATGGTGTTCAATCCCGCCGAGTCAATCGACTTCAACGGCAACACCGGACCCTTCATCCAATATACACACGCCCGCATCAAGTCGGTACTCCGCAAGGCTGCTCCCGAAGAGCTTACCGCCGAGGGTCTCGAAGGTGTCGAGATTTCCGAAAAAGAGCAGACTCTCGTACAGAAGTTGCTCGACTTCGAACAGGTTGTCAAGCGTGCCGGCACCGACTACTCCCCCGCGCTCATCGCCAATTACACCTACGATCTCGCCAAGGAGTACAACCAGTTCTATCACGACACTTCCATCCTCAAGGAGGAAGATGCCCGTAAGCGCCAGTTCCGCCTCGTCCTTAGCACTTGCGTGGCTCGCGTCATCAAGACGGCCATGGATCTCCTTGGCATCGAAGTGCCCGAGCGCATGTAAGCTTTTTCGTCAAACTTTCAAGCATATAGATAGTTTGCCCAGCAGCCAGGTGATGGCGATGCAGAGGGCAGAGAAGAGGATGCACTTGACGATGCCGAAAGGCTCTGGAATGCCGTACGACCACGCCCATCCTATCGACAAGGAGATGAGCGGATAGAGGAAATAGGGCACCAGATAGCATGTCAGAGTCGCGGTTCCTGCTGGCCGGATGGCGTTCAACCATCCGGCCTTTCCTTTTGCTACAAGCACGTCGAGTAAGGCGTAAAGGAACAGGCCGATGGCAAGGGTATAGAATATCCAGGGCAGCGTGCCGATAATCTTCGAGGTAATGAACAGCCGATGGGAAACGATGGCCACGATGAGGCAGGCGATGGCGAGGACAAGGGTTGACGTGGCTTGTCGCGAATTGGTGTAAAGCTCCGTCCTTTTGAGGAAAATGCCCGAGAACAACACTCCGCTCATGACCAGAAGGTGACTCGACGCATTCCCGATTTGCAGTATTGAAAGGGTGAGATCCACGATATTGGGTGTCGAAAGCGCGAGGATGGGCTTCCCTGCAAACTGCGAGTCGGGCGAGGTTCTGGTACAAAAGAGACAGATGGCAAAGAGCAAGAACCACACCAGAACCTGCACCTTGACCGTCTTCGAAAGTGCATAGACGAGGGCGCAAAAGAGATATGCCCAGCCTATCAAGCCGAGGATTCCCCACCAGTAGGGATAGAAGGTGCGGCCCTCGGGGCTGCGTGAGGTGATGAGGAGGAACAGCAATATGGCCCATCCCAGGCCCTTCAGGCATCGCACGAGCCAACCAGATTGCTGATAGCGGTTGTAAATCAGGAAGAAGGCGGTGGCCATCAGAAGGCAATAGATGTTGCGATTGTAGCCGATTGCTGGGTCGATTCCCTGTTCATAGTTGCAAATGAAGGCGCCCATCAGAATCAGGGCAAACGAACGTGAGAGGATATGGCGTATCACATCGCCCTCGCTCCTCCCCTTTCTTCGCATGGCCGTGATGGCGTAGGGTATGGAGAGTCCAACGCAAAAGAGGAACGTCGGGAAGACGATGTCCGAGAAGCCGAGCATGTCCTCGCTCGCTGCGGCATGTCCCATCCAATGTGGAATACCCGAAACCGACCAGAAGTCATTTACCACAATCATTACGGCCATCGTAAGTGCCCTGAGCAGGTCGATGGCGGCATTACGTTTTTCAAGATAGCTCATTTTCGCTTATTGTTTTTCCTTCAGCAAATGCCAGACGGTTCTGCTCAAGGTGAAGTTTTCGTCATCGTTGTCCGAATCCCAATACATGCCGCCCCGCAGACCTTTTTCGAGAATATATTCGCATTTATGGGCGATGGAGTTGGCGTTCTCGTAAGCCAAAACCATCTTCCCATCCTTGTCCACGAGGTAAGGGACGCAGGCGGTCGAATCCCATCGCTCGACGTAGAGGTCGTCAAGGATCATCTCACCGAACGAACGTGGCCGCTTGTAGTCCTTGCTCGCCCTTCCATAGAACGGCATGCCCATCACGAGCTTCGAACGGGGAACACCGGCCTCAAGATGATGGTCGATGGCTTCGACCACACAAATGGGACCAGCGATGTCGGAACGGTATAAAGCCGAATGGTGGTACGGCGGATCGGCCATATCGTAGGTCATCAGGTTGACGAAATCGATATAGGGCATGACGGCACGATAATCGACGTAGGTCGTGTCGGCATAATCGGCGAAGGTGAGCAGATAATCGGGGCCAAGAGCCTCGCGCAAATCGCGCATCAGCAAGGTGAAATTCCGGGTGTCGTCCGGAGAGGACGAGATACCTGCCGCGTTCGACGTGGGATATTCCCAATCGATGTCGATGCCATCAAGGGAGTATTCGTCTATCGCCTCACGGCAATGGCGGGCGAACGACTGGCGAAACTCCGGGTTGGCAGCCATTTCGGAGAATCTGCCACTCCCCCAACCTCCGACGCTTAGCATGACGCGCAGATTTGGATTGGACGCCTTCAAAGCCACCATCGAGCGCAGACGTTCGGGGTTGTCTATCCGTACGCTCTCGAAGCTCTCGGCGACGTGTCCGAAGGCATAGTTTAGATGCGTGACCAATTGAGGATTGGGAATCCTGTCGCCCCACGAAGTGATATAGCCGACCACCACTTTGTCGGGTTCGATGTCGGTCTCCACGGGTTGCGGCGTTTGACTTTGGCAGGAGATGAGCAGCAGGGCTGCGAGGGTCAGTAATAAAGGTCTCATTTTGTTCGTTCGGTTATTTGATCAGCATCTTCTTGCCGCCACGGATATAGAAGCCCTTCTGGACGGGCTTGCCGCTTAGGCGGCGACCATCGAGGGAATAGTAGGGGTGGTCGGAGTGATCGGAGTACTCTGAGTAATCCGAGTAATCCGAGCTCTCCGAAATCGAGCGGATCCCGCTCTCCTCGTCGCCGAAGTTGAGGACGAAGGCCTTGATGGTCTGGCCTTCCGTGGTGGTGGGCTCTCCTGCTGTGATGCCCTTCAGCTGGAAAGCGGCGCGACATGCGCCGATGGTCATGGCAGCATTGGGATAGAAGATTTGGTCACCGGCACCGAGGTAGAGAATCGTCTGGTCCTTCCCTTCTATTTCGAGGGGCGAGTAGAAGCCTTTGAAGTTGACGAAGTCGGTCTCTACGGGTTTGAGCACATCGTAGATGGTCACATTCTCGAACACGGGTTCGACAAGGTTGCTCGTGCCGTCGCCCTCCCACTTGATGATGAAGGGAGTACCGGCCTTGATGGTCGAAGCTTCGCTGAAGTTAAGCGTCAACTCGCCTGTCGTGTTGTCGAATTCCGACGAAGTGAGCGTTTTTGCCGAGGCCCCGCTGAGCGGACTGTCATCGATGGTCACGTCGAAGGGCAGGCAGAGCGTGTTCCACGAGTTGTCCTTGAAGAGCGTGCGTCCTTCGAGGGTGATATTGGTCGTCGTGAGGTCGTTTCTCTCTATGATGGCGCTGTTGTCCTCGTCATTCTTGAGCAGCGTTGTGGCAAACGTGGTGATGTAAGAGGCCTGGCTCTCGTTGGTGGAATAGAAGTAGGTGCGGAAAAGCAGCAGATCGCCTCCCTCTTTCCGCCAGGTCCTATCGCTCTGCAACTGATAGTCCTCGGTGTCATTTTTCTTGATCTCGAAGGGCGAACCTGCAAAGAAGTAGCCGTTGCCCACATCGATGGTATGATCCTCCTGGGGTAACAGCGTGATGTGCTCCTCGGTGCTCAAGGAGATGGCTCCGGCATCGACGATGGCATAGTAGGGTGTCCAGGCATCGGCGTGCAGGTCGGCTTTCTCTTCAAAGGTCACCTGTGCCACCTCGTCGCTGGTCATCTTCACCTCGGTAGGCTGATAGAGGTGGATGCCGTTGCTGAACGTCAACGGATAAGGCAGCGAGAAGCAATAGGCCGTGGGTTGGTAAACGGTTTCCTCCACCGTTCGCATTTCGCCGGTAGGGATGCGTTTGCCGTCATCGTCCAACACAATCATACCTTCCTCATTGGTCAGATAGACGGGATATTCAACGCTGATGGTGCCATCCTCGGGTGCGGTGAGCGTGCGGTCGTATCTCACGCCGTTGGTGCATTCGATAGTTGCCGTTCCAATGGGTAATTTCTCGAATGCCCAATAGGACAGGTTATCGTCAATCCAAAGCGACGAGGCGGTGAACGAACCGAAGCGATAGTTGGCCGTTGACCAGTCGTCGTACTCGATTTTCGATGTAGGCGTCAAGGCGTTGGGGCGCGGAGTGGTAAGCGTGGCGGGACGCAGGCTGAAATGGTTCACCTTCACTTCGTAGAGGTCTTCGAAGCAGTCGGGCAACGGATACTCGCCAATGCAATAGACCCAATCGTCGAGCCCGAGGTATGGTCCGAGCACCAGGAAATTCTTGATAAGCGCAATGTCTAATTCACGCGACTGATATAATGCCGGAACCCAGACTTTCATGCCATGTATCAACACATCGTCGGCAAAGGTGATACCTGAAGGTGGTTCATAGCCCTTGAACTGCGCGACATCGGAATAGCTTCTTTCAACGCTGGCAGAACCTATGCCGACAAATGGCCCACATGGGTGGGTATCTATTTCTTCAGAGATAAGTCTTGAGCCTATGATTGCACAATCCTTGATACTTGCATCGTCCGCGTCTCCCACGATACCTCCGGAACCGTCATATTGTGTATAAGGATCGTATTCTGAGATTAAATGCACCAAGCCATTTTTTTCCGACACACACTTGTTGAATGTGGTGCTATTGGTGCTTCCCGACATGATGCCCGCATCTCCAAAACTATACACTTTGCTGTTTTTAACATAGCAATTGGAGATTTCACAGTAGTTGCTTCCCCCTGCAATGAGCCCCACCGATGTGTTTCTTTCCGAAAAACCTTCCACATATATATTGTCGATACGCAGGTTGGTGACGGTGGCATCGACGATATAATTGAAGAAACCAAGATATTGGTGCGTATTGTTTTCGTCAGTCGAAATCTTGAGGTTCATGATGGTGTGATGCTGCCCGTCGAATTTTCCTTTGAAATAACCTTGTTTTCCACCGATACCAGAATCCCATACCTGGTTTTCCATATCGATATCGGCCTCCAATTTGATGATCTTATTGGCGAAGGTTTCTCCATTAACTACACGGTTGCGGAAGTTATTGAGGGCAAGCGGCGTGCTGATGCCGATGCCCCATTCCGTCTCGTAGTCATTCGACCCCTTCACTTTCGCGAAGTATTGCCAGCCGTCGGGCGTGGTCCATCCTATGGTTTCGTCCGAGAATGCCGAATTGCGGTAATCGTCAACCTTCGCCATGGGTACATAGAGTGTTGTCTGCTCATTACGGTAGGTCTGTGTGCTGCCGATGCCTCCCTCGTGGCTGACGAACACATCGTTGTAGTCCCATTGAGGAGGTGTCTCGGCTTGGCAATAGAGGGCATGAAGCTTGGGCAATCCGATGAAGGCACCCGAGGCGATATGCTCGAGTGTGGAAGGCAGCGAAATGTCAACCAGCTCACGGCAGCCCTTGAAGGCAAATTCGTCGATGTGTGTCACGCCCTCGGGCAACTGCACAAACGAGATACCGTTGCACAGGCGGAAGGCCATGGACGAAACAGCGGTGACGTTGTAGGTGCTGCCGTTCACGGTGATGGTGGCAGGCACGATGACGCGTCCTTTCGAATATTGGGGGATGCAGGCGTTGCGTCCCGAGCCGAGCGATGCCGTTCCGCCGCTGATGGTGTATTCGGCGGCAATCTCTTTGCCGTTGAGCAGCAAGGTGCCCATCACGGGGTTCGACTGTGCCCATGCGGTGAAGGACACCAAAGCAGACGATAGAAGAATGATGATATGCTTTTTCATAATGGTCTCCTTCCTTTAATCATCTACACTGTTACTGCCGAAGTCTGTCCTCATCTGACTCACCTGTTCCTTGGTGGGATGGACGGGAGCCTTGGCCAACGCCCTGATGGCATCGAACTCCTCGATGCCGAGGAAGAACTGACGGCCTGTACCCACATGGTCGTACTGTAACATTCCGCTGGCATGAACCTTGATCACCCATTCGCCGATGGTGTTTGCGGCGCGTTCGCGGTTCACCTCGGGCACCACGGTGTCATCGTAGCTGTGATAGAGGAACATGGGGTGCTGGGGTTGCCAGCCCATGGTCATGTTGTTGCTCTCCAGGGCAAGGTGCAGGTCCTCCACCAACCCGCGTTTGGTGGGCAAAGGTATGCCTGTCGCTGAAGTGAAGTTGTACTGGTTGGCGTCGTAGAGGTTCGTGAAATACGTGAGCGATTCGTATCGCATCATCTTCGAAAGCGTCGAGGTGCCGTCCTCGTTGAGTACGGCATGGTAATAGGTGGGACCGTAGGCACCTTCGTCATCGGGATCTGATGCCGGCTTGCCGTTCTTATAAAGCTCCTTCCATGCATTCGTGATGTCCTCGGTGGTCTTTTCCTTGTCGTTGAGCCAATCGAGGATGCCCGTTTCGAGGAACTGTGGCTTGATGTAGTCGCTCACCTTGTGGCTGGTCATGTAGGGATTGCTGTCGCACATACCCTTGAGGATGAGCGGCATCACGACGGGCATGCTGAGATTCTTGCCCTGTTTTTCGTTCTTCACATAGTACATTACGGTTGACAAGAGGTCGTAGGGACCGTCGCCGCATACCGAGCCGGCAAACTGCAGTTCGTCGGTGAGGCCGTTCTGCTCGATGAATCGATGTGTGGCCATGGCCACCGAGCCGCCTTGCGAGTATCCGACGCAGATGCTGCGCCAACCGTCGCGGAAGGCGTGTCGAATCGAGCTCACCTGGCTGTCCGTCTTGTATAGGCTGATGCCGTAGCGCACGCCATCGACAACCTGTCGGGCTGTCAGTTCCTGGTAGAGATAGGGATGTGGATGATTGCGTGTCACGCCGTAGCCCTCGTAGTCGGGCAAGATGACCAGGTTGTAGTAAGGCATGTTGCTCTGTGTCGAATGGATGACCAATCCGCTGCCGGCATGGTTCATCAACATGCTCACATCCGAAGCTGAGCTGCCCTCGGCCGAATAGCTCGACGGGCATTCCTTGTTGCTCGTGATGGTGACATGGCAGCCGATGATGACGTTGTTGATGTAGTCGCAGTCCTCGTCGGGCATACAGGCCAAGGCCGAAAGCGTCACCGGCTCGCCTTCGGCGTTGATCGACGGATAGGTGTATTTGAACCACCACATGTCGAGCCACCAGTCGCTATCCTGGTCGTAGAAGCTCGAGGCCTTTGCATGGCGGCGTGCAGCACGCGCGATTGCGGTGCCCGACTCTGTGTTCCATTCCACGTTCTTGACGGTAATCAGCGTGTCGGCACGCATCGTCAGCGTGTCAACCACCACTTCCCTGCCCACGGTCATTGTGAGATGCCCCATTGCGGTGATGGTTGCATCGCTGGCATCAACAGGTTCCGGCGAGATTCCGTTCCCGGGTTGTGCGAATGCTCCCCAGCTGAAAGTAATCAGTATGGAGAGGGTGATCAGAATTTTTTTCATTTATAATCTATCAGTTTAGGCGATACTGGAAAAAAAACAATATTCGACTTGTCGAAAAAGCGCCGCAAAGAACGTAATTATTTCTGAATTTTCCAAATAAATATGGAAAAACATGCCGAAAATGGGGGATAAAAAACGGAATAAATGGCATTTCCTTTGGTGGAATGAATAAAATGCCTTATCTTTGAGGCGAAAATATGGATATACAGCACTATTATATCGAGAAAGGGCAAGGCGAGAATACCATTATCCTGCTGCATGGAAACGGCGAGGACTGCTCCTATTTCGTGGGGCAGATCGACGAGTTTGCCAAGCATTACCACGTCTATGCCATCGACACGCGTGGACACGGCAAGACACCACGTGGCAGCGCCCCCTTCACCATCCGTCAGTTTGCCGACGACCTGCTCGCTTTCATGGACCTCCACGGCATCGCGAAAGCCCACATTCTCGGCTTCTCCGATGGCGGCAACATCGCCATGATCTTCGCCCTTCGGCATCCCGAGCGCGTCGATAAGCTGATACTTAACGGTGCGAACCTTAACGCACGCGGCGTGAAGTTCATGACGCAGTTCCCCATCGAAATCGGATACCGCATCGCACGACTGTTTGCAAAGCGAAGCGCGAAAGCCAAGGCGAATGCCGAGATGCTCGGCCTGATGGTGAACGACCCCAACTTGGAGCCCTCTGCCCTATCTGCCATCCAAGCCAGGACGCTGGTGATAGCGGGCACCCACGACATGATCAAGGATGCTCACACCCGACTGATTGCGCGGAGCATCCCCGATGCCGAACTCGTACTCCTCAAGGGCTCGCATTTCATCGCCAATGAGAAGCCGGTGGAGTTTAATCGAGCCGTGCTGGGGTTTTTGAAACAAGAATCAGCCTGAGGCCGCGAGGTCCCAGGCTGATTGTTATTGGCGTGGAGTTGTCTAATTTCTTAGGAGTTGCCTTATTTCACGAAGACAACCTTGCGGCCGTTCTGAATGTAAAGGCCATTGGTGGGATTGCCGACGCGACGGCCGTGCAGATCGTAGATGACGCTGGCATCGGTCGAAGTCGCGTTGTCCACGTTGCGGATGCCGGTAGCTTCCTCGTCGAAATTGAGCACGAAGGCCTTGATGCCCTCGCTCCCTGGATCACTGGCCATGAGGTCGCCCTTGAGCTGGAAGTAGCCACGGAAGGCATTGATGGTCATCTCACCATCGGGATAATACAACATGTTGTTGCTGCCCAAATAAAGCTTCGTGTTGTCGCCCTCTTCGCCGAAGGTGACGGGATTGTAGGTGGCGATGAAGTCGATGTACTTGGACGTCATCGGAATGGTCTCAGTATTGCGTAAGGTGACGTTCCGGAATATGGGGTTTTTCAATTCCTTCTCCTTGCCCGAAACGACATCCCAGCGGACGATATAGGGCCAACCTGCGTTGATCTCCTTGATCTCGCTCTGGCTGAAGTTCAGCGTCAGGGAGCACGTCTTTGCGTCGAACGATGACGAAATGAGCGTCTTGATGACGGCATCGCCGAGCACGGTGCCTGAAACGTTTTCGATGGTGAATGGCAGGCAGAGAGTGTTCCACGAGCCGTCCTTGTAGAATGTGCGTCCATCGAGTGTGACAGTTGCTGTCTGATTGTTCCAAGTCTCGATCAACGAGGCGTTGCTGTCATTGTCCTTCAGGCTGAGCAGACCGCAAGGGCAGGTGCCGTCGCTGCCGAAGGTGTGGGCTTCGTCGTTATTGCGCGTACCGCAATAGGTGCAGATGCCTCGTGCATGAGTGTTGCCGTCGTTGATGGAATAGATGGAGCCGGTTACGCCAATGTGGTCGCAGGGCTCGATCCTGGCAGCTCCGCCCGAGTGGCAGCTGCTTTCGCGGTCGGTCCAGATTTCGACCTTGGGGAGGTGCCACTCGTCGGCACCAGCGTTCACCATCATCATGCCAAATTCAATAGTGCCGGGGTTGCCCGAGCCATATCCACTGCCGATGGCACATCCTCCTTCTGATTCGGAGGGTTTGCAGTTTTTGCCGCAGACGGCGAATACCGTACCACCGGTAATGATGACTTTGCCGCCATCACCACCGCCGTTGTAATAAGCACCGCCGCCGATGCCGGCTGCCTTAACTCCGCCTCGAGCTGTGACATTACCGCCCGTGATGATCACGTCGCCACCCTGGCTGCCGCCCGAGCCGCCGCCGATGCCTGCACCGCTGTACGAATCGTCCGGGAAGTGGATGCTCGATTCGTAGCCGCATGCCTCGACCGTGCCACCCGAGATCTGCACTTTGCCGCCGATGCCACGGTTCTGGCCTCCACCGATGCCGGCAGCATAGCCACGCGCGTAGGCCTTGACGTCGCCGCCATAGATGTTGACATTGCCGCCGATGCCTTCGTCACCGCCGCCGATGCCTGCACCGCCGCCGCCGTTAGCGCCCCAATTCTCGTTGAATTTGCCCGAAGCCTTGATTGTGCCGCCATAGATGTTCACGGTGCCGCCCTGATCGCCCAGGTCGCCGCCGCCGATGCCTGCACCATATACGCCTCCGATGGCTATCACTTTGCCTCCGTAGATGTTCACGGTGCCACCGATGCCGCCCTCTTTGCCGCCGCCGATGCCTGCACCGCTATCACCTCCTGTAGTATTTATCAAACCTCCATACATGGTCAAACTTCCGCTGCTGGCTCCTTTGCCGCCACCGATGCCTGCTGCGTTATCTTTGCCCTGCGCATGGATATTGCCGCCATGGACAATCAGATTGCCACAGGCAGTATTTCCCGCACTGCCGAGGCCGGCGGTATTTGAGTAATCATTGTTGTAAGCGTCGAGGACACCGCTGTCTTCAGTTTGGCCATATACAGTCAAGGAGGCCGATCCTTCAAGTTTCAAACCGCCCGTAAGCGTAATTCTCGCTCCATCGCAAAGGATGAGATGCACGTTACTACCCATGATGTTGAGGGTCTGATAGGTCACATTCGATCCCTTCACCACATACCAACTGTTGTTCTCCAGGCCAAGCCAGCTGCCTGCATTCTGTCCTGCGATTTCGGTGTAACTGCTGCAGGTTTTCACGGTCTCTACGACCTGCTTGTTCTCGGCGTCCCACGAACGCTCGATGTAGCTCACTTGTGCCCGCGTCGTCTGCCCCACGGCGATAACAAGGGCGATAGCTAAAATTGTTTTCTTCATCATTTTTCTACCTTTATATAGTAAGATTTTCTTCAAATTTGAGCGCAAAGGTACGAAATAAAACAGATATCTGGGACTATTAGGGACTAAAAATCAATCGACTCCGAGGTTTATTTCGGCAATTTTATCTTTTTATAATGTACATATTACAATAATAAGGAAAAAAAGTTTTTCGTCGGTTTGAAGAAGAAATATAGGCTGAAGTGTTGTATTTAGAAAAAAATCAGCCTGAGGCCAAGGTCCCAGGCTGGTTATTTTGAATAAAGCAGGAAAACTTACTTCACAAGCACTTTGAGGGTGGTGCCATCGGAGAGCCTGATGATGTTGAGGCCACTCTGTGGAGCCTTGATGAGCTGGCCGGAGACGTTGTAGCGAACGGTCTCGTTGCCGGCCTTCTCTTCAATGGCGGCGATGCTTACACCCGGGTCTTGCTGGAGAACAACCTCGTCGGCATTGATCACTTCGCCAGTCGTCTGGTTGATGAGGAAGGCGACAACGCAGAGTTTCTTGTCCTGGATCAGGTCAAGCACAGCCACATGGTCCTCGGGATCTTCGCTCACGCGGTCTTCACCGATGAGGACGCCGTTGAGGTCGGCTTCAAAGGTGCCGTTGATGGTCTCTCCTATCTTGGCGGGGCCGCTGATGCTGCCATCGACACCATTCAATACACCCCATCCTGCAACAGCCACATGGTTGTAGGTCATATCGAGGATGTAGCTGTCCATCCGAGTCAGCTCGCCGAGATATGGGTCATTGCCATACTCTTCGGCATATTCGCAATAGTAGTTGGCCTGTGCCCAGCTGCGGCCGGTACCCTTCAAGCCGTCGGCAACGAGGATATAGCCGATAGCAAGTGATGGATTTTCGTCTTCGAAGAAGAACTTCGTCTCGGTGCTGATGTTGATCTTGGTCTTCTCTTCGTCGGCCCATTCAGCCTGCACGGCGATGGCAGCAGGTGCAATGTCAGCCAGGACGGCTTCCACATCGTTCTTGATGTAATAGGGTTCTTCATAGGGGCTACTGCCATTGTATGGATCGACTTCGGTCAGACGGTTGATGAGCATGCTTGGGTATCCTTGAATATATTTGCTCTGGACAGACATGTATTCTTCAATCTCCATCGGGTCGCCATTGTGGGAAGCAATGAGGACAATCTCATCGCCGAAGTCGGCGGCAAGCTTCTCCAATCCTACCCAGCCACGGGTACACCATCCGCACCATGTGCCGGTATATTCCTCGATGAGCGGTTTCATCTTGGCAGTTTCCGAAAGCACATAGAGGGTGCCCTTGGCAACACTTTCCTTCTCGTTGGCCTCGCCGTTCACCTTGGTGAGAACAAGCTCGATCTTTTGTGTTCCAGCCTGTTCGCCTGTATTGAAGGAGATATTTACGGTGGCGTAGTCAAGAATGTTGGTGATGGGTCTGTCGAGCGTAATGGTCTGCTCATCGACTTTCGCACCATTGACGTTCACATCGTAGGTGAAGTTCTGGATGCCATTCGAACCTGAGTTGGTGATGGTAACGGGGAAAGCAACCTCCTGGTTGATGCTGGCATATTTTTCGCCAAAGTCGGCAAATGTAGCTGCGTTCTTGAGGAACTTGTCGCCGCCGATCAGGGCTTCTGCGCCCAGATAGTAGCCATACTGCGAGTAGTCGAACCAACCCACATATTGCAGATAGGCAGGGTTACCATACATTTCTGCATATTGCGAGTACAGTTCATCCTGATATTTCGATGCGAAGTACATGGAGCCTTCGAACAATTTGTCACCATAGGTGATTGCAAATGGTTCTGCCTCGGGATGTTCTGCTATCCATGCCAAATATTTCTCATACCAGGCATAGTACTCTGCGGTGGTGGTATAATCCTCGGGCGGATAATCGGTCATGTCAATCTTAGAGTCAAAGTAGAAACCAACGTATAGGCCGCCTTCGGGAATCTCGTACTTCTTGTCGAAGAGGACTTCGTTATATCCCACTTCGAGCGTTTCAACATTCTTGATTTCCAGGTCGTAACCATCGGCATATTTGCCAACCTCGGAAAGTTTGGTCGAAACCCATGCCTTCGCATTGCTGATTCCGGTCGTTGAGGCCAGATAGAAGCGCATACCGTCGATGGTAGCTCCCTGTCCGGCCACCTTGTTGGGTATGTAAATGGCTAAAGCATAGTCGCAGTCGCACATGGTACCCAACGTCGTGATATCAGTATCGTCCCAGTAGCCGAACCAAGCCTGGCCGGGTTCGAGCTCATAGTCCAGCAGGGCTGCGGGAGCCTTCATCATCTGGGGCATCGTGGCGTGTTTCAAACTGTTTTTGAAGGGACTTTGTTTCGGCAGGCGGAAATCTTTTTGACCTGCTGCGCTGACGGTTGCTACCAGTGCGAGCAACATCACGATTGAGAGTAGTTTTTTAATCATGTCTCAAAAAATTAAAGGTTAGTAAATAAAATTGGTTATTTGACGATAATCTTGCGTGCTGATTTGCTGTCCTTGACGATGTAAACGCCGCGTTTGAGTTGCAGGCGTTCGATGGCATCGGCATTCAGCATGACGGGGCGACCGCTGAGGTCATAGACGTCGGCGCGGCTCGAAGCATTGGAGATGTTCTCGATGCTCGAAGGCTCGCCGTTCAGGAATTCGATGTAGATGGAAAGCTCTTCGCCCCCAACGTTCACGTCGAGTTTGGCAAGCAGGTGTCCCTCCTTGCGAATTGTGTAGGCATCGAATTGTGTTTGGATCTTGCTTCCCGAGAAGGTTTTGTCAAGCTCGGTGACACTGTTCATCGGGGAACATGCGCCACCCATGCACCATTGCAGGGACTTCGCACGGAAAGTGTGCTCGAGGATCGCCAGGTGTGCCGTACCGCTTATTGTACTGCCGTCCTTGCTCACGAGCATCAGTCCCGTTTCGGGAGCCTCGGCTGGATTGGTCTCACATGACAGATCTCCGAAAAGGTCTTCTGCGGCTTCGATGGAGACGGCGCCATTCTCAAGGGGCTTGCCTTGATACTGGAACTCGAAATTCTGTGCGAAGACTGCCAGAGGTGTGGCAAGAATCATGAATAAGGTGATAAAGAATTGCTTCATAGGCGAATGAATTATGGGTTGTTATTTTGTTAGTCTAAATGTGTCGCTTCTATTATAACAACAAATGAATTCATTGATATTTTGGTGAAAATGGCCTCGTCTCTCGCTCCAATAGCGGAGACTTGGCCGGATGGATTTTATGCCCGAAGGGCAATTTTATGCAGGTATTGGACCTGCTCATTTTCCGGCAGCCTGGCTCGGCTATTGATGCCAGAGCCGCTGCCATTTTCACTCTTCTTTCAAAGTTTTTGGGTCATGTTTTATCGTTTTCGTTTCTATTGAAATATACGCTGCAAATATACGAAAAATGTTTATGAAATCGGCCTGATTATTGAATTATTGTTAAAACATTCCCCCCCATCGCCGCAATAATGTAACCTTTTGCTTTACATAGTTGTCAAAATGTTTGCAAAGTATTTGAGGCAATATTGTAAAAAAATGCTGAATTTCTACGAATTAATGATGAAAAAAACGCACAAATATTGGATTATTCAAAAAAATGATATATCTTTGCTGCGAGAAAACCAATAAATCAACAATATGAAGAACCAATCCTTATTCAGAAATCTGGCCGGCATCATGATGCTGGGTCTATTCTGCCACGCACAGGGGCAGACCGTCGAGTTCATGACTCCCGACATCGTGCGTATCACCAAGACGGCTGACGGTCAGAAGGTTAAGAAGCAATCGCTCGTAGTAATTGCCCAACCCGAAGTCGTGAAAGTGAAGGTGAGCGAGGCCAACGGCAAGAAACGCTATCAGTCGAAGGCGCTGACCGTCACCGTTGATGAGAGCAACGGCCAGGTCACCTTCTGCAAGCCCGACGAGACCGTTCTGCTCGTCGATGCTGGCAGTAGCTTCATCCCCATCACCGAGGGCATCGACAAGGGCGCGTACAAGGTGAAGCAATCGTTCGCGCTCGAAAAGAATGAACCCATCTACGGCTTGGGCATGCTGCAGAACGGAAAGATGAATCTGCGCGGTGAACACCGCAACATGCAGCAGTCGAACCTTGAGGACTATGCCCACTTCTTCCAGAGCATCAAGGGCTATGGCGTATTCTGGGACAACTACTCTCCCACCCGTATCGACGACGACGAGCAGCTCACCCTCGTGTCCGAAGTCGGCAAGCTCGTTGACTATTACTTCATCTATGGCGGTTCGGCCGATGGCGTCATCAGCCGTATGCGTCAACTGTCGGGACATGTTCCGATGCTTCCGCTTTGGACCTACGGCTTCCACCAGAGCCGCGAACGCTACAAGAGCCAGAACGAGCTGCTCGAAGTGGTGCGCAAGTATCGCGAGCTTAAGGTTCCCTTCGATGGCATCATCCAGGACTGGCAATATTGGGGCAGCAACTACACCTGGAATGCGATGGAGTTCATCAGCCCTGAATTTTCCCGCGCTCAGGCGATGATCGACGAGGTGCATCAGCGCAATGCCCACATCAGCATCTCCATCTGGGCAAGTTTCGGACCGATGTCCAAACCCTACCGTGAGCTCGACGAGAAGGGCCTGCTGTTCCACTTCAAGACTTGGCCCGAGTCGGGATTGGAGCCTTGGCCACCACGCCTTGACTATCCTTCGGGAGTGCGCGTCTATGACTGCTATTCGCCCGAGGCACGCGACATCTATTGGAAGCACCTGTCACGCCTGCACCAGATGGGCATCGATGCCTGGTGGATGGATTCGACCGACCCCGATCACGCCCAGTACAAGGACAGTGACCTCGACGAAGCTTGCGCCATGGGCAGTTGGCGTTCGGTGCGCAACGTATTCCCATTGATGACCGTGGGCGGCGTGGACGAGCACCAGCGTGCCGTCGATACGCAGAAGCGACCCTTCATCCTCACCCGTTCGTTCTTTGCCGGACAGCAGCGCTACGGTGCCAATACTTGGAGCGGCGACGTGGGCAGTTCGTGGGAGAGCTTGCGCAAGCAGGTGCCGCTTTGCCTGAATTATACGCTTTGCGCCGCGCCCCATGTCAACACCGACATCGGCGGATTCTTCGCCAACAGCTATAATCGCCGCAGTGCCGACAACTCGGCCACCAAGAACCCGCAGTTCCAGGAGCTCTATGTGCGCTGGATGCAGTTCGGCCTGTTCTGCCCCATGATGCGCAGCCACGGCACGGAGGTCTATCGCGAACTCTATTATTACGGCAAGGAGGGCGAGCCCGTCTATGATGCGCTGGTTTCGGCCGTCAAGATGCGCTATCGTCTGCTGCCCTACATCTACAGCCAGAGCTGGCAGGTGAGCCGCAACGACGATTCGTTCATGCGCGCCCTGGTGATGGATTTCGCCAACGACGAGAACGTGTGGAACCTTGGCCGCGAATACATGTTCGGCCACAACCTGCTCGTTTGCCCCGTGGTCGATCCGCTCTTCACGCAGGAGAAGATTGTGAAGACCGACGAGATGTCGGGTTGGGATCAGAAGGACAATGATGAGTATGCCAATGGTTGGCCGAAGGTGGATTGGAGCCAGAAGAAGGAATTCGAGGTCTATCTGCCGAAGGGTGCCGACTGGTACGACTATTGGACCGGGACCAAACTGCAGGGCGGGCAGAAGCTCTTGGCCGATGCGCCCCTCGCCCATTCCCCACTCTACGTCAAGGCTGGTTCGATTCTTCCGATGGGACAGGATTTGCAGTATTCCAACGAAAAGCCGTGGGACAACATCACGCTGACCGTCTATCCTGGACAGAATGCCACGTTCTGCCTCTATGAGGACGAGGGCGACGGCTTCGGCTACCAGCAGGGCCAGTACACCGAAATCCCGATGACTTGGAATGAACGCAGCCGCACGCTCACCATCGGTGCCCGCAAAGGCCAGTTCGAGGGAATGCTCGCCCAGCGCACCTTCCTCGTCCGCATGGTCGGCGGTGAGGCTAAGCCTGTCACCTATTCGGGAAAGAAGGTGAGCATCAAGCTTTGAAGATAGAGTTTTTTCACGTCGAAAACCGCCTTTTTTGACCATTTGCTGCATTTTTTTCCAAAAGAATTTGGAATTAATCCGATTTTGGCATATATTTGCAGTGCAATTTCGACAAAACTCGAAACACATAACCGATAATAATACTTCGTAACTCAAGGTGAAAATGGCAGACAACCTCGGCCCAATGGCCTGGTTGTTTCTGCCGGAAAATGAGCAGGTCCAATACCTGCAAAAAATTGCTGCGCAGAAAATCCATCCGGCTCCAAACAATTCAGGGTGTAGTCCCCAAAAAACTTGACCGTGTAGTCCCTAAAACAGCTTGACCGGAACCCGCATTATTTTCTGCACGAAGTGCAATTTTCTGCTGCCATTGAGGCAGCACATTTTCCGGATTTAGAGACGGGCTATTGAAGCCCACGTCTCAAATCCATTTTCACAAGGATATCAAAAAAATAAACCGCCAAAACTACAAACCTAAAAATAAAAACCAAATTATTATGAAAAACTTTACATGTTCAATCGTGAAAGCCGCAGGCATCGCAATGGCCTGCTGGTTCCTCCCCTCTCTGGGCTTGGCCTCCGTCGAGGTCAATGGAGTGTATTATGATCTGGATGAGGCTGACCAGACTGCCGTCGTGGTTGCCAATCCCGACAAATATGTCGGCACTGTGAACATCCCCGGCGACATCACCGTCGATGGCAAGACCTATCTCGTTACCGCCATCGCCGACTGTGCCTTCATCGACAACTACGACCTCGAACAGGTCTATATGGAGTCCTCCAATCTGACTAAAATCGGCTTCAGCGCCTTCGAGCGTTGCTACTCGCTGAACAGCGTCACACTACCCGAGGGCTTGAAATTCTTCAACTACGAAGCCTTCAAGGACTGCCGCAGCCTGGAGCGTGTCCAGCTGCCCAGCACGCTGGAGCACATCGGCGGCCGCTCGTTCATGAATTGCGTCAGCCTGACAAAGATCAATGTCCCCGAGTCAGCCGCTTATCTCGGCAACAAGTGGTTGTATGACTGCCCCTTGATCGTCCTCGTAGCCGATAGCCAGGAACCTCTGAAACTCAAGGAAGACCCCTTCGAGGGACTCGACAAGGATGCCTGCATCCTCAGCGTACCCGAGGGCTGCAAGGAAGCCTATCAGGCAGCAAAAGTCTGGAAAGACTTCCTGATCTTCGAGAACTATGACGAGGGTGGCACCACCGCCATCGAAAGCATCAGCGACCAGAGCCCCGCTTCCCGTCAGATCTTCGACCTCCAGGGCCGTCGCCTGAACAATGCTTCCCGCCACTCGATCATCATCGAGAACGGACGGAAGCGCATTGAGTGGTAGGAATATATAAAGATTCGAGAATAAACAAAGGCCCGCACCAATTGGTGCGGGCCTTTTTATTTCGCCTCCCAGTGCCCCGTTTTTTTCTAAGCAACCGTCGGTCACCACCACGTCACCATCACACCAGCCCTGGCCATTCGCCGCGGATAGGCTTGCACATGGTATAGGTGGCGGGGCATCCATTCACGACGTAGAGATCGTTGTCGTAGGTCTTGAGGACCTGGACGCCACGCTGTCGGGTGTCCCAACCATCGGCGATGATCACGAGGAAGAAGTGCTTGCCGTTGTACATCGCCGACTCGGTGTCCTCGTTTGCTGCGTGCTCGATGCGGACGGTGTAGGGGGTGTTGGGGGTATAGGCATTCATGTTCGAGGCACCCTGAAGCAGCGCGGCAGGAAGATAACGCTGGCAATAGGAGTCGTTGGGGCGTCCGAACTTTTCCTTGAGGATGCGCAATATCTCACTCACTGCCAATGAGGAGCAGAAGGCGGCAAAGCACTTCTCCCCTTCCTGGCGATCGCGGGCATAGATTTCCATAGCCATCGGGATGAGGGCAGGCACGGTGTATTCGCTCTTACCCAACAGGTTGCGATAAACCTGCTTCAACTCCTCCGCGTCCGAGGGGATATTAGTGAACGAGACGAGCACCGCATCCTCGTCCTTCCTTACCGTGTAGTTGTGACCGTTGATCGAGATCGTCTCGGCCTTCGCTTCTGTCTTCGCTTCTGCCTTTTCTTCGTCTTTCACTTTGTCAAGCTCTTCCTGCGCAGCGGCCGATGCCGTCTTCAGGATTTCTTTAAAGCCCTTGGTCAGGTCCTCAAGGTTTTTGGGGGCGTCTTTGCTGCCGCCCATCATATTGGCAATCGTCTTGGCGATGTCCTTGAAGTTCAGATTCATAATGATTGTCTTTTGGATTATTCACTCGTTATTGTCATTCACTTTTGTTTTCGGCATGCAAGGTATTCTTGTCGATGGATGTCCTGCTTTTCTTGATTGTTGGTGCAAATATAGTTATTTATTTCGGGATATGCAAGTATTTTTGGGGAAAATGTGGAAATTTTTACTCCACTACGTGGAAGCTTAGCTCCGTGCGCACGGTGTCCATCTCGCAAATCTGTTGCGCAAGGAGATGTAAAGAATTTGCGAATATTACTTGATCAGCACCTTGCGGCCGTTGTGGATGTAGAGGCCTTTGGTCGAGGGTCTGGAGGAGAGACGGCGGCCATCGAGGGTGAACCATGAGTTGAGGGATGGGGTGTTGTCGGTGTGGTCGATGGTGGGGATGGCAATGGATGCTTTGGCAATGTAGTCGGACTCGAGGTATGAGATCTTGCTTATGATATTCAAGACGAAGTTCATGGCTGCTTCGACGTGGAGGCCTTGAGTGGTATAGGTTTCGAGCCTGTCGTCCCCGATGCCGCACTCGTCGCGCAGGAAGTCGCGCATGTGCTCCATGTTGAAGTATGGCACAATCTCGTCGTTGCGGGAATGATAGAGGAAGAAGCGGGTGTCGGGATTGGGCGTCCATCCGGAACAGAGGGAGTTGTTGTAGAGCGTCTGGAAATAGGAATCCATGGCGGGGTTGGTACGGGAGAGGTTATCGGTGCGCAACATCCTACTGACCAGAATGCCTGTGGAGTGATCGCCTCCGATGTAAGCGAAGATGGAGTCGTTGATTTCGTCGGCAGAGAGTGCCTTGCTGTCGTTCCATTCGACGAGCTTGGTGTCGAGGGGTGCCTGGAAGATGTCGCTATAGCTGATGTCGAGGTTTGCTCCCTCGATCTGACCTTCGACGATGAGGGAAATGGCACAAGGATAGGGATAGGTGGCACCGGGAATGAGCAGTGTGTCGGTCATGGCGTTGAGGTCGTAGGGACCGTCGCCACAAAGGGTGTAGTCGATGCGGGAGATGACTTCGGGATCGACTTCATGGGTGTCGAAATAGCGCTGAACGGCCATTGAGGAGAATCCGCCCTGTGAATAGCCGAACTGTGCAAAGAGGTCGCCCACGGAGTAGTCCATCTGCTTGAGCAGACGGCGAGCGGCACCCACGGCGTCGATGTGGTTGACGGCGGTGGCGTCGGCAATGAGGTAGGCCTGGGGCTTGTCGTCGGTGACTCCGAAGCCGTAGCTGTCGGGGCTGACGATGATGAAGTCGGGGCCGAGGGTTGCGAATGGGCCTTCGATCTGAAGGTTATCGGTGACGGTGGGCGCTTCGTTTCGTTTGGTGATGGTGTAGTGGTTGTTGAGCACGAGGCCGCAGGCGTTGAATTGCTTGTCGCCGATTTCGACCATCTTTGTGCGCTCGAAGATGCCCTGGGGGAAGATGAGCGCGGAGGAGAGCGTGACGGGAGTGACACCGTCGGGGGCCACGCTCTCGTAGGTGTAGTTGACGCGATAGTAGGGCATCTGTCCTAACAGGGTGAACGTCATCTGCGTGGTGTCGGTGATGACTTCTTCGGCCGAAAGGCTCAGGGTGCACGCCATGAGGAGTGCGGAGAGGTAGATTTTTGGGTTCATGACATCCTTGTTTTGGGGGGCGCTGCGCTCAAAATCCAACAAAATAAATATTAAAATCTTACAATGGCTTCGTCCTTCTTGATGGATTTTTGATAATATTTAGAGAGATTTTGAGCGAAGCGACCACTCATGATATTTCGGCTTGTCGAAATGGACGGGGCAAATATAACTATTTTTTTTGAAAATAGGTGCAATTAGGTTATAAAAATGCGAGAATTTTGCTTGAATGAGCTATTTTGAACACGAATTAGCATGTAATTTACATGAATAAAAGACTGAAATTTGGATTGGAATGAAAAACAACGTACCTTTGCGGCCAAGAACACCTTTACATTTATATATGAGACACATTTTGAATAGAATTGCGGAAAGGCTGCTCGTGCTTGTGGTGAGCATGTTTTGTTGTCTTGAAGCGATGGGACAAGCTCAGCACTTTTTTACGTCCGATAGACTGTCGAGCAATCAGATCTCGGTGATCTGCCAGGACACGACGGGTTATATATGGGTGGGAACGGAATATGGCCTGAATAAGTATGACGGTTACCGGTTTACCAACTATCTGCACGAACAGGGCAATCCGACGACAATAAGCAGTAACATCATCTCCTTCCTGTTTGTCGATCTGCAAGGCCAGCTTTGGGTGGGTACGCAGAAAGGTCTTGACCTGTATGATGCAGCCAGTGACCAGTTCCGATATGTGAATCTGGAAGGTGCCAAGGACGTGCCTCGAATCAACTATATCATTCAGGAAGACGACAACCACCTGCTGGTAGGAACGGCGGGATACGGCTTGTTCAGGCTCGACAATCGGACGCTACAATCGCAGCAACTGGAGGGCTATGCCATGGCCGACAACAACTACTTCAGCTATGTCCATCTGGACGATGAGGGCAATTTCTGGAAGTCGGGACACGGCAGCAGCATCATCCGACGCGACAAGAAGGGTGAACTGCAGGAGTTCCAATCGCCTTTCGGCACCGTGACGGGTTTCGTGAATTACGAACGCGGTGTGCTGATGATTTGCAGTCACGGTCTGCTATACTATCGTGACGGCACGATGCATACCGACTATTTCGACACGAGTGACCTGGGCGGAAAGGACCTCCTGTTTCGCACCGCCATGAAAGACAAAAGGGGAAACCTGTATCTGGGAACGCTGGGCAGCGGACTCGGCTGGCTCCCCAAGGGCGAACGCAAGCTGCGGAGATATGAATATTCGAGTGCGACATTCGACCTCAATACCACGAACGTATGGGCGCTGTACGAAGACGATCAGGATAACCTGTGGGTGGGCTGTCAGCAGCGCGGACTCCTGCTCCTCCCCCAACGGAAACCACAGTTCCAGACGTGGAAGTTTGCCGACCTGCACGTGAATACCGGTGGCTCGCTGACTTCGATCTGTATGGGTGACAATGGCATGACATGGTGTGCCGTTCAGAACAACGGTATCTTCGGTCTTGATGCCAATGGACGTCTGGTGGCCCATCCTTCCTCGCCGAAAGGCACATATATCATCTATCGCGACAAACAGGGCGGCTACTGGGTCGGCACGAACAATGGACTTTACAGTTACAATCCGACCACCGGTCAAGCCGTGCGCAAGGTGGAGTTCAACAACGGTTTCGTGAACACCATGGCTGACGATGGACAGGGTAATCTGTACTTTTCGGTATTCTCGGAAGGCTTCTGCTCGTATAATACCAGGACGGGCGAATTGCGCAGATTCAATATGCACCAGCTTGATGAAAAACGCGGCAGACTGCACAACGACTGGATACTGCGAATGTATATGGACAGCAAGGGGAATCTGTGGCTCTGCACGGCTTCGGGCGTGAACTGCTATGACCCAAAGGCCGACAATTTCTTCCCTTACGGCTGGGAGGTGATACACGACTACAATACCGTGGTTTCGGTTTATGAGACCAGCAATCATCAGATATTTCTCGGTTCGAACACCGGCCTTTACTACTACGATACACGGCAGGACAGCGTCGTCATGTTCCCAGGGGCCGAAGTGCTGAGCAATAAGGTGGTGGAAGGTATCGTCGAAGACCGTGAGGGCGACTTGTGGCTTAGCACAACGATGGGTATCTGGCGTTATCAGGCTGACAAGAAGACCTTCGTGAACTATCTGCATGGCAATGGCCTGGGCACCCGGGAATATATCAACGGCGCGACGATGCAGACTCCCGATGGGCGTATATGGTTCGGGTTCAGCGACGGCATCACCTCGTTCAACCCTTCGTCCATGCGTGTTAATAGTGGTGTCGGAGGCGACGTCCATCTTACAGGATTGTTTATCGGAGGAATGGCCGTGAATAGTCTGACGCTTTCGGATGGCGAGCGTGTGGTGGATGGCCCGATGTCGGAAAGCCGAAACTTCAACCTTTCGTATTCCGACAACTCGTTCACGATGGAGTTCTCGTTGCTGAACTTCTCGAATTCGGAGAATACGATCTACGAGTACCGCCTGGATAATTCGGAAGTCTGGACCAGAACGACTGCCGGCAGCAATTCCATCACGTTCAACCACCTGCAGCCAGGATCTTATTCCATTGAGGTTCGCGCCTACGACAACGGGTTCTATACCGATAGTCAGACCTACAATATCGTGGTGCGTGCTCCCTGGTATCGCTCAACGTGGGCATACCTTATTTATATATTAGGAGCAATGGCGATACTCGGCACCCTGCTTTGGATCTATCTGCGTCGTCGGCGCCAGGAACTTGAAGAGGAAAAGATGAAATTCCTGATCAACGCGACCCACGACATCCGTTCGCCGCTGACGCTTATCATGAGTCCGTTGCATAAATTGCTGAAGCGCGATCTGGATACGGACATGAGAAACGACCTGAAGACCATCGAGCACAACGTGGAGCGTGTGAAGAATCTGGTGAGCCAGATACTCGATATCCGCAAGATTGACAAGCAGCAGATGCACCTTAAATGCCAGGAAACGAATCTTGTACAGTATGTGGGCAATCTGCTGAAGACGTATGAATATACGGCCAATGAGCGCGGCATCGCGTTCAAATATTCGCCTGCCATTGATAACCTGAATGTCTGGATTGACCGCAAGGCTATTGACAAACTGGTGGACAACCTGTTGTCGAATGCCTTCAAATATACCTTCGACAATGGCGAGATAGAAGTTCGTGTAGGTCAGACCGATAAGGGTATGGCACAGCTCCAGGTGATAGACAATGGCATGGGCATCAAAGGCGACGTACACAAGCTGTTCGAACGCTTCTATCAAGGCAGTACCTCGCGTTCGCTGCATATCGAGGGAACGGGCATCGGGCTCAATCTCTGCAAGATGATTGTCAATATGCATCATGGAACCATCGAAGCCGCCAACCGCGAGGATGTGCAGGGCAGTATCTTTACGGTCTGCCTGCCGTTGGGCAACAGCCATTTGACCAAAGAAGAGATTCTCCAGCCGACGGAAGATGAGACCAAGGCTCCGAAGGTCAAATCGCAGTCAAAGTACCGCGTGCTGATTGTGGATGACGACGAAGAGATCGGCGGTTTCGTGAAGCAGGAACTTGGCGCATACTACCATATCACGGCGGTGACCCGTGCCCGCGAAGCTTTGCAAAAACTGCTCGATTCGGAGCCCGACAAGCAATATGACCTGGTGGTGAGCGATGTGATGATGCCCGAGATGGATGGCTTCACTTTCCTGCGTATCGTCAAGACCAATCTCAACCTGAACCATATTCCTGTGGTCATGCTGACCTCGATGGCCGACGTTGCGAACCGATTGGAGGGATTGGAGAAGGGTGCCGATGCCTATCTGGCCAAACCTTTCGATATGGACGAGCTGCACGTGGTGATCAACAACCTTATCAATAAATCGCTTCGCCTGAAGGGGAAGTATTCGGGTACCCAGCAGCAGAAGGACAAGGTGGAGGAAAAGACGGTGAAGGGCAATGACGAGATACTGATGGAACGTATCATGAAAGTGATTAACGAGCATCTTTCTGACTCTGACTTCAGCGTGGAAGACCTCACTACGGAAGTGGGAATCAGCCGCGCCCAGCTGCATCGAAAGATGAAGGAAATGACCGGACTTCCCGTCAGCGAATTCATCCGAAACATCAGGTTGGAGCAGGCTGTCAGGCTGCTGAAGGAGCAGAAGATTAATGTGACACAAGTGGCATATACCGTCGGATTCAGCAACCTGGCGCACTTCTCGACGGTGTTCAGAAAGCAGTTTGGAGTATCGCCAACCGAGTATATTGAGCGAAATTTGTCGGAAGATACAAAAACACAATAATACGAAACATACGTGAAAGCCTTGTTAGTAATAATCGTATATCTTTGCACCCAAAATCTACACATTTTACGTATTATTAACTAACAAAATTACACGTATGAGTTTCAAAGCAAAGAAAACAGCCTTGTGTCTCGGATTGTGCTTCATGGGCATGATCTCTGCACCACAGGCATGGGCTGTACCTCAGTCAACAGCTGCCGTACAGCAAACGAGGGTGGCAACAGGTCATGTGAGCGACTCGCAAGGTCCGCTGATCGGTGCCACGGTCATGGAGAAGGGCACCAGCAATGGTACCATCACCGATATTAACGGTGACTACTCGCTTAAGGTCAATCCCGGTGCCACGCTCGTCATCTCCTATGTGGGCTATGAGACCCAGGAGGTATCGGCAGGAACGGGAACACGCGTGGACCTGGAAGAGGACGGACACGTAGTGAATGAAGTTGTGGTGATCGGTTACGGTACCCAGCGTCGTGAAGCCGTCACGGGTTCGGTTGCCAACATCGCCGGTGACAGGCTGAACCAGGTAGCAGCTACCAATGCTGCCCAGGCACTCCAGGGACGTGTTGCCGGTGTGCTCATGACACAGACATCGTCGAAGCCAGGTGCCGAGATGCAGATCCGCATCCGTGGCCAGCGTTCGTTGAGCGCAAGCAACGACCCACTGATCGTGCTCGACGGAATCCCGTTCATGGGCCAGCTTTCGGATATCAATCCTACCGACATCAAGTCGATGGATATCCTGAAGGATGCATCGGCCACCGCCATCTACGGTTCCCGTGGCGCCAATGGTGTGATCATCATCACCACGACGAAGGACAACCAGGGCGCTCCCGCCAAGGTTTCGTACAGCAGCTATGTAAGCTTCAAGAAGGTATTCCATAAATACCCGATGATGGACGGCCCCACATTCTCAAAGTTCCGCAAGTATGCAGGCAAGTATCAGAACACGCTCGACGAGAATGACAACACCAATACCGATTGGCAGGACCTCTATTACAAGACAGGTCTCAGCTATAATCATGACGTGAGTGTTGCCGGTGGCACCAATGGCGGCAGCTACAGCTTTGGTGCAGGTTACTACCACGACGAGTCGGTCGTTCCCACCGAGGGTTACCAGCGTATTTCCATTCGTGGTAACTTCAATCAGGGTGTCGGCAAATACTTCCGTTTCGGTTTGAACACCACCAACAGCTATCACAAGACAGAGGGCGTGAACAACATGTACACCGTTTTGAGCATGACGCCACTGGCTTCGCCATACAATGAGGATGGCACTCCCAAGCGTGTCATCATCCAGCCTGCCGATGACTCTTATGTGATTACCCGCGACGTAGTGGAGAGCCTCGAAGACAGCTGGCTCAGCAATAACAAGGGTATCGGTTCCTACAATACACTCTTCGGAGAAGTGAAGTGCCCATGGATCGAAGGTCTCAGCTATCGCATCAACGTTGGTCTGAACTTCCGTTCTTCGAAGTCGGGCTCATTCACGGGTACCGGCGTCAACAACAAGGATGAGAACTCTGTGAACAGCGGTTCGGTATATGAGAACCAGACCTATAACTGGGCAGTTGAGAACCTGATCACCTATGACCATGCCTTTGGTAAACATAATGTCAACGTTGTAGGTATGTACTCTGCCGAGCAGACCACTTTTGAACAGAGTGGCGGTTCGGCTCAGGATATTCCTGCCGACTATTTCCAGTACTATGCACTTGATAAGGCTACCGGTGAGGCTAACCTCGTTGGTTACAATTACTGGCAGAGTGGCCTGATCTCGTGGATGGGTCGTGTAATGTACTCCTATGATAATAAGTATATGCTTTCGGCTGCCCTTCGTTCGGACGCATCATCGCGCCTTGCCGAGGGTCACAAGTGGCATACCTATCCAGCTGTCAGCGTAGGTTGGAACATCGCCCGCGAAGGCTTCATGGAGGGCACCAAGTCTTGGCTCGACAACCTCAAACTGCGCGTAGGTTACGGTGAGACCTCTAACCAGAGTATCAACCCCTACTCCACCCTCGGTGGTCTGGCTACCCGCAACTACAACTTCGGCGAAACCTACAAGGCAGGTTATTATGTAAATGCATTGCCTAACCCCGACCTTGGTTGGGAGTACTCGAAGACCTGGAACTACGGTATCGACTATTCGCTGTTCAGCGGACGCATCTCCGGATCGTTTGAATACTATGTTCAGAAGACCAACGATATCCTTCTCGACGTCAGCCTCCCCTCTACCTCGGGTGTGAGCAGCTATACCGGCAATATCGGTAACACCGAAAACAAGGGTTGGGAGTTTACCATGAATGCTGTCATTTTCGACAACAAGAATGGCTGGAACTGGGATGCAGGATTCAACATCTACCAGAACCGCAACAAACTGACGAAGCTGACAGGTGCCCTTGACGAAGATGGCAAACCTGCTCCTGACGAGGGTAACCGCTGGTTCCCCGGTCATCCGATTGACGTAATCTATGACTATGAGTACGAAGGTCTGTGGAACGAGAGCGACCTTGTCTATGGCCCTGATGGAAAGAGCAATCTGGACGTCCTGGTACCTGGTGGCAACCTGGGTATGATCAAGGTGAAATATACGGGCGACTATGATGCCAACGGCATGCCAACCCGCGCCATTGGTCCCGAGGACCGTCAGATCATGAGCATGGAACCCGATCTCATCGGTGGCTTCCACACTACCGTAGGTTACAAGGGCTTTGACCTGAACGTCATCGGCGCCTTCCAGGTCGGCGGCAAACTTATTTCGGCTATTCATTCTTCGAGCGGTTACCTGAATATGCTCACCGGTCGTCGTAACAACCTTGATGTTGACTACTGGACCGAGCAGAATACGGGAGCCAAGTATCCGAAACCAGGCGGCATCCAGGATGGTGACAACCCGAAGTATGGTTCCACCCTTGGCTATTTCGACGCAAGCTATCTGAAGATCCGTGCCATCACCCTTGGCTACAACTTCCATAACCTGAGAGCCGTCAAGGACTTCGGCATCAGCAACCTGCGCCTCTACGCAACCATTCAGAACCCGATTGTTCTCTTCTCGCCTTTCACCGACGAGAGCGGACTTGATCCCGAGACCAACTCCTGGGCCAACGAGAATACTGCAGTAGCCGTTTCGGGTTACACAGGCAAGCACAAAATGCCAATCGTAGGTTATAACACACCTTCCACCCGTAACTTCATGTTCGGTCTCAATGTGACATTCTAAGAATGAAGAAAAGAAATAAAGAAACAATTACAGTTATGAAAACCAATAGTATCAAATATATCCTTGCTGCGGGTATCGTTTGCTGTGGTCTTTCCACTACGATGACATCATGTAATGATATCCTCGACGAACAGCCACGCAGCCAGTTCGACCCCACATTCTTTACCGAGAAGAAGGGTATTGAGGGAGGTTTGACATCACTCTATGCCCACCTGCGCTATATCTATGGCAATGGATATTATCTGAATAGTCTTGAGACCGGTACCGACGAATATACCTATGCACAGTCGGCGGACGGAAACTTCAAGGATGCCGACCTCTCGGGTGTGGGTTCCATGACCGCTACCAACAGTATTGCCGGCGGATGCTGGGGAACTGCATTTGCCAACATCAATACAGCCAGTGGTATCATCGAAAATGGCGGTGAGGCCGGTATCGATGCCTCTCTGCTTGCCGAGGCCTATTTCTTCCGTGCCTTCGACTACTTTATCCTCGTACAGACCTATGGCGGCGTACCGTTGGATCTCGGTGCAGGTGAACTGATGTTCAACACCTCTACCGTTCGTACTTCGGTCCGTAACACCGTGGCTGAGGTCTATACCAAGTGTATCTTCCCCGACCTGGAGAAAGCTGTCAACGACCTGCCTGAGAATCCTCGTCTCACGGGCACCGTGACCAAGAACGTGGCACGCCTCTACCTGGCAAAGGCATACCTGACCTATGCATGGTGGCTTGAGAACCCCAACAACATTCCTACCTATCCCGAGTGCACCCGCGATGCAGGACAGGCTCAGAGCTACTTCCAGAAGGCTTACGACATGGCCCAGCAGGCTATCAACAATCCCGGCCCTTATGGACTGCAACCCACATTCTACGATGTTAACGTGGCAACAAACGACCGCAACTCCGAAATCATGCTCTATGCCGATCATGACGAGAACGAGAAATATGGCAATGGCGGTAGCGGTTATGGTTACGGCAGCGGTGGCTCGCCCGATAACTTCGCCTATTGGATGACTACCTGGAACTACACCGAGATGATTGCCAAGGCTGCTTCGGGTGCCATCATCAACCCCGTTCAGCGTGAGGCCGTTCAGGCTTATGGTCGTCCTTGGACCCGTATGGCTCCTATTGCCGATAACTTCATGGAAGGTGGTGTGTGGGAAGATGCCGTTAAGGCTATCGACTCGCGTTATGATGCAACCTTTACGCTGCGCTATCATACCAACTATCATAAGGCTGGCAGCTCGGAGCCTTACGTATTCGGTGCAAACGGCATGCAGGTAGGTCCCGATGAGATCTATTTCAGCTGGGTTCCTGAGAGCGAGGATAGTAAGATCAACTATACCGGTGCCGATGGCAAGCTGGGCTTTGGCGAAATGGCCGATCGTGCTGACTTCGTGGTAGCCGTCAACCACATCAGCCGCAAGAAGTTCCCCATCAACTGGAAGATTGGCATGTATCGTACTGACAACGGTTCTGGCCTGGGTTCGGGCAAGGTGAACGGTGGTAGTCCACGTCCCTGGAACATCGCCAAGTTCTCGGAGCTTTACCTGATTGCTGCCGAGGCTGCCGTGAAACTCAACAGGAATGCTGAGGCCCGCACATTGGTGAACGTACTGCGTGAGCGTGCCGGTAAGCAGACCTTCAGCCAGAACGACAACGTGGCTGTCAGCGTCGATAATTCTGCCGCCATGCTGGCCGCTACTCCTGCAACGATTACCATCGACTATATCCTTGACGAGCGCAGCCGTGAGTTCTGGGGTGAGGGATACCGCTGGTTTGACCTCGTTCGCACCCAGAAGTGGGGTGAGCGTGCCACCACTTACAGTATCGCTGGAAATAACCCAACAGACAAGGATCTGGAGACCTTCACCCGTAACATTCCTCTCGATTATTACATCCGTCCTATCCCACAGGCACAGCTCGAAGGTATGATGATGTCGAAGGAAGAAAAGACAGCCTATCAGAATCCTGCTTACAGGAATTAGTAGTTAAGTGTATATGTGTGTGTAATTGTTTTGCTCGGATGCTCACTCCAATTTGGGCATCCGGGCATTTTTCATCATTACTATGAAAAGAATACTTTTGTGTGGGTTGTTCCTGGCAGCCATTTCGCAGGGCATATCGGCACAGCCATCAAAGTCAGAGTTTGTCAGCTTTTCGCCCGATTCCGAGGGAGTGCCGCTTGTCCATGCCACGATCGGCTATAGTCAGCAGGAAGATGAGGGCGTGAAGATTGCCATCCAAAACCTGCAAAACGACATGCAGGCCGTTCTGGGGGATTGCCCGTCGCTGATGGAAGGTCAGGAAACAACCACAATCCTTGTAGGTACGATTGACAGAAATCCTGCCATTGCCAAATTGAAACTGCCGGACTTGAAGGGAAATCGTGAAAAGTATATAATTACGACTGTTGGCAAACAAATCGTCATCGCCGGTAGTGACCGTCGCGGCACCATCTATGGAATATACGAATTGAGTCGTCAGCTGGGCGTGTCACCCTGGTACTGGTGGGCAGACGTGCCGATAGAGAAGCATGAATGGGCTTGTGTGAAGCCGGGGGTTTTTACGGATGGTGAGCCTGCCGTAGAGTTCAGAGGCATCTTTCTGAATGACGAGGCCCCCTGTCTGAGCACATGGGTCTGGAACACCTTCGGCACCCGATATGGTGGTCATGAGTTCTATGAGAAAGTCTTTGAGCTGATTCTCCGTCTGAAGGGCAATATGATGTGGCCTGCGATGTGGATGTGGTCATTCTATGCCGATGACCCCGAAAACGGCAAGCTGGCTGACCGTATGGGCATCATGATGGGAACTTCGCACCATGAGCCGATGGCTCGCAACCATCAGGAATATGCCCGTCGTCGTCAGGAATGGGGCCCGTGGGACTATCAGAAGAATCAGAAGAATCTGGACCGTTTCTTCCGTGAAGGTATTGAGCGCATGAAGGGTACCGAAGACATCGTGACCATTGGTATGCGTGGCGATGGTGATGAAGCCATGAGCGATAAAGCCGATACGAAACTGATGGATCGCATTATCGCCAACCAACGCAAGATCATCAAGGGAGTGACAGGCAAACCTGCCGAGAAAACCACGCAGGTATGGGCACTCTACAAGGAGGTTCAGGATTATTATGATGCAGGTCTGGAAGTGCCCGACGACGTCATGATCCTTATCAGCGATGATAACTGGGGCGATATACGCCGTGTACCCGTCACCGCCAAGGAACGCAGTCGCAAAGGCGGTTGGGGCATCTATTATCATGTCGATTATGTCGGTGCTCCACGCAATACGAAGTGGCTCAATGTCACGCAGTCACAGCAGATGTTCGAGCAACTATCGCTGGCCTATGATTTTGGCATCCAGCGTATGTGGATCTTGAATGTGGGTGACCTGAAACCGATGGAATACCCCATCCAACTCTTCATGGATATGGCCTGGAACCCGAAGGAATATACCCAACAGACGGTCACCGATCATACCCGTCGCTTCTTCGAAGGAGTGTTGGGTGCTTCTGTCGCTGAGGAAGCCGCCGACATCTACAACCGCAATTGCCAGTATATGGCCCGTGTCACGCCAGAGATGCTTGATGCACGAACATATAACCTTGAGACTGGCGAGTGGCGGAAAGTGGCCGATGACTACCAACGCCTTGAAGTGCGTGCCCTACGCCTGTATCAGGACATCTCGGATGAAAGTCGTGACTTCTATCGCCAAATCATTCTCTTCCCTGTGCAGGCCATGGCCAACCTTTACGACATGTATTATGCTCAAGCAATGAACCAACATTTGGCCAAGATGGGCAACCCGGATGCCAACGAGTGGGCCAATCAGGTGAAGCGTTGCTTTGAGCGAGACTCCCTGCTCTGTGCATCCTACAACAAAGATATAGCTGGCGGCAAGTGGAATGGTATGATGATCCAGAAACACATCGGATACACCTCCTGGAACGACGATTTCCGTTTTGACAAACTCCCGGCTACCACTGAGGTTCCCGACAACGTTTCGGGATATACTTTCCAGCATGGAGATGGATTTGTTGCGATGGAAGCCGAACATTACTATCGTGCCGAGGCCTCGCAGGGAACACAATGGAGTGTATATCCCTATTATGGACGCACACGAAGTGCTGTTGCGTTGACCCCATACACACAGCCCGTTGGCGATGCTGCGTTGACCTATCGCTTTACTTTGCCCAAAGATACAAAGCGTGTGAAGGTACACATCGTCGTCAAGTCAACTCTCGACTTCTTGAATGTAGGTGGACATGAGTGCATGGTAAGCCTCGATGGTCAGCAGCCGCAGACCATCAACTTCAACAAGACGCTCCTCGATCGACAGCCTTATGTGTATTCCGTATTCTACCCGACCGTGGCTCGCCGCGTCATTGAGAAAGTGGTGGAGTTTGACGTAAATGAAGGGAACTTCCACGAACTGACATTACGGCCACAGCATCCTGGGATTGTCTTCGAGAAAGTGGTGGTTGACTTTGGTGGCTATAAACCCTCCTATCTGTTTATGGAAGAGTCAAACTTACAGCAATAAATGATATCCATCAAGTTGAGTAAATGCTCAACTTGATGGATATTAGCAATCCTTTAGAATCATCAACTCTTGTTCGTTGGCTTGGATTTCAGTTTTTGATATTCCAGGTCCAATCCCTCTTCATACGATGTACCTGCAAAACCGCCCCAGGTGCGGATGACCAGGCGCTCCTTGGTCAGTTCGTGGAGAGCGTAGTATTGCATATCCACACTGGCCGCTTCTTCGGCGTAGGATCTGATGCCCAACGTACCGTCGATGCCAACCTCCAGCTCGCCCCACGGGGTTTCTGAATAGGCGCCATTGAGATTTCTTTGCCACGATTTGATTTTGCCATCGTTCGCGAAATAGAGACCGGTTGAGGTTTCGAAATGCGCACCCGTATTCAGCCAATAGCCGAAGATGGGATATTTGTCGGGATTGACGATGTAGTTGTCGTCATCGCTGCTGCATCCTGCGGTTAGGAGCAGAAGCAAGGTCATCAGCAATGCTTTTGTCTTCATGTTGTGTATGGGTTTTGAACTTGGAAATTAATGATTTCTGTCCTTAAAGTCCAGTTCATGACGATTCCTTGCATCGTGAACCGTTAAAAATCGTGAAAGACCTTCTTGACCAGAGGACCTTGACGTATGATGTAGATGCCGGCGGGGAGGTTATTGAGGTCTGTTCCGAGCGGTTGGCCGCTGAGCGAATAGACGCTGTAGGGACGGCTGAAATCGATTTCGTCGGAATCGTGGTCGGAGATGATGTCGATGCTTTCGGGAACGTAGGTGTAGCCCAGTTTGTTGTCCATCCATTCGATACGCTTGCGCATGTAGCTGCGCACATTTTCGACCTCGGCAGCATAGCTTCCCCATATCCTGGGGTTCTGATGCACTTTCCTGTTCATGATGGGCCAACGGATGAAGTTGAGCTCCTGCGACTGTTGTAACTCCTCCTCCATCGCGTCGATGAAGGCCACGAGGTGGTCTTCATCGATGCCGTTATGTCGTGCCTTGTCCCAGATGTCGAGCAGCTGGTCTTTTGTGCTTGGGGTATAGACGATAATCTTATCGACGAAATTACGCATATTGCCGGCATAGCTTCCTCCCGAACGATAGACGTAGTCGCTCATGTCGTTGGGGTTCCTGATGCGCCCGTCGTTGTAGAAGGCGAGGTCGAAGTCCCAGACGGGCCCGGTGTAGATGGTATCGTTCGCGCGATGCTTGTACATGAAGACGCTCCAGTAGGTGTCGATGTTGCCCGAGAGTTCGCCCACGAGGAAATGGCGAAGGAAGGTGTTCAGGTCGAGGTAACGGCTCCAGTCGCTCTCCATCTTGTTGAAGTGCGACTTGATATAGTTCTTCTGCGCGTTGGTAATGCTGTCCTCGTCGGGCGACTTGATGGAGACGGGCGTCCATTTCGAGGAATAGAAATAGGACTTGTCTCGGTCGGCGTAGGCATCAATCTCGAAGAAATAGCCTCCCGTGAGCTCGATGCCGCTGTTGTCGCGTGGCGTCATCTCCTCGATTTCTACACGATTCTTATGGACCTGCACGTGGTCGCAAAGCTGGTAGCAGCCCTTGTATTCGCCGTTGAGGAGCACATCGACGGCACGTCCGTAGGGCGTGTAGGGCATTCCGAACCGTTCACTCAGCTCGAAGGCCAAGAGGTTGCGCATCAGCGTCTTGTCGCCGTAGTTGTTGATGAGTGTCCACTTCCTGGCATGGGCGGGCGCGTCGAGCACATGCTGCTTCTTGTCGAAGTTGATGCGCCAGGGTTTCTTCGGGAAATCGCGCGAGGCGTTGCCGCGTTCGCGGATGGTGCCGGTTTCGGAAAGCAGGGGATTGCCTTCGTCGCTGATGATGGTGAATTGCCCCTCTATTTCGTGTATCTTGTCGTAGGGGATTACGCCGTCCTTCGTGTGGATGGTGACGGTGGGCAGGTTGGTGATGCGGTAGAGGTTCGAATGGTCGCCCATGCCCTCGTGCCCGTAGAACTCGAGTTCGGCAACGTGCGCGAAACTGGTCGATGGGCCTACATAGCGCACATAGCGGAACCCTTGCGAACAGCTCACCTCGGCGTAGCTCATCTCCCCGGGTTTGCCTACCTCGCTGGTGCTGTGGATGATGGCGAGGGGCAACGCGTCCATGAAGTCGGGGCTGTTGGCACCTTCGAACACGCCGAGGACCATGCGGCTGGGGACGTTGTCGCGCGGCATCCACCCTACCCTGGTGATGACGTGACGGCTGCCCAGGTCGAGGCCTCCCCATGCGTAATTCGCCTTGGTCGCAGAGAAATAGGTGGCTGGATCGCCGTCGAAGGCCTTGTCGGCGTTATTGAGGATTGTGCCCGACAACAAACCATCGTCTGCCTGAGACATTGCACAGGCGGCAAACATTAGGAATAGCGTGATGTATGATTTGATAGACGTACTCATGAAAACTGATAATTCCTTTTCGATTTGCAAAGATAAGGAATTTTACCGGGAAAGCATTCATGTCGTGAACATGTTCCCGTGAAAGCTGTACAAAAAGTGCAAAATTGCAAGGGTTAGATTGCAAAAATGTGGTTATTTGGTCAAAAAGGTTTGAATAAACCTGTTTTTCTTGAATGCGCTTGTTTTAGCAGGAACAATTGCATACATTTGCAGTCACAAGATAGGTAAATACTCAAATTCTCTACCTAAACAAATTACTTTCATCCGCATCATGAAGCTACCAACTATACTTCTTGAATTGCTCCTGGTCGTGACTGGCGAACATGAACAATGTCGCAAGCACGCCTTGGAGACGGATGCTCCGACGAACCTCTCTAATTTAATCCTATAATTTTATTATGAAAAAGACCTACAACACACCCCGATTCATCGTTCGGCAAGTGAAGGCGGCGGACATTATCGTCACGTCTGACCCTCAACTTACCGATGATCCTTCGGACGGTGGCCAGCAGCTGGCTAAGCCCAGGGGTGGCAGTTCCTGGGATGAATACAATCAGTAATTCCCTCGAAAGAGACTATATAGTTTTCTGAATCGCCTGGAGCACCTTTGCTTCAACAAGTTTTATTCATCATCAATTATTATCTTTTGACATGAAAAAGTTTTGTGTCGGTTTATTTCTCTTTATTTCAGCAAGCGCGACGGCACTTGCTGACGATAACCTTTTGTCTGGTACCGTGCTCAATGGCTCGGAAAATGCTTTCGACAGCAAATCGAACACCTATTACGCAGGCTCTGCGGCGGATTACGCATGGACGGGTCTTGATTTGGGCCAAAGCTACGTTATTACCAAGGTAGGTTGGATGCCGCGCAGCGGATATACCAGCCGCGTGCTATTGGGTGTATTCGAGGGAGCAAACAGTCCCGACTTCATGGACGCCTTGCCCCTTACCCTGATTCGCCAGGCGGGAACGGCGGGCAAAATGAAATATGCCACGGTGAGCTGTTCGCAAGGTTTTCGCTATGTGCGCTATGTGGGCCCTTCGGGAAGTTACGGCAATGTTGCCGAATTGCAATTCTACGGTCACGAGGGCGAGGGCGATATGTCGAACCTTACCCGCATCACCAACCTGCCGACCGTCACCATCCACACCCTCAATGACGAGATTCCCTACGACAAGGAGCATGAGGTCAGAGGCCGATTCACCATCATAGGCGAAGAGAGCAGCTCATTCATTTCGGAGGAGGGTTCGTTCCGTGAACGCGGCAATGCTTCGCGCCATTGGGACAAAAAGCCCTGGCGTATCAAGTTTGACAAAAAGCAGCGCGTGCTCGACGCTCCGGCAAAGGCCAAGAAATGGACGCTCATCAACAACTATCCCGACAAGACCTTGATGCGCAATATGTTGGCATTCGAGCTAAGTCGCCGCATGGGCTTGTCGTTCACCCCCTACGCCCGGTCGGTCGATGTGCTGCTCAACGGCGAATACAAGGGCACCTACCAGCTCAGCGACCTGGTGCAGGTGAACAAGCATCGTGTCGAAATCGAGGAGATGACGCCCCAGGACGATAGCGGCGACGAGCTCACCGGAGGTTATCTGATTGAAATCGACGCTTACGCCACGTTGGAGAAATCGTATTTTATCTCGGAGAAGAATACGCCTGTCACAATCAAATCGCCCAATGATGATTCGATCACCACGAATCAGAAAGAGTACATCCAGGCGCATTTCAACAAGCTGGAGAACGACTGGAAACGGTACCTTGACCTGAACACATTCCTTCGCCATTTCCTCGTGGGCGAATTGTCGGGCAATACCGATACGTATTGGAGCGTCTTCATGTACAAGCAAAGGATGGACGATACCTTCTACACGGGGCCCGTGTGGGACTTCGATATCGCTTTCGAAAACGACTATCGCACCTACCCCATCAACGAGAAGAGCGACTTCGTGTATCGTAGCGGAGGAAGCTGCACCGGCAATATGAAAAACTTCGTGGACGATATCGTCATCAGTAATGACAGCGCCTTCCAGATACTCACGGATATTTGGCAGGAAGCGCGTCATACGGGACTCGATGAAGACAACCTCGTCACATTCATCGACTCAATCGAGACGGAACTGCAGGAGTCGCAAGAGCTCAACTTCACGCGTTGGCCCATCATGAACAAGAAAGTGCAGGAGAATCCCGAGGTTTGGGGCAGCTATACCGCCGAGGTGGAGAACGTCCGCAGTTTCCTTCGACAGCGTCTCAGCTGGATGGACAATCGTCTTGGAGTCGTGATTGATCCTCCCATCTTCGCCGAGCAACCTTACTTTGCCAACGACAACAACATTTACGAGGATGACCTGAACTTGCACTTTGCCCTCAAGAACGAATCGCAATATACCTCGAATCTCAATATCTATTATTCTTTGGATGCCGACCAGAACTCTTGGAATGGCAGAAACATTTACAATGAAATGTCGTCGGGCGAAGTTCTGAACGGCAAACTGGATTTCGCCCAGACGCTCGTCGGCCTTGCCGGAGATTTGACGCCTGACAAGACCTATACGATGAACTTCTTCACCAACAAGTTCAAAACCAAGCCTTTCAACTACCCGTCTGTCACATTCACCTATCGCGACAAGCTGACGTTGGATTACAGTATCGGTGTCGCCGGCTATGGTACACTCATCCTGCCCTTCGACTACGAGCTGCCCGAGGGGATGAAGGTATTCAGTTGTCCCGGTATTGATGAGAATGGAATCTTGACGCTTGTTGAAGAAGAAAGCATTGCGCGCAACACGCCTTATATCGTAACTGCACCCGCTGGCTTCAATCATCAATTCGTTGGGCCCAAAGCGATTGATGCCGATAAGCCATCGTTCACCAGCGGCGCCCTTGTCGGCGTCGTAACCAACACCGTTCCGCTTATCGCCGGTACGGACTACATCATGCAATTGCAGAACGGCAGGGTCGCTTTCTTCAAATATTCGGGTACTCCATCGGCCAATGCTTCGGAGAATGATGAAAACGGAAACCGTCTGGCTACTCCTTTCCGCGCCTTCATGCGCCTCGATGGTGCCAACATGGCGAAGCTCTCTCTTCCCAATCAGTCCTGGGATGAAACAGACGGCATCGAAGAGATTGGAGCCGATAGTGTACTTTCCGCCGGCATCTACTCCATCGACGGCAAGCGTCATTCAGAGCTGCAAAAGGGTCTGAACGTGATTGTCCTCGACGATGGCACCACTCGGAAAGTGTATGTCAAGTAATAACCTGATATATTTGTTCTCATTCACCTTATAATTCTTAATTATGAAAAATCTTTACAAATGTTTGGCATTGATGCTGGCATTGACGACCAATGCCGTCATGGCTCAAGAAGTGAGTGTCGATGAGGCACAAAACCGTGCCGTCGAATTCCTGAAGAAACATGATGTTGCTGCGAAACGGGCCAAGGGGACGGAGGCCGTCCCACAACTCTCGCTTGCCTATACCTCGAAGAGTGAGGGCAGGACTTGTTTCTACATTTTCAATACGAACGAAGACGATGGCTTCGTCATCGTGGGTGGCGACGAGGTTGCCCATGAGATCCTCGGCTACTGCGACCATGGCTCGTTCGACTACGACAAGGCTCCCGACAACTTCAAGTGGTGGCTCGGCCAATATACCGAGCAGATTGCTCGGGCAGATGCTTCTGCTGTTGGAATGCGTAGAGCGAAGGCTGCAACGTCTTCACGTGCACAAATTGACCCATTGATCCAGACGAAATGGAGTCAAGAGGAACCTTATAATAGTAAAATTGTTGGAATCTCTGCTGATAATCAAGAATCTACGGGTTTTGTAACTGGTTGTGTAGCTACTGCCATGGCTCAGGTGATGAAGTTTTGGGAGTGTCCGACCCAGGGCCAAGGTAGTTATAGTTATGAAAATGATGGCCTCACTTTCTCGGCAAATTTCGGCAACACGACCTATGACTGGGGAAATATGCTTCAAACCTATAACGGAAACGAGATCGGAGCGACCGCAGATGCAGTGGGAACCTTGATGTTCCATGCAGGTGTGTCGGTTAACATGAATTACGGAGTTGATGGTTCAAGTGCCAACTTCGGAGAAATCGGATATGCGCTGGCCACCTACTTTGGTTACGATAAATCGGCGCGCAATGAATCCCGCGGCTGTTATTCTGATGAAGCTTGGGAAGATCTTGTGTATGATGAACTGAAAGCTGGACGCCCCGTTCTCTATAGTGGACAAGCAGATAATGGCGGCCACGAATTCATTTGCGATGGTTATAACAAATCATACGAAATGTTCACGTTCAACTGGGGCTGGAATGGATGGTGCGACGGATGTTATCCACTGACTGGCACCGATGCTCTGAAACCCAATGGTAACGGCATCGGTGGCGCTGGCGAGGGCTCTGCCTACACGGGCGATCAGATGATAACTATCAATGTAAAGCCAAATCAAGGAGGCTCAGACGTTGTTCATTTGGTTCAACATGATCAATCTTATCGTGGTTGTGATAATCATATGTTTCTGGAAGTAGGCAGCAATACTTATGATACAAATTATGATTATACCCATTCAACAAATAGTCAGGCCTTTTACCTGTATTCTACATATCAAAATGTCAGTTGTATCGCGACAAAATTTGAGATTGGTGTAAAGGCTTTTGAAAAGACTACTGGTATCTGCTATTATTGGGAAAGTGATAGTGATGAACTCGAAAGAGGTCATTTTTGGTACGATCCTCAATGGTTCGTTTTTTATCCCAAAGATCTCACTTATAATGGCGTTTATGAATTACGTCCTGTATGTCGTGTAGAAGGCGGCACAGATGCCGACTGGAATGAGATAGATATTCTAACATTTGAAACATATCCGACCCTAACAGTTTCGGGAGCTATGGATCCTGAGCCCGTTGACATTACCTTCTCTATTGATGAGAATACTGTTGAGGTGGCAAGAACCCTCCAAATCACTCATAACTCCAACTATACGGGTGCTATCACATATTCTTCAAGCAATCCGAATGTAGCTACCGTAGATGAAAACGGCATTATTACGGGCGTTTCTGTGGGTAGCGCAACAATCACAGTCCATGGGCAACAAGAAGGTTTTTATAATGAAACGATTACCACGTTTGATATTACAGTTACTGCTTTGGTGAAGGAAGATGTAACCTTTACCATCAGCAACACAAGCGTGAAGCAGAATAAGACACTCCAGATTAGTTGGACTGAGGACTATGACGGTACTCCACAATTCTCCAGCAGCGATGAATCGATAGCTACTGTTGACGAATCTGGCATTGTAACTGGTATCGGTGATGGTACTGTAACTATCACCGCAACAGCACCTGCTACCACGTTCTTCAATGAGGCCGTACAGCAGTTCACAGTCACAGTTGTAAGTGGAGGAATTGTAATGGTCGAAGAACCTTATTTCAATAATGATAATAATGTGTATGAAGATGATCTTGTTTTGCATTTCAAGATCATGAATGCTACTGCAGAAGCAACAAAAATTAAACTTCATTATCTTCTTGAAGTTTACATTCCCGAGACTTCAACTACCCATTCATTGAGGTATAATTATTATATTTCTGCAGAACCTGATGAGGTGATATCGGGTACTCTTGACCTTTCCATCTGGCCCGCTAATTATGAGCAAATTCATTTCACGCCCAATGCGGAATATACCATTAAATTATATAAGGGAGAGGAAGAAACCGAAGATAACGAATACGAATATCCATCAGTCACCTTCACCTACCGCAACAAGCTGAACATCTCCGATTATCAAGTATGTCCTGCCGGCTACGGCACCCTCATTCTGCCATTCAATGCCGAAGTACCTGATGATATGACCGTATATCTTTGCACAGATGTCGATGAAAATGGTGTCCTGACTTTGGTTGAGGATGAGAGCATCCGTCGCAACGTGCCTTACATTGTAAAGGCTACACCCTACAAAGACTACTCCTTCGTTGGTCCCGAGGCTATCGATGCTGACAAACCTTCATTTGACGAAGGCATTATGGTGGGAGCTGTTGCCGATAATGTTTCACTCAAAGCCAATACCGACTATATCCTCCAGATGCAGGGAAATGAGGCAGCATTCTACAAATATACGGGCACTCCTGCTGACCGTAAGGCCGCACAGTTCCGTGCCTTCATTCGAATGCCTTCCGGTGCTTCAGCAGCTCCAAGCTTTGCTTTGCCTGACACCAACGGAGAGGAAGGCATCGAGATGATCAATGTTGATAAGTTGCTCCCCACTGGCATCTACTCCATCGACGGCAAGCGGTTGAACGAGTTACAGAAGGGCATGAATGTGATTGTCCTGGATGATGGCACTGCTAAGAAAGTGTTTGTCAAATAATTTCCACTTTGTTTTAGAAACAATAATAAAAGGCTACAACAATGAAAAAATATTATAACACCCCCGAAATTAGCGTCATCAATATAGAGAACCTTGAAGTCATTTCGACATCGGGCGAACCTAAAATGTCGAACAATTCCGCTGATGGGAGCCAGCAATGGGGCAAACATCGCGCGAGCATCTGGGATGACGAAGAGTAACTGCGTTCTTCTCCTATCTATCATAAAGCAGCCTTGACCAATTTGGCCAAGGCTGTTTTTTTACGGGTTCTTCTTCATATACGCACGGGGAGAGTCGCCCATCACATCACGGAACTTCAGGAAAAATGCTTTTTTCGATACGAAGCCCGACTCGGCAGCAACATTTTCCAATGACATGTTCGGATGCTCCCTCATTAACTGGATGGAGTATTCGATGCGTTTTCGGTTGATGTAACTGGTAAACGAGATTCCAAAGGACGAATTGATCGCCCTGGAAACATACAAGCGGTTGGTGGCAAGCTCTTTGGCAACATCCTTGATAGTTAGGTCTGGGTTGCGGTACAGTTGCCAGTCTTTCATAGAAGCTTCGATACGTTGTATCAGATCATCCATACGTGATATATTATAAGAGAAGTCAAGAGGGAAAGATATAGGTTTTGTAGATTTCAATTATCCGATGCAAAAATATACCTTTTTTCTCAATAATACAAATTCCTGCTATATTACGGCTATATATTTAACTTTTTTTAAGAAATGGGGGGGGTAAAATTGAAAGTTAATTCATTAATTATTCTATTCAGATAGTCTTTTAGCTTATTAATTCTTTGTAAAAACAACAACAAGGACCACAAAGCATGAAAAAATTGGTACGAATAGCATTTTTTTCAACCTAAATTAGGTTATATGAAAAAAAAGCTTTACCTTTGCGCCAAACAAACCACAAACATTGCAATGAAATCCATAACGCTACCAATCTTGTTCTTATGTTGTGTTGTGCCCTTCCTAACCTTCGGGCAAACCAAACCGCTTCCCAAATGGGCAACCACCAACCCGATATCTACAGCCACCGTCAAGAAGGCCGTTGCCTCGGGAGCGACACTTGACGAAGCCCGACACAACGCCGTCAACATTCTGGTCAGCCAGAAAGCAACCAACCGATACGAAGAAGGTTCTTACCAGTACACGCTCATCGAACGTGGGCAGTCACCCGTGGAACAACATTCCGCATTGGTGAAGATTGCCGAACAGAGTGCCTATTTCAAGACCGTCAAGACTTTCGAAGCGGATGATCAGAGCTACATTTCCTGTGAGATTTCCGACCAGGACTATCGGGCATTCTGCGACTCGTTGTATTCGTCCACGGTTCAGATTGCCGATTCCATGGCCATGCGTGCCGAGGCTTTGAAGCAGGCAGGTGAGCTCTTCACGGCCGCCGATGTCTATTGCAGGGCACTTCAGCAGCTGGTTCCCATACTACACAAGCAGATTATCAGCCGCGATTTCGATTTGGTCGAAGTGCTGCATCAAGGGTATCTGCACAGCATGGACAGCATCATCTGGACTTTCGACAGAAAGACCTGCCCCATGGTGCCTGGCGAAGATATTCCCGTGGCCATTTATGCTACTGCTACCTATAACGGCAGGCCTGTGCCCGGATTGCCTGTCTCCTTTACCCTCAGCGATGGTGGAAAATTGAACAGTTCGCCCATGACCGATGCATCGGGAAAGGCCAAAGTCCACATCACCGAAGCACCCAATAAAGATAATGCCACGTTGACCGTTAGCCTGAACAAACAGTCGCTCCTTGACTTGCCCAAACATATTTTCTCAGGCGAGCTGCCATTGAGGCTCATGGAGCAGCTGCGTACCGCCCAACTTACGCTGAAAACATTCGACCCAACGCCATTCGTTTATCTGGACCTTTCGGAAGAGGATTTCGCCACCATTGGTGATTCCTTGATGTTTATCATTGAAAGGAATGGATATAAATGCATCAAGGATCGCGGAGCCGCCGATCTCGAGCTCAAATCAAAATGCATACTGGAACGCGATGGCTCCCCCACTACTGGAAAATACCAGATGCAATATCACCTTTGTGGCATGACCGTTGCGTTTTACGACCATCGTTCGGGCCAAACGCTTACTACATGTAGTAAGACAGGTTTGAGGATGTTTGTTCCAGCCAATGTCGAAGAAGCCACACTGCGCAAGAACGCGCTTTCGGAAATATTCCGTCGCTTGAAGCCCAGCTTGGATGAGACGGCAAAGAATTTGCAGTACGACAAACGCAAGGTGATATTCAGCCTATAACATCGTTTTCGTCGAATGAAAGTCAGCAGCATCGTACGACACCAATTGCTTGCTTTGGGAATTGTCGTTATGACTTTCCTGCCTTTTGTGTTGCATGAAGGCATCACCTACGGACAGGTTACCCGCTCGCAGGTGAATCTTCAGTTCATGAGGGCAGAGATGCTGTTGCGCAGAGGACAAACCGATGATGCGCTTTCGGCCTTGGATGCCGTTATCGAGTTGGCTCCAGGCTATCCCGCCCCATATCTTCGTAAGGCACGCATCTATGACGACCTTTACAAGGAGAAACGCGACCCTGAGGCATTGGCCAGTTCGATCTACTACTATCGCCAATACCTGACGCTGGTCTTTGACCCCGAAAAGATTGAGGAGCCGAGAGCCAGGTTGCGCCAGCTGGAGGACATCTTGAAGATCAGCCATTTCGAAGACCTTGAAGAACAGGACAGCCAGATAGAGCTCGGTCGGCAGGAGGCTGCGCCGGTTGTCACTTCGGACGAAGAGGCTAAAGCGGCTGCCCAGACGTTTCATTCCGTCACGCCTTCGAACAACCTATCGTCGTCGGGGAAGGTGACGACGAAAGAGGAGGTGCCCTTGCGTCCCTATGAGGGGTTCAATTTTGCACGTCATTACCGTATTGCCCTCCCACAGACACAGAACGCACGACCATCGGCAGCAAGAAGCGCTGACTTGACGGGACATTGGGTGAGCGACAACTGTCTGGAGGATGGACGCGAAATGTGGAATCTTCGCTTCTCGAAGAACGCCGACGGAAATTACATAGTCTCCATTTCCGACCAATCGGGCATCGTGAACTTTCTTTCCGACGATGTGCGCTACGTAATTGTCAACGAGGAGGCGGAAGCCAAGCAGAAAGGGGACGTAATCAGTTTCATGTTTGCCATCGATGAAGAGTATGTGCAAGGCAGGAACAGCCGATGGCTTCGGAATATCATTTCGAACATCGCCCATCTCCTCCCCGGCTCACGTAACAACGACAACGAACAGCAAAACGGGCAAGCCACTACCATTGAATATACGTTCGAAGGCAAGCTGTTCGGCCAGAATGTATTGGAATGTAAACTCGGCGTGGTGAGAAACAACGTCAACACCAACGGTTACATGCGTACACGAAGGGGGCGCGACCAGCGGATCAGTCTGCATCGAACGCCCGATGATTATGATTACTACAGAGGCTCAACGTTGGCTGATACAAGAAACAACCTGCAGGCCGAGTATCTCTTCGATAAGGTCAACGATGATGCACAAACGAATCCCAACCGACGTTTCCCCCTTGCCATTCTTTACCAATACGGCATTGGTGTGAAACGCAATGAAGACAAGGCCGTCCAGTTGATAACGCAAAATGCAACGACCTTGGGTGAACCCCGTGCCAAGGCTTGGCTGGCCAATTACTATTTCCATGAAGCTTACGCCGAAGGAGATCACAGCACGGCCACTCGTCGCAAGTATCTCAAGTCGTCGGATTACTGGATGCAGAGCCTCTTTGAGCAAGACCCTGCACGCTGGTATGGTCTAAAAGGCGACATGTACGTCAGAACCAATGTTGTCGGCTGGGATGAACAGGGGAACGATTACAGCGGTTTGACCACAGCCATGGTCGATAGTGCTGCAAATTATTACAAACAAGGTGTTCAAAGGGGAGACCTCCATAGCATCGTTCAGCTTGGGCATCTATACCTTTGGGCAAGCACAGATAAAGGAAAAGCCGAGGAGGCATCGGCCCTGCTTTTGCAGGCAGCTGAATCGGGAAGTGCGGAAGCAGAACTGGATTTGGGGCAATACTACTTGCGCAGATCCGACTACTCCGCCTTCCTCAAGCATACGTTCAGGGCCGCTGAAATGGGATGTCCCGAAGCCTTTGAGGTATTGTCAAAGGCATACAGCTCTGCCCAAGGGAAGTATTACGGATTGGAATACGATTTCGGACAATCCGTCAAATTCAAACAGCTTGCCGAACGTGCAAGAAACGACCGTTGGATACCCATCTTGATTTCCTACGGCTATCAGATCAACGAATAACGAGTTACCGATATGCAAAGATTGCTGACTATTGTAATGCTCTTCATTGCGATGCTCCTTGGACCCCTTGGTGCTGAGGAGACGGTCGAAATGCAACGTCTGCGCGAAGCCCGACAGCAATATTCGACCGACCTGCCCATCCATGAGGAGCATGACAGCAATGGACAATTAACGCACGCGGGAGTAGCCATCTTCAATCCCACTATGCAGGAGGTGCTGAATCCCTTCCTTTGGCGGGGCGTGGAACGCATCGTGCTGCGAATCGCCTTACAAGGGTCGGAAGTTCAGCGAAGCAAATGGGTGAAAGAGCATGGCATACGTCTTTACCTGGAAGCCTGTCCCTATGGGAGCGGAACATTCAAGTCTTTCGACATGGCCTACCCCATTCTTCGCAATGTGTCTGGGGTGAAAGTCCTCGAAGACTACAACCGTTATCGAGTTCTTATCACGGGAGGTAAAGATTCGACTACACTAAGGCTTTCCATTCCCAAGGAGCGTGAACTGATCTATGGCACCGACAAGAAGGAAGAGGATGAACGCCAAAGCAAGCGTCTGCAGGCTTTCAAAGGCAGAGTCTTTGCCAATCCTTTGCCCGCCGTCAATCAGTTGTATGCTACCGGCGACCCGACGATGTGGCACACGATGGGCGAAGTCTATTACATCGATTCGCTCAGCACCGATGGCTACTACGAGATTACCGAACCCGGGGACATCGTGACTCCGATCTGGTCGCCTCAACATCCGAAGGAATCGGTTAAGAACCTTCTGCTAGGCAACGTCATGCCCAAGGGGTTGACCGTGGAAGTGATGCACAGACAGTATGGAGGGCGATATGAGACATGGGAATGCAATTGGGAAACCCTGCTGGGCGGTTTGAAGGACGAAGGTGTCATGGAACCCTTTGCGGCTGCTCAGTATATGCCCGAGAAAGGGTTGTTAACAGGAATCCTCGTGCTTAGGAATACCTCGTTCGGTTTTACCCACATGTTGTTGCTGAGTATTCCCCTTGCCCAACTTGGGACGGAGAATCCCGCACGACTGACAGCCCTGCTTTATACAAATACACCCCAACACAACGTGTATTCCCTTTTTGAGGAATATCTTCCTGATAGAAGAACGAATAATAAACCCACTAACGCAATACCTTTTTTAAAGAAATGAAACGGATCGTAACACTATTCTTACTCATCATTCCCCTCGCTCTGTCGGGGGTGCGGGCACAAACCGTTAAGGTCAAGGTCCTGGGTGGCAACGTCACCGCCGCAGCCAAGGAGAATATCGAACAGGAGGCATCGAGTCTGCTTACTGCATTCAACGAATCCATACTCGAAGATGGCAAGAAGCTGAAGGACAAGCTCAAAGTGAGCTTCCCGGACAAGGTTCCCAACAACAAGATTCTGATCAACAGTATCATGGACCTTTGGGATCAGAGTCCTATCAACTGTAGTGTGGATCTGGTGGAAGGCGAAGTTTTGACGCTCTTCGGTAATCGTGGTTTCCAGTTGCGCGACATTCCGGTGAATGTACTTGATGCCGACATGAACAATTCCTTCCAGGATATGGTGTTCTCGTTCGACAACGACGGCCATTTGACCGAAGTCAATATGCAGCTTGAGAAACACAATTACAACAATGTCATTATAAATGGCGTGAAAGAAGAAGATCTCGTACGCCGACAGATGATACTCGATTTTGTCGAGGTTTTCCGCACGGCTTATAATCGCAAGGACATCGGTTACCTGAAGCAGGTCTATAGTGATGACGCGTTGATTATTACTGGTACCATCTTGCGCAAGAAGGATCGTCCCAAGGATGACAACCTGATGCTGAAAGGATTGGGTGGGCAGCAATATCAGCTTGTTGTTCAGAACAAGAAGGAATACATTGCCAAGTTACAGAAGATTTTTAGCAAGAACAACTATATCAATATCAAGTTTGAGGAGGTGTCGGTAATCCAGCATCCTACACATGAGAAGATTTATGGTGTAACCCTCAAGCAGTATTGGAACACTTCGACCTATTCGGATGTGGGCTGGCTCTTCCTGATGATCAATTTCGAAGACCCCATGAACCCGAGTATCGAGGTGCGCACGTGGCAACCCAACGAATACGAGGGTCGTGAAATCACGCGCGATGAGGTCTTCAATCTTGATTACTTTACTGTGAAATAATTACTTTAATCCATATTACTATGAAACGAATCCTATTTATTGCATTTTTGACAATGGCTTTGACGGCTGTTGTTAATGCACAGGAGACCTTGAAGCTCCTCAACGTTCAGGAAACTACCCAGGGTGTGGGTGTCTATCCTTGTGGTGATCGCCACGAAGCTATGGTGCAATTCGTTACCAACGAACCCTTTGGACTTACCTTCGAATCTTCCCACGATCGTCCTGACCAGATGCGCGTAACGCTTGACTCCATTGCCGGAAGAAAAACCTATAGCTTGGTTTTCGTGACTCAGGAACCAGGCAAGGACTTCTCGAACCGTAGGCTTACCATCCGTGTGCCCGGTTTCCAGGACTACCGTATTCCCCTGCCGCTAAAGGACAAGCAATTGTTCGAATATACCGTCAGTGACCCATATTCCGTGCTTCGCAGCCCATTCTTCAACTATCTGGAGAAGGCACAGGAGTCGTTCAACAACAGCGAGTACCAGAAAGCCAAGGATAATTATGAGCTTTGCCGTTATTGTCCTGAATACCTTAACGACACGGCCAACATTCTTCAGCACATCCAACTGTGCGACTCGATGCTGATTTGGTACAACCAGGCCATCGAGGCTGACCATTTCTTCAGGTATCATGAGGCTGTTACCGCCTATAGCAAACTGTTGATATATGATGGCAACGAGAAACTTCGCCAATCGATGTACAATGCCCAGCGCAACTTCGACCGCGATTGTGAGGCCATGCTGAATATTGGTTTGAAGGAGATGGAAGCCGGTAATCTCGAACGCGCAGACCAGATGCTCAATCAGGTGATTGACAATGGATGCACAAGGTATGCAAAGATGGCCAGCGACAACTTGGAAATCGTTCACAAGGCTAAACTCCGTAGGGATAGCCATTCACGCACCTTTATTGGCGAACATAGTCCAACATATAAATCTTGGGGATTCACCTTCGGCGATTTCTATGAGAACAAAGGCTACGGCTGGTATCTCTCGCTCATGGCGAACGGCCATATTCTGGATTTCATAGAAGGTGCAGAAGTGAAAGGTACTTACGACAAAGTTACTGAGAAATTTACATATAAAGACGAAATGAAGCAGGATAAGGAATCGGGCGAATTCTATCCAAACAAGATGAAATATAATGTCAATTTCGCGTTAGGTTCAAATTGGCACATTTGGGAGCCCATTTACGTCCATGCCGGTGTGGGATATAATTTGGGAGCTATCGACCTGTTTGATAAAGAATTGGTTAATGAAGCGATCCAGAAGAATAAAAACTTTAACAAGGATTGCACTTCGACACAGTTCTTCCATGGTGTTGCCCCTGAGGTCGGTGTCGTACTGAAGTATTATAGAGCTGCCCTCAAGTTAACTTACCAATATACAATTTGGACTAACAAGGGTGATTTTAAGGATTTCTGCAATGACCATGTGAACGGCATCAAGTTTGGCATCGGTTTCTGTTGGTAAAACAAGCCTGTTTTGATTTTTTGCGATCAAAACAAACGAGAGCATCAAGGTTCTTTTCGAATCGAGATGCTCTCGTTAATATTTGATATTCACTAGTGTCCAATTAAAATTGAATAGTTAGTTGAAGGCTATCATCTGTAGTATCTTCTTCTGACATTTTGCTATTTTCAAATAATTCCCTAAGAGGAGTTTTGTCGATAGCACTCTTCTCCAAAATCTGAAGGACGGAG
>JAFZTS010000005.1 GCA_017618715.1 Bacteroidales bacterium
CTATTGGCACCACTTGCTACGACGATGGTGTTTTCTCCTTTTGCATCAACCGTGATGACAGCAATGCCCGTGGCAGCCTGGTCGGTTGAGGTGACATATCGTGTGTCTATTCCATACCGACGGAATTGCTCGATCATCTTGGAGCCATAGTTGTCGTTGCCCACTTTGCAGACGAATGTGACATCGCCACCAAGCAAGGATGCGGCAACTGCCTGATTGGCACCTTTGCCTCCGAAGTTTGTCATGAACTTCTTGCCCATTACCGTTTGCCCGGGTTGGGGGAACTGTTCGGTGGAAACCACCAGATCCATATTGGAACTGCCGATTACTACAAGTTTCTTCATCATGGCTTTGAAACGTTTTTGTTCGTTCTTGTTTTGCAAAGGTATGTTTTTTCCGCAAAATTACCAAGTATTAGAAAGAAAAAATCGGTAAAATTTGGATAATTGCAAAATAAATGACATCTTTGCACAATTTTTCGCATATATTGAACATAATGATGAGGCTTTTCAAGCAATTATTTGTAATCTACATCGCTCTTCTGGCGGGATGTCTTTTGACTGCATGTCAAAGTGTCTTCGACGTGCATCCCTACGACATGAACTTGCACGGAGAGCACGATATCAATGCTACTCAGATTGCTCGTATTCGTCAGTTATACAACACCCGAGATACGCTGCGTATCGCCTTTATCAGCGATACGCATCAATGGTACACCCAGACCAAGGCTGAGATAGCCGATATCAATAGTCGTCCAAACATTGATTTCGTGGTACACTGCGGCGATATGACCGATACGGGAACAACCAATGAGTTTCGAATGTTCCGTAATATACTTCGCGAGTTAAAAGTGCCATACGTCGTGGTGCTTGGCAATCATGATTTCTTGGGAACGGGCGACCAGACCTACGAATGGATGTTCGGCCCCAGGAACTTCAGTTTTATCGTCAGCCGCATCAAGTTCCTGTGTCTCGACACAAATGCGATGGAGTATGACCGCGTAGCTCCCGTCCCAGACTTCGATTATATGGAACAGCAGGTTACGGCAGACTCAGCCGACTTCGATCGAACCATTATCATCATGCACGCTGCTCCCTATAGCGACGAGTTCAACAACAACGTCTCCCGTGTATTCAACTATTACACGTTGCAGTTTCCCGGTTTGATGTGCTGCGTTTATGGGCATGACCATGTCGATATCACTCATCGGATTTACGAAGATGGGCCTATTTACCACAGCATCGATTGTGCCCAGCACCGCAACTATAAGATATTCACCATTACACCCGACGGCTATGAAGTGGAGAGAATTGACTATTAGTTTGACCTTGTTTTTGGTTTTGGCTCCACTAACCGAATGTTTGGTTGCACAGAATGTCCCGCCTCAGGATGTCCAGAACAGCAAAGATTCGATTTATTTCATGCCCGATGATGAAGTGGGTGTCTATACGTCGGAAGTTCCAGTGAAGGTTTACGACAAGCGTGTGCACCGCTATCGCAAGCGTTGGGAGAGTATGATACCTACGCAGTTCGTCATACAGAATGCCGGTAACATGGGCTTCCTCTCTTTAGGTGTGGGTTGGAGCTATGGCAAGCGAAATCAGTGGGAGACCCACCAGCTTATCGGTTTTATCCCCAAGTACAAAAGCACCCGAGCCAAGGCGACCATAACGATCAAGGAAAATTATATTCCTTGGAGTATCTATTTGGGTAAAGGTATGCAGATTGAGCCCTTGCGCACAGGACTATACCTCAATTCTGTATTCGGGTCGGAGTTCTGGAATGAACAACCAAGCCGTTATCCCAATGACTACTATGAGTTCCTATCGACCAAGTTTCGCTTGAATCTGTTCGTTGGTCAGGGTGTCACGAAGATTGTCCCGATGAACCATCTATACATGGTCAAGAGTGTTTCTTTCTTTTACGAATTGGGGACTTGCGACCTCTACATCCGCGCCAAAGTTCAAGACCACAGCGTGAAGTTCTGGGACCTTATGGGTCTCTCGTTGGGATTGAAGTTCCAGTTGTTATAAGGGACTCATCAAGAATGTGAATTCCTTGTCGCCCACTTCGACACGATAGGGCGGGAGTGGCAGAGAATACCAGGAATCGATACCACCTACACCGCACTGCACCTTGTCGATGCAGACGGTGACAAACGGGTCTTTCTCCAATAGTTCGGTGTGCCCTTGGCTCTTCGGCTCGCCGCCATCCAGTTTTTCGATGCTATAGTTGAGTGCGCTTGCGCTGAAAAGATCCTTGCTCGTGAATGCGATGCCCGAGGATGATCCGTCATATACAGTCCATTGACGTAGGTCGGTATGTGTGCCCATCTCTTGAGGACGTATGTAGTCCATTACAGCCAGTTCATCGACGCTCTGCTTGTAGCGTCCAACAAAAGCACAACCCTTGCGGTCGATGTAGTTCTCGACAGGACCGCGTCCATAATAGCTTACCTGTTGCATCTTCTTTGACATCTGCAACTTCATGCCGAAGCGATACATGTACTTGTTCTTTTCGTTTGGGTTTACCTTCATCAGCTCATTCACCATCACTTGCCCCGTCTTTGCAACGGTGTAAGTAAGTGCTAGTTGTCCATCCACGGCCTTCATCTCGTAAGTCGCACGGATGACAACGGTCTCGCCCTCCATTTCATGCTGTATTGACGTTAACGAGTATTGTGGATCGAGCCAAGCTCTGTAACGAACGTGCGTATGTGCCCCGTAGTCGTTATCTACAGGTGCACGCCAGAAATTGGGTGTCAGTGCAGCACCTTTCGCCATCAGTTCGCTGCCTTTAGCAAAGTAGCGCGTGATGTAGCCGGTCTGCTTGTCTATTTCGAGTTTGAAGTCGTCTCCCGTGACGTATATTTTGCTATCTTTTTCAGTCAAAACCGGAGCTGTGCCATGCTTTATCTCGTCAAACACAAGTTTCTGTGGCTTATATTCCTTCAATACCAGTTGCTGACGTGCTACGCACCAACCTGCGGGAAGTAGGGGCGACGGGACCTTTTCAAAATATTCCACGTTGAGCAGCTGCTCGCTTTCAGGGTCAAGTTCATCGGTCTTGCAAGGGAGCATGTACGTGCGTTCCTTGAGGGCATCGATGTCAAGATTGTCGATGACACCGCCCTTCACGGGATTGCCGTTGCAGAGCAGGGTCCATCTGAGGTAATAGTTCGAAAGGTCCTTGAAGAAGTGCTCGTTATACACAGAGATATACAAATTCTTGCCGATACCTTTTGATAGACTTGTCCAAATGTCCTGGTAGTAGTGCTGCACCTCGTAGGCAGAAGGATGCCAGGTGCGATCGGGAGCCACGATGCCGTTGTCACAGAAGTTGGCATCCGTAGGGTCGTAGTCGTTGCAGTCGCCTCCATAGACGCGGACGGTGCGTCCGTTCAGTTGGTGGTTGACACTCTGATCCACCCAGTCCCAGATGAAGCCGCCTTGTGCACGTGGCTCTTCGCGAATCTGGTCCCAGTATTCCTTGAACCCGCCCATCGAATTGCCCATCGCATGTGCATATTCCGACTGGATGATGGGGCGTGGATCGTTGCGGTCGAGGTAACGTTTCACATTGTCGGGGTCGTTGTATTGGGGGCAAAAGATGTCGGTGTCGTACTCCAGAATAGAGCGTTCATATTGTACGAGGCGAGAGGGGTCTTCCTTTTTCAGCCAGTCATAGACGGCCATGAAATTCACGCCATTACCTGCTTCGTTGCCCATACTCCAGATGATGATTGACGGATGATTGAAGCAACTTTGCACATGACGTTCATTGCGCTCGAAGTGTACCTTCTTGTACTCTTCGTGCTTGGCAAGCGAAGCCTCTCCATAACCCATGCCGTGGCTTTCGATATTGGCTTCGGCGCAAAGGTAGATGCCGTACTTGTCGCACAACTCATACCAATAGGGATCGTCGGGATAATGGCAGGTACGTACGGCGTTGATGTTCATCTTCTTCATCTCTTGGACGTCCTGCAACATGCGCTCACGACTGATGATGTAGCCTCCGTTGGGATCCATCTCATGACGATTCACACCCTTGATGAGGATGGGTTTGCCGTTGACCATAAGCTGGGCATCGCGTAGTTCCACGCTTCGGAATCCGGTGTGGATGTTCACCGTCTGTATGCCATTGCCTTTCACGTCATGCAGGATAACTTGCACGTTGTAGAGATATGGAATATCGCTGCTCCAAGCGTTGACCTGGGGCACAGTGATCCTTGCGGTCGAGGCCTTGCCCTTCATTGTGACTCTGCCCACTTCGCCGCCTTCGGCATCGGAGAGGACAACTGTCGCCATGAGATTGTGGCTCAACTTCAGGTTGATGTCGAGCGTTCCATCCTGATAGTCGTTTTCAAGCCCGGTGGTCAGACGTATATCCTCGATATGTTTGAGGGGACGGGTATAGAGATAGCTGTCGCGTGCCAAACCCGTAAAGCGGAAGAAATCCTGGTCCTCGAAATAGGAGCCATCGCACCAGCGCATCACCTGGAAGGCGATGAGGTTCTTTTGTCCAGGCTTCACGAAGCGTGTCAGATCAAACTCACAAGCCAATTTACTGTCTTCGCTATATCCTACGAAACGTCCATTGACATAAAGGGCGATATTCGAAGTCACCGAACCGAAATGAGCGATGATCTGTTGCCCCTTCCACGATGCTGGAATGAAGAACTCTCGACGATAGCTTCCCACACGATTCTCTTCGGTGGGAGGAATGGGAGGATTGTTGGTGTAGTGTCCGCGCCATGCATAGCCGAAATTCAGATACAACGGATCTCCATAACCATTGAGTTCCCACAGTCCGGGCACGGGCATTTCGTCCCATGCACTATCGTCGAAGCCAACTTTGAAGAAGTCACTTGGCGCCTCGCTGGGAGTATGGACATAGTTGAAGCGCCATAGCCCATGCAGCGAGAGGTTCTCTTGCTCCAGGGGTGTGAAGTTGGTATGCATCGGCAGTCGGTTAATGGCATTGACCTGCGGGTCCTGCCATGCATTGCCTGGTCCCTCGGCAAAAAGAGTGGCGGAGAGCAGGGAAAAAGACAGAACAAGAAACTGGTTTTTCATAAGGGTAATGGATTATTAATTATTTAAGCCAATATAGTCACTATAGTTATTATAGTTACTATAGCTACTATTCATCCTACCAAACAGTTTCTGCGATGGTGTGCTGGCTCACCTCGACGGCATCGGTGATGAACTCGGGGATGTTGTAGGAGTTCAGTTGATTGTCGTAGAATGTGCGCGGATGACGCTGAGGCATGATGAAGGCCTTTGTGGCCTGCCCGTTGTCATCAATGTAGGTGAAATATGGGCAGACATAGAGTCCGTCGATGCGACGGCTGCTGAAGCCGAGCCAGTGGCTATTATGGCTCCAGGTATGATAGCTCTCACAGTCGTTCGAGTTGGCAGCCTCCAGTGGTCGGGTTTCGCCCGTCTGCTGGTCGCGTAACCAAAGGTCTGATTCCTTGTGGTTGATAGGGAAGTAGCCGCACTCCTGACGGTTATAGACAAGCCATCGTCCATCGGGCGATTCGCGTGGATAGTTGAAGCTGAGGCTGTCGCCGGCGTTGAAAAGCGTATCAACCTGTTGGCCGAAGGTGCCCGTTTCGGGGTCGAAACCGATGGTGCAAACGCTGAAATGCACTTTCTTGTATTCCTGAGGCATGGGTTCGACGATGGGGGCAGTACAGTAATAAAGTGTCTTTCCATCAGCGGAGAAGGCTGGCCATGTTTCCCAATCTCTTGTCGATGACAATTCGGGAGCAGTAATGACGCGGTTGCGAGCTATGTCGAGCACCACGGCATCGGAACGTGTATCGAAAACCTCGATGCGCTGACGATGGTGCACGAAGAACGACTGTGCTACACGGTTGGACGAGAAGGCGATGTAATCGGCATAAGGGTGCCAGGCTGGATAGGCAATGCCCTTGATGGTGTCGGGAAACTCAGGGTTGAGCTTCTCCACTTGTCCACTTCTCACCAGCACCGAGCCTCCATGATTGCCACGCAGGTGGAAACACATCTTCTTCGGGTTCTGGCTCTGGAAGGTGTGGCAGTTCATGCAGTTGTATTCCGTCTGGCGATTCTCCATGATGGGTGTCTCTTCGAACGACTCCAGGCAACGCTGGTAGATGCCCATCGCATTCCACAGTCCGTAACCAGGGGGAATAAGACGATAGGCCAGATAGGCATCGATGCTATCCAAAGCGACGTGCATCTTGAATGGACGGTAGGCGGCCCACTTGCCATCCTCAAGGCGACAGACGGTGAACTGTAGGTTTGTGTCGCGGTTTGCGGCAAGGAGTTTATGCCATTTGTCGATAGGGATGTCGAAATCGCCATCCTCGCCCTTCACCTGAATCTTCCCATTACCGCCCTCGATGATGAGGCGGGTATCGACACCCTTCGCATCATTGAGCTGGAAACACATCGGCGCGATGTTACAGGGAATAGTCACTTCCTTGTAATCAGGAAAGATGTCGGCCTCGGCATCGAGTTGCCGGTCGATGCTGATGTCGCTGTTGCACGCGGTGAACAGCGCACTACACATTAATAATATATATAGGGTTCTTTTCATTATCTTTTGTGGCTGGTGGGTTTTCTAGATATTCTAGACTTTCTAGATGTTCTAGATAATCTAGAGATTCTGGATTAGTGGGCAGACATTGAGGCTTCGGGTTGCTTCTTGGTCTGCTCGATGAGCTTGGCGATTTGGGGAGAGGTGACGAGGAGGTAGTACCAGTAGGTGTTGCCGTACTGCGGGCGTAACAGGCCACCTATTTCCTGGTTGTTGCGACGCGCATCGACCACCATTTGCTTGAGTTGCTGGTATTGTTGGATGGTCTCTTCGGTCACTCCGCGTGAACGGCAGTAGTCGAGGTCCTTCTCGTTGGCAGCGACGATGGCTTCCTGCAGACGCTGTGGTGTTTCGGGCATCAGCTCAGTGCCGTAGAACTCGTCGGCAAAGGCATTGATGTGTGGTGTGTCATTGGCCAAGAGGAGATAGCCGATGGCATAATCACGGGCTGCTATTGCCTTGGGATTGGTGCGAATGGTAAGGAGAAGGTCGGCGTAAGCTCCACGAGACTGGGTGAACTCCTCGCAGTCGGGGGGCAGACTTTTGCGTTTGGCACCATATTCGGGGTCGCTGTTGATGAGCTCTTCGTTGTAGAGGTAGCGTCGTTGGTCGCTTGCCCAATCTTTGTAGAAGAGGGTCTTTTCGAGCAGACGGATATATTTCTCGGCCAAAGGATAGGCGCCGAAGATGATATTGGTGCGCACCAGCATTTGCATGTTCGAGGGCGAACCATAGCGCAGTCCTTCGACGGTGTTGAATGCTTTCTCCATCGCGGAGGCGATGTTGTCCATTTGGTAGAAGATTTCGCTGAGGGTTGTGGTGATCTCCACATCGAGCGAAAGTTGCTTGAGCTCGGTGAGGATGCTGTAGGGACCTACTTGCGGATAGTCGAAGAAGTTATTGAGTAGCTTGCCCTCATGCGAAAGGGCAAGGTTGAGACGGTTCATCAGGAGGAAGTTACCCGACTTGGTGTAAGGGCTGTCGAGCAGTCCCTGCCAGTTGTGGGTGACGATAAAGTGGTCCATCGCAATCATCGGATACATCTTTTGTCCGTTGCGATTGGCTGAACGTACAGCGAAGGCTCCCACAAGTACAAGAAGAGCCAGGCTGCAAACTGTGAGCCACAGAGGACGCAGTTTGCCCGAAACGAAGTGGGCGAGCGGTGCAAGCAGAGGCAGCACGGCTGTTAGGATCCAAGGGGTATGGTAGAAATTGGTGGGCTTCAGGATAGGCTCGTAATAGGCACCATTCTGGAAGGCATATCGGTAACCTGCAAGCAGGCTTGTCTTGACGCAAATGGCTCCCACGATGGCTACAGCAAGGACGGGAAGCAGGAGTTGCCAGCTTTTGCGTGGTTCGGAAACCAACTCGATGATCAGCGCACAAACGGCAAACAGCATCGCCACGGCACCAGCCATCCAGAAGAGCAACAAGGCCAATAGGGTAGTGGTCACTATTCGCCACCAGTCTGTCAGGCAGCTGGCCAACCATTGGTCAATGAAAAGGAAGAGTGAGAAAAGGAAATAGGCGACAAGTCCCACGTAGTCATAATAGACATCGAAGAGGCCGTCGCAAATGAAGATGATGGGAAGGATGGCAAGCGGCAAAAGGAGTACTGATGTCGAAATGCGTCGTAGGCTTTTCCACAGCAACAGGGCTGAAAGAACACCCAGTAGGCCCGTGATAACTGCGCCCACATACGGGAGTTTGAAGAATTGAACCATCAAGTGGCTCAACAGTTGGGCAGGGCCAGCCACACCCAGATAGCGGTCAGCGATGATGGACGGGTCGTAGAGAAACATCATCATCTGCTCGCGGAAGAAGAACAAATAACGCTGTACGTGCTGCAGGTGCAGTACGAGCAGAACGAATATCAGGGCAGCAAATATGGAAGCAAGTCGCTTGTTCATCATTTTATTCGAAAAATCTCGCCCAACGCCTGCGTATGGGTTGGGCGAGACCAATTTATGAGTTTTAGAGTAAGGGGTTAAGAACCCATTCACTCCTTAATAACCGGGATTCTGCTCAAGGTTTGGATTGACATCAAGTGTGCCTTGACCGATCGGGAAGAGTACCTGATAGGGCTTGTACGACTTGTAGTTCTCCGAGCTGAAGGCATCGGCTGAACGTCCTGTTACGACGGCGATGTAGTCGCCGTTGGCATCCACTTCGTCAACCAGGTCACCGTCGATGTGCTCGATGCTGAAGTTATTAAACTTCTCCACGATGTATGGCTGACCATTGGCGCTCTTCCAGCGTACGAGGTCGAAGCGACGCAGACCCTCGCCATTGAGCTCTACGCGGCGTTCACGGCGAACCTGAGCACGCATCGTAGCCTGATCGCTCACGGTGATATCCGGCATGCCGGCACGCTGGCGAATCTGGTTGATAAGAGTTGCGGCCTCCTGCAGGTTGTTCTGCTCGATGTCACACTCGGCCAAAGTTAGAATAGCCTCGGCCAGACGCATGGCCTTGAAGTGGAGCGTCAAGTGGCTCAAGTCGCTTCCTGCAACGTTGGATGCCTGGAAGTACTTGCCCAGCTGGAGTCCCGACTTCGATGCATTGGCGGCATTGTTCCAGAAGTCCTGGTTGTTGTTGCCGTCGATGCTTCTTGGCATCGAGTTATAGACTGAGCGGTAGCCACCCTTTGTGGTGCCGTCGCCATAGCCTGGATAAGGCTGTCCGGGATAGACAATCGATGCACGCAGACGTGGGTCGCGATTGAGGAACGGACGGGTTGGATCGTAGAGTGGCGACTCTGTGATGGGCTTGCCGTCGATGCACTCGAACTCATCCATCAGATCGACGGTAGGAACAACCGACGACCAGCCACCCAGACCGCCATTGGCAACGAATGGGTTGCCATAGACATCGCGGCTTGTGTTGGCGATGAACGAGAAGTCGAAGATGGTTTCAGCATCGTACTGATTTCCCTCAAGGAACATGTCGGCATAGTTGGCCGAAAGGGTCAGACCACCTCTCTCGACAATCTCGCGAGCATATTTGGCAGCATTGGCCCAGTCACTACGCCACAGGTAGTAGCGCATCAGCAGACCCTGTGCAAACTGCTTGCAGATACGTCCTTGTGTCACGTCCGAACGTTCGGGAAGGGCGGGGATGGCCTCTTCCAGCTCCTTGACGATAAAGCTGCGCACCTCGGCTACCGGTGTGCGGCTCAGATACGAGTCGCCCGGGTCGTCGATGGTGTTCGTGATGAGCGGGAAGTCGCCGTAATACTCCGAACGATAGAGGTAGAGTAGGGCGCGGATGGTCTTTACCTCAGCCTTATACTGTGCTTCGGTGGCTTGCGAGTCCCAGCTGATGTTGCCCTCGTTTTCAAGATATTCGTTGCAGGCACGAATGTCCGAGAACTGGAAGAAGCTTGTGCCCGTGTCGTTGGCAGTGAGGTTGCCGGTGGTAAGCACGCGGCGGCCCTCCCACGAGAAGTAGGCAAAGTAGTCGTCCGAGAGGCAGTCCATGTAGATGGCATTGTAGCCTACCCAGTCGGCACTGTGGTAAATGTAGTTGAGACCGTTGTAGCAGCCGGTCATGGCCAGATAGGCATCACTCTCTGACTGCCAGAAGCTGGCAGGCGAAAGAGCATCTTCTGGCGAACGCTCCAGGAAGTCAGAGCAGCTGGCGGCAGATATCATCACCAGGCATGCAGCTACACCATATAAATACTTTTTCATAACTTTTGGAAGATAGTTTTTAGAAAGTGATGTTTACACCAAGGGAATTAACAACTGTCTGCGGATAACCGTTGCCACGGCCGGAAGGCATTTCTGGGTCGAAGCCATCGATCATGCCCGAGATAGTGAAGAGGTTCTGTCCGCTGTAGTAGATACGACAGGCGGAGATGCCCACCTTCGAGAGTACGCTGTGTGGGATGCTGTAGCCCAGCTGGAGGTCCTTCATGCGGACGTAGCTGGCGTTCTGGAGCCAGAACGAGTTCTGACCACCATTGCCGGAGTAGTTCTGGCCGGGGATACCGAGGTTAGGATACTTGGCACCTTCACCCTTGAGGATGTAGCTGTCGCGCCAAAGGGTGTTCAGCTTGGTATCGCTGTTGCCGAGGCCACCGAGGGCATCAGCCATGTAGCGGTGTACGTTGGCAGCACCCTGGAAGAAGGCGATGAGGTCCCAGTTCTTCCAGTTGAGGTTCAGGTGGAAACCGAAGGTGAACTTCGGATCCTGTGAGCCGAAGCATACGCGGTCGTCGGCATTGATCTTGCCGTCGCCGTTCTGATCGACATACTTCAGGTCACCTGCACGACGGATGCTTGAGCCTTCGTAGTCAGCCCAACCGCCTTCAGAATAAGGTCTTGCCTCACTCTCATTAAGGAAACCATCCACGGTGTAGCCGTAGAACTGGCTCATGGCCATGCCTACATAGTGACGGCAGCTATACTGGTCATAACCGCAGTTCAGGTACTCGATGGGCTCGCCAGAAGCATAGTCCTTGCCGAGGTCGATGACTTCGTTCATGTTGTAGCAGCCATTGGCACCGATCTGGAAGCGAACGGGACCGAATGTGTCGTTGTAGTTCACTGCAAACTCGATACCACGGTTGCGTACCTCGCCGATGTTGTCATAGTAGTTGCTCAGCGCGAAAGTGCCGGGCACGCTCACTGCCATCAAGATGCCTGTGGTGGTCTTGTCATACCAGTCGAGGGTGACGTCGAACTTCCAGATGTTGGCATCCAAGCCGATGCCCCAAGTGGTGGTGGCCTCCCACTTCAGGTTCTTGTTCACGGCATTTACAGTCTTGGCACCGTTCTCGTATGTGCCGGCGAAGATGTTACCGTAGCCAAGCGACATGGTCGAGATGGTGGGATAGTATGAACCGAGGTCCTGATTGCCGAGCTTGCCCCACGAGCCACGGATCTTGGCATTCGAGATCAAGCCACGCAGACCATCGAAGAAGGCTTCGTCAGAGATACGCCAACCTGCCGATACCGATGGGAAGAAGCCCCAGCGGTTGTCCTTGGCAAAGCGCGACGAACCGTCGTAACGTGCGTTGAACTCCAGGAGGTAGCGACCCTTCCAGTCGTAAGCCACGCGACCGAACCATGACATCATGGCAAGTTCGCGGGTGTATCCTTCGGCCTTGGCAGTCGATGATGAACCGGCATTGAGGTCGGTTACCACGTCGTTGGCCATGCCCGAACGATAGGCGTAGGTGTTGCGATACTTGTAAAGCTCGGCATGGTAACCGGCCAGCACGTTGACGTTGTGGTCACCAAATGCCTTCTTGAACTCGGGAGTAACGTCGATCGACGAGCGGTCGTAGTTCGACATGGTGAGAGCTACGTAGGTCGTGCCCTGTGAACCCGAATGATACTTCACGCGCAGGTTGTGCTGGTTGATTTCCTTCTCGTGACGGTTGTAAGATACTGCAGCCTTCACCGAGAAGCTGGGCACAATGTAGTACTTGGCCGATGCGATGCCATGCAGGTTGCTGATGACGTTGTTGCCATGTGCTCCAGACTCTACCCAGGCGATAGGGTTACCGTCGGAAATCGAGCCGTACGAGCCATCGCTGTACTTGTAGGGGATCATTGGTGAGATGACGTTGATCTGACGGAAGATCTGATAAACCGAGTTGGTCGAACCGAACTCGTCGATGTCACCGGATGTCTGGTTGTACGAGGGGAGAGGTTCGTTGACCGATTGGCGCATGTAGTTGATCGAGAAGCTTGTCTCGATCTTCTCCGTAGGATTCACGTCGAGGTTGATGCGTGCACTGGTCTGGTGCTTGTTGTAGTTGTCAACCACACCATTCTGATAGAGGTAACCTACCGAAGCCAGATACTTGGCACTCTCGTTGCCACCCGATACAGTGATGTTGTGCGAGGTTTGTGTGCCCGTCTTGTAGAGCAGACCCTGCCAGTCGGTGTTGGCGTAGTTGTCAGGATCTGACCCGTCGCGGAACTTGCGAATCTCGTCATCAGTGTACTGTGGAGCGAGGCCTACCGATTGACGTGCCTTGTTCCATGTTTCGGCAATTTCGGCCGAACTCATGAACGTCGGGTTGTTCGTCGTGTTGGTGATGCCCACCAGGCCCTGATAGATGACCTTGGCCTTGCCGCTCTCGCCGCGCTTGGTGGTGATGAGGATAACGCCGTTGGCAGCCTTCGATCCGTAGATCGACGACGAGGCAGCGTCCTTCAGCACGGAGATGCTGGCCACATCGTTGGGGTTCACGTCGTTCATCGTGCCTTCGAAGCCGTCGATGATCACCAGTGGTCCCGACTCGTTGAACGTGCCGATACCACGGATGTTGATCGTGCCGATGTCCGAGCCTGGCTGGCCCGAAGTCTGTACGACCGACACGCCTGGCAACAGACCTGCGAGACCCGACGACAGGTTGGTCAGCGGACGGTTGTCGAGCAACTTGTTGTCAACGTTGGCCACCGAGCCGGTAAGGTTGGCCTTCTTCTGGGTGCCGTAACCTACGGCTACAACTTCCTCGAGCATCTTGTTGTCCTCTTCAAGGACGATGCGCAAGTTCTGGCCGGCACGATAGGCCACCTTGTTGGTGACGTAGCCGACAAACGACACGTCGAGGTGTCCCGACGGAGCCACGCCTGTGATGCTGAAGTTGCCGTCGAGGTCGGTAATTGAACCGGTGGTGGTACCAGAGACGACAACCGAAGCGCCAATGACAGGCTCACCGTTAGTATCTACAACCGTACCCCGCACACTTTGGGCTACAGCTGCAGCTAACGAAATGCTTAACATAATAAGCAGGGAAACGAAATGTTTCATTAGCATTAAAATTAAGTGGTGAATATGTGTTGTGTTGTTTGGTTGTTGCGAATGAACGACGGTATGTGTGCTGTGCTTTTCACATTGCCGGTTATTTCATTTGTAATTAATCGGGACAAAGATAATGATTATTCAGCACCGTTGTTCCGAAAATATTACATTTAATCATTATAACTGTTTTGAATAGCTCAATTAACGTAATTTGGCAAATATGGGTGGCAATAACGGATGAAATGAAACCACTTTTTCTGCAAGTTCGTCTGTAATTTGTATTGTATGTCAAAAAGCCTTATATTTGCAACCGAGAACACATTTCCAATAGTAAACTGTAAATCATAAATAGTTATTTTTCCCTATGAAGAGCACTTTATTATGTTTATCATTGGCGTTCACATTGTCCACGGCTATCATTGCCCAGGACCAGAACACCCAACCCGAGTTCAAACACCCATTGGAGATCCCGCAGAGCCTCGACGAGGTGCCTGCCGTCCCTGGTGTGCCCACGGCATACGCCAAGGCATGGCAACAACCCGACATCAATCAGGTGAATCGTATGCCCATGCATACCCATCACTTCGCCTTCGAGAGTCCTGAGGCTGCACTTCGTTGCCCTGAGTCATCGGAGCGTTATCTGACGCTCAACGGCACCTGGGACTTCTTCTGGCAGCGCGATGCCGACCAGATGCTCGACGGCTTCTACAACTCCAACTTCAGCATCGCCGACTGGAAGACCATCCCTGTGCCCGGTTGCTGGGAGCTTAACGGCTTTGGTGACCCCATTTACGTGGGCGGAGGTTTCATCTGGGACCATCGTGCCGAGAGTAATCCTCCCTTCGTGCCCATCAAGGAGAACCACGTCGGGTACTATCGCCGCAATGTTACCATCCCCGAAGCATGGCGTGGCCAGCAGATCATCGCTCATTTCGGTGCAGCCGGTAGCTGCATGTACCTTTGGGTGAATGGCAAGTTCGTAGGCTACAGCGAGGACAACAAACTCGAAGCCGAGTTCGACCTTACTAAATATATAAAGGTAGGGCAGAAGAACCTCATCGCCGTCCAGATACTCCGCATGTGCGATGGTCATTATCTTGAGGACCAGGACTACTTCCGCTATTGCGGCCTCTATCGCGACTGCTACCTCTATGCACGCGGCCTCTCGAATCGCTTCGACGACATCCGCGTCGATGCCAACCTTACCAACGACTACAAGGATGGTGTCCTTAACATCAACGCCAAGGTCATTGGCTCAGGCCAGGTTGATTTCGTCCTTCGCGATGCCGAAGGCGAGGAGGTGGCCAAGGCTACCCAATCGGTTGCTTCGCTCAAGAACGGCGTGAAGATGACGGTCAGCAACGTGAAGCCCTGGAGTGCCGAGGTGCCTTCCCTTTACCGGCTCACCGCCACACTGCGCAAAGGCAACAAGGTCATCGACGTCATCCCGCTCAAGGTGGGCTTCCGCAGTATCGAGATCAGCGACCGTGTGGCCGGTGTCAACCAGCTCCTCGTCAACGGTCAGCCCATCCTCATCAAGGGTGCCGACCGTCATGAGCTCGACCCCGATGGAGGATATGTCGTCAGTCGTGAACGTATGCTCCAGGATGTACTCGAGATGAAGAAGATGAACATCAACGCCGTGCGCACTTGCCATTATCCCGACGACAACTATTGGTATGACCTCTGCGACCAGTACGGACTCTATGTTTGTGCCGAAGCCAACCTCGAAAGCCACGGCATGGGCTATGGCGAACGCACGCTTGCCATTCGTGACGACTTCCGCATCGGCCACCTTGAACGCAACCAGCGTAACGTGCAGCGTAACTTCAACCACCCCTCCATCATCATCTGGAGTCTTGGCAACGAAGCCGGCTATGGTCCCAACTTCGAGGCGTGCTACGACTGGGTGAAGGCCGAAGACCCCTCGCGTCCCGTGCAGTACGAACGCGCCGAGAAAGTCGGCAAGACCGACATCTTCTGCCCGATGTATTACGGCTATCGCCAGTGTGAGGAGTATTGTACCAAGCCTTCGGGCGAGAATTGGCGCACACACGAGGTGGAGCCATTCGATAAACCGCTCATCCAGTGCGAATATGCTCATGCAATGGGCAATTCCGAGGGCGGCTTCCGCGAATATTGGGAGCTGATACGCAAATACCCCAAGTTCCAAGGCGGCTTCATCTGGGACTTCGTCGATCAGTCATGTCGATGGACCAATGCCAAGGGACGTCAGATCTGGGCCTACGGTGGCGATTGGAACGAGTACGATGCCACCAGCGGCAACTTCTGCGACAACGGTCTCATCGCCCCCGACCGCACATGGAACCCCCATGCCTACGAGGTGCAGTACTATTATCAGAACATCTGGACTTCGTTCGTTGATGGCAGCTACACTTCCGAGTTCAATCTCAATATCCATAATGAGAACTTCTTCCGCGACTTGAGCGATGTCCTGCTTTCCTGGAGTCTCGTTCGCAATGGTGAAATAGTCGAGACGGGGTTCGTCGATGATATCAAGGCTGCTCCACAGCAGGATGTCCGTCTGAAACTGAATGTTTCTTCGCCTATCGATAAAATGGAGGAGTGTTTCCTTAACCTCTCCTATACGCTTCGTCGTAGCGATGGACTCCTTCCTGCCGGCTCCGTGATAGCTCGTCAGCAGCTTCAGGTAACCGATCCTTCCCAGGCCTCCCTCGTGGTTCCTTATTCATCTATTCCATCGAACAGGATTATGCCCGCACCTACTGGAGGGAACAAAGTTGCGAAGCCTATAAAACCTACTCCTTCAATTTTCATCACCTTCGACTCCACCACAGGCTTCCTCTGTCAGTATGTGGTGGATGGTGTCAATTACCTCGCCGAAGGTGGCCAACTTACGCCCAATTTCTGGCGTGCACCCACCGATAATGATTTCGGCGCAGGTTTGCAGCGATACCTCAAGGTATGGCGTGAACCCCAGATGAAGTTGACTTCACTTACCGATGAAATGAATGCCCAGGGTTTGCGCGTTGTCACCGCTCGGTACGATATGCCCGACGTAAAGGCCGAATTGCTGTTGACCTACACCATCGACGCCTATGGTCAAATAGATGTCAAGCAGGAGTTCATCACCCACGGCAAGGGCTATCCTATCCGTCCACCACGTGGTCGTCGTCCCGAGATGCCTGCTGCTGATGAGATTCTGCCGATGTTCCGTTTCGGCATGCAGTATCCAATGCCCGTGCAGTTTGAACAATTGACATACTACGGACGTGGTCCTGTCGAGAACTATTCCGACCGTAAGGATTCACAGTTCGTAGGCATCTATGAGAGCACCGTCACCGACGAATTCTATCCCTACATTCGCCCGCAGGAGAATGGTAATCATTGTGACGTGCGTTGGATGCAGCTCGCTACGCCCAACGGCCACAAGCTGAAGATTGTGCCCCATAATGCCGATGGTCAGCTCCTTTCTGCCAGCGCCCTCCATTACACGCAGGCTTCGCTCGATGAAGGCGATGCCAAGCGCAATCTCCATTCGCCCGACATCGATCCAGCTCCGCTTACCAATGTCCTCATCGACTACAAGCAGATGGGGCTCGCTTGTGAGAACAGCTGGGGTGCCGTTCCCCAGGAGCCCTATCTCGTTCCCTATCAGGACTACACCTTCAGCTTCTCGCTGATACCTTTGAAATAAGCGCAAGCGCTAATTGATTTAGAGGCCCGACCTGCAATTTGCAAGTCGGGCCTCGTTTTATTATAGTCACTATATTATTTATAGTCACTATAGTTACTATAGCTACTATAGGTACTATTTAGCATAATACTCCTCCAGTCTCTTGGCTTCGCTAAGCTTGATGGGGATGATGCTGCCGTGCTTCGGTGAAACGAAGTTCAGGGCTTTCATCACACCCTCGTTGAAGCGTCCCAGTGGGGTGAAGGTCTTGAAGTCGGTGGTCTCGACGAAGCCGAAGTTGTGTGGATTTACGCTGTAGATGTCGTACATGATAACCCACTTGTCCTCGCCGATGCGTTTCCAGCAGTTTGGCGCTTCGCACCCTCTGTCCTCGGCATCGATCTGCTCAGCATGGTAGTCGTCGTAGTGGTTGATCTTATCCGAAATCATGTACTTGATGCCACCTGGATTCTCCTGGGCCACGTAGGTCATGAAGTAACGTCCGTCGGGCATGGGACAGATGTCGGCGTCGAGCACCTGAATCTGCGGGTCGGGATATTCGAAGAGCAGCTTCGGTTCGGTCACCAGTGTGGTGAAATCCTTGTCGGCATAGCTGTAGAACAACTTGGTGCGCCCACCGTCACCCTCGGGTGTTTGGCGTATGGTGAAATAGACCATCATCTTCTGCTCCTCGGGGTCCCAGATGGTCTCGGGAGCCCATGCGCAGCCAATCTCGCCGAAGTTCTCGGGGAAAAGCTTGTCGATGCGCGCCTCGTTGTGTGTCCAGTGAATCAGGTCGTCCGACTTCATCAGGATAATGCCACGGTTGTTGCCCCATCCGTAGCGGTCCTCGCGTTCCCACTGGGTGTCGCGCAATCCTGCCTGCTTGCCGAAGACGTGCAGGTCGGTCATCACGATGTAGAACTTGTTGTCAGGCCCACGGTAGATGTGCGGGTCACGGATGCCGCGTTGCTCGGCGATGCTGTCGCCAGCGATGATGGGCTCGCTGCCGTTGATAGCCTTGAATTCGTACCCGTCGTAGCTGATAGCCATGAACAGCGAATGTGTCGGGTCGTTGAAATAGGTGAAGAGGTAGGCGCCATCGGGCTCCTCCTGCGTCTTCGTGGTGCATGCACCCAGCATCAGGGCGCATACCGCTGTCATAAAGATTGTCCTTTTCATGTGGTTGGTTGTTAAAATTATAAATGATATATCCTTTTTGGGTCGCTTCGCTCAAAATCAAACAAAATCATATTTAAAATCTTTCAATAGCTTCATCGATGTTTCCTTCATGATTGATGATGGATTTTGATAAGATATTGAGAGATTTTGAGCTATGAGACCTCTCATGATATTATCGCTTTCTGTTTTCGACTTGTCGAAATGGACGCTTCTATATAAAGGGTCGTTTCACTCAAAATTATAAGAAAATTGATTTAAAAAATTATCAAAAGATGAATGTCCGAAATCAAACCGTCCCGTTTTTCTTATAATTTTTGATAGAATTTTTCTATAATTTTGAGCTATGCGACCACACAAGTATTATCCACTTTTGTATTCGACTAATCGAAACAGACGCTGCAAATATCGAGAAATTTTCTGGAATATGCAAATCATTTCCCAAGAATATTTCCAATGAGGGAATAATTTGGCCGTTTTTCCCTCCAAACCATTTGAATTCGTGGTGACGATGCTAAATGAAGATGGCAAAATATAGAAAGGAAGACGTTTTTTCGAGTGATGAAAGAGTTTCGGCCTCGAAAAATTTCTCTAAGAAAGAATTATTTAGTATCTTTGCGCCCGATTATTAACCGACCGAGCATGACCCCCGGTCATAAAAACAAGAAGAAATGAAGAAGGATATCCATCCAAAGAATTATCGTCCTGTAGCATTCAAGGACATGTCGAACGACGTGACGTTCATCTCCCGTTCGACCGTTAACACCAAAGAGACCATCGAGATTGATGGCGTCGAGTATCCACTGGTAAAGCTTGAAATCACTTCAGCCAGCCACCCATTCTACACTGGCAAGCATAAGCTCGTTGACACCGCTGGTCGTGTCGATAAGTTCCTCAGCCGTTACGGCAATCGCACCAAGAAGTAATTTCAGCGCGAAATATGAAATACGGACAACTCCCCAAAGGAGCTGTCCGTATTTTTTTTTCGATAGAGACCATTTTCCAATTGCAGCATGTCCCCCAACGACCATTAGCGGACATGTTCCCTTCGCGCCATATCCTCCAACGAACGTTAGCGGACATCTTCCCGTCGCCGCATGTCCTCCAACGAACGTTAGCGGACATGTTCCCGTCGCGCCATATCCTCCAACGAACGTTAGCGGACATGCTCCCTTCGCGCCATATCCTCCAACGAACGATAGAGGACATCCTCCCTTCGCGCCATGTCCTCCAACGAACGTTAGCGGACATCCTCCTGTCGCAGCATGTCCCCCAGTGAACGTTAGCGGACATCCTCCTGTCGCAGCATGTCCCCCAGCGAACGTTAGAGGACATCCTCCTTTTACAACATGTCCCCCAGCGAACGTTAGCGGACATCCTCCTTTCGAACCATGTCCTCCAACGAACGTTAGGGGACTTGCCACGATAAAACAGCAAAAGCGCAGCACACACGATGCTGCGCCTTCGGTAGAACAAATAGAGCGAGAAGGGCTGATTTTTTCTATAATTAGTTGTTAAATGGGTTGAATTATTGCAGAGAAAAACAAGTTAATTACTGAATAATAACCTTCACAGTTTTCTCACCAATTCTTACTATGGCACAGCTACCTCGACGCAGACTTGTGGAAATGCTGGCTGAGCCGTTCCTGCTAATCCCTTGGCCTAAACATTTCCCATCTGTGCTGAAAATGGAGATCTGCTGGTTTTCTTCTGCACCAGTAATGTGGACGACTCCATCTTGAACTTGAATCATTACGGGACGTACCGGCACTTGTGCGATGCCATCCTCGATGCCTTCGGTCTTCGGCTCCACCTCAATCCAGCAGAGCGTGGCGTATGCTACGTCGGAGTTCTCGTATCCTGTCTTCATAGCTTGAACACTGATGTTGTAAGTCGCTGTCAACGAAATCTCAGCGCCATATACTTTCTTCACATCTGCATCAGTTATCTCGCTTAAGAACCCGACGCCCTCTGTCTCACACGAGAACAGAAGTTTGCCATTGACATATCTTATTACTGGGGTGGCGCACTTCTTTGGTTCGGGTGGGTCTGGATTACTACCCGACAAAGTCTTTATCTCCTTGAAGTTGCTCCATGGGACGGTTGACAAATATTTATTGGCGGAACCTTCAGGCACATAGAGCGTGGAATATTCAATATGCGAACCCTCAAAAGCACTACTGTTTGTGGAGGGAACATTTTCAGCATAACAATAGACATCTGTCAACTCTGTACAATTCCCGAAAGCAGC
>JAFZTS010000055.1 GCA_017618715.1 Bacteroidales bacterium
AGAGGAACTCACACAGTCCCTCATGCTCCTTTTCGCAAAGAATGGTATGGACTGGATGTATGCCAACTGTTCGACTACAGCCCAGCGTGGTGCCCTCGACTGGTATCCACGTTTCCACGATGCCATCAAGCCTATTTGTCAGTGGCTCTACATGAGCGTGAAGCTAGGTAATGAGGCTCAGATTTCTATCGATGCCAACTCTAAGCCCGACTATCGTGCAGGTCTTGAGAAGGAGCTCAAGGCACTCCGTGAAAGCGAGATGTGGCAGACTGCAGTTACTGTACGCAAACTCCGTCCTGAGAACAACTAATTCGAGGAATCTTTCTTTTACACATTGTGTAAAGACTCGAAACGAAGCCCTGAAACCATTGGTTTCGGGGCCTTTTTTATTAAATATGTGAAAAATTGACGTATAGATTTGGCCGTGTTAGTTTTTTTTCTTAAATTTGCTCCCGAAAAATGTACATTTCTCAACAATGCAAGAACGTAAACCAAATATTTATAGCGACAATATCATAGGCCCTATCCATAGCCGCAGACTGGGCATCAGCCTTGGCGTGAACCTTCTGCCCAAGGATGCCAAGATTTGTTCCTTCGATTGTATTTATTGCGAATGCGGATGGAACAAGGACCATAGAGGAGGACACTTCCCCGATGCTGATGCGGTGATGGAGGAACTTGAAGCCAAGCTCAAGGAAGAAGTTGCAGAAGACAGAACCATCGATGTTATCACTTTTGCAGGCAACGGTGAGCCTACCCTTCACCCACGATTTGCCGAAGTTATCGATCGTACCATTGCACTACGTGACCGGTATTATCCCCAAGCGAGGGTGAGTGTGTTGAGCAATGCTACACGTATGACCGACGCTGAGGTACATGCAGCTCTGCTTAAGGTCGATAACAATATCCTCAAGATTGACGGAGCCTTCGACGAGACAATACGTCTCATCGATCAGCCAACCGACAGAAACTACAGCGTGCGCCAAATTGTCGATGGCATGAAGTCGTTCAGTGGCCAACTTATTGTCCAAACTATGTTTGTTCGAGGTATGCACGATGGCAAGGTGGTCGATAATACAACACCTGAAGAGGTTCGAGGCTGGTGTGACCTCATGCGCGAAATCAAGCCTCATCAAATCATGGTCTATAGCCTCGACCGACCGACACCGGAGCCCAACCTTGTGAAGGTTTCGAAAGAGGAGATGGCGCAATTGGTCGCTCCCCTCGTGGCTGAAGGCTTCAATGTCAGCATTGCCTAAATATCATTCAAGGTCAATTTGAATCCAATGTATAAACATAGACATCATATATTTCTCGTCTTCTTTCTGCTGACAGTCTTGCTGCCGGCAACTTTGTCTGCTCGGAAGAAGGTTCCTCAACAGAGTGAGACTTCGTTGCTGACCCTTGATGAACAGCAGTATTTCGATTCCCTCTATTTCCTGGCAGTGACCCAAGGCCAGTGCGAGCGGCCCGATTCGGCCGTAAAGCTCATGAAGCAGGCAGTTGCCTTCTATGACTCGGTGATGACTTCACAGGGTTACGGACTCACCGTCCAGCTTCCGACCGAAGAGCCGAAGGTGGCGAAAAAGGGCATCCAAGCTCCTACCACCAGTCAGGTTCCGGGTTTGGCTGCTGCCTATTATTTCCTCAGCAACCAGTATCGCGAACAGAACAATGCCTTGAATGCGATATTGGCTATCGAACAAGCCATTGCCATCGACTCGATCAACTATTGGTACACCGAGGCCGAAGGTGACCTTTTCCTTGCCCTGAATCGTATCGAGGATGCACGACTCTGTTATGAGCGATTGGTTCGCAACTATCTCGAAAAGAGTGAACCGCTTTACAACATGTCTGAAATCTATCTGCGCCTTGACAGTGTGAACGAATGTCTCGATATGCTCAACAGGCTTGAGGAGATAGAAGGCGTCAATGAACAACTTACACGATATAAATTTGCAATCCTCAGCGACAAAAAACGTACGGATGAGGGTTTTGATGAATATCGCAAACTTATCGCTCGTTATCCATATAATGTGCGTTATCGAGTACAGTTGGGCGATTTGCAGATGCAGTACGGACAGATACCTCAAGCCAAGGAGACCTATGAGGCAGCCGCTGGTGTGGAACCCGATAACGCTTACGTGTGGGTCGCCCAGGCAAATTACTATAGCATGACAGGAGATCAGGATGCAGCCGACCGACTTGTCGCTTCAGCACTTGTAAATAATAACCTCGATGTCGATACCAAGGTGGAGGTGATGGGAGAGTATTTGAAAGGATCTTATCGAAAGCTATCTGCATATCGTGACCAGATAGAGAAAGGCAATGTCACAACCGACCTCGATACGATGGCGCTTTTCAACAATGTCGATTCTCTTTTTACTGCTGTCGTAGAAATGCATCCTACTTCCGATGAAATCTATATGTTGCAAGCCGATTGGCGCAATGCCATGGGTCAGGATAGTCTTGCCTCCGAGAGTATGCGTTTTGCCGTGGACCTTAAACCCACTTCGATGGAGTATTGGGAACAGTTGCTCTATTACAGCACCAGTTGGATGCCCAAACCCCAACTCATCGAACTGACACAGGAGGCACTGAAAGAGCATCCTTCCAATCAAACCGCCTATCTCGTCGCTGCTTGGGCCTACATTAGGGAGGAACAGAATGAGAAGGCTATTGAGCAATATCGTATGGCCATCGAAAACATGAACCCACCCGATGCCAACAAGGTAAGCAACCTTTATGGTAATATGGGTGACATCTATTATCAGGACAATCGTATGGACGAGGCCTTCGATTGCTACGACAAGGCCGTGAAGTATAACCCTACCAATTACAATGCGCTCAACAACTACGCTTATTATTTGAGTTTGCAGAAGAAGGATCTTTCCAAAGCTGAGAGCATGGCACTTAAGGTGATACAGAAGTATCCGGATAATCCTACCTATCTTGACACCTACGCGTGGATTCTGTATCTCGAAGAAAGCTATACATTGGCTACGTTCTATCAGCAACACGCCATTGATTGTCTCGCTAAGGACGACAAGGGCAACAGTACCCTATTCGATCATTATGGCGACATGCTTTTGAAGAGCAATGATCTCAAGGGCGCCATCGAACAATGGAAGAAAGCCCTTGAGTGCGATGACGTAGAAGATGTCGAGAAGATACAGAAGAAAATCGACAGTGCTGAGACACTCCTGAATAATTAATCGACAATGAACAAGAACATCAAACATATTTGTGTAGCTGCTTTAGCAGCCTTATCCATCATTCTCACTTCCTGTCATACTCCCAAGGTGGTAACAGGAACGCTAACCGGAGCCCATCCCGAGAAAGCTCGCTTTGAGAGCGTGGTGGGGAATAACTTTAAGTACGATGCCCTTCAATCGAAGGTAAAGTATTCATTGGGCAAGACCAGTCTCAATGGCAAGATGTGTCTGGAGTCAGGCAATCGTCTTTGCATGCAGGTAAATGCTCCACTTATTGGTTTTGAGGTGGCACGTGTCGAGGCAAGTCAGAAGTCTGTTCTTTTGGTCGATAAATATGATAAGATTTATTCCATCGTTGACCTTGCCAACCTCTATGACATCAAGGATATCAATGGTCATGAGATGGAGGCCTTGGAGTGCCTTATGTTGGGACGCATCTATATCCCGGGAAAGGGACAGGCAACAAGCAAGGATTACAGCAAATTTACTTGGACCACACCTATGCTTGCCGATGGTAAGCAAGGTTATTCTGAGGGGCTTTATAAGGGGAAAGACTACAGTATCCTCTATGCCATCGATGAAAATGGACGCCTCGTAAGCACTTTGCTCGCTGTGGGAGCCAAGACAGCTCGATGGGAATACTCCGACTACGAAGAAGTAGAGGATGGACAGTGGGTGCCCACCCAGGAATATATCACCATAACCAATGCAGAGAACAAGGAGATTTCGGCAGGCTTGAAACTGACCAATCCTTCTCTTGGAGAAAGTACATGGCGTGATTTCGAACCTTCCGATTCATATAACAAAGTCCCCATCAAGGAAATTGGCAATAGGATCAAGAGTCTGACAAAGTAAGTTGTGTCCCGAATGAAGCGTTTCTTCCATTTTTTGGTAGTCTTCTTTTTTTCGATCGTGCTGATGGCAGGATTCAATAATGCTGTCTATGCTCAGCAGAAGAAGACTACTACAACGAAGACTACGACGCAGAAGAAGCCCACACAGAGCACGGCCAAGAAGCCTGCACAAACCACGCAGAAGAAGCCCGCACAGAGCACGGCCAAGAAGCCTGCCCAAACGACGCAGAAGAAGCCCACACAGAGTACGGCCAAGAAGCCTGCACAAACGACGCAGAAGAAATCCGCACAGAGCACGCAGAAGAAGCCTGCCCAAACGACGCAGAAGAAGCCTGCTCAAAGCACGCAGAAGAAAACTTCTCAGTCTTCCTCCTCTAAGGCAAACAATAAAAAAAGCAGTAGTAAGAAGAACAAGCCAATGACTCGTCAGGCTTATGAGAAGCAGCAAAAGGATCTGCAGCGTCAGATCAAGGATACAGAGAAACTAATCAACACAAACAATAATTCGCTCAAGAGCCAGAACCGCGATATTCAGATTCGAGCTGATGAGATACGCAAGCGTCAAGCACTTATCAACAGCAAGCATCGTGAGATAGAGTCCATCATTGCCGAAGAGGACAGTCTTAAACGCGAGATACGCTATCTTGAGAACCAGCATAATGCAACACAGAAGAAGTATGCAGCTGCCATGCGTCATCTTTACAAGTGGCGCAGCGGTTATGACGAACTGCTCTTCGTTGTTTCGGCCAGAGACCTGCTTGAAGGCATGCGGCGCGTGCGATACCTGCGTCGCTATGGAGAGTGGCGCAAGGGACAGGCAGAACTTCTCCTGGAGCAACGCAATGCCACCAACGAAGCAAAGTTATCACTTGAACAGGTTCGTGCCGACCATGAGATTATCCTTCAGGATCTGGATAAAGAACGTGCTTCGCTGGCTCAACGTCAACAGGAACAGCAGACACAAATTGCCAATTTGCAGAAGCGCAACAAAGAGCTGCAAACCGAATTGGATCGTGACCGCAAGCGGATGGCAGAGGTTGAGAAGACCATCCAACGGATGATTGAAGAGGAGATACGTAAGGCTGAAGAGGCAAAAAGAAAGGCTGAGGAAGAAGCTCGACGGAAGGAAGAGGCTGCCCGCAAGGCACGTGAAGCCAAGAACAATAGTACAGCGACAGCGGCAAAGGGAGGATCCAGTGGAGCAGGGGCTTCGACTTCAAGTTCATCTGCGCCATCCCGAAGTACGACCCACAATTCTACTACGGTGAAGAAGGACGACGCATTCCGTAGGCTGTCCGGTAGTTTCGCCGAGAATCGAGGAAGGTTGCCTTATCCTTTGGATGCCACCTTCGCTTTTGTCGATCATTACAATCCGAGCAGCGGTAATTCGAGCATTGTGCTAAGTACTCGTATTGGGGCACATGCTTGCGCTATCTACGAGGGTGTTGTGCAAAGTTGCTTCAAGACGAGTGAGGAGTGGACTATCATTGTGCAGCACGGCAACTATCGTTCGGTCTATATGAATCTGCAGAACGTTTTCGTTCGAGCTGGTCAGAGGGTCTCAACTCGTCAGCAGTTGGGTACATTGAAGACCGAACCTGAAAGCAATCGTGCGGAGATTCGTTTTTGGATATACCAGAATGCCACCGCTGTTAATCCTGAGCGTTGGCTGAAACGATAATACTTACGAGCGATAATCTTTTACCCCATGGCAACATTAGACGACTGCAAGATCATCAATCTTCCCAAGGAAGAGGATCCTCGGGGAAGTTTGACATATATCTATCAGAAGGTGCAAGTGCCATTCGAGATACGTCGTGTCTTTTACATCTACGACGTGCCTGCCGGCAAGGACCGTGGCGCACATGCCCACAAGCAATGCTGGCAGTTTATCATTGCCGCCTCGGGTGCGTTGGAGGTTTATCTCAACGACGGCCATGACGAGAAGGTGGTAACCTTGAATCGTCCTTATCAAGGTTTGCTTGTTCCTCCTGGAGTTTGGGCCCACGAACAGGAATTCACTTCAGGAGCACTCTGTCTGGTGCTTGCCAGCCATGATTACAGCGAGGAAGATTATATCCGCAACTATGATGACTACCTAAAATACCTTGATAAATCATGAATATCCATCGTTATTCGAGTAATGACAGGCTGACGTGGGACACATTTGTCCGTACCTCGAAGAATGGAACTTTCCTCTTCGAACGTGACTATATGGACTATCATAGTGCTCGCTTTGACGATCACTCGCTGATGTATTTCGACGACAAGTATCGTCTTGTTGCTGTCATGCCGGCCAATGAGGTGGAGTATGACGACATGCGCCTTCTTTATAGTCATCAGGGACTGACCTATGGAGGTCTTGTACTTTCGACCAAGAACACTGTTGAACAGGTCATGCAGATTTTCGACGACACGATCTCCTATTTAAGAGATAATGATTTCGATGCATGGCATTACAAGCAGATGCCAACAATCTATCATCAGTGTCCGTCGCAGGAAGATGAATATGCTCTTTGGAGACATGGGGCCATCTTGGAGGCATGCAATATATCTTGCACCGTTCCTCTTTCGGGAACACCACAACAACCGCCATTCGAACGTCGTCGCCGTCGTGGTGTTGTGCGTGCTGAAGAAGCTGGATATCGTCTTGTCAAGAATGCCTCGATTGAAACATTTTGGCCCATTATGGTCAATAATCTTCAGGAACGGTACGATGCTTCGCCCGTCCATTCTTTGGACGAAATGCTGCTTCTCAAAAGCCGTTTCCCCCAGCACATACAATGTTTCCTTTGTCTCGATTCAAACGATGTTGCTCAGGCAGGAGCCATCGTCTTCCTCACCAATCCGATGACTGTTCATGTTCAATATGGACATGCCACACCTCAGGGCAAGACTGATGGAGCCCTCGACTTGCTCTATACTCGGCTGATGGAGATGTATTTCAGTCTTGGTTTCCAGTATTTTGATTTTGGCACGAGCAATGAACAGGGAGGCAAGATTCTTAATGCTTCACTAATTGCCCAAAAAGAGGGCTTTGGAGGACGTGGCATAGCCTATAAGACTTTCGTTCTCAAACTGTATCGCCCTCATAGTTTCTATAGCTTTAATAGCCTCTAAAGATTCAAAAAACGATAATCCGTAATCATAGAGCTCCAGATGATTCCTTATCTTGACCTACATACAATCAACGCACCTTACGAAGCTGATATCAAGCAGGCATTGTTCGATGTGGTCGATTCCGGCTGGTATCTGTTCGGTCAGCAGGTCTCTGCTTTCGAACAGGAATGGGCCGACTATAATGACGCGATGCATTGTGTGGCTTGTGCGAATGGTCTCGATGCGCTGCGTTTGGTTCTTCGTGCATGGATCGAGATGGGGCTTTTGGAGCGTGGTGATGGCGTCATCGTACCGGCTAATACCTATATCGCAAGCATTTTGGCCGTCAGCGAAAACGGATTGGTTCCAATTCCTGTGGAGCCCGATCCCGATTCTTATCTGATTGATCCCAAGACGATAGCACAGGTGCTTGATGATTCCGCTTCTTCTTCTGCATATCCTGTCGCCAAAGATGTCAGGATTCGAGCTATTCTGCCCGTGCATCTTTATGGACAGCGTTGTGAGATGGAGGCCATCGATGATTTGGCGGCACGCCATCATCTGCTGGTATTGCAGGACTGTGCTCAGAGTCACGGCATCAAAACCAAAGGCACTTGCGCATGGAGCTTTTATCCGGGCAAGAACCTTGGAGCATTGGGCGATGCGGGAGCAGTGACCACTGATGATGAAGTTTTGGCCACCGTGATTCGTCAGCTTGCCTTCTATGGGAGCGTGAAGAAATATGTGCATCGATACAAAGGAGTTAACTCCCGTATGGACGAACTGCAGGCTGCTATGCTTCGCATCAAGTTGCGTGACCTCGACCGTACTAATGCAAGAAGGGGCGAGATTGCAACACGTTATGCCGAGGGAATTGACAATCCGCACATAGTCTTACCCAAAGCCAAGGCCGCTCATGTCTATCATATCTATCCGGTGCTGACGGTCGGGCGTGAGGCGCTTCAGCAATATCTGCTCGAACAAGGCATCCAGACACAGATTCATTATCCGTTGGCTCCTCATCAACAGGAAGCCTATCGCGAATGGAGCACTCTCCACTTCCCGATCACCGAAAGGATCGCTGCCGAAGAGCTTTCCCTCCCTTGCAATCAGTCGATGACCGAGGATGAAGTGTCTCAGGTCATCGCAGCTCTAAACGCTTGGAGATTCTGAGTACTCTGAGTACTCTGAATACTCCGATTACTCTGATTATTCCGAATATTCCGATTGCTCCGATTGCTCCGAGTTCGTCATTCCCATTATACCCATGTTCAAATCCCTCTTTCGCACCAACTGGCTGGCAACACTGAAACTCAATCTCAAGTTGCTTCCATGGCATCAAGCACGCCGTCTGCCCATTGTGGTGGAGGGCCTGTTGCGCATAGAGATAGGAGAGGAGGCTCGCATTAATCTTCCCAAGGAAACAAGGCGGGGGACGATTACGTTGGGTAGCCGTCACGAGACTTACAAGGCCGAGGCTGGAAAGGCACAATTCTCCATCTTTGGCACATGGAACGTAAATGGTAAGATTCGTATCGGGTTGGACAGTTGTCTTTGCATTCAGCGTGAAGCAACACTCACCACTGGAACCGATATATTCATCGCGCGAGACAGTCAGATAGAATGTGCCGAGCGTATTACCATTGGTGACAATGTTTTGGCAGGAGAGATTTATATCTGCGATAGTGCAGGACACCGTGTCACTCATGGCGAGGAAGTCCAGCCTATGACCAGACCAATCAATATCGGTGAAGGTTGTTATTTTGGTTTCCGTACAATGGTCCTACGTGGAGCCTGTGTTCCGCCTCATTGTGTGATAGGTAGTGGTGCGGTTTGCACGAGAGATTTTGCTGAAGCACATCCCGAAGGTCATCTTCTTTTGGTGGGTGTTCCTGCCGAAGTCAAGGCTTACGACGTAACTCCCGATTGTCACGTTTAGCATTCATCAGTTTATGGTGGCCCCATCTTACAGATCCATCGTCAAAGGTGCTGGTATCTTCGGAGCAGCCAAGGCTGTCAATATCCTGACGGCCCTGGTTCGTACGAAGTTTGCGGCTATACTGTTGGGAACTGCTGGTGTCGGACTGAATGCGCTTTTCTATACGGTTCAGCTTTTCATGAACCAACTGCTGGGCCTTGGCCTTTCGACGGGTAGTATCAAGACTTTGTCTGAAGCTTATGCCACGCACGACATCTCCTTTATCGATAAGCATGTGACACGTGTGCGTCATTGGGGTATCCTCTGCGGTGTCGCAGCCATTTTTCTGTTGGCTCTGCTATCTCCTCTTCTCAGTCTGCTTTATTTCGACAATCTGCATTTCGTGCCTCACTTTATGCTCTTGGGTGTAGGTGTGGCAGCACTCATTGTCTGTGATATTGAGCAGAGTGTGATGCGCAGTCTCCAGCGTTCGGCCAGATTGGCTTTCAGCATGATGCTAACGGCAATCTGTGCGTTGGTCTTCACGGTTCCCTTCTATTGGTGGTTGGGGGTACGTGGTGTTATCTTTGCTATCGTTTCCTGTGCTGTGGCTTCTGCTTTCATCTGCATGTGGCAAGGCCACAAGACGCATTCCTTCCATTTGGACATGGGGCAGTTTTCCGATTGGAAAAGCTTTTGGCAGGCATCTCAACCCATGCTTCGTACCGGTATGGCTTTTGTCGTGACAGGACTCTTTTTGCAAGGCAGTGACTTGTTCCTTCAGTCTGTGTTGGCAACTACGGCATCTTTGACTGTCGTCGGACTCTTCAAAGCGGGCTATCAGTGTGCCTTTACCTACCCGAGTATGATCTTCTCGGGTGTCGCCAACGATTATTTCCCCCGTCTTTCAGCAGTGTCTGATGATGACATCACAGGTCGGCGCATTGTTGTAATCCGGCAGATTCGTGTGATGTTCCTTATCGCGCTTCCCGTCGTGATCGTCATCTGGATTCTGGCACCGTGGGTGATTCGTATTCTGCTGAGCGAAGAGTTTCTCCCGCTTGTCACTATGGTGCGATGGTCGGTGTTGGCCATCCTCTTCAAAGCTATCTACCTTCCTTTGGGCTATCTTCCCCTGGCGCTCAACAAGCGGATGCATTTCCTCATCCTCGAAGGACTGAGTTGTCTGATCAACATTACGGTGGTTCTCGTAGGCTATTATTTTGGCGGTCTCGACGGCATAGGCATGGGTATCTTTGTTGGAGGAATCCTCGACCTGATCCTATATATCCTCTTCTGCCGACATCATTATAATATATAACCCTTCAAACCCTCAAACTTCTCAAACCCCTTAAACCCCTTAAACCTTCCCCCTCATGCGCGTTCTTTTCACCACAGCATGGTATCCCAACCGCAAGGATGCAGGCGATGGCGTTTTCATTCAGAAACACGCCAAGGCTGTTACACGGCTTAACGATGTGGCTGTGCTGATGGTGCAGACCGATGTGGCTGTACGTGGATTGAAGATTGAGTTGTGTCCTGTCGAAAGTGAGCAGACTTCTCTTCACGAAGTGCTGGTATATGTGCCAAAGACTCGCTTCGAACTGCCTTTGATTACTGGACTTGTGAGATTATTTTGGCTGATGTTGGGTTACATCAAGGGTTATCGATATATCAAGAGGCACTATTGGCAGGGGAAACGACCGGAAGTTTGTCATGTCAATGTCCTGACACGTGCTGCAGGTTTGCCTTGGTTATTGCTCAAACTGCATCACGTTCCATATATCATCACCGAACATTGGTCACGTTATGCAAGAGAAGGTGCATATCCCGACAGTGGAATACAGCTTCGGTTGGGACGAGTGTTCGTAAAGGATGCCTCATACGTCTGTCCCGTCAGCCTTAATCTGGAGCAAAGCATGAAGAAATGGGGATTGGAGAATCGTCATTACACGCGCATCAGCAATGTTGTCGATACCGATACGTTTGTGCTTCCCGCTTCGGTTGTGAAATCCGATAAGGTCACTTTTGTCCATGTGTCATGGATGCGCGATGACTCGAAGAATATCTCAGGAATTCTTCGTACGGTAGCCAAGCTCAAGGCACAACGTCAGGACTTCCATGTGGATTTTATTGGTGAAGGTAATGACAAGGAACGTCTCATCGATTATTCAAAGGAGTTGGGGGTCGAAGAATATGTCTCTTTCCTGCAGGCAAGAACTGGCAAAGACTTGGCCGAAGTACTTCAGCAACACGACGCTTTCCTAATGTTCAGCCATTTCGAAAACCAGCCCGTTTCGGTGCTTGAGGCTTTGGCGTGTGGATTGCCCGTTATTGCTACAAAAGTAGGAACTATCCCGGCTATGTTGTCCCAGAATCGCGGCATAACCGTTCCTCCAGGCGATGAAGCGCAATTGCAGGATATCTTGACTGCATTTATCGTTGCAAGGAGCCAAATGACAGATGCGCCACGAGCTGACCTAACATTGGCACAACAGCGTCACCGATATGTGGCTGAGCGACATAGCCCTGAGGTCATTGCTCAACAGTTTGATGTGCTCTATCATGCCGCTATCCAAAACATGACAAAAAGGTGAGCTTCTCGATATTCAGAAGCCCACCTTTTTGCTGAACTGCGAATGTCTGATCCACCATGTGACCAATGTCTTGGAGCAAGTCAGAAATTTTACAGCAAGGTATTTGCATTCATTGATCCACGGCAGAGGATAAAGTTCCAACTGCCTTAATTTTTCGATGCATTGCAAGGCATAATCTACATCATGTTGTTTCCGAATGAGCACACGCAGAACATCCATACTCAAATAGGATAACTTATATCGCATCACATCCTGCAAGTTGTGTTCGTCACTCCACTTGACAAGCATTTCGATGATACCTAAAGTGTCATCCATGAGCTTACGCTTGCGTGCCTCGGTGTGCGTATTGATGCTGCTGCCTGAATGCTCGAAATAGAGATAAGCGTAGCCGCGCTTATAGACCACAGGACCAGCGAGGGTGAACAACTTGAAGATGAGCTCCTCGTCCTGATGATAGATGCCGGGCGTGAAGCGAAGTTCGGGATGCTCAGTGAATAAGCTACGTTTGAACAGATAGCCATAGACCAGTCCCTCGATGTTGTGGCTTCTGACGAATTCCGCACCAGTGGCATATTCCTGGTCAAAAGGCCAGCGCTCCATCTGATGACTCCAAGGTCGGCGTGTCCCATCCTCGAGCTGGTACATGACCTGCAGACCGATGATGTCGTATTTCCCGCTTCGCATAATGTCGATGGGCAGGACGTAGTCGTCCATCATCTGGTCATCGGCATCGACCATGTAGATGTAATCGCCCGTAGCCATCTCGATGGCTCGATTGCGGGCGACGCTTTGGCCTTGGTTCACTTGGCGAACGGCCTTTACGTTGCGATGCTGCTTGGTATATTCGTCAAGTAGGACAGGGGTACGATCCGTCGAGCCATCGTCAACCACGATGACCTCCATGTCGTCGATGCCTTGGGCAAGACAGGAGTCCAAACAGGCAACGATGTATTTCTCTACATTGTAAGCCGGAATAATGAAGCTCAGCAGCATATTTGCAACTTTTATCGGTGCAAAAATACAAAAAAAAATGATTCGATGCACAAGGTTTGAACAAAAATACTTATCTTTGCAGCGAAAAAGACTGCGTTCGTCGATGAAAGCCCTTTTATTGAAGCCGTTTCTCATCATGTTTTGCTTGATAATGGCTGCATGTTTGTCACCTTTGGCTATTATGGCTCAAGGGAAGGAACCCCATGTCGAGGTGGCTATCGATACGACATGGATGGCAGAGCTTCCCGTCATTGAGCTAACTTACAACGAGGCACGCTTCAATAGCAATACTTTCATAGCTGGACAGATGGTTTATCACAGCACCGACAGCATTTGTAGGTTCAATTGTACTTTGCGCCGTCGTGGCGGCACGTCGCTGGACTACGATAAGCCGAACTATGCAATCAAGTTCTATGACGAGGATGGCAACTCCTTGGATGTGGGCTTTCTCGGGATGCGAAAGGACAACAATTGGATTCTCGATGGCATGGCAGCGGATCATGCGAAGATGCGAAACCGTGTCTCGATGGATCTTTGGCTCGATTATTCTCATCCTCCTTATCATCAAGCAGAGAAACCAAAGGCCATCAACGGTTATCGTGGCAAGTATGTTGAGGTATATGCCAATGGGCGGTATATGGGCCTTTTTTGTCTGATGGAGCGTGTCGATCGAAAGCAACTCAAGGTAAAGAAGTTCGTCACCGAAGAGGATGGCTCCTCGTCTCATCGTGGACTTGTCTATAAGGTCATCAATGGCAAGCAGACGCGCACGCCGTACTTCTATTGGCAACAGATCACGCCTAATCCTGCCAGTTCATATTACGATGGTGTACAGTGTGAATACCCCAATGTCAAGGATGGCGAACCCTGGTCATGGGATCCGTTGCGCAAGAATATTTATTACCTTGCAGGATATACGGGAACGACGTTCTACTATTATATAGGTAAATATTTCGATTTGCCTGTGTTCTTCGACTTCATGCTGCTGTTGGACTTGCTTTATGCTTACGATAACGTCGGCAAGAATTACTATTGTTGGTATTACGACCAAAGTTCCAGCGACCAGCGTTTGGGCATCACGCCTTGGGATCTCGATGCAACATGGGGACGTGATGTGACGGCTACGCGCGTCTCTCCCACATCGGATTTATCCAACAAAACCAATTTCCATACCCGTATGTCCGAGCATTACAAGGGCTATGCTGATACCTTGTCCACCCATTATGCCGAGCTGCGCGATAGTCTTTGGTCCGAGCAGTCGCTTTTGGGCTACTTCGACCGTTACTTTGATTTGCTGGGCCGTACTGGTGCCTGGGAACGTGAACTGGAACGATGGAAGGATACCAACTGCAAGGTACGAGAATTAACTCCCGAGCAAGAGTATATTCACGAATGGATTCACGAACGTCTCATCTACCTCGATTCTATCTATGGCTATATTCCCCCGGCTGCCATTCGAGACATCGAGGCTGATAAGCGAAAAGAAGTTCCCTGCTACGACCTTTGGGGCCGTCGCAGACAACCTTCCTCTTCCCGCTCCCGTGGACTGTTTATTCAAGGCAACCGGGTAGTGAGCTTTTAGCTATCGGAATCCTCGGAGTATTCCGAATTCTCTGATTATTCTGATTACTCTGAGTACTCTGATCACTCCGATCACTCCGCCCCCCCCCTTCTTAACTCCTCTTCCCCCCCTCATGCGCATCCTACTATTTGGCGAATACAGCAACGTACATCATACACTCTGCGAGGCCTTGCGTCGCACAGGGCATGAGGTGTTGCTCGTCAGCGATGGCGACGGGTGGAAAGACTATCCGCGCGACGTGGATCTGCGTCGCACGAAGGAGGGGCCTTTGGGCTCATTGATGTATCTGTCGAAGCTTGCTACACTCTTGCCCAAGCTTCGAGGATATGATGTTGTGCAGATTGTCAACCCTATCTTCCTCGATGTAAAGGCAAGGTGGAACCGATGGGTGTTCGACTATCTCAAGAAACACAATGGCATCGTGTCGGTAGGTTGCTTTGGCGATGACTACTATGTCATCAGCCGCATGCAGGATGACAAATACCTTTCCTATACAGATTTCTATGCTGCTGGCCGAAAGATCGACCACGAAGTGAATCGTCGTCGCATTGAGGCATGGACTAAAGGACCGAAGGCAGAATTGACACAGTATGTGATGCGTCAGGCCGATTGCATGGTGCCCTGTCTCTATGAGTATTGGAAGGTCTATGATACACCGGAGTTCCACTCCCGTCTGCGATACATCCCCTTGCCCATCGATGTAACCACCCATCACCCTTCGTCCCAGTCGGCAGCCGTTCTTGGCTACCCCTCAAAGATCCGCACCCTCTTTGCTGTCCAGAAACAGCGCGGACAAATGAAAGGTACCGATCAGTTGGAGCCCTTGTTCGACCGTTTGGCCAAGGAGTATCCCGATACGGTTAAGCTGTGCAAGGTTGAGTCGGTGCCTTTCGAACAATATCAGCGTCTTGTTGCTGAGGCCGATGTCGTGGTAGATCAGCTTTACAGTTTCACTCCTGCCATGGGGGCCTTGCAGAGCATGAGTCAGGGAAAGGTGGTGATTAGTGGCTATGAAGCAGAGTATCGGCAGTTTATCGATGGTCCTGCAGATTCCGGTATCATCAACCTGCGTCCTTTTGACGATGCGAATAACTACGAAATTTTGAAATCCACGCTCACCGATAGGAAAAAGATAGCCCAGCTGCAAGAGGGCAGCCGGGCTTTTGTCCGAAGGTATCATGATGCCGACGATGTGGCACGTCAATTTGTGGAGTTCTGGTCCTTGGCTTCTTCGTCCAAGCGGCCTTCCCACAGATAGTATCGTGTTTCCTTGACAAGCACGCCGCTCAGCACGAGGAGGCAGATGAGGTTGGGGATAGCCATCAGGGCGTTGGCGGCATCACCGAAGTTCCACACCGCTTCGAGTGCATTCGTTGCACCGAAATAGGTGCCGATGGTGATGAGCACGCGGAAGATGTATCGACCCACTTTGCCGTAGTTTCCACAAAGGTATTCCAATGCCTTTTCGCCATAATAGCTCCACCCCAGAATGGTACTGAAGGCAAACGTGAAGATGGCAATGCTCAGCAGGATGCCGCCTACGTTATACCCTGCGATAGCAATAGGAATTTGTTCGAAGGCTTGACGGGTGAGCGTTGCCGATGCTGACGAATCGACACCATTGTCAGCCAAGATGGTGGTGACAAGCACAAGACCGGTGAGTGCGCAGATGATAACGGTGTCCCAGAAGACCGATGTACTCGACACCAGGGCCTGACGCACAGGATTCTTGGTCTTGGCAGCAGCAGCCACGATAGGAGCGGAACCCAGACCTGCCTCGTTGCTGAAGAGGCCACGGGCAATACCGTAACGCATCGACAGCATGATGGTCGAGCCAACAAATCCGCCTGTAGCAGCCTGCGCCGAGAAGGCACTCTTGACGATGACCGAAAGGGCTTCACCGATGTACTGGCCATTGTGAATCAGCAGGACTATGCAGCCTAATACATAGAAGAATGCCATAAACGGAACGAGGAGTTCGCAAACCCTGGCGATACCCTTCACGCCGAAGATGACCACCGAACCGATGAGGATGGCAAGGATGAGTCCAATCCACGTCGTGTTCCATCCGAAGCTTTCTGCTGCCATCGTCGAAATGGCATTGCTCTGGATGGTGCATCCGATGCCGAAGGTGGCAAGGAAGGCGAAGAGTGCGAACAATATGGCTAACCATTTGCAGCCCATACCGCGTTCTATGGCGTACATTGGTCCACCAAGCATCGTGCCGTCCTTCGTCGTAATTCGGTACTTGATTGACAAAAGGCCTTCGGCATATTTGGTGGCGATGCCGAAGACGCCCGTAACCCAGCACCAGAAGATGGCACCAGGTCCGCCCATCGTGACGGCCGTGGCCACACCGATGATGTTGCCTGTGCCAATGGTGGCAGCCAAGCCGGTGGCAAGGGCGGCAAATTGCGAAACGTCGCCTTTCGAGTTTGTATCTCGTTGGAAAGACAACTTAACGGCTTTGCCAATGTAACGCTGGGGAAACTTCAGACGTAGGGTGAGGAAGAGGTGTGTGCCGACAAGCAACACAATCATGGGCCAACCCCACAGATAACTGTTGATGGTAGTAAGTATTTCGTTCATTTCAGTTGACGATAATTCGTATCGAAGAAAGAGGATTTTACAAAAACGCCGCAAAGATAATTTGTTTTTGTCAAATTTCCAATTTTTTGACCGAAAAAAAGCAAAAGATGACAATTTTCGTCCTTTTAGGTCCTACTGCGGTTGGAAAAACGGCACTCAGCTTGCAATTGGCTGAGCAATTGGGCGTGTCGATACTCAATTGTGACTCACGACAGATCTATCGCGAGATACCTATCTGTACCGCTGCGCCAACAATCGAAGAGCAGGCTCGGGTGCGTCATTACTTTGTAGGTACACATAGCTTGGACGATGCCTACAGCGCGGCACAGTATGAGACTGACGTCATGCAGCTCCTCGCATCGTCTCCTGCCGATTACCTCCTTTCAGGTGGTTCCATGATGTATATCGATGCGGTGACGAAGGGCATTGATGATATGCCGCAGGCAGATTTCGCAATACGCGAGAAGCTTCGCCTTCAATTTGAAGCAGAAGGTCTTCAACCGCTTCTTTTGCAACTGAAAGAGCTCGACCCCGTCTATTACGATGCCGTGGATCGACAGAATCCCCAGCGTGTCATTCATGGTCTGGAGATGTGTCTGACCACAGGACGCCCTTTCAGTACTTTCCGCACAGGAAGAAGCAAGGAACGGCCCTTCCGTGTAGTTAAGATAGGTTTGCGGCGCGATAGGGAAGAGCTGTATCGTCGTATAGATTCACGGGTCGAGCAGATGTTTGAGCAAGGTCTTGTCGAAGAGACACTCCGTGTTTATGAACAGTATCGGTCGTCGGTCGATGAACAGTTCGCCTCAGTTGTTCGTGATCCGGGACCAACTCAGAAGCAATCTATCCCTAATCTCTTGCCTTCGGCATTGAATACTGTCGGTCTGAAGGAAATGTTGCTCCACTTCACTGGTGTCTATTCTCTCGAACGCGCCAAGGAGCGTATTTGCCATAATTCGCGTGTCTATAGCAAGAAGCAGATGACCTGGTTTCAACGAGATTCTTCCATCAGTTGGTTCCATCCTGACGATGCTGACAAAATTCTACAGTTTGTCTCAAAAAACACCTAATTTTTCACAATAAACGGTCCGAAAAGCATGCTCTACAACATATTTGTGTGAAAAAATGCATTAGCGCAACCGATTGCGCAGCAAAAAAGTTTAACGAAAATTTGGAATAAGTCGAAAAAAGCCGTATCTTTGCAGCACCTTAAATAAACAACCATAACACAATACCTTAAATAACGCAACAAAAGTAGTTTCTTTGGGACCTTAAATCTAATACCAGAAAAACAGGATTAAAACATTAAAAGCAAACTGAATCACCTGTCAATGACTGACAGGTGATTCAGTTTTTATTTGTATTCGTAGAGGCGTATATGCAGTATCTTCCAGTCGTCAACGCCGATGCGGGCGTGGCGGCCTTGGTGGCTCTGGTCGCCATTGTTGCGACGGAGGTATTGCATCTGTCCTTGGGCGTCGATGGCAACTTCATCGACCGAAAGAAGCCCCAGTCGAGAACCCGTGAATTTGGCTGCTGCTGATTGGGCGGCAGCCCCCGCTTCGGCAAAACCGTCTTCGCCCAGCTTTTTCTGCTGTTCCTGATTCTTCTCTGTACGTGTCTTGAAGTCAACCACTACGCCACAGCCTGCCAGCAGATATTCGTACTTGCCCAAGCGAATGAGTATGGCGCCGCCTTCGGGCCATGTGGAGCCATCGGTTGCGCGTGCATCCCATGGCAGGGTAAAGAAATGCCGACAGGTCATCACCACACCTTCATCGTCGATGATTCGCTCACGGTCTTCCTGATCGAAAAGAAGTCCCCAGCTGTTCTGCGGTTTTACTTGGGATAGCTGCGACATTAGGCCATACGACCGGGTCACCGACGCTGTTTCCTTAGGCGATGCCTGGTCGATGGCAAATGGCGAGAAGCCCAGGGCCTGATGTTCGCCGAAGGCATAAAGGGCACGTACCCCGCTGTTCTCGCAGCAACGGCTTTCGGGAATGAAGAGGCGGTTCTTCACATGGCTGTCCTCTTGAGGCTTTAATGGCATGGCGTATTGCGAAGCCCACGACTTGAACCCCGTGTCATAGATGTCGGGTGCAAGCAGGTCAATGCTGGGAGCTCCGGCCTTCCAGATATCTGCCAGATGCGCCAACGGACCTGCTGACGGATATTCGCCGGGCTTGCGACCGCGACTGTTCATTGCAGCATTTACATAGAGTGGTATGTCGTGAATCTGTCTTGCGGCCTTGGCAAGATGCTCCACG
>JAFZTS010000056.1 GCA_017618715.1 Bacteroidales bacterium
CGTAGCAAGCATTATGTCGCGCGTCAGAGTGCTTCTTCCAATCGTAGCAAGCATTATGTCGCGCGTCAGAGTGCTTCTTCCAATCGTGGCAAGCATTATGTCGCGCGTCAGAGTGCTTCTTCCGCCGTAGCAAGCATTATGTCGCGCGTCAGAGTGCTTCTTCCGCCTTAGCAAGCATTATGTCGCGCGTCAGAGTGCTTCTTCCACCGTAGCAAGCATTATGTCGCGCGTCAGAGTGCTTGCTTCGATTTAACAAGGCTTTCCTCGTTTTACGCTTTAAGCGCTGCAATTTCTTCGAGGCTGTATGGCTTCTTGCGACCCACGCGTCGAGCGCCATCGGGTGTGATGAGATAATCCTCCTCGTTGCGCATGCCGCCAAAGTCACGCCAATGCTTGAGCTCGTCGTAATTGATGAAGTCGGCGAACTTTCCTGCAGCACCCCACTGGTCGATGAGATCGGGGATGAAGTAAATGCCAGGCTCAACGGTGAACACGAAACCAGGCTCGAGCATTCGACCCAAGCGAAGCGAAGCAAAGCCAAATCGCGGGTCCTTTTGTGCTCCACGCGGATAGCCCACGTGCACCTCGCCGTAATTCTCCATGTCATGAACGTCCAGACCCATCATGTGTCCAAGGCCATGGGGCATGAACATAGCCACAGCACCCGCTTCGGCGGCTTCCATCGGGTCGCCCTTCATGATGCCAAGCTGTTTAAGTCCGGCGGCAATGTTGGCCCAAGCTGCCACATGACACTCGCGATAGGTGATGCCCGGACGGAGCATAGCCGCAGCCTTCTCGTAAGTGTCGATGAGGATGCGATAAACTTCCATCTGACGAGCGGTGAACTCACGTCCGACAGGCATGGTGGTGGTGCAGTCACCAGCATAGTGCATATCGTTTTCGGCGCCAGCATCCAACAGGAGCAGGTCGCCCTCGTTCAGACGATGGATGTAGCCGTGGTTGTGCAACGTCTCGCCATGGCTGGTGCAGATGGTAGGGAACGAGAAAAAGTACCCTTCGCGCTGACACACTTCGCCAATGGCAGCTGCGATGTCCTTCTCATGCATCCCGGGCCGCACCATGCGGATGGCGGTCTCGTGCATCTTCACGGTAATGTCGATGGCCTGAGCAATCTGCTCAAGCTCCTCGGGTTCCTTGTGGTTACGCAGGTCGGCGATATTGTAGCACAGTTCAAGACTCGGAGTAGCCACAGGCAGTCCTTTGAGAAAGGCATCGCCTGGCGTGGTGCTAACCTTGGTGCCGAGCAACTCCTGCAACCACAGGATGGTGTGTCCGCGATAAGGAGGCACGAAGTGGATGGGCTGTTGCTTGTCCATGGCCAGTTCAAGATATCGGCTCAACATGGCCATGGGGCGCGTCTCACTGACACCTACCGCAGCGCTCTTTTCTGCCAATGTAGGCTGCACGCCCGACCAGATGATGTCGTCGATGGTGAGTTCGTCGCCAAAGACGATGGTCTGATCGTTGTCGATGTCGATGATGGCTGCGAGGCCCTCGTAGTCGAGACCGAAGAAATAGAGGAACGTGGAGTCCTGACGGAACGGATAATTGTTGTCGGGGTAGTTATAGGAGGCAATGCCATTGCCCAGCATGAGGACAAGGCCACCACCGAGCGCCTGCTGGAGTCGCTGCCGACGCTCTACATAGACTTGTTTTGAAAATGTGGGTTTCATTGGGGGTTGTGTATTATCGGAGTGATCGGAGTATTCGGAGTACTCAGAGTATTCAGAGTGAGCAGTGTGCTATGGCTCATAGCAGCCAAGGGAGGGCTGGGGAGCACGGGGACGGCCGTCGCGGTCCTGGGGGAGACGGGCGGTGGTGCGAGGCTCACCAACGGCGATGCAGGGTGACTCGGCCTGAAGGTGCGGATCGCAGATGTAGTTGGGCATATCGACGAGGAGGTAAAGCGGATCGGCATCCCAAAGGATGGCGATGCAGTCATCATCGTCGAAGCCCGAGGTCGAATGCACGAGGCAGTGGTCGAGACGATAGTTGTAGATGCTGTCAACGGGTAATCCCGCATCATCGACAAAGGCGCAATAGCCATTGGCATCGATATTCGGATCCATGCCGGAGTTGCCGTAAATGATGGTGTTGGTGAAGTTGCAGCGATAAAGGGGACGCCAAAGCCGAGTGCTGTCGGTGGGTGCATCATAATTGCGCAGTACCACATCGCACTTCGAGAATGCCGCCCAATAGTTGTAGTTGGCAAGAGTACAATGGGTGACGTCGTAGGCACCGCCCGCCAGTTCGAGCAGGGCACCCGCCGAATTCATCAGGCACGAATTCTCGATGATCATGTTGCTGCCATGGGCAGCGATAAGCGACGAGTCGCTGTTCATGATGAGCGAATTGCGGACGATGAGCTGCTGGCGTTCGTCACTCAGAAAGTCGGGACCATAAGCATAGCGCTTGGGGTCGCCCGGGATGACGGTTCCCGTGGGTGCTTCTGAAAGGAAACGGATGTCGGTGGAATCCTGCTCAATGACGATGCCTGTGGTCATGCCACGAATCTCGGCATACTGGAAAATGTTGCCTGCACTACCCGGGTAGATGTGGATGCCGCCCCATTGCGCCGCCATATCGCGATAGTAGAGGTTGTCGAAAATCTTGTCGGTGCGGTCGCCGAGCAGAATGACGGGACGCTCCAAATCGCCGCAGATGCGCAGGGTTCCATAAACATCGATAGATGCATGGTCATGCAGGTAGATCGTCACATCGGGTTCGATAGTGAGCGTGACACCTTCGGCAATGGTAAGTGAGCCGTAAATCAACTTGTCGATGCCGCCTTCGAGCCACGTGGTATCGCGTCGGATGGTATCGTTCTGGAGTTCCTCGACATCGCGTGTGGTGACCACAAGGCGAATGCTCTGCATGCGGCCGTTGCAAAGGATGTCGAGATAGTCCTCGCGCAGAACATCGCGTTCGTCCTGCTCCCCCATGAACGCTGCCTCGACAAGGATATAAAGAGAGTCGCCCTGGGCAATATGCAGGAAGTCGGGATTGGTAAAGTCGGTGCCTGCCATGCCATCGACATTGATGCGGAAGATGCTGCTGTCGCCCCCACGCAGACAGATACTGGTAAGAGCAAGCTCTCCCTTCTGTCGGTTGTAGAGCATCAGCTTCTGCGTAGCGGTATTGTGGCCGGTGAGCAACACGCCGAGATTGTAGCAGTCGCTGTCGTTGAGCACGTACGACGGCTGCGCGCCGGCATCGGAGAGGATGTCGTCGCTACAGGACGCGATGGCGGCCACAACGAGTATGAGGATGGCTATGAGAAGGGAGCGCATAAGTGTTCAATGGTCGCAGCCAAGCTTGGCTGCGTATAACAAACGGGACGCGCGTCACTTGCGGGTGACGACCAGCGTAGTATAGCTGGAGAGGCGGGCGTGGTACTGACGGAGATGAAAATTCTCGGCGTTGGCAGGACCGGCGGTGGGTGCAGGCGAACCGTACTGGATGGCACCGAACTCCGATTCGCAGTCGGGACATTGGGCCACGAAAGGATCCTTCATGCCGATAGCCGACAACTTGTTCTTGCGGTAGCAGTAGGGACACGCAAGGTCGTAGGCGTAGAACACATCTTCGGTGGCGGCATGATAGAGCAACAAACCGCAGACGCCAATGTTGTCGGAGACGTTCTGGTACTGATTGATGAGCACGACGCCGGGGCTGCTGTCGAGGTTGGGCAGATCATTCTGACCCAAAGCTGCGTTGATGGTGCTTATATTGCAGCTGTAATGTACATTATAAGCGGGCACAGGCGACTCCACGGCCTCAACACCGACACATGCCGACAATAGAAATAACGACATGAGCGATGTCAGAGCCACAGTTTTCGACCCAAAACAAGTCGCCTTATTTGACCAACGCTGCAATAGCTTCATGGGCTTTCTGGAAATTAAAGCCTTCGAGCACCTGATCCATCAGCGCGCGAATCTCTGCGGTACAGAGATTGCCAATGGAGCCTTCGTGGGTGTGATGCACTTCCTTGACGGGCGTGAAGCGTCCGGCCTCGATGTCGAGACCCACCTTGCGGTAGGCATCGCGGAAAGGCATACCCTCCGTGGCCAGACGGTTGACTTCCTCGACCGAAAACATCAGGTCGTAGCGCGAATCGTCGAGGATGTGCTCGTTGACGGTGATGTGCTCCATCATGAGCGTCACCATGCGAAGGATGTCCTTGAGTTCGTCGAAAGTGGGGAGGAAAACCTCCTTGATGATCTGCAGGTCGCGGAAGTAGCCCGAAGGCAGGTTGCTGGTGATGAGCATGATTTGTTCGGGCACACCTTGGAGCTTGTTGCACTTGGCGCGGGTAAGTTCGAAGACGTCGGGGTTCTTCTTGTGTGGCATGATGGACGAGCCAGTGGTGAAAGCGTCGTGCAGCTTGATGAAGCCGAAGTTCTGGCTGGAGAACATGCAGGCATCGAAGGCAAGTTTGCCGATGGTGGCAGCAATACCGCCCAAGGCCTGAGCGACGACACGTTCGGTCTTGCCGCGTCCCATCTGTGCATAGACCACGTTGTAGGCCATCGAGTCGAAGCCCAGCAGATCGGTAGTCATCTGGCGACGGAGTGGGAAGCTCGAGCCATAGCCGGCAGCCGAACCCAGCGGGTTACGATTGACGACACGATAGGCAGCCTGCAAAACCTGCAGGTCATCCACGAGGCTTTCGGCGTAAGCACCGAACCACAATCCGAAACTCGACGGCATGGCCACCTGCAAGTGGGTGTAGCCGGGCATCAAGACATCCTTATATCGTTCGGACTGCGCCTGAAGCATGTCGAAGAGGCGTTTCGTGGCTTCGACGATAGCCTCGATCTCGTGGCGCATGTAGAGTTTGAGGTCGATGAGTACCTGGTCGTTGCGGCTTCGACCCGAATGGATCTTCTTGCCGATATCGCCCAAACGACGCGTCAGCAAAAGTTCCACCTGGCTGTGGACATCCTCGATGCCTTCCTCGATAACGAAATGACCCTCGACAGCATCTTGGTAGATCTGCTTCAACTCGCCGAGCAACAAGTCGAGTTCGTCGCGAGTGAGCAAGCCGATGCTTTCGAGCATGGTGATATGGGCCATCGAGCCAAGCACATCGAAGGGCGCAAGATAAAGATCCATCTCGCGGTCACGTCCGATGGTGTAGCGTTCGATGTCCTTATCGACTTGGACGGATTTTTGCCAGAGTTTCATGATTAATATGGAATCTTGGTGAGCATCTCGGCCAGCTTGTCGGCAACGTCATCGAGCTTCTTACCCACCATGGGCTTGAGGAAGAAGGGAATATCGACATCGACGGTCACGCGGCAACGTGTCTCGTAGGGTGACTTGGGAAGGAGCTGTACCCACAGAGTCACATCGACGGGACTTTGGTCGGACTGGAACTTGACGCACTTCATCGGCTCTTCGCGATCGACGATGCCGACGCCGATCTGAATACCGTTGACCTTGAAGAGGGCGGTATCACGAGTGAACGAAAGGTCGCTGATGGAAATCTTGCCACCGCCTTGCTCGGCGATCTTGGCACGGAGCGCCTCTTTCATTTCGGGCGTCATGTTGTCCTTAATCGTCTGGAACTGTGACAAGTCGCTGATACGGTTCCACACTTGATATTGGGATGCGGGGATAATCTTTACTTCGCTTTGATATTTGGACATAGGGGGAGGGTTTATAGGGGTTCGAGATGTTCGAGGGGTTGTTGGGTTGTTGGGGCAGCCATGCATGGCTGCTGACGAAAACACGGAGAGGCCTGGCTGCTGACGAAAACACGGAGAGGCCTGGCTACCGACGAAAACGCGGGATTATTTTCCCCACTCGCTGGGGTTGGCGCGCCAGAGCTTGAGGACCTCGATGTCGGCTGGCTGGATGTAGCCTTGTTCGGCAGCTTCGGCAACGAGTTCGGTGTAGTTGGAGAGGGTGGTCAGTTCGACGTCAGCAGCTTCGAATGCCTGTTGTGCCTGCGGGAACTGATAGGTGAAGATGGCCACCATGCCGAGGACGTTGACCTTGGCCTGACGCAGGGCAGCTACGGCCTTGAGGCTGGAGCCACCGGTGGAGATGAGGTCTTCGATGACGACCACGTTCCATCCTTCCTGTATCTGTCCCTCGATGAGGTTGCCCATGCCATGATCCTTGGGTGCTGAACGCACATAGACGAAGGGCACGCCGAGGGCATCGGCCACAAGGGCACCCTGGGCGATTGCGCCGGTGGCTACACCTGCGATGGCATCGACCTTGTCGCCATAGATGCGCTGTACGGCACTTACGAGACCCGTCTTGATGATGGTGCGGATGTCGGGGAAGGCGAGTGTCTTGCGATTGTCGCAGTAAATGGGTGAATGCCAACCCGAAGCCCAAGTGAAGGGCTCGTTGGGCTGCAACTTGACGGCCTTGATGGCCATGAGCTTTTCAGCTACAAGACGTTCGATGGTTTTCATATTTTATGTTTGAGCATTGATTGTAACACTATATCGATGCAAAGTTAACGCAAAAAAATGACTTTTCGCATGTGCGCACAAACAAATTTACTAAAAAATAGGCAAAAAAAGTGATTTGCGAAGAGAAATGGCATTTTGAGGGGGCAATGACTAACCTCTAGAGAAAGCAAGGGTCAAGACACTGAGACGTATATCGGGTACCGAGTGGAGCAGAGCATCGGCAGCGGCCACCATCGTGGAACCCGTGGTGAGCACGTCATCGACGATGAGGATATGCTTCCCGGCAAGGCGTTCGGGATGGCGCACCGTGAAGGAGCCATCTACATTCTGCAACCGCTCCTCATTGGACAAGCCAATCTGCGAACGGGTGTAACGATGCTTTCGGAGACATCCTGATTCCAACGGTATATGCCATGCCTCGGTCAACACTTTGACGATGCCGGCACACTGGTTGTAACCTCGCAACAGCAAACGGAAGGGATGCAATGGAACAGGAACGATGACATCGATATCGTAGGGCCAACCCTCTTCTCCCCTCTCGTCAGCTGCCATTTGCAGTTCCTGAACGAAAAGACGTGTAGCCCATTCATTCAACCACGGACGGTCGTTGAACTTCGATTGGCGCAGGATAGCTCCGAAAGGTTCCTTCTGTCCATAATAACAATAGGCTGTGGCATGTTCGAAAGGGAAACATCCGAACAAACGGCGCTCGACGTCGTTGTTGGGATGCTCGGCATGTACCCTTGGGAGCAGGGGCAGGCAACGCAGACACACACCCTCCTCCTGCGGCAGCAGCGTGCTGTCGCAATAGGGACACCGACGGGGGAGGATGAGATCGAGCATGGCGTGTGGGGATGATGGTTGAAGGAAGCAGCCAAGCTTGGCTGCAGAACAAAAACGCTGAAGAGAGCGACGGGGCCGTTAATGCGTGCAAACGGCCAAGGCCTTCGAAATGACAAAGGTCTCGAAGCCGCGCTGTGCGGCGAAGCGGAAAAGACGGGCACGATCGGCTTGCGAAAGAGGTTGATCCATGGAACGCAGTTTGCCGCTCAACAGTTCCACACAGGTTTGCAGGTATTCCTCGGGGTCAATTTTTTCGTCGAAAGCCTCGTCGATAAGCGCCTCGTCGATACCCTTGCCTCGGAGAGCGTAGGCAATCTTGATTTTACCCCAATGTTCAAAACGGAACTTGTCGTTCACAAAGGCACGCGCATAACGTGCCTCGTCGAGAAAGCCTTCGTCAGTAAGTTTGCCAACCAGACGGGCTGCCTCCTTTTCCGAGAGGCCCCACGAGAGCGCCTTCTGGAAGATATCGTTGGGACACTTCTCGGACTGGCTGCAAAGGGCTGCTGCTTTTTGCAAGGCTTGGTTGTAGTTCAGGGTTTTCATAGGGGCATTTTGGGTGGTGATGATGGATTGGGCGGCCAAGCTTGGCCGCGACTGAAACGGGGAAGGGTGGGCATTATGTGGCACTGAGCACGGCCTTGATCATGCGGTCGCGACCCGTCACATCGGCGCGAAGCTCGATGTTGGAGTAGCCCATTGCTTCGAGCAACCGGCATGTGGCTTGGCCATAGGCGGTGTTGATTTCGAAATAAAGCGAACCTCCCTTGACCAAGTGTTTTTTGCCGAAACGAGAGATGGCACGATAGAAGAGCAGCGGGTCGTCATCAGGAACGAAGAGAGCCACTTCAGGCTCATGTTTCAACACGATTTCCGACATCTCGGTAGCCTCTTTCCGACAGACATAAGGCGGGTTGCTGACGATGATATCGAAGTGTTGATAACCTTGTGGAAAAGTGTTGGTTTCAAGTGTTAGTTTCGCGGATGAATCCGATTTATCAACATAACCAAGTATGTCGATATGAGCGAATTGCAAGTTATCAACATTTTGTTCACAAGCATTCGCACGAGCGATGTTCAAAGCTGCTTCCGAAACGTCGATTGCGAGGACCTTAACGTCTTCGATAACCCGAGCCAAGCTGATAGCGATGCAGCCCGAACCTGTACCGATGTCGCAGACAAAAAGGGGTGTCGCTTGAGATGCAGGGACAACCGGCAACGACAATCGACGGGAACGCACGTCGGAGACAATCCAATCGACGAGTTCGGACGTTTCGGGACGAGGGATGAGCACGTCGGGACTCACCTTAAAGCGTGCGCCATAGAACCACGCATAGCCCAGCGCCTGCTGGACGGGAACACCCTGTTCCATTTGGGCGATAATGTCCATCAGTCTGGCACGTTGGTCGGCAGTCAGGACACGCTCGGGATGCATGAGGCGATCGGTGCGAGTAATGCCGCACACCTCCTCAAGCAACAAGTCGGCGAGACTGTACACTTCACGCTTGTCGTAGAGCGGTGAACCTTGCGCATCGGACACCCGCGAAAGCTTCGCGCGCAATATTTTTATTGTGTCAAGCATGGTGCAAAGTTAGCGATTTTTTGTGAAAGATTGACATAAAAAGGTGTCATAATTTCTAAAAAAAATGCTTTTTCACGCGAATTTCCCCTAAAATATTATAATTATGTGCCCAAAAAGGGCTATCATTGAAGAAAAATCACTAAATTTGCGCACGATTTTTGGTATAAATACGAGATATGAAACTTTTCCGATATATATCAGGTCTGTTCTGCTGGGCTATCGTTGCCCTCGGTCTTACCTCGTGCTTAGGCTCGAACGATTCGGAGACAGTTGTAACCAACCATTATAACTGCATCATCACGGCGTTCTCGCTTGAAGACAACTCCTCGGTCTGCTCCGGCCTTTCGAACTATTCATTCACCATCGACAACTATGGGTTGAGCGATGACTCGATCCATGCGCTTTATCCCGACGACGGCATCATCTTCAATCCCGATTCCCTGCCTTACGGTGCGATTGCAGATTCGGTCAAAATCTCTGTTAGCTTTGCTTCGCCCGACAGTGCCTACCTGAATCTTTATGGACTTGATGGAACCTTGGGCCAGTATGCGCAATTCTCGTCTGACTCGGCTTTCTATTTCGCTTCCTATCCCGATGCCCGCATGACACTCGTGGCTCGTGGCGGTAACCGAAAGACCTACCACATCAAGGTCAACGTCCACAAGGTGGTGGGCGATACCATCGTATGGCACGACTATACCGACGAGCTATGGGCAGACATGAACATCACCGACCAGCGCACCGACACCCTTGGGAAAACGCTCTACTGGTTTGTCGAGGAGGATGGTCAAAGTGATAAGGTCAGCACCTCACTGCTTAGCGAAAATAGCCCTACGGAATGGCAACCCATGGCGAACGTCGTTGTATCCGATGGAGAATTGCTCGACCTTGCGACACTCTACAACTGGCACAACCGCCTCTATGCCATCGGCAAGACCCAGGGCAAGCTCCTGACTTCGGCCGACGGACACAACTGGGAAGTGGCTTGCAACGATTATACCTTTGCAGCCATCCTGGGCAACCAGTACAGGACCAAAGACGTCTATGGCCGTTGGAACCAGGACTCGCTAAATGTCATCGTCAAGGTGGGCGATGCCTATCACTTTGCCGTATCGGCCAATGCCACCGATTGGAACGTCAACCACCAGATCCCGGAGAATTTCCCTGTGACTGGTTTCACACGTCCCATTTGGACAGCGGCCCGCAGCGACTACGGCAACCTCACCTCGCGTCTATACATCACCGGTGGACTCACGGCTTCGGGTGAATATGTGTCGAGCACATGGTCGTGCGACGGCTGGTCGGACAACGTGAAAGGCTCCAACTGGGTAGAGTTCGCGCAAGACGAATTGCCCGGCATATATGGTGCCTCGGTGATCGAATACACCCTCGACAGCGATTATCCGAAGACTTTCTGGCTGCTCCATCCGGGCTTCACCGCTTCAGGTAACGTGCCTACCCACCGACTCTTCGGAAAGTACTACACCACGCTCTACTATTCGGAAGACAGTGGCGTTAGCTGGCACCGCTTGAGCCGCTACTATACCCAGTATGCCGACAACACACAGATTGGCGAGGTGGCCTGCAACTCGGCCTTCTTCGACCCACAATCCTACCGCATGTATTTCTTCGGTGGTCGCCGCGCCGACGGTTCATTCAAGACCTCGGTTTGGGGAGGGCAGCTGAACTCACTTACGTTCGATAAGCTACGTTGATGCGCATGAAGAAATGGCTGTTGACCTGTCTCTTGGCTGCTGCCCTATCCACAGCAATAGCACAAGAGAAGGAATACCTCTACGAAATAGGTGCCGGTGCCGGTGTCAGTTGGGGCTATGGTGACGTCAATGCCTCGAAGGCTGTCTATAGCCCCGCCCTTTCGTACAGCCTCATCTATCGCTACAACCTCAACCTACGCTGGGCTTTAGCCGCAGAACTGCAGAGCGCGGGCATCAAGGGCGACACACGCGACTTCGATGCTGCTTTCCCGGGCGGCGACTACGACTTCAGCCGACGCTATTGGCAACTGCAGGTTCGTCCCGAGATCCATTTCTGGAACTACGGACTGGGCAGCGACTATCGAGAAAAGAAACGCTACACACCCTTCCTCACGGCAGGTATTTCGGCCGGACTGGTGAACGGTGGCGACGAAGGCTCGTCGTTTGTGCTGGGCATCCCCTTCGGTGCAGGCTACAAGTTCAAGATGGCCAAGCGCTGGAACGCCCAGGTAACCTGTCTCTTCACCAAGACATTCAGCGACGAGCTTGACGGACGGGTTGATCCCGAAGGCATTGAAACAAGTTCGCTCATCGACAACGACTGGATGGCATCGATCCAATTGAGCGTGACCTTCGACTTCAAGGAACGCTGCATCGAATGCCACAACCAGAAGAACCAGATGCGGAAATAACGAATATTCCCAGGCAACAATCTATAAAAGAATAAAAATACAACGCAATATGGCAACACTTGAACAAATCGACAAAACCCGTACCCCGAAGTCGGTGGCCATCATCATGGACGGCAACGGACGCTGGGCCAAGCAACGTGGCTTGGATAGGTCGGAAGGCCACAGGGCTGGAATCGATTCGCTGCATGATTCCATCGAAGCCGCCAAATGGGCAGGCGTAAAGTACCTGACCGTCTATGTATTCTCGACCGAGAACTGGAACCGTCCGCAGAAAGAGGTGGAAACGTTGATGAACCTCCTCGCATACGCCGTCGAATTGGAGACACCCGACATGATAAGCAAAGGCGTGCGCCTCGGCATGATAGGCGACCTCAGCCGTATTCCCAAGTTTGCCATGGATAAGCTCAAATGGTCTATGGATCAAACCAAGGACTGCGACGGGATCACCCTCATCATCGCCCTGAGTTACAGCTCCCGTTGGGAAATCGTAGATACGATGCAACGACTGGCACGCCAATGCGTCGAAGGCAGTATCCGTCCGGAGGATATCGACCAGGAGATGATCAGCCGCAACCTGACCACTTCGTGGTACCCCGATCCCGACCTGCTGATCCGCACCGGCGGCGAAGAGCGTATCTCGAACTTCCTCCTTTGGCAGATATCCTACTCCGAGCTGTACTTCACCCCCGTGCTTTGGCCCGACTTCCACCATGAGCAGTTCTACGATGCCATCGTGGACTATCAGTCACGCGAACGTCGTTTCGGCAAGACCAGCGCCCAGGTGCAGGCAGATGCCGGCGCCCAATAACTCTGTAATTACACATTATTAAATTAATGATACGTAAAATCACGATACTGCTCCTCCTTGTAATGTCCTATTCGGTCATCACTTTGGCTCAGGAGTTACCCAACGACACCATCTATCACCCGACGGTCAACCAAACCGCGCAGTCGGGAAAGAAATACACCATACGTGGCATTGAGGTCACCGGTGCCGACAACTACGAGGACTATGTCCTCATCGGGTTCTCGGGTCTTTCTATTGGACAGACCATCACCGTGCCAGGCGACGAGGTGACCAATGCCGTGAAACGCTTCTGGCGCCAAGGTCTCTTCAGCGACGTGACCATCACGCTCGAAAAAGTGTACGAGAACGACTGCTGGCTAAAGATTGCCTTGACTCCACGTCCGCGCATCGCCAACATCGAGTACGATGGTGTCAAGAAGTCCGAACGCGAAGACCTCGACGCACAGATCGGTGTGGCCAAGGGAAGCCAAGTGACCCCCAACATCATCGATCGCGCAAAAACCATCATCAAGCGCTACTATGATGGCAAGGGCTATCAGAATGCCGATGTCGAAATCTATCAGCAGGACGACTCCACGCTGCAGAACATGGTGAACCTCACCATCTATGTCGATAAGCATGAGAAGGTGAAGATCAAGAACCTCGTCATCAACGGCCTCGACACCTGGGATAGCATAGGCCACAAGAAACTGCTGCCTTTCAAGAAAAACTACATGACCTACCGCAAGGCCAATGCAGCACTCAAGAAGACCAACGCCGTGAACAAATGGTACAACGCATTCCGTGCCAAGAAGTTCGTGCCCGAGACCTATAAGGAAGACAAGCAGAAGCTCATCGACAAGTTCCACGAGCTGGGTTATCGTGATGCGCGTATCCTGAGCGATAAGCAGGAACGTTACGATGCCAAGCACATCGATCTCACCATCGATGTTGAAGAGGGACAAAAGTACTATATCCGCCACATGTCGGTTGTTGGCAACACCGTCGAATCGGAAGAACGTCTGCTCGCTTTCCTGCAGTTGGAGCGAGGCGATGTCTATAACCAGAGAAAGATCAAAAAGCGCATCGACGAAGATGAGGACGGCATCGGCACACTCTACATGGACCAAGGCTACCTCTTCTTCCACATGGATCCCATCGAAGTGAATATTGAAGGAGACTCGGTGGATCTCGAGTTCCGCGTCGTTGAAGGTCCGCCAGCCCACATCAACAAGGTGGTCATCAACGGCAACGACCGACTCTATGAGCATGTCATACGCCGTGAGCTCCGTACTCGACCAGGCGAACTCTTTTCGAAGACCGACCTCATCCGTTCGGCTCGCGAGTTGGCACAGACAGGACACTTCGACCCAGAAAAGATGAATCCACGTCCTGTGCCCAACACCGAAGACGGAACCGTCGATATCATCTACGACCTCGAGTCGAAGGCCAACGACCAGGTGGAGTTCTCGCTCGGCTGGGGTTCCACGGGTCTCATCGGACGTATCTCGCTCAAGTTGACCAATATCTCAATGAGGGACCTCTTCCATCCTTCACGTTATCACGGCATCTACCCCTCAGGCGAAGGCGAGACGTTCACCCTGTCGGTACAGACCAATGCGCAGTACTATCAGTCGTATTCGGTGTCGTACATGAATCCCTGGTTCGGAGGCAAGCGACCCAATTCGCTCAACCTCTCGGTCTATTATTCCCGCCAGTCGGACATCAACTCGCGCTACTATAGCAATACCTACTACAACAATTATTACAACGGCTACTACGGAGGCTACAGCCCCTACGGCTACGGATATGGTGGGTATGGATATGGCGGCTACGGTTACGGCTATGGCAACACCGCTTCGTACGAATATGCCATCGACCCCGACAAGTCGATACAGATGATCGGTGCCTCTTTGGGCTTCGGCAAACGTCTGAGCTGGCCCGACGACTACTTCCAGCTGCAAGCCTTGCTCAACTACCACGTCTATATCCTCAAGGATTGGCAGTACTTCCCCGTTTCGAACGGCACGTCGAACAGCCTCTCCGTCGAGGCCATCATCTCGCGTAACTCCATCGACAACCCGTACTACACACGTCGCGGTTCAACCTTCACCCTCGATGCCGAGTTGGCTCCACCCTACTCCCTCTTCCAGGACAAGGAGAAACTGGCAGCACAGGAGAAGTACTCGCAGGACAAGATGCGCTGGCTGGAGTTCTGGAAGATCAAGTTCTCGACCAAGACCTTCACCCCCATCGTCGGCAATACACGCACACTCGTGTTCCACACCCGTTCCGACTTCGGCTTCCTGGGCCACTACAACCCCAACAAGTTGTCGCCCTTCAACAGCTACTACATGGGTGGTGACGGCAACTCGTACTACTCGTCGAGCTACATCACCGAGTACATTCCACTTCGCGGCTACGAGAACGGATCGCTTACTTCAAGCTACAATGACGTAGCCACCTGCTATGCTCGCCTTGTTACCGAGTTGCGCTACCCATTCATGCTTGAGACCTCTTCGACCATCTACGGTCTCATATTTGCTGAAGCCGGTAATGCTTGGACTGACATCAAGTACTTTAACCCATTCTCGCTGAAACGCTCGTTGGGCGCAGGTGTCCGCATTTTCCTCCCGATGATCGGTATGTTGGGCATCGACTGGGGCTACGGCTTCGACAACACCTTCGGCTCGTCAAGCAATTCGGGTTCGAACTTCCACTTCGTCATTGGTCAGGAGTTCTAAATGCTCTCTCCTATGGCTAAAAGATTTAAACTTCATTATTTTTGTAAAGTCTTATAAGCAAAAATCAACCCTTAAATTACGTTTTGCTATATGAAGAAAATCATCATCGTATGCGTTATCGCCCTCTTGGGCAGCGTGAACGCCTTTGCGCAGAAGTATGCACTTATCGACATGGATTATATCCTGAAGCAGATTCCACAGTACGAGATGGCTAACGAGCAGCTCAACCAGATCAGCAAGCGCTGGCAGGCCGAGGTGGAGACATTGGCTTCAGAAGCAGAGCAGATGTACAAACAGTATGAGGCCGACATGGTCTATCTGACCCAGGAACAGAAGATTCAACGTGAGAATGACATTCTTGCCAAGGAGAAGGAGGTGCAGGACCTGCGTCTCAAGTACTTTGGCCCAGAAGGCGAGCTCTATCAGAAACGCAACAGCCTGGTCGGACACATCCAGGATGATATCTACAACGCCGTGAAGGAGATTGCCGAGAAGAACAGCTTCTCGATGGTTATCGACCGCGCTTCAGCCGAAAGCATCATCTATGCAAGCCCGAAGATTGATATCTCGAAAGAAGTGCTGCAAAAGATGGGCTATTAAGGAGAGGCTCTGGAAAATTCGAAAGACTTAACCCCAGCTACCATGCTGGGGTAATAGTGTCTATGGATAAATGTTAAGTGAAACAAAACAAACAATAGAAATCAAATAAATCAAACAAAACAAACACCAAAACTATGTTCAAAAAACTCTTTGTAGCAGCCATCATTGCTGCCGCAAGCATCACTTCTTATGCTCAGACCCTCAAGATTGGTACCGTCAACCTCGACGAAGTAATGCAGGCCATGCCCGAGACATCGGTGCTCGAGAAGGAATTGGCCGATCGCACCACCAAATTCCAGACCCAGGCCAAGAGCATGCAGGACGAGTTCCAGACCAAGTACCAGGCTTACGTTGAGCAGGCTGACTCGCTCGATGAGCTGACACGCGGCGTCCGTGAGGATGAGCTCCGTTCACTCCAGCAGCGCGCTGAGCAGTATCAGCAGAGCGCTTACCAGCAGATCACCCAGTATCGTGAGCAGCAGCTTGGCATGATTCAGGAGAAGCTCTTCAAGGCCGTCAAGACCGTTGGCGACCGCGAGAAATTCCTCGCCGTGTTCCCCATCAATGATGCCACCTATTTTTCGGCTTCTCAAACCACAGATGTGACGGCACTCGTCAAGTCTGAACTCGGTATAAAATAACCTCGTCCCTTTATGAAGCACTTCCTTGCATCCTGTCTTTTGTCCGTTATCATCGCTTTCGGACTGAGTGCACAGACCGAACGGCCGGCTCCCAAGTTCGGCAACATCGACATGGCCCAGCTCTTCAGGCTAATGCCAGAAAGCAAGGCTGTGGAGAATGAACTGGAGCAAATCAAGATCGCCTACGACAACGAAATACAGAAGATGGGCGAAGAATACCAGATCAAGGTAAGTGACTTCGTAGCCGTTCAGCAGACGCTCGACCCCAATATTGCCGAGGCTCGTGCGCAGGAGATTGAGCAGTTGCAGCAACGCATCCAGCAGTTCCGCGAGAAGGCAGCCCAGAGCCTTCGCGAACAACGCGAGGCCAAGACTGCTCCGATTATCGAACGTGTATCGCAAGCCATCCAAGCGGTGGGCGACAAGTACGGTTATACCTATATCTTCGACCTCAAGCAAGCGGGCATCATGTACTACTCTCCTGAACAGTGCGACGATGTCTTCCCGCTCGTCAAGGCCGAGTTGGGATTCTGATAGAAGATTATCTTACTACAATAGCGAGGATGCGGTTTTTACCGCATCCTCGCTGTGCTATTATTATCCGGAATATCCAGATCTCAATGCCTCGAAAACTTTTTATTTCTCTTCGTCATTCTTCTCGTTACCCCTGAGTTTCATGTCGCTGGTGATGCCGTCCTTCACCTCGATATAGAGGCCATCGCTCAAACCGACGCTGACGGGGATACGCTCGAACTTCTGGGGCATAGCCTTTTCGCTCGACGTAAGACGATAGACATAGGTCGAATCGCCCTCGAACTCGATGGCCGTCTCCTGTATCGAAAGCACCTGGCTGCGATGCTCGAACTCGATCTTCGCATTGGCACTGTAGCCCGCACGAACCACGAGGGTGTCGGGGATCTGAGCAGCAGCCTTGATCTCAAAGAGAATAGCACCATTGCTTTCGACACCCTTTGGTGAGATATACTCTAAAGTGGCGGGCAAAGTAACGCCTTGGATGGCACCAATGGTGAGGTCGATGTGCATACCTTGACGCAAACGTCCCACTTCAGTCTCGTCAATATTGCCACGGAAGATGATATTACCCATATCGGCAACCGTAGCCACCGTTGTACCTTCGTTGAAGGAATTTGCATTAATTACCGAAGTACCGATCTTGACAGGCACCTCGAGCACCGTACCCGAGATAGTGCTGCGCACAATGGTCGTGTTGATCTTGCCCGAGCGCTTGCTGATGCCATTGGTCACAATGTCGAGCTGATCCTGGGCGGCATGACGTGCTTCGACGGCCTTGTCGAGTGCATTCTTGCTCTTCTCAAAATCCTCATGCGAGACGAGTCCCTTCTCGTGAAGGGTTTCGAGTCGCGCATGTTCACGCTGCGTCTCCTCGAGCGTCAGCTGTGCCGTGCGCACATTACTCTGCGCGCTGTTGAGCTGAGCCATGTCGGGAATCACAGCGACCTTGGCAATCGGGTCGTCCTGCTTCACCTTATTGCCCGCCTCGACATACAGTTCGGTAATGATGCCCTGAATCTGCGGCTTGATGTTCACCTCATCACGCGGCTCCACTTTACCACTGGCAACACTCGTCTTCACGATGTCACGAACTTCTGGCACCAGCACTTCATAGACCTTTTGCTTGGGCTGTGCCTGGCGATAAAGGTAATAAAAGGTGTAAAGGACAAACAGTCCGATCACGCACCAGATTGCAATGTTGATGTACTTCTTCATATTTTTATATTATTGATCTTTATCTTCGGAGTACTCGGAGTATTCGGAGTACTCGGAGTATTCCGATCACTCCGATTATTCCAGTCCTTATGACTACTCCTCTCTCAAAGCCTCAATGGCCTTGATCTTCATGGCACGGCGAGCTGGCATCCAGCCTGCCAACAAGCCACCGAGCACGATGACACAAGTGGCAGCCAAAGCCACCGAAAAACTTATCTGGGGATTCCCTAAAGGATAATCCTCCAAGGGATTGGCCTCTATAATCTTTCCTGCCAATCTCAAAAGCCACACTCCCGTCATCAGGCCTACGATGCCTGCCGATGCCGTCAGCACAAGGCTTTCGGCCAGAATCTGACGAACGATAGTTTGCGGCTTGGCACCCAAGGCTCTGCGGATACCGATCTCCTGCGTGCGCTCCTTTACCGTCACCAGCATGATGTTCGAGATACCGATCAAACCCGCCAACAACGAACCACAGCCTACGATCCATAGCAAAATGTCCAATCCACGGAAGAGCAGCTTGAAGGCGGTGACCAGATCGGAAAGGTTGATGCAGAAGAGTGCACTCTTATCGTCGGGATGCACGTAATGATGCTCTTTGATGATGTTAAGCACCTGCTCCTGCCGTTCGCTGACCGGATACTCGTCCTTCAGCGTAATGCAGCACAGGTCAATCTGATCACCCTTATTATACATCAGCTGCTCGGCATTGATGGGAAGGAGTATCGAACGGTCCAGGTCGGTACCTATCGAAATCAGATTCGAGAGCTTCTTGGCCACACCCACAATGGTACAATAGATACCACCCACCTGCACCATCTGTCCGCAAGGATCACCTCCTCCGGGGAAAAGTGTCTCATAGACCTGTCGTCCGATGACGCATACTTTGCGGCGTTCCCGTTGATCGACTTCGTTCAGGTATCGCCCGTAGATCATCTGTGTCGGCAGCACATGATAGTAGCTGGGCGTCGTACCCACCACCGAGGCATCGAAGTTGTATTCTCCAACATTGGCCTTGCGCGTCCCCGCAAAGTTGAGGGGTGTCATATACCTGACCTGTTCGGGCAAGCCATGCCGAACGAGCTCCATGTCGGTGTTCTCAAGGGTAATGCGGCGATCACGCCCGAAACCCTTGTACGAAATCGACGTGCGCTGGCCTAGCACAAACAACGTGTTGCTGGGCACGCTCTTGATACCCTCCATCAGTCCTCCCGTGATGCTTGCACCGAAGCCAAGCAACAGTATCAGCATCAGCAGCCCCCAGAAGACACCAAAGGCCGTCATCAGCGAACGCCACTTGTTGCGGCTGATCGTCTGCCATATCTCTTGCCAAAGTTCCTCCATACTAATTTGCTGCCAATGCTTCTACAGGTTTGATACTTACTGCCCTCTTGGCCGGAATATATCCCGCTATCACGCCAGCAATCACCATGACCAAGGTGGCCATTAAGACCGTAAGGAAATCCACCGTCGGATCCTTGAACATCTGTGCTCCATCGCCTCCACCCAGTTTGAGCATGGTGTCAACGAGTTTGGTCAACAGAGTACCCACCAGCATGCCGAGATAGCCGAAGACCAGGGCGATAGCAACCGACTCAAGCAATACCAGCGATACAATCTGCCGAGGTCGGGCACCCAATGCCTTGCGTATGCCGAACTCACGGGTGCGTTCGCGCACCGTGATGAGCATGATGTTCGAGATACCTGTCACACCCGCAATCAGCGTAGCAATGCCGATTAGCCATATGAACAGCGTGATATAGCGCAAGATCCTCATTGTCTGCAGGTAATCCTCATACGTGTTCCACACCCAGTAGGCGTTCCTGTCCTTGGGGTCGTAGCGCTTGGAGGCTGACAACGCAGTCTTCAGTGCATTATTGAATTCCTCATTGGCTTCAGGCGTCTCGAGGTTCTTCACCACGAAGGTAATGCTCGAGAAATGTCCGTTGGGCTTGTAGATGGTGCCCACAGTCGTAATGGGCGATAGTATATCGGTCTCGCCCTCTCTCTTAGCCTTGTATATGCCCACAATCTGGAATGGGATGTCGTAGAGGTTAATCCATTCGCCCAAGTGTGGTTCCTCATCGGCAAATAGTTCTTCGCTAGTCTTTGCCGTGATCATGCACACCTTTCGGTTGTCACGCAGGTCCATCTCGTTCAAATCACGACCATGCACCACCTTGTATCCGTTCGATGCGATATATTCTGGATAGACACCCATGAGTGACGTCGTGGTGTAGAGCAGGCCATACGAAGCGCGTACAGAAGCCTCGTACGACGGCTGTGCATCGACAATCTGGTTCGGGAACCGGTTGCGCAACAGCTGCAGGTCCTCACTGTCGAGATACATCTCCCTATACCTGCGCAAACCCTCAAAGCTCTGTGACGTCCATCCAGGGTTGATTGACACCGTATTGATGGCCTGCGACGCAAAAGCGTCCTCCATACCATGCAACAAACCATTGCCGGCACCCAACAACACGATGAGCATGAAAATGCCCCAGGCGATGCTGAATCCCGTCAAGGCGATGCGCAGCTTGTTGCGGCTCATCGAGACGTATATCTCTCCAATTTGGTCTGTAATCATTTTTGTCTCACATCACTTGAAATCTGACCGTCCAAAATGTGGATGATACGGTCGGTGGCATTTGCAATGTCCCGCTCGTGGGTCACGATGATGACAGTCTTGCCTTCCTCGCGGTTAACCTGCTTCAACAGGTCCATCACTTCGAGGGTGGTTTTCGAATCGAGGGCACCCGTTGGCTCATCAGCCAAGATGATCTTTGGATTGGCGATGAGGGCACGGGCGATGGCCACACGCTGTTTCTGTCCGCCCGACATCTCGCTTGGATAATGGTCGGCCCATTCACGCAGACCCATCTTCTCAAGGTATTCCAGCGCCATTTCATTGCGTTTGCGTCGTCCCACTCCTTTGTAATAGAGCGGCAGGGCGACATTCTCCATCGCGTTCTTGAAGCTGATAAGATTGAATGACTGAAAGACGAAACCAATCATCTGGTTACGCAATTCAGCGGCACGTGTTTCGCTAAGGCCACGGATAAGAGTACCATCGAGCGTATAGGTTCCCTCGTCGTAGTCATCGAGAATGCCCAGGATGTTCAAGAGTGTGGATTTACCCGAACCTGAGGCTCCCATGATGCTGACAAGCTCTCCTGCTTCAATATTGAGATCGATGCCCTTAAGCACATGCAACGGCGTCGCAGATTGGTAAGTCTTGTGAATATTTTGAAGACGTATCATTAATAGAATCGTTGTTTTGACGGCGCAAAGATAGCATATTATCCTGTTCCAACCAAATATACAGAGTTAAAAAAAGTTGTTAAGTCAATGAAAAGACTTACTGCATAGGAGGCATCAATTCCTGATACCAGTCCTGTTCTTTACGGCTGAGACCGATAAGCCAGGCAGTAAGCGGGTCGATAGTACGCTGGTTGATGTCTCCGTAAGAACGCAACATGATACTGTTGGGATACAACTCAGCGGCCCGTTCACTCCGTTCCTTGTCGTTGGCATTCACGGCATAAAAGTCCCACGCACCGAAGAGATGCAGCATCTCATGGGCAATGCGGCCCACTTGAAGTTCGCGACCCGTGTCGTTGGAAATCTGATAGAGCATACAACTCTCAGGCAAAGAACGGCCGGAACCATTGCGTGCCATGTTGCGATTGACGGCCGAAGCGTAACAACGTCCAGGGACATGGGCAAAAACAAGCACAAGGAACTGGTGGCAGCCAGTCTTGCGGGTGAGGATGTCGTGCAGTTCCCGATTGCTGTTGTATCCGAAGCGACGAAGGACTGTCTTGGGATAGTCGACGGCATCGGGCTGGAAAGGATTGTCCGGGATGTTGTTGTCGGTGAGCTGCCGCTTGATGGAATAGTTCCTGAACTCTACCTTCTTGTCATAACGGAGCGCCTCAGCCTTGAGCCAATCTTCTGCGGCATAGAGCTTCTGGGCAGTAGCCTCAATCTCCTCCTGGCTCCACTTGCTGGTCTCAGTCCCCACGAAAAGATAAAGGACGCAGACGCTTCCTGACAGATGACGCGCGGAGCCGACATCTATCAGATCCTTGTAAGTAACGACAGGCTTGGGAATATCGAAGTCAAAATCGAGACCCAGTGACTCAAGCCATGAGGTCTGTGCCTGCATCGGGGATGCAAGGAGGACGAACGCGAGTATCGAAAGATAAAGCTTACGAAAGGAACACATAGATTGATTGTTTGATATCCGGGGCAAAGTTACGAAAGTTTTGTGAGATATGCAAGAAAAGCGATGAATAACGACAAACAATTAACAATATTACACATGAATAAAAATAATATATGTGTAAAGAATAGGCTTTGTGCTTCAAATATGGAGAAAAAAATGTTTACATTTGCGTTGTTTTCGCACTATAAGATGAGAGCCCATATTGGGAGTAAGAGGAAAAATGTGTAATATTTTAATCAAGAAAAAATGATTTTGATTGAAAACAAACGAAAGAAAATCGAAGAGTTGAAGGCGAAGTATCCAGGCGCTCAGATTATCGACGTGACCAGCAAATCGAACAACGAATTTGTAAGGTTGAGTCCATTCTTCCCCGTCGGTGGTATCCCGGTGCCTTTCAGCCCTAACGAGGAAGCCGAATCGGTGGAAGGTATCTGGCAAGCGCTGAAGGTCTTTGAGAACGAGGGTGTGGATGTAGATAAGCTGTACAACAGAAGAATGACCGGCATCAAGCGCTCATCGAAGAGTCTTGGCAAGTGTCTGGGTCATCAGAAAGGACTGAATTCGACAGAATTACTGGATTACATCGATGCACGCAAGGAAATCTATGAGCCTTCCTACAACTGGATGCTTGAGAACCGATGCTCGAATCTCGTATTGCGTCTCAAGGAAATGTGCGCGAACGGCATTGTGGTTCTGTTGGACTATGATACGAATCCCGACATCGAAGATGCACGCCGTCCATTGAGCCACGCCTCGCTCATAGTCAAAGCTGTGGAGCGGTTGCTCACCGACGAGGAAAAGGCTAAATATCCTCAACAGATGAAGGATCTCAAGGAACGCGCAAAGGAAGAAGCCAAAAAGCGAGAGGCTCGCACAAGCCGTTGGGAGGAAATGAAACGAGCAGCTGCCTTGAAGGGCAACCCGTCGAAGTACAATACCATTTGGGTGAAGGAACAGCAAAAGGGGATCAAGAAAGGAGAAAAGAAGTTGAACTTTGTCTTCTTCTGGAAACAAGGCGACGAGAAACAGAACCACGTGTCCAAAGGGTGCCTCAGCCAATGGCAGAAATGTAAGTTCGAAGTGGATGGCATAAGCTACAATTGTGCCGAACAATACATGATGGCCGAGAAAGCCCGCCTATTCGGTGACGAGGAAACCCGACAGCGTATCATGCACGAAGACAGTCCTGATAAAATCAAACAACTGGGACGAGAGGTCAAGGGCTTCGATTCGGAAATCTGGGACCAGCACAAGTTTGAGGTAGTGGTGAAGGGCAACCTGGCGAAGTTCAAGCAAAATCCAGAGATGCTGAAGTTCCTGAAGGGAACGGGCACGGCAATCCTGGTCGAAGCGAGTCCCTTCGACAGGGTATGGGGCATCGGATTGAAGGAAGGAGACAAGGACATCGAGGATGCCGAAAAGTGGTATGGCTCCAATCTGCTGGGCTTTGCCCTGATGGTGGTAAGGGATCAGATTTAGTGGATTCAAGGTTGAAAATGGTTGCGGGGGCGAAGAAAATGCACTATCTTTGCCCCCGAAAAACGTTTAACCCATAAAATTTTGGAATAGGATGAAACAATTACAGATTACACAAAAGATCACGAATCGCAATGAAGATTCGCTTGACATCTACCTGAATCTCATCTCAAAAGAGAAAGGTATCACACCCGAAGAAGAGAAGGAGTTGGCACACCGCATTCACCAAGGCGACACCAATGCTCTGGAAAAGTTGGTACGCGCCAACTTGCGTTTCGTGGTGTCGGTGGCCAAGGCGTACAAGGACCAGGGCATGGGCCTTGCAGACCTTATCTCCGAGGGTAACATCGGCCTGGTGAAGGCAGCAAAGGAATTCGATGAAACAATGAACATCAAGTTCATCTCCTACGCCGTGTGGTGGATTCGCCAGTCCATCATGGCCGCGCTGACCGAGAACTCGCGCCAGATACGTCTGCCGCACAATCAGGACACCCTGCTGCGTGCTGTGCGTCGCACCTTCAACCGCATCGAACAGCGCGAAGGTCGTCCAGCAACTGTCGAAGAGGTGGCTGATGAAATGGACATGGACGAACAGAAAATCTATGAACTGCTGCGGGCAGGTCGTCGCAACCTCAGTTTGGATGAACCGCTCGACGACGAAGATGGCGGTACGCTGCTCGACGTCATGCCCGACACCATGGGCACAAGCTACTATGCTGACTTGACACTCGACAAGGAGTCGTTGCATACCGAGTTGGAGGATGTGATGGGAGCCACGCTGAAGCCACGCGACATCTACGTGCTCAAACACTCCTACGGCATCGGATGCACACAATGCAGCAACGAGGAGATCAGCCATGATCTGGGATTGACGCGTGAGCGTGTACGTCAGATCGGTGAGCGCGCTATCCAGAAGCTTCGCAAGAGCAAGCGTTCAGAACGGCTGAAAGCTTACAACTGATTCCCTGATTCGACACGAATTATCATGAATAATGCACGAATTGGATATCAAAAACAGATCGTATAATGCGGAATTCTGGTTAAAAGATATACTTTTTGTGTATTTCATGATAATTCATGTTGAAGATAAAAAAAGGGCGAAATTGCAAAGTAGGTTGCGCGAAATCCGTGCCTTTTTCACCGATGGTACATTTTTTCGAGTTATTTTTGCTGAAAATAAAAAATAACTCGTATCTTTGTCACCGAAAAAGGCTAATTAATAAGCAGTTTTATGATAGAATATTTTAAAGTTACTAATTACAAGTCTTATCGAGATGAGACGATATTGTCGTTTGTCGCGTCACGCAAGGAAAGCGGACCCAATAACGACCTGCCATTGTCATGGTATAAAGAAATTGATGGAAAAAGAATTTTGAAACTGTTGATTGGTGTTGGCCTGAATGGTGCAGGCAAGACCAAAATGCTTAATGCCATTGAATATCTGAAGGAGAAGGCCACCATCAAACCGCAGTTGCCTACCATCCGGACAGACTATCAACCCTTCTTGCTTGACAATGAATCGAGAGAGAAAAACACGGAACTTGAGTTGTCTTACTACATCGATGAAACAAACTATATCTATATCCTTAAGATATCACGCGACCGAATAGAGGAAGAGGAGCTGAAGGTCAAGGGGCGTGGTATGAAAGTCTATTCCAGAAAATACGACAAGGGTACGGAAACGATAAAGATTTCTTTCGGTAGTGCATGCGACCTGAACGAATCCGATCAGCATGACCTGGAAATCAACATTTGGAACAATGCCACCGTGCTTGCCACTTTCGGTTCAATGAATCTTGTGAGCAAAATTTTGAAGACAAACTATGACTATTTTGTGAACAGAATCAGTATTGTTCACAAATCCAATATTTCGTTGGCAGAAAGATTATCATCGGGAGATCAGGAAAGAGATGACAAGATCAAGGAATTACTGACAAAATTATTGAAAGATGTAGGTTCGAGAATAGTGGATTATCGAATAGAAGAAGTGAGCATCAATTTAAATGATTTGATAAAAAACGAAACACCGGATATTGTAAAGAATGTTCTCCAACAACAATATCCAGAAGGAAACTTGAAGCAAAAAGTGGTAAAATTCATTCACGAATTACAAAAAGAATTACCAAAGCAACAAGAGAACGATCCGACCGAATACCAAACGGTCTATCAGTCGTTGGACTTTGATCCCGAATCGGACGGAACAAAACAAATCATTAAACTTGGACTCGTGCTATATGATATCGCTATGGGTAAAAAAAGTGCCTGTATCGATGAATTCGAGCGTCTAATACATTTGAAAGCTGTGGAATTCATCCTGAAAATGTACCTGTCGCTGGCTGTCGATAAAGAGTGTCAATTGTTTGTGGCCACTCATGACCTGATTCTGTTCGATGGTAAATTCATACGCCAGGATGCTGTGAGGAAATTCCAGAAAGGTGTGGATGGTGTAACGAGAATTCTAAAGAAAAAATATGTTCACCATACGATGAATTTCCTGAATTCATATAGTGAGGAATTGGATGAAGAATTAGGCAGAGAGGATGACGAGGTTGATTTGTTGAATTATTACAGAGACATGTTCAGCTGATTTGACTCCAACTCATAAAACGTTTCTTCGATTGACCTGATTTTGGTATAATATTCATTTGATTTCAACATTATTCGTGGCTTTTTAACCGATTTTGATAAATATATTTGCCAAATTCAAGGATTTTCCATTTATTTTACGTTAATTTCCCACTTTATTTGAAAAATATTTGCAAATAAAGTGGGATTATTATATATTTGCATCCAGAAAAATGAAAGTTGGTTGATGATGGTTTGGAATAGAGTTTATATTTGATTTGAACAAGAAAAAAACACGGAAACCCCTGAAGTGATTTAGCGGTTTCCGTTTTTTATGCAAACTACCCGAAAGATATTCCCCGAATCCTTACTCATCTCCCAGTGTTTCGGCGCGGTAGCGGCAGTTGCGAGCATACCTCAAATATTCCAGCTTTCGGTTGAGAGGGAGTATTTTGAGCGAAGAGTGGAAAGTAGAGCGTTGCTTGTAATTCTCGCGCAAGGCATAATAGTCATTCTCCAACCGGACGATCCTGAGGCTCTCGTGATAATAAATGATATCCTCGACACTCCTCTTGCTGGCATTGGGGTAATACTTATGAACCGTAGCCATAATATCATCAATATGTACGGGATCGTCGGGCTGGGCAAGGAAAATGTTCTCGACAATCTCATAGATATCTGTCGGAGCAGCGCATCGGTTGGTAGCATACATACCTGAATAGCCGCAAGCGCTGACCTCATCGCATTTCTTTAGCAACTTCTTCAACATTTTGACATCCTCGATGGCCCACTTGGGATATTGCGCATTATAGGTCTGTTGCAACTCCCACAGATGCATCGGTATGCCGTTGTTGTTGAGAATCTCTACCAGGGCATTGGTTTCGTCAACGCCATTCTTGGTGAAGTGGAAATGATGCTCCTTCTGCTCTTCGATGCCAAAAAGCTCGTAGGCCAGTGTCGCCATGATATCGAAGATCGCCTTTCGTGTTTCGGGAAATACCGAATCGACATGAGGCAGGACAGACAGAAAAGGCACATCGGTGTCCTTGTCGTACCTGCGCTTTGAAGCCGCAATGATAGCTTTGCAACCTTCCGTCCAGTTATACTCCTTTGCATACATACGGATGGCAAAGGTCTCGTTCATAATCTTGCAAAGGGTGTAATTACTCAGGAGGTTCACCATGGCCAGGAAGCCGTCAAATTCGGTCGTCAGCAACTCGCGCTGCTTGATCTTGGCATAATCCGATGTCGCACGTGTCAAAATGAGTTCGTCCAACAAGTCATAACGATGCCAATCGGGATTCAACATCAAGTATGGTTCATCTTTCAAAATGCGATTACTCAGATAACGACGCACCCTGTCGGGCGAGAGGCCTATCTCCTGCGCGATATCCTCGCTATCCATGGCCTTGTATTTGCCAATGCCATGAAACATAGCGTAGATCTTCTCGGCCTTTTTGGTAGCCTTCGAAAGGCGGAGCTCAAGTAGAGCGAACATCGGATAATGACCATATTCAGCCCTGAAGGTTTCGACGAACTTAGCCTCCGTAGGACTCAGGAATGGGAACTTCTGCATGATTACCTCCACATCAAGCATTTCGACGGGGATATTGGCCACCCTGTCGTAGATGTGCTGGAATTCGCGCACTCGAAGATAAAGCAACTTGATATCCAAAGGGCGTATGGGACGCTTTATCTTGGAAGCAAACTCCTGGTAGGTAAGGTTGAAGAAAGGTTCAATATTGCTCAGTTTATAAAACATCGACATGAAAATCACGCGCACCCGAAGGTTGGAGATGCGGCCGATGAACTTGTGTAATTCATTTTTTAGAAATACCTCTTTCTCTAAGGATAAAGGTGGCGAATGCTCTTCCATAGTTTTCATGAATATTACTGCTGCAAAGATACGGCATCTTGTCGAAACCACCAAATTTTGGTTTCGAAAAATGACGAAATAAGCAGGAAAGAGCGTACAAAGTCAAGTGCAATAATCATTTACTGCGCTTGATGATAATGCCGACGTATGTGAGCAGAACAACGTTCATCAGAAGCGCATAAATGATGGCAGGAACCGCAATGACTCCGTTGTTGAAGATGAACGGACTGGATGCGATGGCGATGGCCTGGGCCGCATTCTGCATACCCACCTCGATGACGATGGTTCGTTTCTCTCGGGTCTCAAGGGCAAAGAGGTGACTGGCGCACCAAGACAGGCCGATTGCAAGCAGGATCAATGCCGTAAGACAAAAACCAAGGATTCCGAAATTGTCGGCGATAGTGGCATGATGCTGTACGAAGAAGATGCCGGCAAGAAGCATGAGTGCCGGGAAAGCGATCTTCGACAGCACACGCTCCATACGGGTAGCCACTACAGGCCAGTAATGACGCACGACGATGCCCAATAGTATCGGAATGAGCATGGCGACGAGATTCTGCACCAGCAAGTTGCCGATAGGCAGATGGATGCCGATGGCTTCACCTGCCCGCATAGTAGCCCAGTCGAGGATCACAGGTACGGTGAACAGCGTAATGATGGAACTGAGGGCCGTGAGCGATACAGAGAGGGCCACATCGCCCTTGGCCAGCATAGAGAAGACATTGCTCGACGAGCCGCCTGGGCAACAGGCGATGAGCATGATGCCAATGTAGAACAGAGGCGCCAGATGGAACACCTCGGCCAAAGCAAAAGCAATAAGCGGTAGAAGGATGAGCTGACCTGCCAAGCCCAAAAGGATGGCTTTCGGGCGCTTGAACACCAGCATGAAGTCGTTGGGACGCAACGTAAGTCCCAGATCGAACATCAGGAGAGTCAGAATTGGTAAAACAATAAGGATTCCGTTCATGTTGAGGTTTGCAGATAGCAAGCTGATAGATCGAAATATTCTTAATCTTTCAAAAAGTGAAGAAAATTGAGCTGGCAAATGGACTGTTTGGGCATCGCAGCATCAAAGACGAAGAAGAGGGCATGCTTCCCATTATAGTATTTCAACTGCTCCACCTCGACAGTTGCAGTTGTAGGGTGCCCGATGCCTTCGGCGCTCACGTTGATCGAACCGAGACGAACGCCTCCTTCAGCCTCTGACGGGCGGTCGAGGAAGATATCGATGCGACCTGCTACGCCATCGGGCGTGTAATCGAGTGCAAGTTTCAACCCCGTCTGGCCAAAGGTCTTGCTGAAGTTGTAGTATTTGTAGCCAACGACCGACCCTGCCGTGTTGTTGACCATCGGGCAACGGTTCACGCTGAGGTCATACAGATCGGTGGTGCCTTGGTATTGACCACGGACAATCTGCGTATGCGAACCGGGATAATATACGTTGGGATAATTCTGCGTTGCTGGTTCAGGACCCATGTAGTAGCAGGCAATGCCAGCGGAATAGGTCTCGTAGGGATCGAGGCCGTCAAGGAGGAAGCCTTCGGATGTGAATTCTGCCTCGGAGATCTTGACATAACCGTCTTCACCCGGCACCACCTCTACACGGATGGGAGCAACCATGGCCTGACGTCCATACTCGTCAGTACCTGCCTGACGATGATAAAAGACGTACCATTGGTCGCCAATCTTACAGATACTGCCGTGGGTGTTTCCGAATGGCGTAGCTGTAGCCACCGTGGTACCATCGGGACGATGCTCTTTGCCACGGCCATCGATGATGGTTCCTCCGTAAGTCCAAGGGCCGAGAGGATGATTGCCGTAGCAATAGGCCAACGTGTAGTTGCAGCTGTGCAAACCGTCCTCACCATCGTTGGTGACGCGACTATAGACAAAGACATACTTGTCCTCAATCTTGCGCATCGACGAAGCCTCGAAGAAACGGTAGGTATGGTCCTGCTTGCTGCTTGGTATCATGTTCTCGACAATCCTTGTACCTGGTTTCACGGCAGCCATCGTCGTGGGGTCGAGTTCGGCACCATTCGATTGCTCAAAACCCCAATAGGCGTACGTGCGTCCGTCGGTATCGGTAAAGACAGCTGGGTCGAAGCCCAGGATGCCCACGGTCTGGGTCGGATTGTCGGGGCTCCAGTTGCAAACCTCGAAAGGACCATCGGGACGACTTGCCTTGGCTACCATCGTCTGTCGACCTCCCGCCTGATTGTTCGGATAGAGGTAATAGGTCTTGGTGCCATCCTTGTTGACAACCTCGTTGACATCAGGAGCAAAAAGCACATCACCCTTGCCATCGGGATGCAGGTTGTTACCTCGTGCATCTTTCTTCGATTCAAAAATCACACCATCATAGCGCCAATGGCGAAGGTCATCGACGGGAGCTGACCAAACGACCTGATCCAATCCGCAGTACATGGTGACCAGGTTATCGTGCGAACCATAGATATAGACGCGGTACTGACCCGGCTGATCGGGGTCTTCGAAGACGTAGGGCTCGCCATCAGGGATGAATTCCCAAAGGGGAAGATAGGGATTCTGTGCAACGACGATCGTAGCCATCATGGCTAACAATACCGAAGTGAGAAGACGGGAAAAAGTTTTCATAGATTGTCAAGATAATAAATTATAGATGTAGCAAAGTAATTGTTTGCCCGTGCAAAGATAGAGAGTTTTTTTTGTAAATGCAAATTTTCACGCCAAATATTTGGAAGAATAAAAAAATGTGCATATATTTGCCGCATAACCATAAATTAATTATTCATTATGAAACGAATCTTTTCCGTGATTGTTGCTGCGCTGCTATGCGTATCAGCAGTGGCCGAGATACAGCGGCCTAAGCTTGTGGTAGGTCTCGTCGTCGATCAGATGCGCTGGGACTACCTTTACTATTATTACGACCAATATGGCGAAGGCGGACTCCGTAAGCTCGTCGATGATGGCTTCAGCTTCGAAAACACGATGATCAACTACGTGCCAACCATTACTGCCATTGGTCACACGAGTATCTATACAGGCACGACGCCAGCTCTTCATGGCATCTGCGGCAACGATTTTTATATCAACGGCAAGCGCACCTACTGCTGCGGCGACGAGACGGTGCAGAGCGTAGGCTCCGACAGCAAGGAGGGACAGATGTCGCCCCGCAATAATCTAGCCTCAGGTATTGGCGACGTGCTGAAGATTGCCACCGACTACAAGGCCAAGGTCATCGGCGTAGCCCTGAAGGACCGCGCCGCCATCCTTCCTGCCGGCCATGGCGCAGATGCAGCCTACTGGTGGGACGGTTCGGCCGGCCATTTCGTCAGCTCGACCTACTATATGACCGAGCTGCCCGATTGGGTCAAGGAGACCAACAAGAAGATTGGCATAAAGCCCGGTGTTGATATCAAGCGCTCACCCGAAGGTGTCATCAAGACCTTCCAGATGGCTATAGCTGCCCTCGAGAACGAGCAGATGGGACAGGATGAAATCACCGACATGCTGGCAATCAGCATCTCTTCGACCGACGTCATCGGACATGCTATTGGCACGCGCGGTCCCGAGAACCAAGCTGTGTATATGGAACTCGACCGCCAGGTGGCCAACTTCATCAAGGTGCTCGACGAGAAGGTGGGCAAGGGCAATTACCTGATGTTCCTGACAGCCGACCATGGCGGCGCCCACAACCCCAATGTGATGAAGGCTCACAACATTCCTTCGGGCGGTCTCGAGATGTGGAACAAGCTGAAAGGCGTCGAGGAGGCTGTCAAGGCTCAATTCGGCATCGAAGGTGAAGGCAGGATTATTCTCGCCGAAAATGCCGGACGCATTTACCTCAACCACGAGTTCATCAACGCAAGCGGCAAAAAGGCTTGCGAAGTCAAGCAGGCAGTAATCAACGAACTCAAGAAGATCGAGGAACTCATCTATGTGGTCGATTTCGAGAAGGCCCTCACCACCACCATGCCCCAACTGCTGCGTGAGCGCATCGCCAATGGTTACAATCCTGCTCGAAGCGGCGACATCTTCATCGTCCCCAAGGCTGGCTGGGAGAACGTGAGCGACAAGCCCGACTATGTGGGCACCACCCACGGTATGTGGAACCCTTACGATGCACATATCCCATTCGTGCTCTATGGCTGGCATGTTAATCACGGCGAAACCTCCACTCCTACCTACATTGTCGATATCGCTCCGACTATCTGCGAATTGCTCCACATCCAGATGCCGAACTCCTGCATCGGCGATGCCAAGAAGATGAAGTGACAAATACATTTAACGACATCGGGCCTAATGGAAATCTCCATCGGGTCCGATGCTGTTAATATGGCCTTGATTGCCGTTATAGTTACTATATTTACTATAGTGACTATAGCTACTATATAGCCTATCCACTAAAGCGCTACCGGTTCATACTCCATGCCGAACGCCTCGGCCACCGCCTTGAAGGTGACCTTGCCATCCACCACATTCAATCCGAGATAAAGTGCATGGTCGTCGCGGCAAGCCTGCTGCCATCCCTTGTCGGCCAAAGCAATGGCATAACGCAATGTTGCATTCGTCAGAGCCATCGTAGAAGTGTGCGAAACAGCTCCCGGAATATTGGCCACGCAGTAATGGATGATACCATCAATCTTGTAGATCGGATCCTCGTGAGTCGTCGGACGTGAAGTCTCGAAGCAACCGCCCTGGTCGATAGCCACATCGACTAGCACCGTGCCGGGCTCCATCAGACTTAACATGTCGCGTGTGATAAGATGCGGACACTTGGCACCTGGGATGAGAACCGAACCAACGACAACATCGACCGTGGGCAACAGCTTGCGGATGTTGTGGTCGGTCGAATAGACGGTGTGGACATTAGGAGGCAACTCCATGCCGAGCTGGCGCAAGCGAGGCAGGTTGACGTCAGCAATAATCACGCTGGCACCCAATCCGGCAGCCATGCGAGCTGCGGCTTCTCCCACCGTGCCGCCGCCGAGAACGAGCACACGTGCTGGCTCTACTCCAGGCACGCCGCTGATGAGCTTGCCCTTGCCGCCCTTGGTCTTCTGGAGATAATAGGCGCCATTCAGCGTAGCCATGCGACCTGCCACCTCGCTCATCGGGATGAGCAGCGGCAAAGAGCGATCGGCCTTCTGTACCGTCTCGTAGGCAATGCAAATGGCACCACTCTTCAACATGGCTTCCGTGAGTTCACGCTCACACGCGAAATGGAAATAGGTAAAGACAACCTGTCCCTTACGTATCAAAGGATATTCAGGTTCAATAGGCTCCTTCACCTTCACAATCATATCGGCTGCAGCATAGACCTCCTCCATTGTTGGCATAATCTCAGCACCAGCTTCAACATACTCCTTGTCGGGGAAACCGCTGCCATCACCTGCCGTGTGCTGCACATAGACAGCATGTCCGTGCTTCACAAGTTCAGCTACTCCTGCGGGAGTCATGCCTACACGGCTCTCGCCCTGTTTGATTTCTTTTGGGATTCCAACTTTCATAGTATTTTCCTTTCAAAGTTTTGTGTTTTTACGGTTATCTGGTGCAAAGATAATAATTATTTCGAATCAACAAAATAGATGCATTCGTTTTTTGTTGCAGTCCATTCAATTATAGCGTCATTTGTCATGTCCACATGCGACATGAATAATCTCTTTTTGGAAGAAGCACTCTGACGGCCGACATAATGCTTGCTCCATCGGATATAGCACTCTGACGGCCGACACGATGCTTGCTCCATCGGATATAGCACTCTGACGGCCGACACAATGCTTGCTCCAATCGGATAGAGTACTCTGTCGGCCGACACAATGCTTGCTCCAATTGGATAGAGTACTCTGACGGCCGACACGATGCTTGCTCAAACGGATATAGCACTCTGTCGGCCGACATGATGCTTGCTCCATCGGATATAGCACTCTGACGGCCGACACAATGCTTGCTCAAACGGATATAGCACTCTGACGGCCGACATGATGCTTGCTCAAATCGGATAGAGTACTCTGTCGGCCGACACGATGCTTGCTCAAATGGATATAGCACTCTGTCGGCCGACAGAATGCCAAACACCACGAGAAACAGAAAAATCATCTTAATTTCTCACAAATATGAGGGGAAAGAACAGATTTAGACGCAAAAACTTTGTAATTTAAAAGAAAAAGCGCTATCTTTGTGCGCGTCAATGCCACAAATATTCCTGCTCATGACAGATTCGGAAGAAATAAAATGCGTCAAGGAATTCGCTCAAGGCAACTCTCGCGCATTTGAACTGCTTTTCCTTCACTACCAGCCCAAACTGGTAGCTTTTATTGATGGCTTTATCAAGGACAATGAGGAAGCGCGAGACATGAGTCAGGACATCTTTCTGAGACTATGGGAAAAACGTCTGGAGTGCGGTGAAATAAAATCTTTCAAAGCTTTCCTTTTCAAAACCGCGAAATTTGCCATCTATAATTACTTCGACCATCAGTTGGTCAACAGCAAATTTGTGGAACAAATGCTTTTTGCACCTATAGAAACCATCAGCGCAGATGAAAGCCTGTTTGCCAAGGAACTTCAGGAACTCATTGACTTTACGGTAAAGAATATGCCCGATCAGCGTCGCCGCATCTTTGAAATGAGTCGTAACGAAGGTCTATCAAATGATGAAATTGCCCAAAAACTTGGCATCAGCAAGAGAACTGTGGAAAACCACATTACGACAGCATTAGCAGCGATACGCAAGATAACAGGACTCGCCATTCTCCTATTTGGATGCTAAAAATACAAAAACATATTGTGTGTATTTATTGTCTTAACTTTCTTTTTATAAAGAAGCAATTTGGGAAAAATGAATATTGAACAAATCATAAGGACATATTTCAACAGCCACTTCTCTGATGCCACGCGTCGCAAGTTCGCTTGGTGGTTGGTCAACTCGCCAGATGAAGAGAAGGCCAAGGAAACAACGATGGAACATATTTGGGAGGAAAGCATTGGCCGTATTGATATGCAGACACTGAATGATCTGGAAGGTCTCAGATCCAAGATGAAGTACAATGGCATGGAATCGGGCAACGCCTCTGGAAGGCGAGGGTATTGGCTGGCTGCTGCAGCTGTTGCCCTTATTGCCGTGACGGCTCTGACTACCTATTTGATACATAGCAAACTGATGACTTCGGGCGATGAGTTTGTGCATATCAGCGTACCCAACGGACAAACCCGACAACTATATCTCGAAGACAGTACAAGCGTGACCATCAATGCAGGAACGACACTGATTTATCCGCGTCATTTCTCGAAGGACAAACGTAACGTCTTTTTAATCGGTGAAGCAAATTTTGACATCATGAAAGATGCCGCACGTCCTTTCACTGTAGAAACCCAAAGTATCAATGTGACCGCATTAGGCACGAAGTTTGATGTCCAGGCTTATCCTGATGCGACGACAGCCAGCACAACGCTCGAAGAAGGTCGCACACAAGTGGAGATAGTCGAGCCGGATACAAAGACATCGGGCATGAAGTACATGATGACCCCCAATCAGAATCTGACTTTTCATAGAGGTTCCGGCGAAGTTGCTCTCACCGAGGTAAATGCCAAGCGCCGTCTCTCGTGGGAAAAGGGCAACCTGATATTTGAAGGAGAAGACTTCAAAACCATTCTCCAAGCTTTGGAACGCAAATACAACGTCACCATCATATGCGAACATACCGAAAGAATGGGTGGCGAATACTATGTCAAATTCCATGCCGATGAGTCACTCACCGAGGCATTAGACATACTGAACAAACTAAGCCACCACTTTACCTACAAACAAGAAGAAAACACTGTATATATCACTCCAGTGAAATAGGAGAAGAGGGCGAAAAACGTAAAGAGAGTGAAGAGGGTCCAAACAACTTTCTTCACTTTCTTTTTTATTCAAAAAAAATCGCCGCCCGTTTGTGTGTGTTAATGACCTTTGCTTTCTTGTTAGTGAAAGATGATAAAAATCTCGTAAAAACCACACTAATTAAGCAAGCAGAGTCTTATAACTATAATTACAAATCAAATGAACACAAAGCATTCCATGAGCAAAAGTCTTGTTCTTGCTTCATTGTGCATGATGGCTCCTTTTGCCATCTGGGCACAAACAGTAAAATTCAATCCGAAAGAAGACACTCTGAAAAATGCCATTTCCGCGATTGAGCAGCAATCAGGGTATTCTGTCGATTACAATGCCTCGGAGGTTGATGTGAACACCATCATCAAAACCCGCGACATCAATGGAGACATCGAAGCCAAAATCAAAGAAATGTTGAGCGGCACAGGTCTCACATGTGAAGTAAACGGCAAACACATCATTATCAAAAAGGCCAACGAGAAGAAAGGCAGCCGCATAGTAACCGGCACCATCCTTGACGAACAAGGCGAGCCAGTTGCCGGAGCTACCGTCTTGGCCAAAGGTACAACCATCGGCACCGTGACCGATATCGACGGTAACTACTCACTTGAAGTTCCTGCCGACTGCAACGAACTTCAGTATTCGTACATTGGATATACTCCGCAGGACATCGTCATCGGAAATAAGAGAACCGTGAATGTGACGATGGAAGAAGATTCACAGTTGCTTGAAGACGTCGTTGTGGTAGGTTACGGCGTACAGCGCAAGGTGGACCTTACCGGTTCGGTTTCGGCCATTACGTCAAAAGAACTTGAAAGCAAGCCTGTGATGAGTACGGCCCAAGCCTTGGCAGGTGTAGCCCCCGGCTTGAGCGTAGTTGCCAACTCGGGACGTCCCGGTGCAGGCGCTTCCATCAAGATTCGCGGTACCGGCACCTTCTCGTCGGCAGGCAACGATCCTCTGGTCCTCATCGACGGATTGGCAGGAAGTGTAGATGATGTTGATGCCAACGACATCCAGAGCATCTCGTTCCTCAAGGATGCAGCTTCGGCATCCATCTACGGTAACCGTGCCGCAAATGGTGTTATTCTTATTGAAACCAAGAAGGGAACAAAGGGGAAAACCCATGTGACCTACAGCAACCAGTTCGGTTGGCAGACCGCCAATGAGTTGCCAGAGTTCCTCGAATCGGCTGACTATGCCACCTATTATAATATGGCTATGTCGAATATGGGCCGTGCCGAAGTATATTCGGCCGAGGACATCCAGAAATACCGTTCGGGCAGCGACCCAGACAATTATCCCAATGCCAACCATCTCAAATGGCTCCTCGAAAGCGGCTCGGGCTTCCAGCACCAACATAACGTAAGCGTGCAAGGAGGAAGTGGCAACACCACCTATAACCTCTCTGTTGGATTGCGCGACCAAGATGGTCTTACCGCACGTACCAACAACAGGCGTCTGACCGCACTCTTCACAATGAAGAGCGAACTCTATAAGGATCTGACACTCACCTTCAACCTCAATGCCTATCGCAACCGATACGGTGCTCCCTACGGTTCGGGAAGCATCGATGCTATCATCGGGTATGCTGTGCGCGAGACACCTATCATTGCCGGTAAGAAAAGCGATGGCACCTACGGATACCAGGACGACTACTGCCCCGAAGGCTGGCTTGACAGCGAATCTTTTGTCAAGAACTACGCCACCAATGTCTCAGCATCAGCACAACTGAAATGGGTCACTCCCATCAAGGGTCTTTCGCTCACAGGCAAAGCCGGAACAAACTACTATACATCAAACAACAAGACGTTCAAATCGACTGCACAGTTTGATGAGAACAAGAGCATCGGTCCAAACTCTCTCTCGGTAAGCAGCGGCAACAATCTCTATACCGACGTAGAGGCATTAGCCAACTATGACCTCAAGGTGGCCGACCATACACTTAACGTGCTGCTTGGCACTTCGCTCGAGCAAACCCAGAACAAGGGATTGAACGGCTATCGCACCTCGTTCCCCAACAACTACCTCTACGAGCTTTCTTCAGGCGATGCATCCACTTCGACCAATGGCAGCTCGTTGACGGAATACACGCTGTTGTCGTTCTTCGGTCGTGTCAACTATTCATTCAAAGACCGTTATCTCTTTGAAGCCAATGTGCGTGCCGACGGATCTTCTCGCTTCGCCGAAGGAAACCGCTGGGGTATCTTCCCTTCTGTCTCTGTCGGATGGCGTGTTTCGGAAGAATCATTCTGGAAGAACTCTGCCCTATCTTCTTGGTTTGACAACCTGAAGATACGTCTCTCGGAAGGTGTGCTCGGCAACCAGAACATCGACGTATATCCCTATCAGCAAACCTATACCCTTGGTCATAACTACGTTTTGGGAGGCTCGCTGGTATCAGGAGCCTACAGCGCTACCTACAAGAACGAAGATGTGACATGGGAACGCACCAGCATCTTTGACGTGGGTCTTGACTTCGGCATGTTTGGCGGCCGCTTGTCGGGTACCATTGACTACTTCAACAAATATACGAGCGACATCCTTGCGTCGGTCGAGGTGGCTACTATCATGGGCCGTGGTGTCGGTCAGTCGAATGTCGGTGCCGTATCGAATAAGGGTATCGAAGTGGAACTGAATTGGAAGGGACGAATCGGAAATGATTTCGAATATGGCATTGCACCCAATTTCACGTATGTAAAGAATGCCGTTGAGGAACTTGCCGATGGTGCCAAAGAGGACCTTAACAACAACCGTATCGTCGGTGAGCCGATCGGCATCATCTACGGCTACGAGACCGAGGGACTCTTCGTGGACCAATCGGAAATAGACGCTGCCCCCGAACAACTCGTTGGCAAGTCGAGCCTCAAGCCCGGCTACATCAGATACAAGGATTTGGATAACGATGGCAAGGTAACTGCCAACGAGGACCGCAAGGTTCTGGGTTCGACGACTCCAAAATTCTATTACGGTCTGAACCTTACCGCTTCGTACAAAGGCCTTGACCTTGCCGTACTCTTCCAGGGCCTTGGTGGTCATAAACGTCTCATCGGCTCGTATATGGCATACGCTTTCTACAATGGTGGTCAAATACAGAAATGGCAAGCCGAAGATTGCTGGACAGAGGCTAATCCAAACAAGTGGGCCTCTTACCCTCGCATCGAAACGATGAACATGAACAATGTGAATGCCCAGACTTCGGACTTCTGGGTACGCAATGCAAGTTACCTGCGCTGCAAGAACATCCAATTGGGTTATACCTTGCCCAAGGATATGGTCAAGAAAGTCGGTATCGACAATGTGCGTGTCTTCTTCAGCGGCCAGAACCTCTTCACCTGGAGTTCCTTCTACAAAGGATGGGATCCTGAGAATGAAATCGGCACGGGCGATGCTCCATCATACTATCCAATTACGAGAATCTTCTCGTTTGGCATGAATGTCAAGTTCTAAGTTTAACCAATAAAGACTATCCAATTATGAAAACCAGATATTCAAACCTTTTTATGGGAAAGATGTGCATCGTGGCAGCTGTTGCCATGGCTTTCGGATTGAGCAGCTGTGATGAAGATCTGTTGGTGAAGAATCCACCTTCAGAAATCTCAAACGGTAACTTCTGGACAGGCGAAAGCGATGCGAAACTTGCGTTGGTAGGTTGTTATACTTCGTCCAATGGATGGAATCATGACAATTTCGATTCTCCACAGGGAATGCTGTACCTGGATTTTGCAGGCGGCAACGGTACTGAGAAAGAGAACTTCACTTCGCTGATGTGCAGTACCAACACACTGGCGACCAATAGCAACCTTCGTTATTACTGGTCGAACGCTTATACGAATATCGCCAACTGCAATACCTTCCTCGACAATATCGAATCGTGCAAAATGGACGAGAGCAAGATCAAGGCATGGTCGGCTGAAGTGAAATGCATCCGAGCTTCATTCCTTATGAAACTTGCATTCCACTACAAGGACGTTCCTATGCCACTCACTACCCTCAGCATCGAGGATGCCAACACCATCGGTCAAACACCTCAGCAACAGGTTTACGATCAATGCGAGAAAGACCTCTTGGAAGCAGTCTCCCTCCTACCTCTCGAGTATTCGTCGGAGGACTATGGTCGATATACCCAAGGTGCTGCCCGCGCCTTACTGGGTCGCCTCTATCTTGCCGAAGACCGTTGGGCAGACGCAGCCGCACAATACAAGGCAATCATCGATTCCAGAAAATATGAAATCGATAGAAGCCATGGGGAAGACAGCTACGAGAAACTCTTCTGGTATGGTGGAGAGAACAGCAAGGAAAACATCTTCTTCATCAATGGCGCCAAGGGACAATATACATGGTCGCGCTACATCTATCTCACTCCAGAGACCTACGGAGGATGGCACCAGTTTGCTGTCTATAACGAGCTGGTCAAGGATTACTTCTGCAAGGATGGCCTGAGCATTGACGAATCGCCACTCTACAACAAGCAGGATCCATATGCCAACCGCGAAGTCCGGCTATATGCATCAGTCTTCCTTCCTCCTGTGGGAACATATCCTGGCACCGTATTCAATGGACAGGTATATGACTGCTACAACGGAGGTTCAAGCAGCGATGCCTACAACAAGTTCAACCTGTTCAATGGCTATTGCCCGAAGAAAGGTCTTGATCCCTCGAACGAGGACATCTGGAGCGCTTACGTGTATGTGCCTGTCATCCGTTATGCTGAAGTTCTGCTGAGTTACCTTGAGGCTGTGAATGAATATGCTCCCTCGCAAGTTGATCAAACGCTGCTCGACCTGACAATTAATGACATACGTGACAGAGCTCTCCTTCCAGGTCTTGAAAAGAACAAGCTATCCAGCCAGGAAGCAGTTCGTCAGGCTGTTCGCAAGGAACGTCGCGTGGAGTTGGCTTTTGAAGGACTCCGTCTTTTTGACGTGCTGCGTTGGGGAATTGCCGACAAGGAACTTAACCATTATTTCACAGGTGTATTGCTGAGTGATGATCCTTCAGCACATAACTATGGTGGCAATTCCGCCAAGGATGCTGACGGATATTATCAGTTCGAGCAAAGGGCATGGGCTTCACATAATCGCTATTGGCCTATTCCACAGAATGACTTGAATGTGAACAAAAGTCTTGTTCAGAACGAAGGCTACAATTGATATGTAGTATATGTGTGTGAAGGGGGAAGGTGCTTTGTATCTTCCCCCGTTTTGAAAAAATATCCATTTAAATTTGGTCAATTCATTTATTATCTCTATCTTTGCCGATAGAAATCAATACCAAACACTATGAAACCTATTACCACCCTACTATCGTTGGCCATAGTGGTCACGATGAACGCACAAAACTATGAAGTGCCTGTACTGGAGAATGAAGAACCGATGGCAACGGGCAAGTTTGAACCTACCTGGGAATCGCTGAGCACCTACGAGGTGCCGGAATGGTTCCGCGATGCCAAGTTCGGCATCTGGGCGCATTGGGGTCCACAATGTGTCGAGGGCTCGGGCGACTGGATGGCCCGCAGCCTATACATGGAAGGTACCCGTGAATATGAATTCCACCGCAAGAACTATGGACATCCGTCGGAAGTGGGTTTCAAAGACATCCTTCCACTCTTCAAGGCCGAAAAATGGGATCCTGATGGCCTTGTGGCTTTCTACAAGGAGATTGGCGCACAATACTTCTTCGCCCTCGGCAATCATCACGACAACTACGACCTTTGGGACAGCAAATACCAACCGTGGAACTCGATGAACATCGGCCCGCATAAGGATATCCTGGCTGGATGGGCTGCCGCAGCCAAGAAGGCAGGACTGCCCTTCGGCATCTCGTTCCATGCCGACCATGCATGGACATGGTACGAGCCATCTCGCCGCTACGACACACGTGGTGACAAGATGGGCGTGCCCTACGACGGCTGGCTGACCAAGGAGGACGGCAAGGGCAAATGGTGGGAAGGCTACGACCCGCAGGAGCTCTATGCCCAGAATCACCCCCTGAGCGAAGGCTCATGGGCCAATGGTATGATACATCGCCAATGGGGATGGGGCAATGGTGCCTGCCCTCCCTCACAGGAATTTGCAACCAACTTCTACAACCGAACCCTTGATGCCATCAATCGCTACAACCCCGACCTGATCTACTTCGACGTCACCGTGCTACCCTTCTACCCCGTAAGTGATGCGGGCATGAAGATTACCGCCCACATGTACAACCACAGCATGGCAATGAACAACGGCAAGAACCGCGCTATCGTCTTCGGCAAGATACTCGAGAACGACCAGCAGCGCAAAGCCCTGGTATGGGACGTGGAACGCGGTGCGCCCAATGAAATCGAACCCGAACCCTGGCAATGCTGCAACTGCATCGGTGGTTGGCACTACAATACGGAGATCTATGAGAAAGGCACCTACAAGAGCGCTGCCACCGTGGCAAAACTGCTCGTCGATATCGTGTCGAAAAACGGCAACATGCTACTCTCGGTACCTCTCCGCGCCGATGGCACTTTCGACGAGAAGGAGGAGGTAATACTCAAGGAATTCGGTGCATGGATGAAGGTGAACAAGGAGAGCATTATCGGCACTCGTCCATGGAAGATCTTTGGCGAAGGCCCCATTGCCGAAGCCACCATTCAGCTCAATGCCCAGGGCTTCAACGATGGAAATTACACCAAGGCAGGAAGCGATGAGATTCGTTTCACTCAGACGGCAAAGAATCTTTACGTTAGTGCCCTTGCCTGGCCCGAGGACCACACGATTACCATCAAGAGCCTTGCCAAAGGAAGCAAACTGTTCCCGAAAGGAATATCAAAAATCGAACTCCTCGGCTATGGCCCTGTCAAATTCCAGCGGACAAAAGATGCACTCATCGTAACCCTTCCCAACGAACCTCTCAACGGCATCATGCCGGTATTGAGAATCAGGAAATGATGAAGCCAACTAACCGAAAAAAACAACTCCACCCTTGAGATTCCTCTTGGGTGGAGTTATTATTATAAGGCAAGCCAAGTTTATTATTGGGCCGAAATGGCTTCATGGAGAATGCGCCTGCATTCGTCGTAGTTTGAGCTGACGAGCGCTTTATAGATGGCATCCTTGAAGCGGGCATTCTGCTGCTGGAGTTCGATTACTTGACGCTGCAGGTCATTGATCTGATCCTCTAGGCTATAGTTGTCAAACGAGTCGTAATTGCCACCTTGTTGAGCATACCCTTGCTGTCCATAACCCTGTGATGGATAGTTCTGCTGACCCCGCTGACCATAATTCTGCTGGTTATATCCTTGCTGATTATTGCCCTGCTGATTGTTTCCCTGTTGGCCATAGTTCTGCTGGTTATAACCCTGTTGGCCATAGCTCTGTTGTCCATTACCTCCTATCTCACGGATATCGCTGAAAGCATTCCAGGAGCTGGCATTGCGATAACTGGCATAAGAACCGTAGGGAACATAAAGTGTGAAGGGAACCTTGCCACTGTCATTCAGCGGGAAGGCAGAAGAAGCAACGGTGGGCGGCTCGACACTATTGACGTAAAGTGTTTTCAACGCATCACAATCCTCAAAAGCCTCCATGCCGATGCTTTTGACACTGCGAGGCAGGGTTAGTTCGGTAAGGGAACTGCATTCCTCAAACGCCTCATCCCCGATGGTCTTGATACCATCAGGAAGATTGACAGCTGTCAAGCTGCGGCACTTCTGGAAGGCAGCATTGCCGATATAGGTCACAGTAGCCGGCACTGTTACGGAAGTGAGACTGCGACAATGAACGAAAGCCGATTTGCCGATACCTACGACGGTATAGCGAGTACCCTCGGCATCGGTCACCTGTGTGGGTATTACGAGACTGCCGCTCACGTAAGAGGCATTGCGCTCGGTATAGTACATGCGCGACACTTCGCATTCGTTGTTCGAGAGAACATTGAAGTAGAGGATACGCCCATCGGACATTGTAGCCTGGAAATCGTAGGCCATCGCCGACATGACAGCCGAAAAGGCAAAGAGCAGAGTGAATAGTTTTTTCATAAGTATTGTAAATTATCATTAAAGTTTCACGGTTTCACGCCGCAAATATAATGATAATTCCCGACACTTCAAAAAGTATCGGGAATTATTTGGTGAAAAATATTTACTGTGTAGCGTACTTGCGACCGTTCTGCACCTTGATGCCGGGTGTTTGTTCGATAGCGCGTGTACCATCGATGCGGAAGATGTATTTGGTTGGAGCCGGGGCGGCAGCAGCAACTGCATCGACCTCTACAACCTGTCCAGTCTTCACAGCATATTCGTACTGAGCCTTCTCCATCTGCTCGCGGAAAGCGGGACTACCCTGTAGGGCGCAGAAACCGATACTTGCTGCAGCACGGCTGGCATCGACATCGCTCTGCCAGTGGGCTCCCACGATAACACGGCTATTGCAGTAATCCCAACCACGGCGGAAGATCTCGTTGGCACGGGCAGGGGCAATTTGAGCCAAGAGCAGGGCAATACCCCAACCACGGAGAGAGTGACCTGAGGGATAACTGCCTTCTCCACGCAATTCATCCTCCTCGTTCGAGGGCATGGTATCGTCGAAACGCTCGAAAGGACGCTGACGGCCATAATATGCCTTGCATTTCTTGCGCATGGGATCGGTAGTTGCCAAACTGTTAACCAACAGCTTGTAGATTTCTGGCGTATCTTCAGGAGTGATTGTCAAGCCGAAGGCTTCAGCATACTGTCCGAAGAACATTGTCAAATTGTCCCACTCGGCATCGGCAATGGCCAAAGCCAAGCGGTCGGGATCCTGACGCTGCAACTTGCCCCAACCGTAACGTACTATGTCATTAGCAAACTCGGGGCTCTCGAAGGCGGGTGGCTCGGGCATGATTTCCAAAAGCTCAGGCAACTCGGATAATTCGAAATAGGGCTGCACAGTCTCGTCCTGTGCACCAACATTCATCGTAGCCATTAGGGCGGCTACTACCAACATGAGATACTTTTTCATTTTTTTCTAAAATTTTACTATAGTAACTATAGTGACTATAATATCTATAGCCACTATAATCCATTACTTGATAACGACCTTACGGCCACGGTTGATATAGATGCCCGATGTCGTGGGTTCGCTGCTCAGGCGACGACCGTCGAGGGTGTACCAGGCATCGGTCTCCTCGATGATTCTCTCTTCCTTGGTAATCGTGCTGATACCTGTTTCTTCATTTTCGAAGTTCAGTTCGAATGCACGAACACCGCTTGGCGAGGTAGGATCGCCTGCTGTAAGCTCACCCAGCAGCTGGAAGTAAGCACGGAAGGCACCGATAGTCATCTTGCCATTGGGATAATAGAGATTGTTACCGCCAGCGAGATAAAGAATGGTGTTGTCGCCAGTCTTCTTTATCTTGAGTGGATCGTAGATACCCGTCAGAGCCACCACTGAACCTTCTTCGGCATCCAAAGCTCCATCAGGATTACCAAACAGCGTGATGGGCGAAGTCTGAGCGATGACAACATCCTTGAACCTCGGCTCCTCAATAACATCACCCGGGTTGTTGTCAGAGTCTCCCCACTTCACGAAGAATGGCTCGCCAGCAGGAATTGTGACATTGCCCGTTTGAATGCTGAAGTTCAACTTAAGAGTCTGGTTTTCAAATTCGGCTGAACCCATCCTCATGAATGTAGCACCTTCGAAAATTGTTCCAGTGGCATTGTTAACTGCGAATGGCAAGCAGAGTGAATTCCAAGAACCGTCTCGATAGAGCGTACGTCCCTTGATAAGGATGCTGACAGTCTTGTCAATGTATTCCTCGATAATCGAGGTGTTGAGATCTTCATCTTGGAATACCATCCAGTTAGAGTAAATGGGCATTGAAGTCTCACCATTCGTCGGACGGGTGATGTAGGCACTAAGACCCGTAAGCGTGCTGGCCGAAGTGTTCTCTTCGAAAGCCTCATCGCCAGCATCGAGTAACATAGTCGTACCGTCGGTGGCAATATTGGTCTTGAAATAGGTACCAGTGAAACTGTAGGCAGGATTGTCACTGTAACTGATTGTAGCAGGTGACATACAAGAGATACCCACCTGATTGAAGGTAGGATTCACTACGTTGTTGCCTGAGAACTTCATGAGGTAAGGCACACCAGCCACCAGACGGGTGTCGGGAGCAGGAGTAAATTTCATGAAATCTCCAACAATGCTGCTATACTCAAGCAACTGCACGTCGTTACCGAATGTGGCCTTCAACTGATCATAGTCGAGCGAGAAGGGCAGGCAGATGGTGTTCCACTCTCCAGCTGCGAAGGTGCGATTATCGAGTTTGACATTGCAGATCTTGTTATGATAATCCTCAGGGATGAAATAAAGGGGGTCATTCCCTGAAGGCTGACTTTCAGCATCAAGTATGTAAGTTGTATTTAGAGTCATATTGTCCTTCAGTGCATGAATAGCTTCGTTAAGCCAATCATTGTGGCTATTGATGAACGACTGGAGGGCACTTAAAGCTAAATCGTATGTCGCATATGTTGAACCTGCTACCCAATACAGGTAATCAATATTCGTATCCCAACCAGCGCCACCATTTTCCTTGGGCGTATAGTTGAGCACTCTTGTCTCTTGCATCTCTCCGGCAATTCGATTGAGATGGTAGGTCATATTGTTGGTCAATCCTTTCCCTCCACTAGCATCATAAAAAATCTTGTCCCAACGCTCGACCAACAGATTGACGAATTCTGGGCTGTTTTCCACCAAAGCTTTGGAGAGCTGAGGCAACGGATTATAGGTAGCCTTACCCCTTTCGAAAATGAAATGATTAACTAATTCGTTCGCTCCAAAGTTAACAAAATTTCCGTAAGCAATATCAAAATCCCAAAGTGGGCCAAGTTTCAACTTGTCATCTGGATTGATGTCACGGTAGGCATAATTGCTAATCAGGCCATCGAAATTGCCTGTTATCTCATTAGCGATGAAGTATGCTACGGCAGACTCCATATCGACATATTTGAAGAGACCTGTTGTCTCTGAGAAGTCATAAGGAGCATTTCTGCAGTTTAGGATATTGGTAATGTACTCCTTGATGCTGTTTTGGACTTCTGTAGTATAGTATTTATCCTCGGGATTCTTGACGTTGAGAGTAAACTGAGTATTTTCTAAACCATCGAAATTGATGTGGGGATCTTCGATGAACTTAGTTTCGGTAGAGACACCTTCCAGGAACCATCCGTTATCCTCATCAATCTCGATGCGTCCCGTTTGTATCTGCGTATGGTCTGAAATCTGGTAGGTGCCAATGTATTCGCCATTCAACACCAGATCCACGTACTTATAGGCGGGATAATAAGGCATGGCTTTAATGCCAGTCTTTATTTCATACCGTCGTGCCACTTCAGCAGTAAGTGCGTTGCGGAGCATGGTCTTGTCAGCTACATTGGCCAGCAGTGTCCAGTTCTTGGCATCTGCATATTCGTTCGTGCCATCGGCCTTGGAAAGAAACTTAGTCTTGTTTGGGAACTTTAAACGATAAGATTTCTTGGGGCTGGACCATGTGGAATTGCCACGGCCACGGATGGTGGTCAGCTCGTCTCGCTCCTTTAAGCCTTGGCCGTTAGGTGTTCCATCTACCACCTTGATGCGAGCCAGACGGTATTCGTCGGTCTTCGGCTCTGACGTGGTATAGTTGGGGCGAAGGGCAGCATTGTCGGTAATACTGGAGTTTGTCGCAATGATGTTGTTGCTGATTGGCGTGTCATACGACGAACCGCCATTCATCTTAATCATGTAATAGTTGTCGTTCTTGTCGCCCGTGGTGTTTTTGTACTCCATCGGCTTGACGGGTTGATTATTCTCGTCATACTCCACCTCTGCATCAAGCATCCATATATAGATGGTTGGTGCACTGGTGAGCTGCCCCTTGGCAGCAATAATAGCATCAGTTTGATCCTTGGATTGAGGAACAGCAGCCGAACTTTCGACCACGCTGCCCATAAAGAGGGCGAGCGATGCCGATAATAAAGTAAGTGTCCGTTTCATATTAAAGATTTAATGTTTAGTGATTATATGTTTTTTTTGTTTTTCAAGTAAGTCAAGGAAAAGGATTATTGTATGACAACCTTTACACCTTTGTTAATAAATATACCGCGCTGCGACGGCTTGCCGTTCAAGCGACGACCATCGAGAGTGTACCATTCCTCAGAGCGGCCAGAATACTTGGAGCAGTCAGAGATTTCTGAGATCCCCGTCTCATCGCCAAAGTTCAGCTTGAAGGAACGGACGTGCTGTCCTGTCTCATCTTCTTCTACAGGATCACCTGCAATGAGGTCGCCCTGCAATTTGAAATACGCGCGGAATGCCCCGATGGTCACTGCTTCGGTCGGATAGTAGAGCGTGTTGCTGGCTCCAAGGTAAAGCACAGTGCGGTCGCTGAAGTCCTCTTCTTCGTCAGCACTCTCATAGGAAGGCTTTGCTTTCTCAGTAAGGTAACCCGGATTGCCGGTGCCGCCGTCGATGTGGGCATAATCTTCATCGATGTGTCCAGTGTCGAATACAGTTCCGGCACCACCTTTGAGACTTTCACAACGGCGGAACATACCAGAATCGGTTACCTTTGTGACCGACCATTCGCTGCTCACGTAAATAGTCTTCAAATATACACAGGCACCGAACATCTCTGTCATATTCTCGACATTCGACGTATTGAATGACGAAAGATCAAGTGTGCTGCCTCCAAAGCAGTAGAACATCATCCCCATGTTCGTCACCTTGCGGGTATCAAAATGTGACACATCGACAGAACCAAGAAAAAGGCAATTACCGAACATCCTGTACATATTCGTTACCTCTGACGTATTGAAGTATTCCATGCCCGAGAAGCTGCCCACTTTGGTGTTAAAGAACCAACCGGAACAGTTCTTTGGTCGAGCTTTGGCGAAAGAAGGATCGAAGACCACCTTTTCGATGGTTGATGCATCTGACCTGTTCCATCCGGGGGTATCCGAGGTATTGGAGGCATCCCACGATGTCACTCCGTCTGGAGCCACGTCAGTTACCTTGAAGGTCAATGTCGTTCCGCTGAGTTCGGCCACAGCGTAGGTCACAGGCTTCTCCTTCCCCACCGTAAGGGGCGAATAGAGGCCGGAGAACGACACCTCGTCGGTGGTCACGGGGCTCAGCGTGTTGCTGATGGTCACATTCTCGAAGGTGGGGTCTGTGACGGGATTGCCGCTCTCCCACTTCACGATGTAGGGCACACCGGCTTCAATTTGGGTCAGATTGTCGTCATCCTGAGTGAAGTTGAGCGTCAGGGTTCCACTTTCGAAAGCCGACGATTCGAGTGTCTTTACCTTAGCACCTTCCAACGGAGTGCCTGCAAGGCTGCTGAGCGAGAAGGGCAGGCATAGGGTATTCCAGGAGTTATCCTTCCACAGAGTACGACCCTGGAGGGTGACATCGGCTATCACGCCGTCGTAGGTTGTGAGGATGTCGCTATTGTCCTTATTATCGAAGAGGGTAATGGTGTCCGCGGCTCCAAGACTTGCCGTGATGACCACATCCTCGGCTGGCATGGTCAGTGTGTAACTACCATCAGCGTTTGCGGTAACAGTGCCACTGGAGGCCGATACCTCTCTGACAACAACGCCTTCGGGTGCCCTCAGCGAGAAGGTCACAGCCTTACCCTCGGCAGCATAGAACTTGCCCTTGTAAGCAAGACCTGCATCGTAAGCTTCCACCACGTCGGGGTTTGGTTCTGCGCCATCGAAGAGGATGGTCACCCTGCTGGTACCGCAGGTGAGAGTATGAGCGGGGAGAGCTCCATTGGCTGAGGCTTGGTTTGAGTTATTACCTATACCATTTGTAGCAACTGCATCACCAAATGTACAATTATAGAAAAGTGAGGCTGTGACGGTTTGCTCGTTTGAACCTGCAACGGCACCAAGAGGTTTGATTTGCCAATTGGCAATATGTCCAGCATCCGGCAGAGCTGCGCCAATGACGAGGCAGTTGCTGATTGGCCCGTAATTCCTTCCTACAATCCCGCCATAAGGACCTCCTGAATTATCATTATCGATAGATAGTGTAGCAGCACTGGTACATCCTCTGACAGTACTTTGATTGTAACCTACGATGCCGCCATGGTTGTTACTGTTACTCTTATCATGAAGGCAGACATCCGCCAGCACATGACAATTCTCAATGATTCCACCAAGGGTATTACCTGCAATGCAGCCTGAACGGTCATCGGCAGTAATGCGCGCATCTGCCAATGTCAGGTTCTTGATGGTAGCCGACTCCAGATTACCAAAAAGGCCGACAAAGTATTTGTTGGGATTGTAATAACGGATTCCACTGATGGTGTGTCCCCCGCCATCAAAAATACCGGAGAATTGTTTGCCATATACGCCAATGATCTCGAAATTATTCTCATCACTCGCAGTATCATCCCAATCGGAGGTATAGCTATAGCTGATATCGGCCGTCATCTTGAAATAGGCTCCAGTGTATGTTTCTCCACCATTGACACGCGAAGCGAGTTGGTCGAGCTTCTCGGTATTGTCGATGATGAAAGGATCGGATTTGATGCCCGATCCGCTCCAAAGTCCGGCATCTTTCACAAAGACCTTTGTGGACACCGTACTCTCTATATCGTTTATCACCGCGATGGCCTTTATGACCGTAGTCTTGTAGATCGTAAGGCGGTTGAAATATTGTGTGCTTCCCCTGGTAGGTGTAGTGCCGTCAATAGTATAATAAATGGAGGCACCTGTTTCGGCAGAAATTTGGACGTAAGTAGAATTAAGGAAAGATTCATTGCCACTGATGACGGGCGCATCGACATCGGTCTTGTAGTTGATCTCGAGTTTCTGTATGCGACGATGGCCGTTTTTTCCTTCAACGCTGAAGGTTATTTCGTTGGCCATGCCTGTCCAAGTACCATCGGCGTATGTACCTTTATCGACGTTGATAATATTGCTTCCATCGCCCGAACCGAAGACGAAATTGATTTCCGTGATATTATCATTATTTTGGGCCGTAACGGTCATGGTGTTGCCCACATAAACTCGAACGGCCTCACCGTTGTCATAATAACGAGGGATAGCGCCGTGGGTGTTAGTTCCTTGGTCAAAATGGATATTGCATTCTATGCCGAGTACATCAACCACAGACTCGGCATTTACAAATTCCTTTGTGCTGAAATCGACAGTCTCACCCTGTGCCCACGCCTGCAATGCAGACGTGAACAGAAGGATGAAATATAAAAAAACGTTTCTCGCGTTCATCATTTTATTTTTTGACAGGCTGTGCCTTCTTCGTCAACTATGGTTTAGGTAACTAAACGATGAGATTAGTCTTCGTCCCAGATACCGCCGCGATCCTTGGAGTGAGCAGGGCCATTGCCACCGCCTCCGTAATGAAGACCAGTATCACTGGAATCAACGGACTTAACTTGGTTGCTCGTGCAGATAACCTGCGTCATGCCATACTCAACCACATCCATAGTGGGCTTGACATACATCTTTTTCATAGTGCTAATAGTTTAGTTGTTTATTATTTTTTAGTTTTTTATTGATTGTCTTAGTCATTCCTCAGCATCGGCAAAAGACGCCAAAGCCCCCTGTCAATTCAACAGGAGGACTATGGCGAATAAGATGTCCTTACATCGCTTTTGCATTTTTCAAGGTTGCCACCATCATGGCAGCCAAAAGGATAATCTTTTTCATTGGTCAGAATATTAGAATTTATATTTCAAACCTGCACAGATGATGCCCTGCTCACCTAATCCGTACTCCATGAATCCGCGCCATGTCTCCGAACCGGCCTCAACGCCGATGAGGGTAAGATGGATGTTGGGGATGACTGTGGTATCAGAAAAGTCGGTTGACTCCTTGGTCTCCTGTGTCTCGTACATGATGCTCATGCCGAAGCCTGCTTTCGAGTAGAGTCCGAAGTGCTTCTTGCGCAGCCAATCGAACTTGGCAGTGGGGATGAAGCTGATGTTGCGGCGCTTGGCCTCACCATTCATTACCTTATGATCGACATGATTGACATTGTCTGTCCATGTGTAGTACATGTCACGGTTCATGCCATTGAAAGCGACATATCCACCAAGGGCGATAATCGGGTTGACGTGGTAATAATATTCAACCGAGATTGAAGGGATATAGCTCTCGTCGCCATAATTGTAGTAGGCTGTGACTGTACCGCCGGTGATGATGGAGGACACTGTTGCTTCAACAAGAACGGTGGAAAAGTCTGCCAGACCACTGAAGATTTCCGTATTGGCACCTGAGCCAACGGTGACGCCGATTTCGTGACGGGTATTATAGTACGACTGTGCATTTGCACTAACACTTATGAGGAGGGCAGCAGCAATTAGCCCGATGTTTTTAGTTTTCATTTTGTTATTACTTTTTAATTGTTTGTGAATGATTAAAGCAAATTCCAGTTTAAGGTTTACGCACGTCATGCATGCGCTGAAGGCATATTTAACGACGCAAAGTTATGGAATTTTTATTTCGTCTCCAAATTTTTAATGGACTTTTTTGTAGAATGGTTAAGAAAAATACCAATTTGCTACCATTTCATACCATTTACATATCATTTCGTCCATTTGATTGTTCTCTCATGAGCCCCGATGACCTGCTTGTTCTTGAGGTTCCGGGTGGTCACCCGTGGGAGGCATCTGTAGTTGGGCTTTCAGGAAGGTCAGCCCGCAGACCATTGCATACAATCGAATCATATCTTTCTCTTTAGTTTATATTGTTTATATTGTTGTTTGTTCTCTTGTCTTTCCAAGCAGCAGTTGTTTGGTTTTGACGGTGCAAAGGTACGGGGTTTCTGCGACGGTTCCAAATATTTCTGTCATTTTCTTCATGACACATGGCGACAGGGTGGCCAAATGACGACAGACGCGACAAGTCCCTTCCGGATTTGTCGCATCTGCTGGTTCATTTCGTAATTTTTTGACCTCAATTCAGGTCATTCGGCATCAATGTCGGTGAAATAGGCGGTGATCTCCTCCGGTTCGGGCAGATTGTCCAGATAAGCCTTTCCGGCGGCAGGGCTGATGGCCTTGCCGTTCATTCGGCATTCGGTATAGACGCCTTCGACCTTCAAGGCCGAAAACTCCTCGATCTGCTCGCCATCCTTGAAGGCAAGAACCCTGGTGCGGACAATCATGTTGTCCTTGGGATCGGCAAAATACAGATAATATACCTTGTAGTCGCGGTTCATCTCCATGGGCTTGACCTGAGGTGTCTCCAGGCCCACGAACTTGAAGTGCCCGTCCTTGCGGAGGAAGATGCCTCCATGCTGGTCATCCTTGTCGCGCATCCACACCCATTCATTGTCCAGGTCGAAGAAGCAGTGGGCATACTTGCTCAGGACCACATCCTTCCCCTCCTCGGCAGCAGCTTCATAATAGAGCTTCTTCAGCTCGGCGATGTCCGTCTTCCACAGGGGAATCTCCTCGTCAATCATGTACTGGTAGATGTCGTATTGGTCCAGCTCATATTTCCCATCGCGCAGATAGGCTATGCCCACTGCCAGGCTCTCGGGCGCAGAGCGGGAATAGCAGAACTCCAGTCCATGGGGACCTTCGAACGCAGTATGGATGTAGATATTAATATAAATGCCATCGTCGTCCACGTTCCAGCCGTACTCGTTCTCCGAAACGTAATAGCCCAGCACCTCGTGTGCATAGACCTCGCTGCTGTCGGCAATCACCTCCAGGGCAAGGCAACGCTTGGTGCCCCATTGGTCAGCCGGCGCATCCTTGTATTCGCCCTCGAACTGCACACAGCCCTGGATGTAACGGTTATTGATGGTGTGATACCAGAGCGAACGCGAAGCCTTCATGCCGTAGCGTTTCTCGAGCTTGGTCACGATGGAGTCGGGCAAAGGACCCATCTCCTCGCCCTCCTCATATTCGGAGGTGAGACTCAACTGGCGGCGTGTCTGCAGGTAACTGTCGGTCACAGCCACGATGCCCACCGACTCATTCTCCTCTTCCACCGGTTCCACCAGTTTGTAGCGTGCGCAAAGCGAAGGTATCTGGTCGCGGCCATGCAGCTGTCCGATGCTCGGCGTATTGCCGTCGGGATCCTTCAGCACCTCATCGAAGAACTTGATGCGGAAGTCCGAGTAATTGGTGAGCACGTGGGTATATTGCGAAGCATGGCGACGGAAAGCCTCCTGCCTCTCCCAAGCCGCATGATACGATGCGAAGTATTCATCGTCATCGTCGCCTTCCTTCACGGGCTCCTCCACATTCGTCCAATAATGCATCTCAAGATAGGGCATACGGGAAATGAGGAATACCGGCATGGGGACGGTGTCGCGTACATCGTTCAAATTGTCCGACGATGCAGCGCCGGCCGATGCAGCGCCTGCGTCTTGTCCGTTGGACTTTCCTTTCTGCTGACAACTTGCCAGCACGGCCATCGCACAGATGGCAAAGAGTGCAAATCGTTTCATCATTTCATTAGGAATTTGTTGCCGTCCCACACGAGCTTCAGCGTCTGCACGCCCGACGGGGCATAATGCTTCACCTCGATGTCCTTGCCCGTGCGTGGTAGCGAAAGGACGACAGATTGTATATTCTCCAGAACCGCGAAGTCGCCGCTGACGATATCCGACAGGGGTGCCTGCTTCATGGTTTTCGTTTGGGCGTCATAGACGTAGAAGGTGTACCCGTCATATTGCATACACGCGTACCTTCCATCCTCGTCGTAGGTCACGATGCTCTCAGCCACAAGCTTGTGTCGGCTGTCCGAACAGTTCCAATAACACATTTCGACCTCCGAGCGCGAACCGCCTGCCCAGGTCTTTTCAAAGCGCATATATCCGCTTCGCTTGTCAAGGAGGAAAGTGGTGTTGGCAGGCAACCACTTCGACATCCTGTAGCGATGCCATGCGTAGCGCACATCTCCAAGGAGTTCGGGCAGCACCATGCCGTTCCCGAAACAGACATCCACGAAGTCGGTGATAGTAGGTTCGCCCGTTTCCGAAGGCACTGGATAGACGTATTCGTCATCGACGATCATGGCGCAGTCATAACACTGGGTCTTCGTGGCGCTGAGTACGGGCTTCGTGCCGTCCCATGCGAAGAGATACTCGATTACCTCCTCTTCATGGTGTTCAGTCACCATCATCTCATTTCCCCTATGAGGCAATTCGTGGGAACGTCGTGCATCCTCAGGCAGGGCGGGCAATCCGACAGGAATACTCGCCTCGGGGACAAGTGTGCGGGTCTTCGAGTCGAAATCGTAACAGCAGAGCACCTCCATATCGGGATCGACAGGAGCGCCCAGCATGATGGCAAAGAGACGATGACCTTCCGGACGTTGCCAATAGCAGGCCTGCATGTAAGGGTTGTCGGTTCCATCTTCCTCCAACTCTACATAGCCGTTCTCTTCATCATACTGTACGATATAACCCGTATCCTCGTCAAGCACGCACCTCGTCTTTCCCTGTGACAACACGCCGAGCACATCCTTCACGGGAGCTGTATGCCACGTGCGGTCGAAGGCTTGAAGCATGGTCGGTAACGAGCCGTCATCGACATCGCGAATGGTCACATCAGCCCAGCGTTGCGCAATCTCCACAAGCGAACTGTAGGATTGTGCCTGTGCTATGGTCAAACCCGATAGTAGCAGCATTATGTTCAGAAGTCGTTTCATTGTGTCCGACAACGATTATCATTCTTCCACCGTCTCTTCTCCAATGTAGCGTCCGCTGTAGGTGAACGTCATGTTCACCGAGTACCGACCGCCCTCCGGATGGTAACGGTATTGGCTCAGCGTGATCAGTTTGTGACTCGGGTCACATTCAACGAAGCCCTCGTTCGAAGGCAGCTGGATGATGCTCTGCCAATAGAAGTCATAGATGTACGACCAGACGTTGCGCCCGTCGGGGCAACCCTCCAGGAAGACCTTCCCCGGGGCATCGGGGACAAGGAAGACCACGTCACACTCGCCGGCGGCAATCTCACTGAGGGGCACCTCGACGGCATTGCGGTCATTCATCTGGTCCCATTGCGGCTCGGCATCGTTGTTGGTCTGGACAAGAAAGACCACCTTGCCCGTCCGTTTGTCCTTGAGCCAAAGCGACCATTGGTTGGGATGGTCATCGCTGGCCGCCACGTCGAGGTTCGTAAACAGCTCGAAATAGCCCTTCTCATCACGTTTGACGGCAGTATTGGGCAAAGTCTGGGCAATGCCATCGGCCATCTCTGCATCGAACCACGATGTTTTGACAATGCTGTCTTCCACCTCCACTCGGGGCTGCGCGGCATCTCTGTCCTCGACGGCCACCGAGTCCGACACAGCATCCTCAGTCGTCACGTTGTTCTGTTTCCTCGTGCAGCTGCACGCCAGCACAACGACCGGCAGCATCACCCAATAGATTGCCTTTCTCATCACCAGTCGTCGTCTTCATTGCCGACAAGGCCGTTCTTGATGGCCTCCTCCACCTTGTCGAGCACAGCATTCGAATAGGCATGCGTCATCACGAGTGCCTTGGCACAGGTGCGCTTCTGCATGTCCTTGGGCACGAAGGGATAGTGCTGTGCAATCTCCCACTGCTCGTCGTAGAGGTTGGGATTGGTCTTGTCGCCGGCCTTGCGCTTCGAGTCGCCAAAAGTGCGCTCATCGGGTTCGGAGAGGCTGAACCAGCCTCCGCTGATGTCCGTCAGGATGTCATAGTTTTGTACGGTATAGGTCACGCGCACGCGTCCCTCCTTGATGTCGATACGTATCACGGGGGTGATGCTCACCGAATAGGAGTTGACGCTGCCCATGTGCTTCACGATGTTGGGGATGGTCGAAGAGATGATGATGCAGCCGGCCTCCTTGTCGTTGAGGGTGATGGCCTGGTGATCCTTGAAGGTGGCCGTAGCCCAGTAGTTGAGCGCCACGTAGAGCTGCTCCTTGGTCTTGCCCGGGGCCTCGATGATCTGCTGGTAGGTGAGGCTCTGGTTCTTGTCGAGCGTCAAAGTCGAAGCAAGGTTGGCAGCAGCATCGAGCCACTTGTCGCCATAGCGCTCCTTGGCATACTGCTCCAGGTCGGAAGCCTTCATCATCTGCGCATCTACATGCATTGTAGCCATTATGGCGGCTACCGCCAATAAAAGTAGTTTTTTCATTGTTTTCTTGTTTTCTTTCTTGGTTTTTTTTATAGTAACTATAGTAACTATAGTGACTATAGTATCTATCCTGTCTAAAGCATCTATCGTATCTCCCTCTCAAACGAGTCGATCTTGATCTTGCTGATCTGCTGCACCTGCCGCGTCGAGAGGTAGGGATGGCTTTCGTAGTAGGCATTCTTGCAACTGCCGGCAAAGTCCTCGAGCCACTCCGACGAGAACGTCGAACCGCTGATGAACATTCGGATGATGGCGAAGGCAAGCAACACGATGGCAACCACACCAACCAGGTAAACCAACTGCATCGAGAGTGTGGCATTCAGGAAGAGGCTCAGCACATATCTCGCCCACTCCATGCCCCTCAGCGCCACCAGGCCGCCAGCCAAGGCCACCACGATGAGTGCCGCCAGCCCATTCATGAGCGGGGTGTGCATGCGCGCCTCCCGCTTGTTGGTCTCCTCCTGGTATCGGCGTTGCAGTTCTCCCCAATCCACGGTGCTGAAGAACGACTGGTAGAGCTTGTATTCGGGACGTTTGCCCTCGTCAATCTCGATGATTCCCCGTCGCTCGTAGTCCAACAGGTAGGCATGCAGTTGTTCGAAGGTCTTGGGTTCGAAGGCATGGCGTCGAGCTTGATCGACCAGGAAAACCACCTGCCCGGGCTGCACTTCGAAAGCCAGCAGCATCTCTTCGAAGATGACGGGCACACAGACGAAATCCAGTTTACCGAGTTCGACATGTATTCTCTTGACACCCTCTTCGAAACTCCATTTGCCCGACGTCACACTGCCACCCTTCTTCTCACGCACAGTGCCGTCTTTCCCGAAGGTGACAATCTCCTCCTTCGTCCCCTCATCGAACACGATCCATGTGCGGTCGCAAAGATCGCTCTCCGGATTGATGGTCAGTCCGAAGATCTTGTAGCTTCTATAGGCGGCCAAAGGGAATGATTTCATCAGATACGTCGTTTTATGCCGCGCAAAGATGACGACAAATTTTGAATTTTCCAAATTTTCCAGCCCAAAAGTAGGGAATCATACCACAAAATCCAAAAATCTCTTGGTTTTTGTCTAAGAAAGATGTATCTTTGCCAAGTCTAACAAAGGGATAATTGTGAATTATTAATTGTTAATTGTTAATTGAAAAAGCTCCTCTTTATATTCCTCCTGCTCCTGAGTTGTCAGTCCGACAAGCAGGAGGCCGTCATCACCGGCACCATTGATCATTGGTCGCCAAACAGCCGCCTCCAGCTCGACATCATCGCCGACGAAAGGCAGCATGCCGTCGTGGCCGAAATACCCGTCAGCGACGATGGCACGTTCACCTATAGCCAGCCTGTCGATAAGCCCACCGTCGCCTCCATCATCATCAGCGACAGAAGCATCGGCAAGGAACGCATCACCCTCTATCTGCAAAAGGGCAAGTCCGTGCATGTGGATCTCCGGCATGTGCAGGAGGCCGACGGCACGACCATCACCATCCTCCCCACCTTCAGCGGAGACATGCAGGCCGAGTCAGCGTTCGTCAACGACAACGTCTCGGTCGATCCGCGAAACTTCGGCACCTTCACAGCCTACAAGGACAGCGTAGATAAGATTTATGCCGACCGCCTGGAGCGAGCCCAAGCCATCGGCAATCCCGTTTTTGTCGAAGAATATCTCTCCGTCAACGACCCCATCAGCCATCATGTGCGTCTGGTGAACTACATCCCCCACGATGCCGACCTCGATTCCGTCGAGACCGCTTACAAGGACTTCATCAACAGCCTCGACTTCGACGACCCCGTCAACGAGGCCGCCCTCCAGCAATACCTCATCACCTACGGCCGCTTCGTGCAGAAGAAGAACGAAGGAGGCAGCGCCACCATGCCCGCCCTCGAAGAGCTCGTTCGTCGCACCCGGAACCAGTCCATGCGCAACAACATCTCCTCTCATCTCATGTTCTTCTTCCTCATGATCGACACCCCCTACGTCGAATCTGTCTGGGCCAAATACAACGAGATCTGCAACGATAAATCCCAAATCGAAGAACTCCGCCCCCGCTACGATGCCCGCCGCAAAGAACTCAAGAATGTGAAGGCCAATCGCCCCCTTCCTTCGTCCTGATCGCGGCCGCCCTTGGCCGCCCTTCTCCCCCCTAAGCAGGGGGGATGGGGGGGTCTTCCCTCATCTTCGCTGGTATCTTCTTCCCCGAACTCACCCCCATATTCTGCAAGGCATCGAGGCGCTTGATGATGTTGCCGCGCCCCTCATTCAGCTGCGACTTCGCGATGTCGTAGCTTTTTTGTGTCGTCTGCAACTGCACACCGATACGTTCGAACGTCTCGGCAAAGACGCAGAACTTCTCATAGAGCACCGTAGCTGCCTCGACGATACGCTTGTCGTCCTCCTCGCGGTGCTCGATCTTCCACAGCTGGTAGATGAGCGTCAGCGCCAGCATCAGGTTCGTCGGGTTGATGAGCAGTACGCCCTTGCGAAAAGCCTCGTTCGCCAGGTTCTGGTCCTTCTGCATGGCCAGGATATAACTGCCCTCGTTCGGGATGAACATCAGCACCGTGGGCACGGCATTCGGCACCAGCTTGCTGTAGTTCTTATCGGCCAACTCTTTCACGTGCGTCTTCACCGACGCCAGGTTGTCGCGAGCTGCCTGTTGCCTGTCCTCCTCATTCGCCGCATTCACGTAGTTATAGTAACCCGTCAGCGACACCTTCGAGTCGATGACGATGTTACGGCCGTCCGAACAATGCACCACCACGTCGGGACGCAGGTTGTTGCCCTCCTCGTCCTTCACGTTCCCCTGCACCTCGTATTCCTGTCCTTCGCGCAGACCGCTGTTCTCCAGTATCCTCACCAGCAGCTGTTCGCCCCAGTCGCCTTGCACCTTGCCATTGCCCAATAGCGCCTCGGTGAGGCGTTGGGCCTCGGTGCCCAGTCTGATCGAGCCGTCGAGCATCGCCTTCATCTGCGTTTCGAATGCCGCCGAATTGCGATGGTTACTCTCCTGGCTCTCCTCGAAAGCCTTCTTCATCTCAGCCAGCTTCTCCCTCAAAGGTGTCAGGAGGGCATCCATCTGGCGGCTGTTCCCGCGCTCCAGTTCCTCCTGGCGCTCCTCCAGCAGTCGCCGCGTCGCATTCTGCACCTGGTCGTTCAGCGCAGCCAACTGCTGTTCCTGCATGTCGTGCAGCACCTTCATCTGCGACTGGAAACGCTCGCGCATGGCTGCCTGCTCCTCCTTCGCTTCCGCCTTCGCCTCGGCCAGACGACGCTCGCCTTCGGCCTTCACCTCGGTCAGAATCCTCGACGAAGCCGCCTTCCACTCCTCCAGCTGTTGCCCCAGCATCTCCTTCTCCTTGTTCGCGATGGCCAGTCGCGCCTCCACCTTGCCCTTGCCGATATGGTGTGCAATCAAAGCTACCAGCACCAGCAGGATGACAAGGGAAATGGCCCCAATAATAATATATAATGTGTAATCCATGCCACAAAGATAAGAAAAATTCCGACAAAAAGCAACATTCCACCGAAAAAACACGCAAATTCCAACGTTTCCTTTGGTTTTCGAAAAGTTTTCCCTATATTTGCGGCATCAAACACACGAAATATGATTAGCTCACGCCATAAACTGAAAGCCATGCTGCTGATGCTGTTCAGCCTCAGTCTCATGGAAGCCTTAGCCCTGCCTGCCCACAAGTTCTCCCATTACACCTCCGAGGATGGTCTGGAGGAATATGTGGTGCAAAATATCGTGCAGGATCACCAGGGCCTGATGTGGTTCGCCACCTGGGATGGACTTTATAACTTCGACGGATACAAGTTCCGTCGCTTCTTTGCCGGAGCCAATGGTGTCAAACCCACCAACAACCGCCTCGACCAACTGGCAGAAGACGTGGACGGCTATCTCTGGATGGTGTCGTACGATGATGTTGTCTATACCTTCGATACACGTCGTGAGCAGTTCGAACAAATCACCTCCGAGACGCATCATGTCAAGACTATCCGTCTCATGGACGATGGCATCGCATGGCTAATCACTCAGCAGCAGGAACTGCTCCTTGCGCGAAGGGATTCATCAGGCTCAGAAGTGGATGTGAAGGATTTCTTTGTATTCTACGATCTGATCAAACCCTCGCGCATCAATTCACTGAAGATGGACAAGTTGGGGCGACACTGGATCCTCACCGAAGAAGGAGCCTATCGTTTCGACCCGAAAACCGACAAGGTCACCATCGTTACCAATCAGTCATGCTACGAATTCGTCGAGTTCGATGGCACTTACTATATCGGCTCAAGGAACGGCCTCCTGCTCGACATCCCCGAAGGAGGGCGCGACATCCGCAATCATCAGCTCGACACACGCTCCTCCATCACGATGCTGCGCCTCCACCCATCGGGCGGCATGGTGGCTTGCACCTCCACCGACGGTTTCTTCATCATCCCATCGGCCTCTGTTCCAGCCAAGCACATCACCACAGCCAATTGCAAAGCCTTGGGCAGCAACTCCATTCACGACATCTACATCGACCGACAGGGCGAACTATGGATACGCACCGACCACATGGGAGTGGTGCATTATGATCCCGTCACCGGCAACGCCCGGCGTTTCATCCTCCACGGTGTCTATGGCAACGAAATAACCGATTCGCGAGGCGACCAGATAGTGGTCGAAGATGTGGATGACCAGCTCTGGATTCATCCCTCAGGCGGTGGCCTGGCATGGTACGACCGCGAGAACGACGAACTCGAGCCCTTCTACAACCCCAATCTGCAGAACCGTTGGAGCAATGCCAACAAACTCACCGCCCTTTACAGCGACAGTCAGGGCAACCTGTGGTTCTGCTCCTACGGCAACGGTCTCGAAAAGGCCTCCTTCGGACAATATCCTTTTGTCGTCGAAAGCTACGACCGCAAGGCGCTCGACTTCGCAGGCAACAACATCCGTGCCATCCTTCAGGATAGCGAAGGATACATCTGGGCAGGTGGCAAGGACCGGGTGATCCGTGTCTTCGATGCCGACTACCGCTTTGTGGGCAACCTTTGCCGCGATGGCAGCGTGCGTCCCGACCGTGAGGAAGTCCTCGGCATGGCCTATGGTTTCCTGCAAAGCCGCGACGGGACACTTTGGATTGGCACCAAAGGCAACGGGTTGTACATGCTTACGCCCAAATCCTCAACACAAAAGGGCCGACCGGCCTTCACGCTCCGGCAATTCACCTCGTCCGACGACAACGTCTATAGCCTCAGCAGTAACGAGATCTACAGCCTCTACGAAGGGCCGACAGGCTGGATATGGTTGGCAACCTTCCAGAACGGCGTCAATATCATGGAGCGTGGCACCGACGGCATACCCACACGCTTCTTCAGCACCCGCAACCAGCTCACCTCCTATCCCCTCATCTCGTGTTATCGTGCCCGCATCATCACGGGCGACAGGCAGGGCAACATCTGGATCGGAACCACCGGTGGTCTGCTCTCCTGCCCCGGCAACCTCGATTCTCCCGACAAGGTGTCGTTCCGAAGGTATCATCACGACAAGAACGACCCCACCACACTCGGCAGCGACGATGTGCATGGCATCTGCTTCACCGATGACGGACGCAGCTTCGTCTGCACCTTCGGCGGCGGTCTCAGCGAGATGAAGCTTTCGTCCGACGGCTCTGCCACCTTCCATCGTCTCGGCAGCTTGGAACAGCGCGAGACGGGCGATGTTGTGCTCTCGATGCAGCCCGACAGCATCGGCCATCTCTGGTGCGCCACCGAGGACGGACTGTTCAGTTACAACTTGCTGACAGGACGCATCACCAATTTCCGTGCACGCCTCTTCCCCATCCGTTTCACCTTCAACGAGGGACAGGCCACGTCGCTCCATAACGGTGAACTGCTGTTCAATACAACACGCGGCCTGCTCCACTTCAATCCGAACAACCTGTCGGTCAATCGTTTTGTGCCGCCTATACATTTCAGCAACGACTCTATCCTGCTCCAACCCGGCCAGCGAAGCTTTGTGGCACAGTTCGCCGCCCTCGACTACGTTTCGCCCGAAGTCATCACCTACGCCTACCGCCTCAAGGGTTTCGACGACGACTGGACCTACGTGGGCACAGGACATACCGCCACCTATACCAACCTGTCGCCCGGCAAATACCAGCTCGAGGTGCGTTCCACCAATAGCGGTGGTTTTTGGGTCGATAATGTGAAGAGCCTTCCAGTCGAAGTGTTGCCGACCTTTGGCGAAACCACGCTCGCCACCGTCCTCAAGGTATTGGCCGGCCTTGCCCTGCTGGCACTTATCATCGGCATCGCCATCGTCATCTATCGCCTCAAGCACCAGGTCAAATACGAAGAGCAGCTCACCAATCTGAAGTTGAAGTTCTTCACCAACGTCTCGCACGAGCTGCGCACTCCTCTGACGCTCATCACGGGTCCGCTGGAGCATATCCTCCAACGTGGCGACCTCACGCCCGAACTGGCCGAACAGCTGAGCATCGTGTCGAGCAATGCCACCAAGATGTCGCGCCTCGTCAGCCAGATTCTCGACTTCCGCAAGATACAGAACGGCAAGATGTCGCTCTCGGTCGAAAACTTCGACTTCGTGGCATTTGTCGCCCGACAGGTCGAAGACTACAAATTGCTGGCCGAGACCATGCAGATCGACCTGATCTATGACCACAAGGTCGATAAGCTGCCCATCTGGGCCGATCGCGACAAACTCGCACAGGTGGTGAACAACATCCTGAGCAATGCTTTCAAATACTCGCACACAGGTCATCCCATCCGCGTCATGGTCGAGGAAGCCAAGGGCAAGGCCATCCTCTCGGTGCGCGACTACGGCGTGGGAATTACCATGGAAAACCTGCAGCATCTATACGAACGGTTCGGCAGCAGGAAACGCTATACGCCATCGGGCATGGAGAGCACAGGCATCGGACTGTCGTTGACCAAGGAGCTGGTCGATCTGCATCACGGCCAGATCTCCGTCCACAGCCAGCCCAACGTGGGCACCTGCTTCACCGTCTATCTGCCCTTGGGACGCGAACACTTTGCCCCCGACACCGAATTCATCGTCAGCGACGACCTTTCGGCCGAACCTTCAACTTTGGTACAAACCGACGAGGCAGCCACCTCCGACAACGACCTCACCCTGCTCATCGTCGAGGACAACGACGAACTGCGCCGCTTCATTCGTCAGATCTTCGCATCAAGATATCAGGTGTATGAAGCAGCCGACGGCCTCGAAGGTTTGCAAAAAGCCAACGAGTTGATGCCCGACATCGTCATCAGCGACGTCATGATGCCGCAGCTCGACGGCTTCGGTCTTGCACAACGCATGAGGCAAAGTAACGAGTTGTGTCACATCCCGCTCATCCTCCTCACCGCCCTGGCCGACACCGACAACAAGCTCGAAGGACTGCGCTCCGGCATCGACGACTACATCACCAAGCCATTCAGCGCCTCCTATCTCCTCGCTCGTGTCGAGAACATTCTGCAGAAGCGGCAACTGCTCCAACAGTATTATCAGCATCGTCTATCCGCAGCCGTGGCCCCCACCCTCACCGCCTTGCAGGACCAGCAGCCGGGCAACACGCAGCCCGATGTTCCCACCGCACTCCTCTCGCCCGCCGACCAGCGTTTCATCGACACTGTCACCGCCGATCTCCAGAAGAACCTCTCGAATGCCGACTATTCGGTCGATGACATGGCGCGAGTCTCAGGCATGAGCCGCAGTGCCTTCGGCAAGAAACTCAAGGCACTCATCGGACAGTCACCGCTCGACCTGTTGCGCGAGACGCGCATGAAACGTGCTGCCGAACTCATCGACGAAGGCCAACTCAACGTGGCACAAGTGGCCTACGAGGTGGGATATAACGACCCGCACTATTTCGGCAAGGCCTTCAAGGCATATTATCAGATGACAGCCACCGAATGGAAAACACGCTTCAACCCCGACACGTCACCTTCCTGAAAAAACTTGAACCGGCCGTAGCTTCTCGCCACTGCCGGTTCATTGTGAATAGGTGCTGTTTTGTGAATTAACAAGTGATATTCATACTACACACTTATATTACTAACTTAAACATTTACATCTCAAACTTATTATTTTTCACGAATTTGCGAATTTTCGAATCATGTAAGTCCATGGGATAATCGCCAGTGAATCAATTCTATCATTCTCAAATTCTTGACAAGAAAAAACGCAATTCGTTATAAGGAAGCGTCAAAGAATGCCTTGGCGGCATCCTGCACTTCCGTGCCGCACCAGTGCGGCATATCCCATAGTTCGGTCTTGAGCTTGTCACCCGCACCCTGGCCATCCCATACGCCGTGCATATAGTCGTAAGCCTTCTGCACACCTTCGGGATGGAAGAGCTTGTCATGCTGTCCGTTGATGAAGTACATCGCCTTCGGGCAGGCCATGGCAGCGATATGCGGATAGTCCAGATAGCGTTTGACGCCAGGCAGCGTATTGGCGAACCCGCCGAACTCATTGCCATACTTCCACGAACATTGCACATCGGTGGTCACCATCCAACAGACGGCCACACCCGCCTTTACCTTGTCACTCATCGCAGCGAGCATCCAGGTGCGATAGCCGCCCATCGAATGCCCCATGCAGCCGATCCGTTCCTTATCCACTTCGGGCAAAGTGGCCACATAGTCGGCTGTATAGATGTCATCGTAGGTAATGATGCCGCTCCAGCAGTAACCCAGTTCCATCAGGTTGCCTGCCATGCGCATGTGGGTGTCTTCCCGACGGCCTTCTCGCCGTCCACGGTCGCCCCAGTAGAGTGCATCGGTCACAAAGACCGCATATCCTTGCTGTGCCAGGTAATCGCCTACATATCGGCCTCCATAGCATTGTGTCTGCCACCATTCGGCATCCTCTCTGATCGAGTCGGGACAAGCAAAGGGGCGTACCATCTTCTCTTTTCCGATTACATAGTGTCCCCCGTGGTCATGCAGCAGGATGATGGTGGGGAAAGGACCCTCGCCATCGGGCACCAGGTAATAAGCCTCGGCACGAGTAAAGGCCGAAAGGTTGAACCGCAGCTTGCGCGCCTCGTAGCCTTCGCGACGCTCGGTGGCCACCACCTCCGTGCGGTAATCGGTCGTGGCTGGTGGTGCCATCTGCATCGCATCGAGCACGCAACGTCGCGCATCTACCTTCCAAAGGTCAAATGCCTTCTCCGGACTGTTGCCCCAAGCCATCGGATAGGTCAGCGTCTCGTGCATCGCATCCAGACAGGCGGGGAACTCCCGTTCGAAGCCGTAGTCGAGGAAAGGCTGCGAAAGAAGGGTGGCTGCCGAAGCAGCCATCCCAATAAGAAAAGTTACAATGCGCTTGCGCATATTATTCCTGACGGAAGCCATAACCATTTGAAATGCCCGAGTTGAGCACTACCGAATAGATATATGGCAAGAAATGGATTGGAGGATTCTTGGCAGCATAATCTGCATCGCTGTAACCCGCCAGCAGTTTTGTGGCATACGAATCGCGATAAGTTTCCATGTCACAGGCCCAGTTGGTCTGCTTGTAACCCTCAGCCTCAAGGGCTTTGGCCTCCTCACTTCCAGGCTCGATATACTTGAACAAGCCCTTGATGGCGACATTGGTCTCGGTCACACCCGCAAAAGCAGGATAGAGGCTGCCCCAGTCGTTGTGCTGTCCGCGCCAGCTTGGATAGAGCACCGGATCGTTTTCCTTACCCAATGGGCACTGTGTTGTCAGACGGTAGCCATATTCCGCGCGAGCATCCACCATCTTGGTCCAGATATAGGCAGGGATCTGGTTGCCGTTGTCAAAGGTGTGATATCCATAGTCGCGCACATCATCGAGGATCTTGGTCATCACGGCACGGTCATCGACACACGCCTTTGGCAATTTGCCGGTACGGATGAGGTCGAAACGACGCACACCTTCGCCACTGAACTCCAGGGCACGCTCCTTGATGACAGCATCATAAACTGAGCCGGCATCGGAGATGTACTTTTCGAAATTCGGGTCCAGACCGCCTCGGAAGGCACGGTTGTGAACGGTAGCTAGGAACGTTTTGGCCTCAGCATCGTTGCCCGTGGCAGCCAGAAGCTCGGCAAGCATCAAATAAACGTCCGAGATACGCATATAGCTGACGTTCATCGACGAGTTGCCATAGGCACGGGTGTCAGGCGCAGCATAGCGGTTCCAGTCCCACTTGTTGGTGCCCGGGCCACATCCTGCTCCCCAGGCCGAACGGTTGAACGACTGCATCAGTTCGGTGCCCTGTCCTGTCGAACCGGTGACTGAGCATGAGACATCACGGCGCTGGTCATTGGGGTCAAACCATCCGTAATAGAAATGGGCCTGGATGCGATCCTGTCCGCAGGCGATGCAGGGAGCCTGCCCGTTACCACCCGAAGAGGGACGTCCGATGTAAGCAGGACGCTGAGCTCCTCCCTTAATCTGGAAAGGAATCTCATACACGGCCTCGTCAGCCACAGTAAAACCATCGTCAGCATGCATCTGCTCGAAGGTGTACTGATAAGGACAGTCATACTCCTGTCCGTTGGCGCCCTTGCCACGTGGATCGACCGTATAGAGTACGATTGAACCATGATCGCTCATGAAGGAACGAAGGTATGGGATTGCCTTCTCGAAAACTGTCTTCCAGTCGCTGCGTCGTCCGTAGATGGCATGGTTCTTCTCCACACTCCAGTCTTCGAAGGTCAGTACCTTGCCACTTCCATCCACATAGAAATCTGCACCTAGGTCAGTGCGACGAGTAGAATATCCGCCATCATAGAGGGCTATGCGGGCTATCAGACCCTGCACATAGCTGCGGTTCATCACATCGGCACGTGTGCCATTCTCGCCGGGACGGAACATGTGGGGTTCCACCTCCATCAGCTTTTCGAGATGGTAATCGTAGATCGCATAACGCGAAGTGAGACCCTTGGCCGACTCGCCGGCCTTCAGGGCATGGGGCACGTCACCATACCACTTGATGAGCTCATAGTACATCGTGGCACGTAAGGCTACTGCCTGGCCATAGATGTTCGAAAGGCTGTTGGGCTCGCCTGTCATGATTTCGGAGAAGTTACTAAGCGACTCGAAGCTCTCGATCAGCGAATTGCAGATCGCGATGGTCTTGTAGCAGTTGCCGAAGACCTCGGTGCCTTCACCCGAATTGATGTTGTAGTTCTCGGTACCACCAGGATAGAAAGTCTTTTCCTGACAGCCTGGACTGCCATCGCTGTACGTATCCTGGGCATCCTCAATATCAGAACCCCAAACGGGTGTCCAGAAGTATCCTACTGAATGGAGACTTTGGTTCTGACGTAAGGTCTCGTATGCATTGAGCAAAGCCGACTGGGCTGACTCCTCATCCGAGAATACAGACTCACGGTCAGTGACGCTTGGCGATTCGGTTTCCAGAAAGTCGTCACAACTTGTCATGCCGAAGGCACCTGCTGCAAACAATAGACTGATGAATATCTTGCTTTTCATATATCTTTGAATTTATGCTGTTGATAACTTTTAGAACGTAAGGCTGGCACCGATAGTAAATGCCTTGGCTCTTGGATAGGCACCAAAGTCCATGTTGGGTGTTGGGAACACATTCAGGCCGCCCATCTGACTATTGTAACCCGTAGTGTGGGTGTTGACCTCCGGATCGAGGCCATCATAGCCCGTGATGCAGAAGAGGTTGCTGCCGGTGATGTAAAGGCGACAGTTCTGGATTGCCACCTTACGAGTCAACGACTGTGGCAAAGTATAGCCCAACGTCAATGTCTTCAGACGCAGATAGGAACCATCTTCGAGGTAACGCGACTCGGTGATGCCACTCTGATGATATGGAAGCGGGCTATCCGCATTAGCATTGAGGGCTGCCAGTTCCGAAGGATCGGTCACGGCATAGAGTTCGCCATTGCTGTTCACGTTGTAAGCCTTGAACGCCTTACTGATCCAGTCGGCCTTCTGCATACCTATGCCGTTGTATTCGTTGCCCGAGGCATTGATCATGGCATTGACATTGTATATCTGTCCACCCAATTGCCAATTGAAGAAGGCCGAGAGGTCGAACTGCTTGTACTGCAGGTTCAAGTTGATACTTCCTGTATGTCGTGCTATCATCTCGCCGAGGCTGGTGGCATCGTCCAGGTCCACCTTGCCCGAGCCATCAGTATCCTCCAGCTTCACGCAGCCAGGGAAGGCTGTCTGTCCCGAAGGCAGGCTATAGGGATGGAGATAGGTGTCAGTAAGCGACTTGGTGATGTCGGCGATACCGTTCTTCAGGACATATTGTCCATTGACGTAATCGAAGTCATCCACAGTATAGAAACCAGCGCTCTTGAAGCCGCGCACAATACCGATTGGCTCACCCTCCTCAAGCATCCAGTCGTTGGTCGGCTTGGTTGCCGAAGAATTCCAGTTCGAGGTATAGAGGTATTGATCGGCATCCTCCATCTCGTCAAGGTTGTTGCGGTTGTAGTTGTAAATCAGACCTACGTTGAAGGCGAAATCGCGCGTCCTGACAATGTCAGCGTTGACCGACAACTCGATACCGCGGTTCGATGTCTGGCCGAAGTTCTGGTATTGATAGGAGTAACCAGTGGTGTTATCGACAGGCACAGCCATCAGCAGGTCCTTGGTGGTATTCCAATACAGTTCCAGACTGCCGTTGATGCGACCATCCAGCAAACCATAGTCAATACCGAAGTTGCGCGAAACGGTGGTCTCCCACTTCAAGTCATCGTTGGCAAGCAGACCATCAGGCTTATACAGGGCCGAAGCAACACCATTGATGGTGTACTGTGTAGAGGTGGGGCTGTAGCTCGACCACGTCTCACGCCAAAGGTTAGAACTGATGTTATCGGAGCCCGACGTACCATACGACAAGCGAAGCTTCAAATTCGACAGCCAGCTTTCGGTCGATTCCATGAACTCCTCATCCGAAAGACGCCATGCCACAGCAGCAGCAGGGAAGTAGCCCCAACGATGATTGGGTGCAAACTTCGACGAACCGTCGGCACGGAACGTGGCGGTAATCATATATTTCTTCATCAGCGTGTAGCCCGCACGTCCGAAGAACGAATTGGAGTGGTTGGGCACACCCACCGAATTGCTCGACGAATAGCTGGTACTTGCCGTATGGATATTGGCGATGGCAGTTTCGCAATCGAACGAATCCGGATAGCCGCGACCATTCAGGCTGCTCGACTCGCTGTCGCTCATGTTGAGCTCGTAGCCCAACACAGCATTGATCGAGTGGTTTTCACCCCAGTCCTTCAGATAGCTGGCCGTGGTGACCGAACGGAAACTCTTGCTGGTGCTGCGTCCCAGGGTGGCTCGCTTGTCACCATTGGTGTATCCGTTCTCGTAGTAGATGCTCTTCCCCTGCCCGATGGCATAGCTCACCTCCTCCTTGAGGGTAAGGCCATCGAAGGCATTCCAAGCCAGACCTGCTGTGCCACGGAAGTTCTTGCTGTTGCTCTTCGAGGTCACATCCTCCAACAGCAGTTGTGGGTTATGCTGGTCATCGATGTTAGCCACACCGAAACTGAAGCCAGAAGCGACATCCGAGAAGCTCACACCACCCAGCGGATTGTCGATGGGACGGTATTGATAGGCAGCCGACACGGTCGAGCCCTTGCCGTTCGTGATGCTGTTGCGTCCGTTCTTATCCACTTCGCCATATCGCAGGTCAAGGTCGAGTGTCAAAGTTCTCGAAAGCTTCTGGCTCACCTTGAGGTCGGCATTGAAGCGCGAATAGTCCGAATTGATCTGCACACCCTGCTCATCGACATAGCCCACATTCAGGCTCATCTTGGTCTGATCGTTGCCTCCACTGATGTTGACGTTATGACTCTGCATCCAAGCCGTGCGCAGAATGTCGTCGGTATAGTCATGGGTATCGACATTGGCATACTGCGCATAATGGTTACCATACTTCGATCCGAGGCCGAAATACTTGGCAACTGCATCGCCATTAGCCGAACCACGCGAAGTGGCATAGCTCCAGTTGTGAAGCACATATTCCTGGGCGCTGAGTGTCGCCTGTGTATTGGGCACGGTCTTGGCCTGGGCAAAGCCATCGTAGCTGATGCGCATCTTGCCCTCCTTGCTGCCCTTCGTAGTCACAAGGATAACGCCATTGGCACCACGGCTACCATAGATGGCAGTGGCTGATGCATCCTTCAGTACATCGATGCTCTCAATTTCCGAGGCGGGGATATCATTGATGCTCGAAACCGGCAGACCGTCAACAACGAAGAGGGGGTCGTTCGACTGGGTAATCGAACCGCCACCGCGCACACGGATCGATTGTGTGGCACCTGGACGTCCGTCCTCCGAGATGACATTGACACCAGGCAACCTGCCTTGCAGAGCCTCAGCCACGTTGGCCACTGGAGTCTGCTTCACATTGTCGCCCTTCACCGAAGCCACGGCACCGGTTAAGTCGCGACGTCTGACGGCGCCATAACCGATCACGACAACTTCATCGAGCAGGTCGCGGTCCTCGCTCAAGGTCACCTTCACGCTGTTCTGACTACCCATATCGACGCGTTGCGTGGCATAGCCGATGAACGAAACCTGCAAAGCAGCATTCTTCGACACATTCGAAAGGGTGAAATTACCGTCGATATCGGTAGTGGTACCTACCTGGGTACCAGCCACGACAACGTTAGCACCCGCAATAGGCTCACCGTTGGCATCGACCACAGTACCCGTCACAGTTCTGTTTTGGGAAAAAGCCAGCACTCCGCTTAACGCAAACATCAACAGAAGCATAGTCATTTTCCGGAACAATAAATAATTTGTACGGCTGTTCATGATGATTTGTTTTATAATTAGTATATTTGTTATAAGAATAGTGTATATGTCAGTTCACGATAATTTGCTCACAAATCATTGGGTCGAAACCAGCAGGGGGGCCTCAGTCCCCGCAGGCATCCAGCCGTCGCGGCCTGCCAGAATCTGGAGCATGTCGTAGCCCATCAGGTTGTCGAGTTGGCGACTGAAGTAGGCACGTCCCAGCGGATTCGCGCCCGGTCCCATGCTGTTGTATTCGGCATAGAGCACCGTCTCCTCGGGATGCTCCTTGTCCCACGCGTCCCAGCCCACGGCCGCGATGTGCTTGCCCAGTTCGCAGCGGACGAAGACAGCCTTCGCGTAGGGTCGCCAGGGACGCGACAGATAGACCTCCGTGACACCCTCCTCGGCCGTCATCGTGCAGTCGTAGAACACATAGCCGTACTTCTGCCCCTGTGGTGTCGAAGGCGCGGTGAGGAAGCCGTTCTGGAGACTATGTATCTCGCAGTGGTCGAAGACCGCAGTCGATTTGCCGAAGATGAAATCCACCGTTCCCTCCACATAGCAGCGATCGAAATAGATGCGGCAATCCTCGCCAAAAGTATATAAGGTGTCCTGGTAGCCGAGGAAGCGGCAGTTGCGGAAACAGCATCGGTCACCGCTCACGAAGCAGGCCACCGCCTGACCCACGGGTCCCGCAGTGTTCTGGAAGGTGATGTTCTCGGCATAGAAGTCGGGCGCATAAAGATAGATGGTGGCCGAGCCCGAAGTGGTGGTCTCCTCGCCGAAGCGGTTGGGACGTTGGGCAAAGTCGTCGTATGCAATCACGGCACCGTCCTCGCCCACCAGGGTGATGTTGATCTTGCACGGCGCCACGATCACCTTTTCCTTGTAGGTTCCCTTCTTGACCAGGATGGTCGTGCGGTTGGTTTTACGGAAAGCAGGTACGGCATCGATGGCAGCCTGGATGGTGGTGAAATCACCTGTACCATCGGCAGCAACCACGATGTCGTACCCTTCGGCAGCGTCCGTGTCGCATGACGAAACAGCAGCCTGGATGACAAGTGCTGTGCAAAAAATAGCTATCAGTGTGCTGAGGAATCGCATGTGTTGTTTATAGGGTTTGAGTGTGTTTGAGGGGTTTGAGGAGTGTCTCAAATCCGCTGCAAAGGAACGGAATTTCTGCAAACCACAGGGGCAAAAACACGCAAAATAAGGGCAAAAACGCGTTTTTACCCCTTTTTACGAAAATCTACCCTCAAATGCTCCTAAAATTAAACCGGCCGTAGCTTCTCGCCACTGCCGGTCCATTGTGAATAGGTACTGTTTTTTGAAACAAGTGATATTCAGACTACTTACCTTATTACATAAACTATTTCTTACAACCAAATTTACATTATGACCGGCCATAGCGTCTCGCCACAGCCGGTCCTTGTTGACATTCAAAAAATAGCTATCAGCGTGCTGAGGACTTATATAATGTGTGTTTAAAGAGTTTGAGAGGTTTGAGGGGTTTGAGGTTGAGGAGTTCTCAAATCCGCCGCAAAGGTAGGTATTATCTATAATATAAAAGGGTATAAATAGATAAAAAAAGGGTAAAAATGAGTTTTATCCCTTTTTTTTACTTATTTTCCCACAAATTGGTCCAAACTTATGACTAAAATCCTTTCTTTACTGCAAATGACGAAATGATAAAATGACAAAATGTGTGTTTGATTATAGATAAAAGAGTGACACCCCAGTTGGGTATCGACCAACAGACGGGAGCCCTGAAGGGGTGAAAGATCTTTCGTGCCTTCAGCACTTAGATTGGCTGGTGCCGTTATAACGGGGGTTTTACCCCCGCCTGTAATCTTTTCAGCCTTTCAGGCTTTTGTCCGTCTGTAAGAATTATATCCATAAATCTATTTTTCGCCTTTACAGAAATACTTCGCTAAATCTATTCTCGCTTTTCTCATAATATTATTTGAGGATTTGTAGCCGAAAACGTAACAAGCATTCTGTCGCGTGTCATGATGCTCTATCCAATCGCGTAAGCACTCTGTCGCGCGTCAGAGTGCTATAAGACGTAGATGATCGATAGTTTGTAATGGCAAGTGTCTTTCCGCCGAAGGATAATCACCAATCCTAAATGCAGAAAAACATTTTCCAATCGCCGCATGTCCCCCAACGAACGTAAAAGGACATCCTCCCGTCGCGCCATGTCCCCCAACGACCGTTAGCGGATATTCTCCCGTCGCGCCATGTCCCCCAACGACCGTTAGCGGATATTCTCCCGTCGCGCCATGTCCCCTAACGACCGTTAGCGGATATCCTCCCATCGCGCCATGTCCCTCAACGACCGTAAGAGGACATCCTCCCATTGTCGCATGTCCCCCAATGACCGTTAGCGGACATCCTCCCGTCACGCCATGTCCCCCAACGACTGTTAGCGGATATCCTCTCATTGCCACATGTCCCCCAGCGAACGTTAGGGGGCATCATCCTTCTGAATTATGTCCTCCAACGAACGTTAGGGGACATGCCACGATAAATTATCATTCTAAATCGGGCAAACTCTAACAAATCATTTTATCATTTTGTCATTTCGTCATTTTGCTGATGATAAATTGGCCGAAAAAGGAGGAAAATTGTACAAAAACATGGGATTTGGATTACTGTTGCCTAAATTTGGACTGCGATGACAACGAGTTAAACTCTCTTTCTCACAGTACAAATTTATTTCCCCTATCTTTGCACCGTGAAACAAACATCACAGCAACGATACACGTACGCACACGTTCATTATTGTTATTATTTAACCCTTCGAACCCTTCGAACAATTCAAACCCCAAAATATCCCTGTATGAAAAACTCTTTTCAGTTCAAAAAGGCATGGCTTTGCCTATGCTTCCTCCTTGCGACAGCAGTCGCAATGGCACAAGTGAATGTTAAGGGTGTCGTGGTTGACGTGACGGGAGAACCCATCATCGGCGCCAACATCCTTGAGAAAGGCACTCAGAACGGTACCATCACCGACATTGACGGCAACTTCGACCTCACTGTCAAGAACGGTGCCACGCTGACCGTTTCGTATATCGGCTACATCGCACAAGAGGTGGCCGCTGCTCCCAGTGTAAATGTCGTCCTCGAAGAAGACAGCAAGACTGTCGATGAGGTTGTGGTGGTTGGTTACGGCGTTCAGAAGAAGTCGAACCTGACCGGCGCCATCTCGAGCGTGAAGTCGGGCGACATCGAGAACCGCACGGTGACCGATGCCAACCAGTCGCTGCAAGGCAAGACCGCAGGCGTGCAGCTGCTCAGCACTTCGGGCACCCCTGGTAGCGAGAACGCCATCCGTGTGCGCGGTTTCTCGTCGAACACCACTTCAGACCCTCTTTATGTAGTGGATGGTGTGCGCGTGAATTCGATTGCCAACCTCGACCCCTCGGACATCGAGTCGATGGAGGTGCTGAAAGATGCCGCTTCGTCGGCAATCTACGGTGCCGAGGCCGGCAACGGTGTGATCCTCATCACCACCAAGCGCGGCAACAAGTCGGAGGACGGCAAGATCACCTATTCGGCACAGTTCGCCGCCCAGAGCCTCGGCAAGAAGGCCAAGGTGATGAACGCCGAGCAGTACCTCGCCTATAACCTTGAGGCCGGCAACTTCGACAAGAGCCTCGCTGCACAGTGGGACGGCAAGACCGACATGAACTGGTGTGACGAGATGTTCGAGACCAGCTGGATGCAGAAGCACAGCATCAACTTCCAGAAGGGCAACGAGAAGGGCAACTTCTACGTATCGTTCAACTACACAGGCAACCAGGGCATCGTGACCGGCGACAAGGACAAGTACCAGCGCTTTGCAGGCAACGTGAATGCCGAGTTCGACGTGCGCAAGTGGCTCCAGGTTTCGACTCAGAACACCATCTCGTACATGGACCGCAACTCGCTCGCCGAGAACGACCCCTACGTGTCGGTACTCCGTGCTGCCATGGCCCTCGACCCCCTCACCCCCAATACCTATAACGAGAACAACCTCCCCACCAACATGAGGGACCTGCTCGACAACGGCCGCAAGCTCGTGAGCGACGGCAACGGCAACTACTACGGCATCTCGGTATTCCAAATGGGTGACGACATCAACCCGAACATCCTCATCAACACCCGCGACCAGCAGATGTGGGGCACCACCGTGCAGGGCAACACCGCCCTGAACTTCAAGCCCTTCAAGGGCCTGGTGTTCACCTCGCGCCTCGGCTATCGCTTCAACAACTCGACCAACCGCACCTACCAGAGCGCTTACTACGCTACGGCTGCACGCAACGTGGCTGATCCGACCATCGACATGGTAACACGCCAGCAGAAGTACTACCAGTGGGAGAACTTCGCCAACTATGCACTGAGCGTGAACAACAACGACATCACCGTGATGGTGGGTACCTCGTTCTCGTCCGACCGCACCGCCAACCTGGAGACAGGTGGTACCGGCCTGCAGGCTGACAACGAGAACTACGCTTATCCCGACTACCTCGCCAACAGCGCCACCGGTCTGCTCCATGCGGGCAATGACCTCACGGTGAACAAGCTCTCGTACTTCGGACGTGTCGGCTACAGCTACTACAACCGCTACATGCTGCAGTTCACCATGCGTGCCGATGCCGCCGACCTCTCGGTGCTTCCCAAGTCGCAGCGCTGGGGCTACTTCCCCGCAGTGAGCGCAGGTTGGACCGTGAGCCAGGAAGAGTGGTTCCCGAAGAACCAGGAGCTGCTGAGCAACCTGAAGCTGCGCGCCAGCTGGGGCCAGAACGGTTCGATCGCCGGACTCAGGAACTTCGCATACGCCAACGCCATCGCTTCGCAGACGGGCTTCTCCTATACCGCAGGACAGGCCAACTGGAGCAACGCCTCGATGCCCAGCTCGACGGGCAATGAGAACCTGAAGTGGGAAACTTCGGAGCAGCTCGACTTCGGTGTGGATGCAAGCCTGCTCAACGGCCGCCTCTCGACCAGCGTCGATTACTTCATCAAGAAGACCAAGGACCTGCTGGTTAGCAACACCAAGCCCACCCTCACCATCGGCAACACCGTTTCGCCTGTGAATGCAGGTAACGTAGAGAACAAGGGTTGGGAATTCGAACTCGGTTGGAAGGACAACTTCGGCGGCTTCAAGTACAGCATCAACGCCAACCTCGCCACCCTCGACAACAAGGTGACCTGCCTCGACCACTCGATCGACCGCATCAACGGTGCTTCGTACAACAACAACGCCGGCATCACGGCCTTCGAGGAGGGTTACCCCGTATGGTACTTCCGTGGCTACAAGGTCGATCACATCAATCCTGACAACGGTAATCCGGTATATGTGACGAAGGACGGCTCACTCTCGGAGACCATCTCGTCGAACGACCTGCAGATGATCGGCTCGGCCATCCCGGACTTCACCTACGGCATCACGATCAACATGAGCTACAAGAACTTCGACTTCACCATCTTCGGACAGGGTTCGCAGGGCAACGACATC
>JAFZTS010000057.1 GCA_017618715.1 Bacteroidales bacterium
GCTGAACTGGAAGCGACGACGAGCCTTGGGCTGACCTGGCTTCTTACGTTCAACGACACGAGGATCGCGGGTGAGGAAGCCAGCCTTGCGAAGAGCGGCCTTGTGCTCAGCATCGATCTTAACGAGTGCGCGTGCAATTGCGAGACGAACGGCACCAGCCTGGCCATTGAAGCCACCACCCTTGAGGTTCACCTTGATATCGTACTGCTCGGCAACACCTACTTCGTTGAGAGGCTGCTTAACGACGAACTGAAGGATCGAAGAGGGGAAATACGACTGGAGTTCCTTACTGTTGATTGTGATGTTACCAGCACCAGCCTGAACATAAACGCGGGCTACGGCGGCCTTGCGGCGGCCAATTGCATTAATTACTTCTGCCATAGTTCAATTGTTGTTTTGGTGTTGATTACTTCAGTTTGTTGATGTCGATTACCTTTGGCTGCTGTGCAACCTCCTTGTACTCGCTGCCCTCATATACGCGAACGTTCTTGAGGATCTTACGGCCGAGAGGGCCCTTGGGGAGCATACCCTTGAGTACGGTGAGGAACAGTGCCTCGTAACCCTGTTTCTTAACTACGCTAGCGGCAGTGTGTGCGCGCTGGCCACTTGGATAACCGGTGAAGGTGAGCCACTCACGCTCAGTCCACTTGTTGCCGGTCATCGTGATCTTGTCGGCGTTAATGATAATTACGTTGTCGCCGCAGTCAACGTTAGGGGTGAAGGATGGTTTGTACTTTCCGCGGAGCAGCTTCGCTACCTTCGAGCAGAAGCGGCCCATCACCTGGTCAGTAGCATCCACAACCACCCACTCCTTCTGTGCAGTTGCTTTGTTCACAGAAATGGTCTTAAAAGATAAAGTATCCATTTAGTTGATTGGGATAAATAAAGAATTAAATAAATAATATAGACTGGCAGCGCCTCGAATTACGGACAAGAGCTCATCGAGGATGCCACTGACGATTAAATCAGCGCGCAAAGATAACGCTTTTCCTCTAAACTTGAGCATTTAATGATGTTTTTAAAGAGTTTTCAACACTTTTTTCGCCCACAATTTGCCAATTTGGCCTATCAAGATGGCAAATTAACCATGCAAATTTGGTTCAAATCAAATTATTTTCTATCTTTGCACCCATCAATACAATACTGACAATGGACATCACCAAAGCCAACCTTGATCATCTGTATCATCAGGTCTTCAGCGAAGAGCGTTTTCTTGACGTTGACCCCTGCGCTATCGTTTGGGATCTGTCAGCTCATACCCAACGCCAACTCGACCTCGAAATTGGCGCTCTTTTTGTGGCGATGATCACATGGGGAAACCGCAAGGCCATCCGTAAGGCTGCGCGCCACATGCTCGGCGACGAGATGCATTGGAATCCTTCGGTGTTCATCCTCGAGCAGCAATATCTCGACAGCTATCACGACGCGAAGAACAACTGTGTCTATCGTACGCTCAATCGGTACAAGTTCATCGAGGTCTGCGAGAACATCTACAATGCGCTCACGTCTTATCGCCTGGCCCACCCGCACGAACAACAGACACTCGAGAATTGTTTGAAGGGATTGGACATGAAGCAATGTATTGCCACGATTACCGATTGGCTGGCTCCGGCACGCCTCGGCACGATGGGCAAAACCGCCTGCAAGCGAATTTGCATGTTTCTGCGATGGATGGTGCGAACTGAAACGCCCGACTTCGGTCTCTGGAAATCCTTCAAACCCTCCGAATTATATGCCATTCTCGATGTCCATGTCTGTCGGCTCACTTTCCCCATCCTCAGGCACAAACAGCCATCGTGGACGGCTTGCGAGGAACTCACCGCACTTTTCAAGGAATGGGACAAAACCGATCCCTTGAAATATGATGTGGCATTGATGACATTGGCCGATCTTGAAACGAAGAAAGACCGGCGGATTGAATGAAAACAACGCAAATGATGCATTTGGGAACGAAATCCTTCTCAATTACCAATCATTTCACCCGCAAAGTGGCCAACTTATTGATATTTTCATTATCTTTGCCACCGATAAAAGGCATGTTAATCCGTATTGATAGAAAACAATGATATAACTCACACTATTATGAAAAAGACCCTACTTGCGACGCTATTGATAGCGGCTTTTGCTTTCACTTCCCTCTTGGCACAGAGCCAGGAGCAGTTGCTTCTCTCAGGCTGGCGCTTCCAGAACGGTGCCGTGGCAGGTGCCGAAGCCACCGACTTCGACGATGCCCGCTGGAAGCAGGTCACCATCCCACACGACTGGGCCATCCAAGGCCCGTTCGATAAGGATATCGACAAACAGGTGGTCCGTATTGAGCAGAACGGCGAGAAGGAAGCCACCGAGAAGACCGGACGTTCGGGCTGTCTGCCTTGGATTGGCGAAGGCTGGTACCGCACACAGTTCACCATCCCTGCCGGCTATGATTATGCCGAGCTCATCTTCGACGGTGCCATGGCCGAACCGCATGTCTATGTAGATGGCCGCGACGTAGGCTATTGGGCCTACGGGTACAACACTTTCAAACTTGAGATCCCAGCCGAGGCCGGCGAACACACCCTCGCCGTGCATCTGCAGAATATCGAGGAGTCGTCACGCTGGTATCCTGGCGCAGGCCTTTATCGTCCCGTGCGTCTCTTCCTCGCCCAGGCCATCGGACTCAAGACGTGGGGCACCTTCGCCCGCACTACCATGGTCACCGGCATTGCACCCGACTACAAGTCTGCCCACGAAGCACGCCTCACCGTCAGTTCCGAAGTGAGAGGTGACATCGCGAAGGGACAGAAGCTCCGCATCGGCCACATCCTCACCAACGACGAGGGCGAAGTCATAGCCGAACATTGGATGGATGTCAATGGCTCAAAAATGGCCACCAACGTCCTCGTGGTCAACAATCCCAAGCTCTGGAGCCCCGAGCAGCCAGCACTCTACACGCTCACCAGCCGCCTCGTCGAGGGTGACAAGGTATGGGACGAACAGAGCCAGCTCGTCGGCATCCGTCAGATACAGTATGACGAAGAAGGCTTCAAGCTCAATGGCGAGCTCCGCAAGTTCCGTGGTGTCTGCCTGCATCACGACATGGGTCCCGTAGGATCAGCCTTCAACAAGTCTGCCTTCCGTCGTCAGGTGGCTCTGCTCAAGGAGATAGGCTGCGATGCCATCCGCACCTCGCACAACATGCCCGCCCCCTGGCAAATGGATATCTGCGACGAAATGGGCATGATGGTCATGGCCGAATCGATGGACATGTGGGTCTATCCCAAGTGCAAGAACGGCTACAGCCGCTTCTTCGAGCAGGTCGATCAGACCTCCGTCAACCGCACGGGCGAACCCTGGTGGAAGCGCGACTTCACCAACCTCGTCCTCGTGCATCGCAACCATCCCAGCATCGTTATGTGGAGCATCGGCAACGAGATACCCGAACAGAACAACGAAATGGGCTACAAATATACGAAACTGATGCAGCAAGTCATCCATGAGCTTGATGGCACACGTCCCTGCACGCAGGGTATGGATCGTGGCGAAGGCCCGATGTTCAGCGGCGTATGGCAGGAGACCGACATCCCGGGTTTCAACTACCGTCTGCACGTCTATCCCAAGGGCATCGAGAATTCGCCCAAGGGCATCGTCCTCGGCTCCGAGACGGCATCCACCATTTCCAGTCGTGGCGTCTATAAATTCCCTGTCGAAGAAGTGCATGGCACCGCCTACGACGACGGCCAGATTTCCAGCTACGACCTCGAGTCGTGTATCTGGAGCAATATCCCCGACGACGACTGGATGTGGCAGGACAAGTGCCCGCAGGTTATCGGAGAATTCGTATGGACAGGCTTCGACTATCTTGGCGAGCCTACCCCCTACGATGAATACTGGCCATCGCGCAGCAGCTACTTCGGCATCTTTGACCTCGCCGGACTTCCCAAGGATCGCGCCTACCTTTATCGCATCCATTGGGCTCCCGAACAGGAGACCCTCCATCTGCTCCCCCACTGGACCTGGCCAGGCCGCGAAGGTGAAGTGACGCCCGTCTTCTGCTATACCAACTATCCTGAAGCCGAGCTCTTCGTCAACGGCAAGAGCCAAGGTCGCATCCGCAAGTACGACGTCTCTCTCGACGACTATCTTGCCAACCGCGTTGAAGAACCCATGCCTTGGGGCGGCTCGTCGATGTTTGCCGATCCCAAGACCCCGTACGGCAAGAACCGTCTCGACCGCTATCGTCTGCGCTGGATGGACGTTCGCTATGAACCCGGTGAGCTCAAGGTTGTCGCCTACGATGCCAAAGGCAACAAGGCTGCCGAGCAGGTCATCCGCACTGCTGGACGACCCGACCACATCGAGCTTTGTCTCGATGCCGCTGCCCAGAATACCGATCTCAGCGTCACCCCCGTCGATCTCGACGGCAATACGATGGACACGCCTCAACTCGCCTTCGTTACCGCACGAGTGGTCGACAAGGACGGTAATCTCTGTCCCGATGCCGACGTACAGCTCAACTTCGCAGTTTCTTCCAAGGTTCAGCGAGGCATCAAGGCCACCAAGGGCGAATATGTGGCACGCTTCAACTCGGCATGCAACGGCGATGCAACCAGCCTTGAAGCGTTCACCCGTCCAACGATGAAGGCCTTCCAGGGCGAATGCGTCATCGTTGTCGAAGCCGGCACTTTGCTCGGTGACGCTACGCTCACCGTCTCCGGTAGCGGCCTCAAACCCGGCAAGATGAACTTCACCGTTCGCTAACGACTTCCGAAAATGGATGTAGCATTATGACGGCCGACAGAGTGCTTGCTACGATGGAAGTAGCACTATGACGCGCGACAGAATGCTTGCTACGATTGGGAAGAGCACTATGACGGCCGACAGAGTGCTTGCTACGATGGAAGTAGCAC
>JAFZTS010000058.1 GCA_017618715.1 Bacteroidales bacterium
CAAGGATGAGGCGCGTGCTGTCGCGGTCCTCTCCCACCAGCACGATGTTGGGTTTGTCGATGATGACCTTCTGACGATAGATGCCATTGAGGACAAGAATCTTGAAAGGCTCTGTCCCATTGTCGGGAGCCTGTTCGATGGCCTTCTGAATACTCTCGCCCGGATGAACCACGATATCGAAGTTCTTGGGATTGATAACGGGCTTGCGGTCCATGTCGATGAGCCCCGTTTCGTTGGCGCCCTTCGTCGAAAGACTGATCTTCACCTTATGACGCTTGTCATACTTGTCGGCCCATGCCTCATAAAGCGGATAGAGCTCAGCAGGACGAGTGACATACCAGCTGTAACCATTGCGTCGCTCAGGTCCAATCTGATCCAGGTGCTTGCGCGGCAATCCATCACGGTCGCAGACGTATGGTTCCGTATGTTCAAGGTCATAGAAACGCCCCCAAAGTGCAGGAGCCGTGGGGTCTTTTTCCAGACGAGTATCCGAATCGGTATCGTTTCGTCCCCGATGGGCACGCACATAACGCAAGCCGGTGAGCTTGTAAGTGTCGAGCCACTTCATGCCGCCATGCACAGCCTCCTTGACGCGCTTGTCGGGATCGGGCAGCTCCATGAGCAGACGCAGGATGCCCGCACTTTCTGAAGGCCCGTAGGAAGGCAGTTCGTATGCTCGTGCTGCAGCAGGTTCGAACGTCTCGTGATCGTGCTGTTGACACCAGATGGTGGGTTTGCCCTTCACGCGGATCTGTGTCTTGAGAATGCAATCGATACCCTTGTCGAACGAAGTCCTTAGCCTTGCCTTCATATCATCGTCGATGAGGTCGCCACCATAGATGTCGCGTCCCTCAAAAAGGTCGCGGAAGAGGGTGAGCGTGTTTACCATCGCATCATCGTTATAGGTGATATGTACCTGATAACCTCGGTTGTTGGGCCAGAACTGTGGCCAACCGCCATTCTCATACTGTCCGCTAAGCAGGTATTCCACACCACGTCGGAAACCTTCCTTGTATCGCTGTTCGCCCGTCTGCTTGTAGAGACGAGCCAGATACTTCATCTGCATCGTGGTGGCACCATTGTCGATGGTCGAATCGTCGAGGCGCTGTTTGTCACGCACCACCATAGCGCGTTCCCTGGGGTCAAGTTCGCGTGCCATGTCGATATTCTTGGGCCAACCTCCCGTTATGCGTTGATAGAGCAGCATCTGGTCGCCGATGCGGCGTGCCTCATCGCTTTGGAAGAATGCGTCATCGGTAGCACGCATCGGATTGCGCGGTTGGGCGAAAAGGGTCATTGAAACAAGACTGCATACGAGCAGTGCAAAAAGCCGAAGGGAAAGATATTGTTTCATTGTGTGTGAAATGGATTGATTAACGCTGCAAAAATAAGGAAATAATCGGTAAACTCCAAGTTTTTGCCCACATTTCTCACAATTTTGCGTAAAAGAGGTCCTAAGGATACCATCCTATTCTTTTTTTCCCTATCTTTGCGTCGTATTTTTTAATATAATATGGAAAAAGACCCGATGCAATGGGAAGTGCTTGAAAGTGAATACCTCTTCAAGCGACCCTGGCTGACAGCAAGACGCGACCACGTTAAACTACCCACCGGAGCCGAGATTCAGGACTTCTATGTGCTGGAATATCCCGACTTCTGCAATGTCATTGCCATCACCAAGGATGGGCGAATCGTGCTCGAACGACAATATCGTCATGCCCAACGAATCACTGGCTACGAGATTCCTGCAGGTTGTGTCGAACCGGGAGAAGACGCGATGGAAGGAGCCAAGCGAGAACTGTTTGAAGAAACGGGGTATTCGGGTGGCGAATGGCAGCACTTCATGACCATCAGCCCCAACCCTGGAGCATGCACCAACTACTGCCATGTCTTCCTTGCCAAAGGTGTGGAGAGGGTCTCTTCGCAGCATCTGGAGGAATCGGAAGACATCCGCATCGAGCTCTTCCCCGAGGAAGAAGTCTTCGACATGCTGAAACGCGGAGAGTTCCACCAAGCCATGATGGTCGCCCCATTGTGGAAGTATTTCGCAGAGAAGATGCAGACCCTCAAATAATACTCCAATGATCAAAGCCCTGATATTTGACTTCGGCAAGGTGCTCGTCGATTACGACTTTTCGCACATCATCGACCCGCTCTTCATTAGCGAGGCCGACAGAAAGGAGTTCAATACTTTCTTCACTTCACTCGACTTCATCAACGAGCTCGATCGCGAGTCAACCCCATTCATCGACATCATCCGGCGCAAGCAACAAGAGTATCCCAAATACACCATGCAGCTCCAAACCTTCTTCGACCGATATGTGGATTTCGTGACGGGTGAAGTACCAGGCATGAAGGATCTGCTCAAGGAACTGAAGGCTCAAGGCTTCAAGCTCTACGGCCTCACCAACTGGAGCAGCAAGGTCCACCAGGTGATGAAGAACTACGACATCTTCAGCCTGCTCGATGGACAGGTCATTTCGTCCGAGGAACACCTCATCAAGCCTGAACCCGAAATATACGAGCGTCTGCTCGAAAAGTTCGGACTTAAGGCAGAGGAATGTGTCTTTACCGACGACAAGGCCGTCAATGTGGTGGCTGCCGAAAAGATAGGCATTACGGGTATCGTCTTCCACGATGCTGCACAATTTGCGCGTGAACTCAAGGCCATCATCGAACAAACTGCATGAAGAAGTACATTGGCATCAGATACGCCACTGCCGAACGGTTCGGCAAGCCCATCCCTACCCCTGACCTCCAGTCAGTGGACGATGTCACATGCCAAGTAACCATCTGTCCACAGAACCCATCGAAGCTCGATACCCTGCTGGGACTCATGTCGAGTGGCGAAATGCAAAGCGAGGATTGCCTACGGTTATCCATCTTCACTCCTTCGACCAAAGGATTGCACCCCGTGTTTGTCTGGGTTCATGGAGGTGCTTACCTTACGGGCAGCGGAATGTACCAGCGTTATGATGCTAGCGAACTATTGGAGCGAGGCAACATCGTCGTGGTCAACATTTCCTACCGAATGGGGATTCTCGGTTTCTATTATGACCCGAAGCAGGACATCGTGAACCTTGGTTTGCAGGACCAGGTATGCGCCTTACAATGGATACAACGTAACATCCGTCTTTTCGGAGGTGACCCCGAGCAGGTAACTATCTTCGGACAATCGGCTGGTGCACATTCCGTGCTATGTCATATTGCCCAGCAGCGGCAAGTGCTCTTCCAGAAGGCCATCATCGCCAGCGCTCCATTCATCCCCGCCACGGCTAAGGCACAGACGAAGCGCACACGCAAGTTCCTTGCTTTCCTTAACGAAGATCCCAAGACTGCTTCCATTACCAAGATGCTCGAAGCACAGTACAACGCTTCGCATGGAACACTCAGCGGTATGCCCTTCGCTCCCGTCTGCACTGATATCAAGGCTACCGAGCACATCATCCCGGGACTGCAATCCGTTCTCCTTTGGACGCAACGTGACGATGCCCTACCATTCGTGCCTTTCCGATTTCTGAATGGTATTGTGACAAGGATCGTCTTTCTTTGGCCTACGGAAAGATACGCAAAGCATCTTGAAAAGAAAGGCGTCAAGACAGAGGTCTGGCTACTGGATTGGAGACATGGGCTGTCACAATTTGGTGCGATTCATTGCCTCGAACTGCCCCTTATATTCGGCACTTGGGAACAATGGAAGGATGCACCCTTCCTCGAAGGCGTGAGTCGTCAGGAATATGACGAAAAAAGCGCTGCCTTCAAGCAGCGCCTTATCAAGTTTATCCGTTATCGATGTTGCGCATCACATAGTCAAGAAGCTTCTCAGGCGAAGCCATGAGTTCCTGACGCGTGTGCTTGTCATCGAAAGCCTTCAGATAACGGATGGTATAATCGACAATCGAGTCGCTGAACACGTCCTCCGACGTATAGATGATGCGATCCTTGCCCAACTCAATGGCAGCTTCTTCGCACGAACCGGGCAACTGCTCGAGTGCTTCCTGCACTTGGCGGTTGCTCTTGTCATGAATATTGACACCAAGATCAACGTAGGTACGCTCGGCCACCTGTAGGGCATCGGGTATCTCGAAGCCATGACGAGCTGCACAACACAGGGCAGCCATCAGCAGATAGGTGTCGGCCATGCCGTCAGAAGCACGCCATTCGAAAGTCTGCTTGATAGATAAATCCTTGTTCAGTGGTTTCTCGCATGGATTGACTTTGCTGGCCATGTCCGTCTCGGTTTGCCATCCAAGGGGAACACGCACCAATGCCGAACGATTGCTGAACGACCAGCACAACGATGTCGGTGCCTCCTGATGAGGTACCAAACGCATGAACGAAAGCGGATGAGGATTGCCGAATGCGGGCAACGACGTGCCGGCATCCATATAACCTGCGATGGCACGACGTGCGTGATCGCTGAGCTTTCCTCCATCGAGCATCATGCTCTTGCCATCCTTCATAAAGCGGCAATGCACATGCATTCCTGAACCAGCCTTGCCGACAGTGATCTTGGGGGCAAAGGTTAGCTCTACATCATACTTGTAGGCCAACTGACGCATGATCCACTTGGCAATGACGAGTTGATCGGCAGCATCCTCAATGCCAGTAGGAAGGAATTCTATCTCGTTCTGTTCATAGATCTTTCCATTCTCGGTGAAGTTGCCCACCTCCGAATGTCCATACTTGATCTGGCCTCCACATTCGGCAATCATTTCCATCGCTTCGGTGCGCAAATCGGCGAACTTGTTGAATGGAGAACTCTCATGATATCCACGCTGGTCCTCGACCTGATAGAGCGGTTCCTGTTCGGCGATGACGTAGTACTCGAGTTCGCCCATCGTCTCCATGTTCAAGCCAGTCTTTCTGACAAATGCCTCATTGGCTTTGTGCAGGATATACTGCGGGGACGATTCGAAGAACTCGCCATCCCGATCGAGGAAAGCACACAACACGTCAAGCGTATCATCAGAGAAAGGATTGACGAAAGCCGTCTTATAACGAGGCATCACGTAGAGGTCAGAGCGTCCTGCCTCAACAAATGGGAATAAGCTGGAGCCATCGACACGCTCGCCGTCCTCGAAGATGCTGCGCAGATGCTCTTCACTTTGGATAACAAAATTAAGTGTCTTCAGGCGACCGCCCCAACCGCAATAATGGAAATTGATAAAGTGAATGTCATTCTCTCGACAATAATTGATGAGATCCTCACGTGTGAAATCCTTGGGTTCCTTCTTCAAGAAGCGAACAAGAGGATTCGGACTCATCGAAATCTTGGGATTACTCATAATCTGATGAAATCGTTAATTGGAATAAGTTATTGAGGATGCAAAGGTAAGGATAAACTTTCACTTTGCCAAATATCAGCTCTGTTTTTGCGCCTTTTTCAAGGTCTTCGATAGCAAAATGAAAACAGAGATTACATTTTTCGTTTAATATCGAAAAAAATCCCTCAAAGACTTTGGATAAAAGGACAGAAATCATTATCTTTGCCCTCGGAATAATCATTTATCAATGAATAACTTTTATAAAATCACAATCAAATCTTTTCAAGTTCAATGAAAGCACTATTTATCGGAGGAACTGGCACGATCAGTTCGGCAATCACAAGACTGGTAGCACAGACACCAGGCTGGGAACTTTATCTCTTGAACCGAGGCACCCACAAGAACGAGGTTCCTCAAGGCGTGAAGACCATTATCGCCGACATCAATGACGAGGCCGCTGCCGAAACGGCACTTGCAGGTATGTCGTTCGATGTGGTTTGTGACTTCATCGGCTTCCTGCCTTCCCAGGTGGAACGCGACTATCGTCTATTCGCTGGTCGCACGAAACAGTACATGTATATCAGTTCGGCCTCGGCTTACCAGAAACCTCTCTCCTCGCCCTACATCTCCGAAGGCACTCCGCTGGCCAATCCCTATTGGCAGTATTCGCGCGACAAGATTGCCTGCGAGGAACTGCTCATGCGCCACTATCGCGAAGAGGGATTCCCCATCACCATCATCCGTCCCAGTCACACCTATTGCGAACGTGGCGTACCGACCGCTGTTCACGGCAACAAGGGTAGTTGGCAGGTTCTGAAACGTATGCTCGAAGGCAAGTCCGTCATCATCCCAGGTGATGGAACGACGCTTTGGACTGTGACCCACAACTCAGATTTCGCCAAGGCATTCGTGGGACTGATGGGAAATAAACACGCCATTGGAGAAACGTTCCAAATCACGGGCGACGAGAACCTGACGTGGAACCAAATTCACGAGATCATTGCCGACATCTTGGGTGTCGAACTGAAGGCTTACCATGTTTCATCGGAGTTCCTCGCCGCTGTCGGTCCACAATATGACCTCTATGGAGGATTGCTCGGCGACAAGGCATGTACAGTTATCTTTGACAACAGGAAGCTGAAACGTGCCGTCCCAGGATTCGTAGCCACGACACGTTTCGACCAAGGCGCACGTATGGTCATCGAGCACATTTTGAACCATCCAGAACTGCAGGTGGAAGACCCCGAGTTTGACGCATGGTGTGACCGAATCATCGAAGCTATTGAGGAAGCTAAACGTTCGCTTCTTTCTCAGCCATAAATTAGAATAACAGTGAACGTAGGCATAGATCTGGGAATAAGCGCCACCAAACTAATCCTCCTCGACGAGGATCGTCTCTGGGGCAAGGAAATCCGGGAAGACAGCTTTTCGGAGGAAAAGTTGGCCGACTACCTGCTGCGATATGGCATTGCTCGTACCGATGTCCATCATATCGCCCTAACAGGCGTAGGCAGTGACCAATACGGAGACTCTCTCTTAGGCATTCCTGCCATACATGTGGACGAGTTTGCCGCCAATGCAAAGGCGGCGCGCTGGATCTGCCGAGAAGAGAAGTTCATCGTCACTTCATTGGGCACAGGCACAAGTTTTGTACTGATTGATGGCGAAACGTCGAAACACCTTGGAGGCAGTGCGCTCGGGGGAGGTTCACTCTACGGATTATTCCAACTGATGCTCCCCGGTGTTGATTATTCCGAGTTCCGAGCACTGGCTTCCAAAGGCTCATTGAGCAACATCGACCTCGAGATTGGAGATGTGAGCAAGGAAGCGTTGCCAAATCTGCCCCTTGACGTGACAGCCACCAACTTCGGCAAGGCGAGTCCCGACTCCAAGCCTGAAGACATCGCTGCAGGCCTCGTGAACCTCGTCCTGCAGAACATCGGTGTGATGGCCCATCTTGCAGGTAGAGGATATGGCATCAAGACCTTCGTCTTCATCGGACGAATGACGACATTGCCCCATGCCCGTGAGATCTTCGATCGACTTGAAAGACTCTACCAGATTCATTTGCTCGTTCCTGAAGATGCGACCTACATGACAGCCATCGGTGCTGCTAGTACGATGTACGATTATCAGTTTTAATTTACAATTAACAATTAAGAGTTAACAATTATTGTTAGCGTAAAAATAAAAACCTATCATGAAAAAAGTTCTAATGACCCTCATGCTGCTGTGCTGCACCATTGCAGCCATGGCACAATATGCACGTATCAACGACATCCCTTACAGCACCGACCCTGATGCATACGCACAAGAACGTTGCAAGCTCGACGTATATTATCCCACCGACATAAAGGATGCTCCCGTAGTAGTATGGTTCCACGGTGGTGGCCTCGAAGCCGGAAACAAACACATCGACCCCGAACTACAGAACTGCGGTCTGGTGGTCGTTTCGGTCAATTACCGTCTCCTTCCCAAGGCAACCATCGACCAATGTATCGATGATGCAGCAGCGGCTGTAGCTTGGACATTCAAGAATATCCAACAATATAACGGCAGCCCAAGCAAGATATTTGTCACAGGACATTCGGCAGGCGGGTATCTCACCGACATGATTGGCCTCGACAAGAAATGGCTGGCCAAGTACGACATCGATGCCGACTCCATTGCAGCCCTTATTCCTTTCAGCGGACAAGTGATCACACACTACAACGTGCGCAAGCTGCAGGGATTGACACCCTTCCAACCTACTATCGACCAGTATGCACCGCTAACATTCTGTCGTCCCGATGCACCTCCCATCGTCATAATCTCGGGTGACCGTGAGCTCGAACTCTATGGCCGCTACGAGGAACAAGCCTATTTCTGGCGTTTGCTCAAGATGGTGGGCCACAAGGATGTGACACTCTACGAGATGCAGGGCTACAACCATGGTGAGATGGCACATCCTGCATACCACATCCTGAAGAATACCATCAAGCGGTTGACCAAGACCAATTAATGAAAGATACTCGCTCATACATAGCGATAGACCTTAAGTCGTTCTACGCATCGGTCGAATGCGTAGAGCGACATCTTGACCCGCTCACAACCAATCTGATTGTAGCCGATCCGAGTCGAACCGAGAAGACCATCTGTCTGGCCGTCTCACCTTCGCTCAAGGCATACGGAATCAGTGGACGTGCGCGAGTCTTCGAAGTGCTGCAAAGACTCAAGGAAGTCAACAACGAGCGTCGCTACAATTCTCCCAACCATCAGCTCAATGGCATTTCGACCTCCGATATCGAGTTGAAGGCCCATCCCGACTGGGAAGTGGATTTCATCACTGCGGTTCCTCGCATGGCTTATTACATCGAGTACAGTACCCGCATCTTCAAGACCTACCTCAAGTTCATCGCACCCGAGGACATCTACACCTACTCCATCGACGAGGTATTTATCGATGCTACGCAATACTTGCAATCATACAAGATGACAGCACACGAACTGGCACGTAAGATGATTGCCGCCGTGTTGAAGAACACGGGTATCACCGCCACGGCCGGCATTGGCACCAACATGTATCTCTGCAAGGTGGCCATGGACATCGTAGCTAAGCACATCCCCGCCGATAAGGATGGCGTGCGTATTGCCGAACTCGACGAAATGAAGTATCGCCAGCAACTCTGGGATTACCGTCCTCTCACAAGCTTCTGGCGCGTCGGCAAGGGCATTGCTCAACGTCTCGAATCCTACGGTCTCGATACAATGGGCAAGATTGCTCGTTGTTCGATTAATAACGAGGAACTCCTCTACGACCTCTTCGGTGTCAATGCCGAACTCCTCATCGACCACGCATGGGGTTGGGAACCCTGCACCATGGAAGCCGTCAAGGCATACAAGCCTGAGACAAACTCGTTGAGTCACGGACAAGTTCTCCAAAGTGCATACGACTTCCGCAAAGCACGTGTGGTAGTACAGGAGATGGCTGATGGCATTGCTCTCGAACTGGTAGATAAGCGTCTCGTCACCAACCAACTTGTTCTCACAGTCAGCTACGACATCGAGAGTCTTTCCGATCCCAAGATTCGCGCCAAATACAAAGGCCCCGTTACGACCGACTATTATGGTCGTCCCACGCCCAAGCACGCGCATGGAACAGCCAATCTCGACCGCATGACCTCTTCCTCCCGGCTGATTATCGAGGCTGTCATGTCGCTCTACGATCGTATAGTCAATCCCGACCTGCTCGTCCGCAGAATCAACATCTCGACAAACAATGTAATCGACGAATCGATGGCCAAGGATTATTCAACCCCTATCCAGCTTGACCTCTTCACCGACTATGAGGAACTTGAGCGGAAGAACGCCGAGGAAAAAGCCGCTTTGGCCAAGGAACGCAAGGTGCAGGAAGCCGTGCTCAGCATCAAGAAACGGTTTGGAAAAAACGCCATCCTGAAGGGTCTCAACTACGAGGATGGTGCGACAGCCAAGGACCGCAACCAACAAATCGGAGGGCACAAGGCATGAGCATTTACCGTCATTTTCACGGATGGAGAGGATTACAAGATCAAACAGGATATACTCCCACCAATTCCACTAAATAAAACATTTATGAATTATGAAAACAAAGCATTTTTTCAGCAAACTGATTAAAGTCGTTATGACAATCATCGGCATTGTCCTATTGATAGTCTTGGGACTATTGACTATCGACGGTCGATCCCCGCAGGCCATCATCATCGCTCATTCATTGACCAAATCAACCATTGAAGACTATCTGAAAACAAAGGGCGACAAGACGGACAAGAGTTCGGTGGTGATTCCCGATGGCATCATATTTCCACGCGAAGTCACCCAGTACAAGGTCAGCGACATGCAGGTGTTTGAGGTAGCTGCAAAAGATGATTCAAGCCCCATCGTACTCTACATCCATGGTGGAGCGTATTTGAACAACTTCATGCCCCTGCATTGGTCAGCTATGGCCGAATGGGCCGAGACGACTGGTTGCGGTATAGTTGCTCCAAACTATCCGTTGCTCTACCGCTTTACGGCAAAGGATGCCCATCCGCTGATGATGCAACTCTATCGGCAACTGCTGGAGCGTTTTCCCGCACGTCGCATCATCGTCATGGGTGATTCAGCCGGAGGCGGCTTCACCCTTGCCTTGGCGCAGGAACTGAAGGCCGACTCGATCAACCTGCCACACCGTTTGATACTCATTTCTCCATGGGTGGACATATCGGGCGGCGACGATGTGCTGCAAGAAAAAGACTCATTCCTCAGCAACGAAGTGCTGCGTCGCGTAGGAGCCGACTGGGCCGATACACTCGACACCCACGATCCGATTGTCTCACCTCTCTACGGCGATATGCAAGGATTGCCGCCTACCGACCTCTATACAGGCACATGGGAAGTATTCTATACGGATATCGTCAAGACCTACGACAAGATGAAGGCCGCTGGTGTAGATGCCCATTTGCATGTAAAAAAGAAATTGGGACACGTCTATCCGCTTTGGCCATGTCCCGAAGGAAAGAAAGCCCGCAAAGAGATTGCCAAGGCTATTGCAAATTAACAATTGAATAATTCATGTCTGACTATTCCGATATCATCGACCTGCCCCATCACGTTTCGAAAGTTCATCCACCGATGAGCATGATGAACCGTGCCGCCCAATTTGCGCCCTTTGCAGCCCTCAATGGTCATCAAGCCGCCATCGACGAGGCAGCCAAGACCTTTGAGGAAGAAAATCCATGAATCTATTCTGACCTCTTCATCGTCGGCCTGCTTATATTGGCATAGTACTCGGAATTGAAAGGCAAGATTATCGCAAGCCTTCAATAATATTGATTCTAAGTCCTATATTGATAGAGAAGTCCCAGGGGCGTTCAGTGTAGGCTGAGCGAATGCCGCTGCCATTGCCGAAATGATAAGACACTCCAGGTTCGGCATAGAGACTCATACTCTTGCCTATCCGACCTTCGATACCGGCCGAAGCGTTGGTGCTTAGGACGGGACGATTCTCTTGGACTTTTTTCATCGTGGGTTGCCCATAACTGCCTATGTCAAATTCCTGCTTACCTTTCACAAGTTTCTCAACTTCTCCTCCTGCCACGGCATAGACATTCACTACCTTGTTCCGCCAAATACTATAGCTTGCAGCAACGGGAATGCCAAGATAATGCAATTTCTGCGTGGCGAGATAGTTGAAGCTTCCAAGTTCAGCATTGACTTCGGAATTCAGATAACTATATGTGAAACCAGAAAGCAGGCTCCATCGTTCGTTCAGATTAACACGCACCGAAATACCGAATTTCAAAGGACGATGATGCGTCTCGTCACACAGATAGGAGGAATTCTCGGAATTGTTATATTTTTCTGGCGTATTTGCTGTATTAATCCAATTATAGACTGCCGCAGAGGCGAATGAAGGACCCGCATCAGACATCTGCATATTAGAATAGTTATCATTCACCGAAACATTGCCACCACCTCCATAGTAAGCACCGATGCCCCACGAACTTCTCTTTGTCTTGCTTCGGTGTCTGGGCTGAGTATTTATTGCCAGATATTCGTGTTCATGCGTCGTGGCGTATGATGGCGTTGCTGTCGGGGATTGTTTATCGTTGTTCTTGTCCTCCTGCTGGACAACATTGACATCTTCCGTACTGTTTCCTTTGGCAACTTCGCTCGAATCCGCCTCCTGAACTTCTGCAATGACTGGGTTACTAGTAGTCATGCATATATCACGGGGTTGCACAGCTTTTTTAGCAGATCCATTGTATATCTTTGAATCTGTATCAATCTGTGCCATCTGAGAGTCCTGAATATCTTGAGCGACGTGATTATCCTGTATGACCTGATTCGTCTCGACTTCAGTGTTTGACATTTCTTGCGTCAAGGTTGACTCCTTCTTGTCCCATTCGTGTATAGCCACTACACTCGCTACTGCCAAGGCTACGACAGCAGCAGAGCGTCGCAACCACTTCATAGGCACGATGGGAGCCTTCTTGGGCTCGGAAGCGGGCACAACGCCACGGCGCGACATCTCGCGTTTGATGTCGTCGAGCAGACCTTCGGGAGCCTTCTTCTGATAGCCTCCCGCCAGATCCTTCAAGTCTTTCATCCATTTGTCGTTCATACCAGCTTCGATTTATATTCTTTAATAATGTGTGCAAGCATATTTTTCGCCCGATGCAGTTGCGAGGCTGAACTGTCGGGCTTGATGCCAAGCAACTCTGCAATCTCCTTGTGGCTCTTCCCCTCGATAACAAATAGGTTAAGCACCTTGCGGTAGCCCTCAGGTAACCGTCTTAGCAGTTGTACCATCACTTCGGGCGTCAACTCATCGGTATCGGGGTCTTCGTTGGGTAAATCAGGCAGGTCGGTGTCGAGAATAAGCGGATCATTACTACGTTGTCGTAAGAACATCAGGCTTTCGTTCACCACGATGCGGCTCATCCAGGCCAACAGCGAACCTTTTCCACGGCATTCGAATGATGAGATTCGTGTAAAGATCTTGATGAAACTCTCCTGCAGTACATCCTTCAAGTCCTCGTCGTTAGTGATATAGCGGTAGCAAACACTAGTCAAAGTGTCGGCATATTGGGCATATAGCTCATCCATCGCCGAGGCTTGCCCTCGCCGAAACAAATCAAGGATATGTTGATCGACCGCTATATCAGGAATATTCATAATTTCCTTTCTGCCCAATAAATGCAATAAGATGGAAAACCTTGCATGAGATTTCTACATTTTTTGATAGAAGGCGAAAAATGGAATAACTTGTGCTGAATTCAAAGGGTTTTTTATCTCAGCTTAGGATATGAGAGTTGGAGAGAGTTGAAGATGTTCTGCCAAATCATGTAAGCACCCATGACGATGCCCGAGGTGGGATGAAGGAAGGACATGGCGACCCAAATGGCAAGAATGGTGTTTTTCTGCCCAAGGCTTTGGCCTGCGGAAAGTCGGTCATCGCACGTGTCGCCGAACTTCTTTCCAGTCCAGAAATTGACGAAACATAACAAGGCAGCAAACAGACAATAAAGCAGCGTGGTAGGACCATCAAGCAATCCCATAAAGATGATGCGAAGCACCTGTGCCGTATTAATCATGACACAAAAGGCCCACAAGTAGAACGATTTGTCCTTGGCGAAACGTGCCACCCAGCGATGAGCCGACGGCGTAAATTCGCGCATGAAGAATGACAGAAGCAATGGAACAATGATGACAGGAAAGACCTTGGCAAAAATTTTGCGGAAAAGTACCCAAAAGGTCAGATCGTCACTGTTCTGCGCAACAATGGGAAAGAGTGCTGGAATCAAGAACGCTGCAAAGAGTGACGAGAGCACTGCGTAGGTGGTAGCACTGGCTGCTTTGCCACCCAGTTTGGCCGACATTACGGCCACGGCAGTGGCCGTGGGACATAGCAAACATACCAGTGCGCCTTCCCACAGGCCATTGGTCCAAGTAGGTAATCCACTCCACAACAACACGGCAATCATGGCCAAGCCTCCACCCAACTGATAGACGAAACTATAAAGCAGCCATTTCTTTGGGAAAAGATCGCGCGGGTTGATCTTGCTGAATTCCAAAAAGAGCATCATAAAAAGGAGGTATGGAAGTAGAGATGTCACCCAATAAACCACCGAATGACGCGACGATGGCTCAATGAGGTAAGCATCGACCACAAAGTAACCGATGACACCCAAGCTCATCGCTACAACAAGTAACCATTTCTTGATGAACGGGAGGATATTATTCCTTTTTTTCACGAATTACAATTTTTCGAATAAAAAACCAAGCGAAAAGCATGCCGATAATGACGGCGATAATGGAGGCTTCGGCACCAAAATTGCCACCCGTTAGGAAATCGGGACCCTCGACGAGAGGTGTAATGATTGACGCTCCAGCCTCATTGCCCGAAACGGCAAAGCCGAAGACGTTACCCTGGGTATAATTCCAAGCCCAATGGATGCCGATGGGTAACCATAGCGTACCACTGAACTTGTAAGCTGCACCAAGCAACAATCCGCTTTCGAGCGCTATGGCCAGTGTGCTCCACCAAGTGGCTCCAGGGTTGACGATATGAACCAAGCCGAAAACCAACGTGGAGACCACAAGGGCAATCCATGTATTCCACCGAACGTCAATCATTCGGAACAGGATGCCTCGAAAAATAATCTCCTCTCCTACCGCAACGGTAAGGAAGAAGCTGAATTGCGCCAGCTGAGTAATCGCATCGAATTGGAATGATTGGACACGATAAAATCCAACGAGCATCATGATGCCCACCACAATAACAAAGTATATCGCACCGACAAGCAAGCCCTTGCATATCTCGGGCATGAGACGACACATGGACAAATCGATGGCTCGACTGCCTTCAGTCAGTCCATACCAACCATAGTAGGCCAACAGGACAAGGGAAGAAAGAACAATGCAGCTCAGAATGATGGGAAGATTGCTCTTGAAAACCATGAGAGGCAATTGAGCAATCCCACTGAGGGTTATAAAGATAATGAGTCCTCCGATCAAGCGAAGGACCCACATCCAGAGGGGAGCGTCTTTTGAAGTAAGCATAAATATTTACAGCAGCTTTTTCACCTGTTCTTCCACGTCCTTCATGTCGTGAGTAGGTTCGAAACGTGCGACGACGTAACCATTGCGGTCGATAAGGAACTTGGTGAAGTTCCACTTGATATCGGAAGTCTCACGCCAGCCTGGGTTCATCTTGTCGAACATCTCCTCAAGGCGTGGAGTGAGCTGATTGTCGGCATTGAACCCTTCAAAGCCCTTCTGCTCTTTCAGGTAGGTGAAAAGCGGGGAAGCATTCTCGCCATTGACATCGATCTTGGCGAACTGTGGAAACTTGATGGCATAGTTGGCTGTACAGAACTCGTGAATCTCGGCTTCAGTGCCGGGAGCCTGCTGACCGAACTGATTACAAGGAAAGTCGAGGATGGTGAATCCCTTGGCCTCGTAATCGGCATAGAGGTTCTCGAGGTCGGTGTACTGGGGTGTGAAGCCACAGCGCGTAGCGGTATTGACGACGAGTACCACCTGACCCTTGTAGCTTTCGAGCGAGATGTCCTGCCCCATCATGTCCTTGACGGTCATGGAATAGAAGGCGTCATTGGCTGCTACGGCTGGTGCTGTGTCTGCAGCCTGTGCTTCCTTGTTTGCATTTTTGTTGCTACAACTGGTCATCAGACCCACAGTTGCGAGAAGAAGAATAAGCGTTTTTTTCATCTTGATACTTTTATTGGTTGATAAAACGCTGCAAAGATAATCTATTTCAAGCAATATACCAAATATAAAAGGAACTTTTTTTACTTTTCGAGCACAATGAGCCGCAAACTGTCGGCATCGGTCTTTTCCTTGAACCATAATTGCAACCTCGCTCTTGCATCTTTCGACAATGGCTCTTGACTATCGACGATGGCTGTCACGCAACGCAACGGGGCTTGGGAATCGGTGAAGACCTGCAAGGTCGATGAAAGGCTTAGACCGATAACCTGAGGGAAGAAGATATTGATCTCCTTCCTCATCTCGTTGCTGATATCCTCGTAGCGTTCGTATTCGTTAAGGCGCTCTGTGAGGAAGGCATTACGTTTCAGTTCGTTGTCGAGAGCATGTGCATTGTTGGCCTCATTAGCGCGCATCATTTCCAGACGATTGCCCAATGACATGATGCTGTCGAAGTCGGCTCCCTGAACCACTTCCAAATCGTATTCCTTCAACTTGGAATAATGTGTCAGCGAATGCCTTGCCAGTTCAACTGCTTCCTCGTTGACGTTTCGACCCACAAGCACAAGGCGCAAGGTGTTGCCATTCACCACATCATTGGCAACGACGCGAGTGCCCTCCCAATTGGCCTCCTCGTGGATAAACTGTCGCACCTGCCTATGGACGATACTGCTTTGAATGATGTTCATCGTCATGAAAAATGCAGGTACCATCGTAAGTACGACAATCAGTATCAGCGTGCGATTAACGATACGGCGACGTTTCTCGTCAAAGATCTCCCTCGGCTTGAACTTCATCATCCGCACTCCAGCAAAAGTTGACAAAGCGATGAATACCGTATTGATGAAGTAAAGATAAAGCGCACCGGCAAAGAAATGCAGGCTACTGGATGCGATGCCAAAACCTGCAGTACATAGTGGTGGCATAAGTGCCGTAGCGATGGCAACGCCAGGGATGACATTTCCCTTATCCTTGATGCTAAGCGCAATTATACCAGCTGCTCCACCAAAGAATGCAATGAGCACATCGTAGAGCGTGGGTGATGTGCGCGCCAGCAATTCGGAACCATTCTCGTGGAAAGGTGTGATAAAAAAGTAAAGCGTAGCAGTCATGATGGCAACAACGGTCATCATGAAGTAATTCTTTGCTGCACGTTTCAACAGTTCCAGATCATTGATACCAACAGCCAGACCCATTGCTATGATAGGACCCATCAATGGTGAGACAAGCATGGCTCCAATGATGACTGCCGTAGAGTTGACATTGAGACCCAGCGAAGCAATGAAGATGGCACAAATCAGGATCCAAATGGTGGCGCCACGGAACGATGTTCCATTGGTAATGTTTTCGATGGTCTCCTGACGGCTGCTGAGGTCACTTTTGATAGAAAAAAATTCCTTGATATTCATGTATCGTTAGTATTTTACATTCTATTCATCGGCAAAAATACGGAAAAATAATCTAACATGAAAATATTAATGGTTAATAATATTGAAATGTTAAGGAATTTAAATGACTTTAACTATCAATAGGAGGACAAATAGTCCATCATTTGGACATTTTAACCATTGAACATGGACAAAAAGAGGCACAATCGGGATTGGCACAGGGATTGCAAGTATGCCAGTGAACGCGATAGCGAAAGCATCCTATGGGAAGCTAAACCAAACGTCCAGAACATGTCTAACAATTAATTCAACCGAAAGGAGGTACAACTATGTTACCAATGATTTCAAGATTCAATGATCAGAATTGGTTCCCAACGCTGTTCAACGATTTCTTTGATGACAGCGATTTCTGGATGACCAATCGCAAACGCAACGTCACTGCACCCGCAGTAAACGTACTCGACGAAGAGAAGGATTACAAGGTCGAGGTCGCCGCACCAGGCATGACGAAGGACGACTTCCAAATCCGAATCGACAACGACAACAACCTTGTCATCTCACTGGAGAAGAAAACTGAAACCAAGGAAGATGATAAGAAGGATGCAAAGAAAGCCGGCAAGTATCTGCGCCGCGAATTCTCCTACAGTCACTATCAGCAGGCATTCACCCTGCCTGACAATATTGACAAAGAGAAGATCACAGCCAAGATGGAGCATGGCGTCCTGACCATCGACATCCCGAAGACCGAACCGCAGAAACCTGTCGATACTTCTCGTCAGATTGAAATCCAATAATGGATAATCTACTCCAATGTTCCCGAGCCTGCCAGCCTCTTTTGAGGCCGACAGGCTTTTTTCTTTGTACTATATTTTGCACGAAAAGATGACAAATGTAGTAAAAAGAGTTAAAAGGCAAGGTTTTCGGTAGTTTTTTCGACTTTTCATTTGGAAATAACGACAAAAGTGACTACTTTTGCGGGGTTAAAGCCTTTGATCTTTACACGTTATTGAAATCAATATTTCAAAAAGATATGAATTACGCAACATTCCAAAAACTTCAGTCCTTGGGCTACAAGGGAACGCAAGACGACCCAGCTAAGAACGTCATCACCTGGTTGAGGCAAAAGGAAATACTTCGCATCGAACCATATTGGCGCACATACGCTGACGAATGCGGATACAGTTGGGCAAAGTCGTGGGAGGAATTCAGTGAGAAGACTCCCGTAAATTGCGAAACGATGGACGAACTGCTCGACATAGCCCTTGACAATTCGGTCAGAGAAGCACTATTATAAACTTTATTAATTACAGTATTTATGAACTACCGCACATTAGGAAAAACCGGCTACAAAGGGAGCGAGATCTCACTGGGCACGTGGCAACTGGGTTCGCGCCGGGGCAAGGCTTTCTACAAGGGCGAGACGTTCTCAGGCGTGGACTACTACACGGGTGTCAGAGCCGCCAAACGCCTGAAAGAAGAACTTGGCACTGACGATTTGGCAGCAACTGCCCTCCGTTGGTTCTTGATGCATCCCGAAGTGAGCGTCATTATTCCGGGAGCAAGCCTACCCGAACCAATCGTCAACAACGCAAAGGCCTCGGAACTGCCTGCGCTCAGCGACAAGGAGATACAGGCCGTCAGAAGAATCTATGACGAGGAGATCCGTCCCCTCGTTCACCAACTATGGTAGAATAAACAATGCCCATTTCCCTGTTACCATCCCTGCTATTGGCCATCATCGTGGTAGGTTATACTCCCGGGCCCGCCAACCTCTATTCGCTGGCCTGTTGCCTGAAATATGGCCGCAGAAAAGCGCTCAAGATGTGGCGTGGACTGTTCATCGGCTTCTGCATCGACCTATTCTTGATGGTACTCCTCACCCACCTGCTAGGAGAAATGATGGGGCATTATGTAGTCTATTTGAAATATATCGGCGTGGCCTATATCCTATGGCTGGCTTGGAAGATGTTTCGTGACCAGGGATTGGAAGACACCGAAGCCAAGGACTGTACGTTCACATCGGGCATGCTCATGCAGATGACCAATGCCAAGATGCTGCTCTTCGAGCTGACGGTTTTCTCGACCTATGTGCTTCCTTACAGCAATCGCCTCATCAGCCTATTTCTTGTTGCACCATTACTGCTGATTGCTGGACCAGGTGCAAACTTCGCATGGCTCTATGCAGGTGCTTATCTGCGACGTTTCCTTCACAAGTATCGCAAGCAGGTTGATCTGACTATGGCATTGCTATTGGCAGCCTGTGCAATCTATATCTTATTTCTTTAAATTTACATTACTATGATTGAAGAAATGCTCAAATACAACAAGGCGTTCGTCGAATCGAAAGCCTACGAAAAGTTTGCCACCTCGAAGTACCCTGACAAAAAGTTGGCCATTGTGACGTGCATGGACACCCGCTTGGTCGAACTACTTCCTGCTGCCCTCGGTATCAAGAACGGCGACGTGAAGATGATTAAGGTGGCAAGCGGAACGATCACCAATCCCTTCGATTCGGCTATGCGTTCGCTGCTCATCGCCATCTACGAACTGGGTGTGAACGAAGTAATGATCATCGGACATACGGGCTGTGGTGTGCAAGGCATGAATGCCGAGGAGATGCTCCATCTGATGAAGGAGCGCGGTATTGACGAAGAACACATCTCGTTGATGCGACACTGCGGTATTGACCTTGACGCTTGGCTCCATGGTTTTGACGACACCGAAGCCGCCGTGCTGGAAACCGTCGATCTGGTGCGCCATCATCCCCTTATGCCCAAGGATGTAGTGGTGAAAGGCTATATCATCGAAACCCATACCGGTGAGCTGATGCCCATCAAGGAGGAATAACAAATCCAGCGTGCTTCATGAAAGTCCCTTTTCCACTATTGATGTTGCTGCTGCCAACGTCTTTGATGGCACAGGAGCCGAAGGACACCCTTGCGGCAAGTGTTCCGTCGGCCTTGACGGAAGATGACATCCGTGAACTGACAGCGCCCATTCGCGTGGAGAATACAGGGTTCATGAGCCCAGACCTCGGCACCAACTGGAAAAAGGACCTTATCGAAACAGGAGTACTAACCAATCCCGAGAAAAGCAAGCCTCAAGAAGTACACTTGTACGGAGCGCCCCTCTTTCCACGTGGCTCACGACTACCCTCATGGAGCACAGGATACATGTATGGCTCGCATCAATACACAGGCAATCTGATGTATGGATATATTGCTTCAGCCAATGCGGGAGTTACACAGCGTTTAGGTAACTATTGGACGGCCAATGCCGGTGTTTCGCTCCAGAAGTATTCAGTCTATTACAACACAGCGTCATTCAATGGTTCCCTGACGTGGCAGCCCTCCAAATACTTTGCGCTAACTGCTTTTGGTTACTATATGCCAGGCACGTTCCTGACGAGCTCCGACATCAAGATCAGACAAGCCTTTCAATGGGGAGGATTTGCCACATTCCAAACCGACACCAACGTGCCCTTCGGCATCGATGTAGGTGCACGTCAGACCTACGACTCTTTCACGGGCCATCAGATTGTACCCATCGTACAGCCCTTTGTCAATGTAGGTGGTGCTAAACTGGGTATCGACTTCGGGCCACTCATCAAAGATGCCCTTTGGAAGGCCAAGGGCAATGGTGGTCATCCAGGCATGGGGGCAATCCCCCAACCCATCAAGGCCATGCCACGTGTCGCCCCTCGACGATAACATTTTATAGTAACTATAGCAAATATAGTGACTATATCGACTTTAATAACCCAATAATTCCCATCAACTATGATTGTAGGAGATAAAATTCCCGAAGTCCTTGGCATTGACCAGAACGGCAATGAGATCAAGGCGAGTAATTATCGTGGACGCAAGATTGTGCTCTACAGTTACCCTCGTGCCAACACTCCTGGCTGCACCGCCGAGGCTTGCTCCCTGCAACAACACAAGGCAGAGCTCGAAGCTGCCGGTTATGCCATCATTGGCGTAAGCAAGGACAAGCAGGAGTCTCAACAGAAGTTCGCAAACAACTACAACCTCGAGTTCCCCCTCATTGCCGACACCAGCACCGAACTGTTACAGCAACTGGGTGCATGGGGCGAAAAGGTATCTTGCGGCCGTCGAACTATCGGCACACTCCGCACCACCTACCTCGTCAACGAAGAAGGCATCATCGAGAAGATCTTCACACCCAAGGAAATCAAAACCAAGATCCACGCCGAGCAGATCCTCGACTTCATCAAGGGATAAAATGAATGTTCAACCCGATCCAGCTCTTGTGGCATACGTGGAGCAGGAAATCCTGCCCCGCTATGCCACATTCGATGCAGCTCACCAGGAAAACCATGTGCGCACAGTCATTGCTCAAAGTCTGAACCTCGCACAAATCATCAACGAATCGGCCAAATACATGAATGCCGATGGCACGAAGACCATCATCAACATCGATATGGCTTATGCCATTGCCGCCTACCATGATACGGGCCTCGTTGAAGGTCGTGACACGCACCACATCGTATCGGCCCGTATCATCCGAGCCGATATGAAACTATTGCAATGGTTCACCAAAGAACAGATTGAGATCATGGCGGATGCCGCCGAGGATCACCGTGCCTCTGCGAAGTCTGCACCTCGCACCATCTATGGTCGCATTGTGGCTGAAGCCGACCGTGACATCAATCCCATAAATATCATCCGTCGAACGATGCAATTTGGCTTCGCCCACTATCCCGAGCTGGATAAAGATGGCCATTACGAACGAACACTTGAACATCTGCACGAGAAATATGCCGAAGGCGGGTATTTGAAATTGTGGATTCCCGAGTCGCCGAATGGCAAACGTTTGGCCGAACTGCGCGAAATCATACGCAACGAAGCTCTTCTTCGACAAATATACGAACAAATATATATTTCCCTTCAGAACCCTTCTTAACCCTTCGAACCCCTCAAACCCTTCTTAACCCCACAATCCTTATGCGCCAAATCATCACACATTTCACCGACAATGACCTCTACACCTTCAGTTGCCAATACTACGTCATGCAGAAATATCCGAGGGCAGAAGTAGAATACACCTTCATCGACCGCAACAACACTTGCTATCCTAAGGGCTTCGATAAACTGCTGCAAGAACAGATTGACTACATGGCAGGCGTCACCATCACCGACCAGGAAGTAGAGTTCATGACCGAGAAGCTTGTATGGCTACCCCTTTGGTATTTTACCTTCCTGCGTGGCTACCGCTTCAACCCGAAGGAGGTCAACATCAACCAGGACGAAGAGGGACACCTCAGCATCCTCATCCGTGGCAAGTGGTTCAGTACCATCATGTGGGAGATGCCTATCCTCTCGTGTATCTCCGAACTGCTCCACACCTTGAACGGTGATGTTGCCAACTATAATCTCGAAAAGGAATACGCCAAAGCTGTCGCAAAGAGCGAGAAGATCTTTGGAGCAGGACTGGTGTTCGGAGACATGGGAACACGTCGCCGCTTTACCTACGATCATCAGAAACTGGTGCTCAAAGCGATGAAGCATGTCTATGACAGCAAACCTTGGCCTGGCAGATTCACAGGCACGAGCAACGTATGGTTTGCCCTAGAACTGGGTCTAACCCCTCTAGGGACCATGTCGCATCAACTCATCTCGTTCGAAGAGAATGTGAGTGGTGTCTTCGAGTGTAACTACAACGTCATGCGCAAGTTCAGCGACGTATATGATGGCAATAACGGCATATACCTATACGATTGCTTTGGCGACGACGTCTTCTTCAACAACCTTTCGAAACGCATGGCTATGATGTATAGCGGTCTGCGCGTGGATAGTGGTGACGAAGAAGAACAGACCGAGAAAATCATTGCCAAGTACAAGAATCTGGGCATCAACCCAGCGACAAAGCAGGTGGTCTATAGCAACGGTCTCGATGTCGATAAATGTATCGCCATCCACAAGTTCTGCAATGGTCGAGTGCTGGACAGTTACGGAGTAGGCACACATATTACCTGCGACATCGACAACGCCAAGCCTTCGAACATCGTTATCAAGCTGACCAAATGCCGTATCACAGAAGTACGTGAATGGCACGACTGCATCAAACTCTCGTGTGACAAAGGCAAGACCCTCGGCAATCAGGAAAAGTGCAAATACATCCTTTCACTCATCGGATAAATCCAAGACAAGCTATGAAACGAAGACTCTTTATCGTCGATCCTCAGAACGGATTCATGGACGATGGGACACTGCCCGTCAAAGGTGCGCTCGACAAAATGGCGGCCCTTGCTAACTATTTGCACAATCTCGAACTGGATTATTACGACAAGATCTATGTCAGCCTCGACTGGCATCCCATCAATCACTGCTCCTTCGTTGAACAGGGAGGTCCCTGGCCTTCCCATTGTGTTAGTTATACGGCCGACGCTCTCGTCACCGACTCGGTGCTCGACGAGTTGAAACGCTGGATGTATGCAAATAAAGTAGAATTCATCCGAAAGGGTGAGCAAGTGGAGCGTGACGAGTATTCAGCTCTCGACAACGAGGCTGTTGCCGCACATCTGGCCTACGAATTGCGCAAGGCCGACCATCTGGACGTATGTGGTGTAGTGGGAACCGTCTGCGTGCAGAACACGCTCAAGGGTCTCATAGAGAAAGCCACAAGTGCAGATAAGGTTACAGCTTTAACCGCATATATTGCCCAATTTGACACAGATTCCGAGAAAGAGTTTGTGAAGTGGTGCAAAGAAAACGGGATAGCTGTCGCATAAAGATGTTCAATGGCTGAGAACAAAGATTCCTCAGCCATTGGACTTGTTGTTCCTTGGTTTAATAAGGGATGTGCGAAGCAGCACTTTAGAAGTTGTCAACGTGCACCTCAAAGAATGATTGAGGATGAGCACAAACCGGGCAGAGCTGTGGAGCCTTGGTGCCAACTACGATATGACCGCAGTTACGGCATTCCCAAACCTTCACCTCGCTCTTCTCGAAGACAGCAGCCGTCTCGATGTTCTTTAGCAATGCGCGATAACGCTCCTCATGGCGCTTCTCGATGGCAGCTACCATACGGAACTTGGCGGCTAAAGCCTTGAAACCTTCTTCTTCGGCAGTCTTGGCAAAACCCTCGTACATGTCGGTCCACTCATAGTTCTCTCCATCGGCAGCGTGCTCCAGATTCTGAGCCGTATCACCGATGCCATTGAGTTCCTTGAACCACAACTTTGCGTGTTCCTTTTCGTTGTCAGCAGTCTTAAGGAAAAGCTCGGCAATCTGCTCATAACCCTCCTTCTTTGCCACCGAAGCAAAATAGGTATATTTGTTACGTGCCTGTGATTCGCCTGCGAATGCAGCTTCGAGATTCTTCTCTGTCTGGGTGCCTGAATACTTTGTAGTAGCCATAATGATATAATTTATAAGTTAGAAATAATGGCTCATACTTTGATAACCTCAAAATATAAGTTCCGGTGCAAAGATACAGCTATTCGACAACAAAAACAAATATTTTCGACAAAATAAACAATTTTTATTACTTTTTCATCATAAATGAATATTCGGACAGCTACGCCACAAGATGCTGAAGCCATTCTCGCCATCTACGCGCCATACATCGAACAAACAGCCATCACCTTCGAATATGACGTGCCATCGGTAGAGAAGTTTCGTGAACGCATCGAACATACATTGAAACACTACCCCTATCTCGTCTGCGAAGAAGGTGGTGAGATTGTTGGCTATGCCTACGCCGAGGTCTTCAAAGCGCGTGCTGCCTATAGCCGTTGCGTCGAGACTTCAATCTACGTCAAGATGGGCCAACATAGCAAGGGTATAGGCAAGAAGCTTTACACAGTCCTCGAAGAACGTCTAAAGGAAATGGGTATCCTCAACCTAAACGCTTGCATCACCTGGCTTGACACACCTAATCAGTATCTCACACATCAAAGCCCCGAATTCCACGAACATTTAGGGTATAAACGTGTAGCTCATTTCCATCAATGCGGATACAAATTCGGACTTTGGTTCGATATGATATGGATGGAAAAAATGATCGGGGAACACAGGTAAAGTTATCTTTCCGTGATTTTGGTATATTTATCCGAAAAATTTATAAGGGGAATCTCTTCAAAAGTTTGTATCTTTGCACCGTCAAAAAACAACAATAAACATGAAAAGGATACTTACGACATTATTCATTCTTCTGACTATGGCAACAACTACATTTGCTCAGCGCCTTACTGAGCGTCAGCTTCACCTGGCTACGGTAGCGAGCCTCGAAGCACAAGGCGACCTCGTTCGACTTGATCCTGCTATTCGTGCTGCCCTCGACGGTGGTGTAACAATCAACGAGCTCAAGGAAGCTTTCTCCCATCTCTATGCCTACACAGGTTTCCCCCGCTCACTCAATGCGCTGGGTGTTTTGGACAAGGTACTCGAAGACCGCAAGGCGAATGGAATCACCGACAACGAAGGCAAGGTCTGGACGCGTCCCGCCGTCTGGGACGATGCAAAGGCTTCGCTCGAAGTGGGCACACAGGTACAGACCCAGCTCTCCGGCCGTCCTTTCAACTATGTTTTCTGTCCGCAGGACGACTATTATCTCAAGGCCCATCTCTTCGGAGACATCTTCGCCGGTGACCAGCTCTCGCCTGCCGATCGCGAGATCGTGACCGTAGCAGCCCTCTCGTCCATCAAGGGTGTGGCTCCCCAACTTGCTGCCCACAAGGCCGGTGCGGTGAATATGGGCAACACGCAGGAACAGGTGGATGAACTCTGCAAGTATCTGCGCGAGAATGGTCTTTCGCAAGTCGATAATGCTGCCGATGCCGTGGCTGGTGATTGGCCCAAGGGAAATCCCAACTCGGGCTATGCACAGTATTTCATTGGCAACAGCCATCTGGCAGGATTGCATCCCGTCAACCTTGGCGCCGATGAACAAGGCGTTCTGAACTTTGCCAATGTCACCTTCGAACCAGGTTGCCGCAACAACTGGCACATCCATCATGGCGCACGTCAGATCCTGATCTGCGTATCGGGTCGTGGCTGGTATCAGGAATGGGGCAAACCCGCTATTTCGCTCAAGGCCGGTGACATTGTGGACATTCCCGAAGGCGTAAAGCATTGGCATGGCGCACAGGCCGACAGCTGGTTCCAGCATCTTGCTGTCCATGTAGAGGTTGAAAATACGCAGCCAGGCTCAGTGCCGAACGAATGGCTTGAGCCCGTCAACGACGAGCACTACAACAAGTTGTCTGCTAAGTAACATTCTTGAGTTGCTAAGCTCAATTCTAATTTAATGACATGGAAATCGAAGTCGGACAATGCTATTGCCGCCGCAACCCGTTGTGGGGACGTGACGTGGTGAGAGTCAATCGCCAGATCCAGAGCAGCGTACTCGACTTCGAACGTTTCGACGTCACCATCATCAAGACGACAGAGGGTCTGGAGCTCCTCGAGCACCAGACCCTCCCATTGACAATTTTTGCAAATACAGGTTACGAACCTGTTCCCGAAGAACTCTTTCTCAAGTTATTCGCCATGGCCCGGATAGCACGTGCGGCCTCCCAAGCCAAATGCCAAATGCCAGAAACATACACTCCTTCTCTCAAACGTGACCAGCAAGAACTTTCTCCCGGACGAGGACATCGAGAACAAGAACGAGTCGAAAACCTTCTCCGCGAATACGGCATCATCGATGACACACCTGCCGAAATCTTTGCACAACAATACGCCCAAGGGATGAAAAACCTCCTTGATGGCGTATATGATGTGGTAGATGTGCATAAGTGAGTAGAAGTGGATATTTCAATCTATATATTATAGACAAACGGCACGCACAGACTGTCCAAGAACTGCACTTCCTCCACAAAAAGACGGATAGCTGCTAATAATTTCAAGGATATATGCATTCCCTATCCCCCAAGTGGGGTAGAACGTTGAAGACCAATAAAAGCCGTAAGTACCTGGTGACATGATGTAGCCATCATTATACAATTGTCCTGCAGCAGGCAAGAAAATGGCTTTTCCATTAGGCCCTGTCACGAGGTGTCCTTCCACACCATTCTTGGTAGTCCACGTCCAAGTGCAGTGTTTCATTAGCTCATCAAATTGATAGTAGGAAGGCATACGCCATGAATCACCCCACTTCACATGGGCTACATCGTACTGTGTTCCAGCAATGTTAGACCCAATATCCTGAATGACATATCCTCCTTCATATTGTCCATCGCCATCCTCATCAATACGTGAAGCATAGATGTAGGTATCATGATTGTACACATCTTTTGTCTCCGTTTCGCCCCAAGCGTAATACCCACCAAATTCCTCGGGCTTAGTTGCTCCAATGTTCCAACTCGCCCATTTAGTGCCACTTGGCAGACCTAAATCAATGGCTTCGGCCACGGGACATTCTTGTGATTCCTGCTCAGGGCATATAACAGCACGCACCGTTGCCCCATAATTGCGAAGAATAGGATAGTCGGCACGAACAAATCCTGATGATGTAAATTGAAAAATGTACGCTTGGTGAATATACGTGGTGGTCTCATCGCTAACACTATGAAGAGTAGAGGTCCAATAGTTGCCGGATTCTCCTTCATGTCCAAGATAATCCCATTTGACACCACCAGCAGGCATGAATATCGAAGCGCCGTTCGGTCCTGTAATCAGCAAACCATTCACCTCATTTTGCTGTGTCCAGGTCATTGTACAATTATTTCTCAATTCATTGTATTGATCTACAGAAGGCATTCTCCACGATCCGCCCCATTTGACAGTTGCTACATCATATTCCGTACCGGCAATATCATCACCTATATGCTCGTAATAGGACTGATGATAGTAAGCTCCATCTGAAAATTGGTAATTAGTCCAATCATAAACTTCTTTCTCCTCCGTCTCGCCCCAGGAATAATATCCGCCATAATCCTCAGGCTTTGTTGCTCCGACATTCCAGCTTGCCCACTTCGTTCCACTGGGCAATCCGAGGTCAACGGCTTCAGCCACGGGGCATTCAGGTTCTTCGCTCGATTGTTCGAATGTAACTTGACGAACATCTTCCACCTTGAATTTATGAACTGTATTGTCATACATTTCTACAACCATCACATCTTGTGACTGCACACTATAAACGGAGGCCAAAAGTGCAGTTAATAAAACTTGCTTTTTCATTTTTGATTGATTTTGAGGGTTCGCTGATTGTTGATACGAATGAGATAGATGCCCTTGGGAAGGGCAGAGAGTGAGACTTCATAGTGGGAACCATTATCATGAACGCGATCTGGATAAGAAATACCATCTATTCCATAAAGCAGAATTGAAATGTCAGCTGCATCTTGGGCTATCACGATTAGGTTTTCCCCACGCCAAATGATGGAAAAATCTTCATTCTTACGCAGAGAAGTGGTACCAGACGAATCTGCTGTAAAATGATAATTATCTACATCCAAAAGTTCAAATTCCGACTTTTGATCTCCCATACTAACACAGAGCCTTTGGTCTGCAAAAGTAAGCACCGGCAGCTTGGATAGTGAGAAGGTGGCTTCTCCACCATCGACGAAATCAATGACTAACTGATAATCTCCCGCCCAAACAAGACTGCTCACAAACAAACTGAAAAAAAGAAATAAAAGTCTTTTCATAAGCAAATAGATATTGGTATAAAAATATGGTAAGAAAACTCAACATCACTTCACTCCATTCATTCATCGAAAGAAAAGCAAGTGAGGTGACGCTGCAAATATATGATATTTAATCTATTTTTCCAAATATTTTACAAGAAAAATCGCGAAAAGGGACAATAAACTTACATTATCCTCCCAAATAACGCCGAACCAAGCAAATACTACTACCACATAGAGGAATTAATTCATAAACTAAAAGCGAAAAAAGTCCGATGGATTTTCCTCCATCGGACGAAGACCAACAGGTAGTCAGACATGATTAGCGCGGAATGCTTCGATACGTTCAGCAAATATAGGTTCCTGTTCGGGCTTGAAGAACGAAGTACAAACGCGGACACCTTGTTCGTGTGAACCCATCGTGTCGAGCGGATAGACGGCAATGCCATAGTACATCAATTCGCGCGTCAGTTGCAGGTCGGTCATGCCGGGATACTGAACGGTAAAATAGAATCCATCAGCCAATGGTTCGCCCATGTCGTTGTCATAGACCAGATAGAATCCATTAGAAAGGAGTACCTTCTTGAGGAAGGCGGCACGACGTCCGTATTCCTTTACCTGGTTGACGAAATCGAAACGTCCGTCGCACGCAGCATCCATCATGGCAGCCATACCATACTGCACGCTATGACAGCATCCTGACGAAAGGGTATATATAACACGAGCATCCAGGAAGCGTCCGAACTCAGCCACGCCCATCAGATCCTGCAATGCCTGATACTTGCGATGATAGAGGCCATCCGAAATACAACAAACACCAATGCGCTGACCAGCATAAGAGAAAGCCTTCGATGCAGAGATGGTCATCACATAGTTATCAGTATATCGTGCCACAGTGGCCTGATAAGGCGCTTCAAAAGGATGAGACAGGTCACGACGGAAATCCATCGCAAAGTAGGCCAGGTCCTCCAGCACAATGACATCATGCTTGGTTGCCAGTTCGCCAATACCCTTCAGTTCGTCATCAGTGAAACATACCCATGTAGGATTATTCGGATTGCTATAGACGATGCCTGCAATGTTGCCTTGCGCCAATATCTCATCGAGCTTCTCAATCAGTTTCGGACCACGATAGTCATGAATATCGAGTCCGATAGGCTTCAAGCCGATAACCTTGCACTGGTCGGTCTGCACAGGAAAGCCGGGATGAATGAAGAGTATCGAATCGCGCTCAGGCATGGCAAGGTGCAAGGTTGTAAAGACTGCAAACGTACCCTGCATCGAACCAACTGTCGCAATACATCCTTCGGGCTTCAAATCAATGCCAATGAAAGCCTTGATGAATCGTGATGCTGCATTCTTGAGTGGAGCGATACCAGCGTTTGGCGGATAGATGGCCGCACAACCTTCATCGAGCGCCTTCTTCTCGGCATCCATGCCAATCTGCGAAGGTTTCAAGCCGGGCACTCCCATCTCAAGATGGATAAAAGGTTGTCCCGTCTTCTTCTCGAGCGTTCCTGCAAGACTAGCGATATCACGAATGGTGGCACCGCTGAAATCACCGAGATGCATTGACTCGATCGTCTCGGTCACAATCTGATAATCTAATGGGGTTTGAATCATAGTGAGTTATTGTAAATGATGTCTATAGATACTATAGACGCTATAGGAACTATAGAAACTATAGTCCTATTCTATTTCCAATCCTTCAAGTTACGCTTGTCGTTGACATGCTTTGCCTTGCCCGACGAACGTTCGATAGCACCCGGAGGCAGAATGTGGATGTTTGGCTTGATTCCCACCATGCTTACGATACGGTCGTAAAGCGGTTTGATATATGGCATCTGCTTTGCAGGATTGGGCGAGAAGTATTCGTTGCGAAGCTCGACATCGAGGTCGAATGTATCTTCGTTGTCCTTGCGATCGACAGTGATGAAATACTGGGGAGTAAATACGGGGAACTCGGTGAGGACAGTCTCGATCTGACTTGGGAAAACGTTGACACCACGAATGATGAGCATATCGTCCGAACGACCCAAAATCTTGCCAAGACGGACAGCGGTTCGTCCGCACTGACACTTCTCGTAGATTATATGGGTAAGGTCGCGTGTACGATAACGGATCATCGGCATACCCTCCTTGCACAATGAGGTGAAGACAAGTTCGCCCTCTTCTCCCTGATGCACTGGCTTTAGCGTGTCGGGATCGATGATTTCAGGCAGGAACATATCCTCCCATACATGGGTGCCATCCTGATACTCACATTCACCACCAACACCAGGGCCGCACATCTCAGTGAGTCCATAAATGTCGATAGCCTTGATGCCAAACCTCTTCTCGATTTCGCGACGTATGCCCCATGTCCAAGGCTCAGCTCCAAAGAAACCTACGCGCAACTTCAAGTCGCGAGCACTCATACCCATTTCGGTCATCACTTCGGCAAGGCGCAGGGCGTATGAAGGAGTACAAGCAATTGCTGTGGTACCAAAGTCCTTCATCAGCATAAGCTGCTTCTTAGAGTTGCCCGCAGATGTGGGAAGCTGGATTGCTCCTAGTTTTTCGGCACCGCTATGAGCGCCAAGACCTCCGGTAAAGAGTCCATAGCCGTAAGAAACCTGAACGACATCGCCTGGCCCGACATCGCCTACCGACATCACACGGGCTACACATTCTGCCCACATTTCAAGGTCAGCCTCGGTATAAGTAGCCACAACGGGCTTGCCTGTAGTACCCGACGATGCATGGATACGACGAATCTTCTCCATCGGAACAGCCTGTAGTCCGAAAGGATATTCATCGCGCAAGTCGTACTTTGTGGTGAAAGGCAGTTTGGTGATGTCTTCTACACCACGGATGTCTTCGGGCTTGACACCCAACTCGTCCATTTTACGCTTGTAAAAGGGTACAGTTTCGTAGCACCTCTTTACGGTAGCCACGAGACGCTCGCTCTGGAGTTTACGCATCGACTCACGATCCATGCACTCCATCTCTGGATTATAAATTCTTGGCATCTTTAAAAATTTAATAATGAAATTAAGAAATATGGGTTATGCGAAGTCTGCCTCCGTCAGGAAGCCGATCTTCTTGATTGTTATGATTTCCTTGGCCTTCTCGCTCTGGTCGGTACGCATGACAAGCACACCTTTGCCCTTCCAAAGGAAAGAATACATATACAGGATGCCGACGCCCTCAGAAGAAAGCATCTTGACAGCCTCGGCTGCCTGGCCTGGTGTATCGTCGATACTCAAAGCAAACACATCGGCCAACTGCACGTTAATGCCATTCTCGCGAAGAAGCAGGTAGGCCTGTGTAGGCTGGTCACAAAGGACGCGGTAGATTCCATAGTCCTTGGTATCGGCAATTGTAGAGGCGATAATCTGTATGTTGGCCTTACTCAAAAGGTCGAGAACGCGGATAAGTGTTCCGCTTTTGTTCTCAATGAATATTGAAAGTTGTTTGATGGTCATAATGGGTGGGGTTAAGAGGGGTTTGAGGGACTCAAGAGGAGAAACCCTTTTGAACATTTCGAACAATTCAGAACAATTCAGAATTTATTGATATACCTTTCGTTTATCAACGACTCTCACGGCCTTGCCTTCGCTGACGGGGAGTGAGCCCTTAGGCACAAGCTTGACGTGTGGAGTGAGGAGGATTTCGTCCTTAAGGGCACGGCGGATACGCTTCTCAAGGTCAAGAAGGCGTGGGAAATCATCGGTGAAGAGTTCCTCAAGTTCCACTTCGACCAGCATGTTGTCGTTGTCGGCATCAGAGGTGAGCGTAATAAGATAGTTGCTGGCAAGCTCGGGGAACTGCATAAGAATCTTCTCAATCTGAATTGGGAAGATATTGACACCACGAAGCACAATCATGTCGTCGGAACGTCCTCTCATACGGTCGATACGGATGTGATTGCGTCCACAGGGACAAGTACGACCCAATACACGGGTCAGGTCACGAGTGCGATAGCGTATCAATGGCATGGCCTCACGACAAATCGAGGTGAGAATAAGCTCGCCAATCTCCCCATCGGGCACAGGCTCAAGTGTCTCTGGATCAACAATCTCAACGATATAATAATCCTCCCAGAAATGCAGACCGTTCTGTTCCTTGCATTCGAAGCCAACGCCCGGACCGCACATTTCAGACATGCCGAACGAATTGTAGGCCTTCACGCCAAGCATATTTTCGATACGCTTGCGCTGCTCCTCAGAGTGCGGCTCGGCTCCAATGGCAAGCACCTTGAGATTAGTATCCTTCCGAGGATCGACACCCTGTTCCTGCATGACCTCGTAGATACGGGTCACATAACTGGGCACAGCATGAAGAGCTGTGGTACCAAAGTCTCGGATGAACTTGATCTGACGCAGTGTGTTGCCAGCAGCGGCAGGCACTGTCAACATACCCAAACGCTCGGCGCCATACTGGAAGCCAAGGCCTCCAGTGAACATACCATAACCAGAAGAGTTCTGGAAGACATCCTCGGGACGCAAGCCCACCATCCATAGGTTACGAGCCACCTGATTGGCCCACTCCTCAAGATCCTTCTGGGTGTGAAGGATAACGGTGGGATTACCCGTCGTACCACTTGAAGAATGCAGACGAACGCATTCCTTCAGGGGCACACAGGAAAGGCCGAATGGATAGTTCTCGCGCAAGTCCTGCTTGGTGGTGAATGGAAGTTTGCGAACATCGGCCACGCAGGTGATGCTGTCGGGCGTGATGCCGGCCTCTTCAAAACGCTGCTTATAAATGGGATTCTTCATGCAGCGTGCAATGGTGTCCTTCAGACGCTCGACCTGCAGCGCCTCGATTTGCTCACGTGTCATGCATTCGTGTTCCTGGTCAAAGAACTCGCATGAATTATCGGGTACGGGGAATTTGCTCATCTTGTTTTTGTTTGGGTTTTCAGAGAACTCGGAGTTATCGGAGTATTCAGAGTACTCCGAGTGATTACAGGAATAAAACACTAGCCGACAGCAGCGACGCCTGCATCGAAGGCCTTGAGGTTTGCTTCGACAATAGCCTCGCCCTTACGCTCGAAAACACGAGCCACGGCACTGCGAAGCTCATCGGTCGAAAGGATACCGATATAGGGAGCTGCCATGCCAAGAAGTACGACGTTGGCCGAACGAACCGTAGCCACTTCCTTGGCAATCTGCTCAATGTCGAGTTTGGCCACCTTGGGAAGCTTGGCCAATTCAGCATCGATAGCCGAAGACTCGGGATAGTTAGGGATGTTGACAAACGACTGACTGGAGGTAACAATGGCGCCATCCTTACTAAGATAAGGCAGATAACGCAGAGCCTCCATCGGTTCCATCGAAATGATGACATCGGCCTCACCCATCGGGATGAGATCGGAATAGATAGTATCGGTCGAGAGACGCAGATTCGACTGCACATCTCCTCCACGCTGGCTCATGCCATGCACTTCGGCTTGCTTCAGATTCAAACCTGCTGCAGTGGCCGCCTCACCTATGATAGTTGCAATGGAGAGGATACCTTGTCCACCCACACCGCAAAGGATAATGTCTTTCTTCATAATATATTATTGTTTGCGCGCGGCAGCCTTCTGACGTGCATGACGTGCCAATGTCTGAATACATTCACGACGCGGGATGATGACCGAAACATCGGGATAGGCAATCTCTTCGCGAATCATCTCCTTGATTTGCTCCACTTTGGTAGGCTGAGGAACAATGACACGAACATGTGCCGGATCGACACCAAGGGCTACACAAATGGCTTCGTACTTGCTGGTTCCTGCCGAATCCTGTCCACCTGTCATGCCCGTTGTGAGATTGTCACTGATGACTACCACGATGTTCGAATGGTCGTTGACTGCATCGAGTAATCCGGTCATGCCCGAATGCGTGAAAGTGGAGTCGCCAATAATAGCCAAAGAAGGATGAACGCCTGCATCGGCGGCACCCTTGGCCATAGTAATTGAAGCGCCCATATCCACACAAGAGTCGATAGCAGTAAATGGAGGCAAAGCACCGAGGGTATAGCATCCGATATCGCCAAAGACACGCGCCTTGTCGCCAAACTCTGCTACCACTTCGCGAATGGCATTATATACATCACGATGACCACAGCCTTGGCAGAACTGAGGCGGACGACCAGCAAGCACAGGGCTTGGATCAAATACCCTATTGCTCTCTACCCCAAGGGCCTTGGCTACGTTGTCAGGATTGAGCTCGCCTGCACGGGGAAGGTCCCCAGTCAATCGTCCATAGACAGGATAATCTGCTCCAAGCATACCACGAACAAGTTCCTCAACCACCGGCTGACCATCCTCTACAACCAGAAGATTCTCCGAAACAGCAGCGAGAGCAACGATGTCCTTCTCAGGAAGAGGATACTGCGAAACCTTGAGGACGTTCATCTTGTTGCCCACGGCCTCTTTTACATAATTGTAACCTATACCGCAGCAGATGACACCGGTCTTATTGTCGGGTTCGTCTTCGCAAAGCTCCAACCGATTGAAGTCACTTTCAGCAGCTGCTTCGGCGATGACCGGCTGTTTCTCGATAAGCGCCGAATACTGACGTTTGGCATTGCCAGGGAGAAGTACCCAGTGCGTACGGTCGGTCTCGGGGCTAAGGGCATTCTCCTCCTTCGGTTCATGTATTTCGACAGCGGCACGGGAGTGTGCCAAACGTGTTACCACACGCATCAGCACAGGTTCCTTGAGACGCTCGCTCAGGGCAAACGCCTCCTCCATCATATCGTAAGCCTCCTGCTGATTCGATGGCTCGAAAACGGGTATCATTGCAAACTTGCCATAGAAGCGCGAATCCTGTTCGTTCTGACTGGAATGCATCGAAGGGTCGTCGGCTGCCAAAACGATTAGACCGCCATTACAACCAGTGATGGCCGAATTAACGAAAGCATCTGCACAGACATTCATGCCGACGTGCTTCATGCAGACCAACGCACGCTTACCTGCGTAGGACATGCCAAGAGCAGCCTCCATCGCCGTCTTCTCATTGGTACACCAGCGTGAATGAACATTGCGTTCGCGGGCCAACTTATCGCCCTGTATGAACTCCGTGATTTCTGTAGATGGGGTGCCCGGATAAGCATATACACCAGAGAGTCCTGCATGCAATGCACCCAAAGCGATAGCCTCATCACCTAATAAAAGCCTTTTCATATAAAATATGTTTATTTAAAAGGTAAATTGGTTTCAATTGGGCGCAAAGATAATCATTTTTTTAGGATTTACGAAAATTTCCTTGCTATTTTTTTGTCATTTTTGTTTTTTTTGTATATTTGCGTCGAAAAATCATGTTTATCACTCAAAAAACAATACTGAAATGACTCTTTTAGAACGACTCAACAAGACCGATCGCTATGCGAAATCCAACGGAATCCAACTCACTGAAATCCGTGAAGGGTACGCCAAGGCGGAAATGACCGTCGAAGAGCGACACCTCAATGGAGGTAACGTATGCCAGGGTGGTGCAATCTTCACACTGGCCGACCTCGCTATCGCCGCCGTGATGAATTCTCACGGACAGCTTACCTTTGGTATCGAGAACCAAGTGACTTACGTCTCGTCGGGCCTCTTGGGCGATCATCTCATCGCCGAAGCTATCGAGACAGTCAACCACAAGAAGATTCCTTTTGCGACAGTCACTGTAAGGAAATCGACGGGCGAAATCGTAGCCTCCTGCACCGCCCTCGCCTATCGCAAACAGGCGCCCATGGAGTATGATGCACTCATGTAAATATCATTAACAATACTTACAATTCATTAATCCCGTAAAAAACTATGAATATGGAAAAACTGAAGCAATGGGGCCCGATGTCAATCCTAATTGCCCTCTCGGCAACCGGTACTGGTAACGCAGCCGACGTGCAAATCGGCAATTTCTATTACTCTGCACCTAATGGTATAGCATTCATTTGGGCAGATGAGGCTGCCTTTGTCATTGACCCTCTCTTAGGCGAGAATCGTCGCACGGCAATTCTGTTCGAAGATCGGTCGGAAGGCTTTGCACAAGCTCATCTGGCCAATGATTACAATGCAGGGATCTGTGCACCCGACGACAGTTACCACCGTATGGTGCTTGAACTGAGCAACAACCATCTGATTGAATATGAATGGGCGCGTGTTGGAGATGCAGCCGTGGGGCGTATGATAGCCGACCATGCCGACGCAATAACTTTCGATCTCTCAAAGAACTGGCCGGGGTTCACAAGCCACTATTCAAGAATCGATGACGGTATTCAAGGCAAGGCTCAAAAAACTGGAGAGGAAGTCGTTTGGCGAATGATGACAAACTGTCAAATATCCTCATTTGATGGCCAGAGTGTCACCTATAATATCAATGACTACACACGCCCCATGCGTTTCGTGGCAGGTTTCGGTGAATTGCCTGACATGGATACGGTTGACCAATTGATTGAAATGGCAGCAGCCGCATACGAGGCACATCGGCCAAAGGCCATAGCTCCATCGGGCGACGTGATTGGAGCAATGACCAACAACCTGAACAATACTCGGCTCTATTGCAGCGATGAACACATTACGTTCATCCCCGTGTCACGTTCATTCGGTGTAAAGAATGCCAACCAAGGCCCGATATTTTTATGGGATAGTTTCTTCAACGGACTAATGGCCACTTACGGAAACCCAGAGATGGCCAAAGCAACATTCCGTGCAGTACTGAATGGAGCGTTACCCAATGGCATGATCGGAAACGTCAGACACTGGTCGATGGGCGACAGCAAGGGCAATTCCCAGCCGCCCGTAGGTTCCATGTGTATTTGGCGTTCTCACCTTTTACGCCCGGACCTTGACTTCCTCCGTGAAGCATATCCTGTGTTGAAGGCATGGAATGCCTGGTGGATGAAGTACCGTAACCCCAAGAAAAACGGGTTGCTGGCATGGGGCGCCGATAACGGAAGCCTGCAGATAGCGATGTATGAGACGGGCTGGGACGATACGCCTCATTTCCAAGGGGCTAAGATGGTTGGGAAAACCATGAATGTCTATGCTGTTGATCTTTGTGCTCTATGGGCTATGGATTGCCACTATTTATCACTCATTGCAATGGCCATAGGCGATAAGGAAGCTGCTGCCCAACATCAAAGCGATGCCGACGAGATGAACAAACGTATCAACGAGTACTTATGGAACGAAGAACTTGGCATTTATTGCAGTCGCTTCTTCGATAATGAAGACGGCTCGCGAGGCGCTTTCCTCACAAAGCTGGCTCCATTGAATTTCTATCCGCTCATCTCGGGTGCCGCTGACGAAGAA
>JAFZTS010000059.1 GCA_017618715.1 Bacteroidales bacterium
AGCAAGCGTTAATCTTTGGTTAGCGCAAAGCGTAGTTTAAATAAGTACGTGCGTACATCTATTTAAATAACGCGTTTAGTATCTAAATCCAGTCGGACCCGTCCTGATGACGACTACCGGCGGATTGAATAACAAGAATGTAAACAAATAAAACAATTTTCGACATCATGTCACGTACAAACTTTGATCAACTTTTGGAAGCCGGCGTTCACTTCGGACACCTTAAGAGCAAGTGGAACCCAGCAATGGCTCCATACATCTTCATGGAGCGTAACGGCATCCATATTATAGACCTTAATAAGACAGTTGCTAAAATCGACGAGGCAGCTGAGCAGCTCAAGGCTTTGGCCAAGAGTGGCAAGAAGGTGCTTTTCGTCGCAACCAAAAAGCAGGCCAAGGAGATCATTGCCGAGAAGGCACAGGCTGTTGGCATGCCTTACGTTATCGAGCGCTGGCCAGGCGGTATGCTCACCAACTTCACCACCATCCGCAAGGCTGTGAAGAAGATGGCTACCATCGACAAACTCACGAAGGACGGCACTTATGATAACCTTTCGAAGCGCGAGCGTCTGCAGGTCAGCCGCCAGCGTGAGAAGCTTGAGAAGAACCTCGGTTCAATCGCAGACCTTACCCGTCTGCCATCTGCAATCTTCGTTGTAGATGTTATGAAGGAGCACATTGCAGTAGCTGAGGCTATCCGTCTGGGTATCCCCGTATTTGCAATGGTTGATACCAACTCCAACCCCAAGGGTGTGGATTATGTAATCCCCGCCAACGACGACGCTACCAAGTCTATCGCAGTGGTTGTAGGCACTATGTGCGACGCTATCGCTGAGGGTATCGAGGAGCGCAAGGTGGAGAAGGCTGACCAGGAAGCTGCTGAGGCTTCGGGCAAGGCTGGCAAGAAGGCTCCAGTAGTAGAAGAGGCTACCGAAGAAGAGGAGGCCTAATTTGATTTTTAATTCTTAAAAACTGAAAGAAATTATGGCAGTTTCAATTGCTCAAATTAAGGAACTCCGCGAGATCACTGGTGCCGGTATGCAGGATTGCAAGAAGGCCCTTGAGGTTACCAATGGTAACATGGAGGAGGCAGTGAAGGAGATTCGCAAGAAGGGTCAGGCTGTTGCCGCCAAGCGTGAGGCCCGTGAGGCTTCTGAGGGTACTGTTATTGCACGTACCGATGGCAATTTCGCAGCTATCATCTCCCTGAAGTGTGAGACCGACTTCGTTGCTACCAACGAGCGTTTCGTAGCCCTCGCCAACAAGATCATGGATCTCGTAATGGCCAACAAGCCTGCAGATCTGGATGGCGTTTTGGCTCTTCCTACCGAGGATGGCACAGTGAAGGACTCTATCGTAGCTCAGATCGGTGTTACCGGTGAGAAGATGGAGATCGGCAACTACGAGCACATCGAGGGTCCCTCAGTTGTAGCTTACAACCACTTCAACCACAAGCTCTCTACTATCGTTGCTTACAACCAGGAGGGTCCTGCTGAGGTTCTCAAGGAGGTTGCTCTTCAGGTAGCTGCAATGAATCCTGTTGCTGTGAATGCTGACGAGGTTCCCCAGAAGAAGAAGGACGACGAACTTGCTGTGGCTATCGAGAAGACCAAGGCCGAGCAGGTTGCCAAGGCTGTCGATGTAGCCCTCAAGAAGGCTGGCATCAATCCCGCCCTTGTTGATTCGGAGGATCACATCGATAGCAACACCGCTAAGGGCTGGATCACTGCTGAGCAGGCTGCACAGGCTCGTGAGATCCGTGCAAAAGTCAGCGAAGAGAAGGCTGCTAACCTGCCTGAGCAGATGATTGCAAACATCGCACAGGGTCGTCTGAAGAAGTTCTTCAAGGAGAACTGCCTTGTTGAGCAGGAGTTCATCAACGACGCTAAGATCAACGTTCAGCAGTATATGGACAAGGCTCAGAAGGGTCTTACTGTGACTGCTTTCCGTCGCGTGAACCTCAACCAGGATTAATCCTTCGTCTACAGCTGCCGATTCGATTAGGCAGGCGGCTGTAGATTTCCACGGGGTGTGGCGCAGTTGGTAGCGCGCTACGTTCGGGACGTAGAGGCCGCCCGTTCGAGTCGGGTCACCCCGACCATGATAATGGTCAACAAAAAAGCTCTGAAGAGAAATTTCTTCAGAGCTTTTTTGTTGGTCGCGTCTAGATGTTCTAGCGAAACTTATTTCTTGACGAACTTGAATCCGGTCTTCATTCCATCGTAGTTGCCAGCGAGGGCGCTGATGGTCGAGTTGTAACTCTTGCTGATGGTGGTGAAGAGGTTGAGAGCCTTGGTGCTGTCGAAGCAGAGACTCATATTGTTGCCGCTGACGGTAACGTAGGCCTTGAGATTCTGGCCTGTGGGTGTGGTCATCGTTACGGTCTTGTTCTTCTGGTCGAAGGTGTAAGTGCCCTTGTAGGAGCGTGAGCCGAGGTTGTAAACAACACCTCCATCTTTGTCAAAAGTGAAGCTGACACGTCCTGCGCGGATGCCCATCATATTGTAGAACGAGGCGAGTTTGTTCTCGACCGTGGTGGCAGCAGCTGCACCTCCAGCCTTGGTGAGAAGGTTCTTGCTCTCGAACTGCACAGCTGGTTCGTTGTAACTCCATGTGCCGACAAGATTAGCCTGGGTGGTGGTGGCGCTGCCAGTTACGCTCGAAATGATGTTGCCGAGAACATTACCTACATTACTGCCTTTGGTGTTGGAGGTGGTGGATGTGACGGCTCCATTGAGCACAGCACCTAAGGCGTCACTGCCTGACGTGTTACCTGAGGCGATGCCCGAAAGGATGGATTCGAGGAACGATTGGGCCTTGGCTTGCTGGCCCATGATGCACGATGCTGCAATCATGCAGACGATAAGAATTCTTTTCATTGTTTTATAAATTGGTTGATGATGTTTATCGGTTGTCATTCTTGTCATCGAAGGCGGGACGTGTGAAGCGCTGGTTGCAGATGAGCAGCGAGTCACCCGGATCCAGAACACTGGGTTCGAAGAATCGGTTGGTGCAGTCTTCCCATGCCACAAACTGATGGGTGCGACGACTCACGACGATGAACTTGAAGCGCAGCGGGAACTTCAGCGTAATGCGTGAGAAACTGACGCTCCAAAGGTTGCGGCTGATTTGTTGCATGATCAGGGCTTTCTCGGGTTGCCAGGCTCCGAGTTCAGGAACGTTGCCGATGAGGGCAAGTTCCCACTCGTCCTTGAGATTGCCGGCTTCACAAACCATGGTGAACTGATCGGGATCGAGCATATCGACAGCAGGGAAGGGCTGGTCGTGCATAATCGATTTGTCGCGCTTGTGCGGACGGAAGGCGAGGGAGAAAAAACTGCGAATCTGAGGCAGTCTTCGCCAACTGTCCCAGACACGGAGGGTAGGAACTCCTTCGGCTTCAGTGATGCCTGCAATGAAGTGGCCGTTGCCGAACTCGTTGCGAACTACACGACGCTGATAGGCCAGCACATAGTGATAGGGCGTGTTTGTCAACCGTTTGGCATCGACATCGACAAACCAGTTGCCGCGGCCATCATTGTCCATTTCGATGGCATCTTTAGGAAGTTTCTGCGCAAACTTCGGCTTGATGCCTGTGGTAACATAAAGTTGTGCGCCCCATTGTGCTTGGTATTCAACGTGAAGAGAGATGATCATGGTTGTGCATTAAGGGGATATTAGTAGGGATATGAAGGGATGTCAAGGGATATTAGGGGATATTAAGGGACATTACCTTGTTTCCGTTAGGTCACGTCCGAGAGAAGCGCCTGTAGAGTTCGGGGCCCAAGAAACATTTGTCCCTTAAAATCTCTTAGCATCCCTTAGCATCCCTTAATATCCCTTAGAGCTTAGAAGTTGAATCCTAAGCTGAAACTGATGGTGTTGCTTCGGATGGCGCTGTCGTAATTGTTGAAGCCGAAGTAGTTGTATTGGTCGCTGGCCAGATTGACGAGACCGCAGTCGTAGGCCAATTCAAGGAAGAAGTGATCCACGCCAAGGCCACAACCCATGCGGAGACCTGCGTCGGTGCGTCCGAGTTGACCTTCACCATCGGAGAAGGTGTACCAACTATCAGTGTAGCCGCCCTCGACACTCTTGGTCTTGCCACCGATGCCGAAGGCAAGGAAGCCGCCGAAGAAGGGATGGAGGCACACACCAGCGTTGTGGTACTGCACCTCGTACTTGAAGACGAGCGGGATTTCGAACATGTGCATATTGGTCTTCAGACGGGTGCGCATCATTTCATAGTTGCGATCATTGCCATCGAGCTTGCCACCTTTGAATGAG
>JAFZTS010000006.1 GCA_017618715.1 Bacteroidales bacterium
ACCGTATCGACGATGAAGTCGGGCACGTTGGAACGCTCCACCTTGGTGGCCAGGTTCACCTTGCGATTGACGAAACTTTGTGCAAAGAAGTCGAGCAGGACGGGAGGAGCCACCTCGATGCCTCGCTCCATCAGCCAATCGACGACATGCAACTGGGCGAAGGGATGGAACTTGAGGAAGATCTCCCCCACGACACCGACTTTGGCCGTCTCTCGATCGATACAGGCCGCATCGAACTCGGCAGCTGCCTGTTCGGCAAGGTGCGTCAACTGCTTGGAACTGCGACGTTCGATGGCCTCGCATCCCAGCTGCAGGTACTTCTCCTTGAGCCGCAGGGCAATGCCGGGTTCACGTTCGCGCACGGCAGTGGGATAATAGAGCTTGGCGATGAAGTCGCTATAGAGGACGGCATAGAACGCAATGACGATGATCTTGCGCCACGGCACATTGAAGCCCGGCTGCACATTGCCCATGTCTTCGCCAAAGGTCAGACTGATGACGGGAACCTGCGGGAATCCGGAATCGACGAGCGCCTTCTTGATGAGCGAGATATAGTTGGAGGCACGACATTGGCCACCCGTCTGCGACATGACTACAGCCGTCTTGTCGGGATCGTAGCGACCTTCGCGGAACGCCTTGACGAAATCGCCCACGACGAGGGTAGCGGGATAGCAAACCTCGTTGTTGGCATAACGCAAACCCATATCGCCCGAAATCTTGTCGCTCAATGGCAGACACTCCAGATCCAAGCCCACAAGCTTCACGATGGACGGAAGGAGCGGCGAAATGAACTGGGTGAAATAAGGTGCCAGGATCTTGCGACCACGCATCGTCTCGTCGAAGATGGGTGTGGTGACGAACTTCTCGGCCTTGCGTTTCTCGACAAGACCAGAAGCCAGCTTCAGCGATTCGACAAGCGAACGGATACGAAGTTTCATCGAACCCACATTGTTGATATCGTCAAGCTTGAGGAGGGTCAAACTTTTGTGATGACGAACCATCAGGTCGCGCACCTCATCGACAAGGAATGCGTCGGGACCGCAGCCAAAGGAAGTGAACTGCACCAGGTGCACATCGTTGCCCTGCTCAGCACACCACTTCGCGGCCTTCAGGATACGCGTGGGATAAGCCCATTGTGCCACGTGGTGCACGTCGTGGAGGTCGATGTCCTTGTCACGCACATAATCATCGGTGATGACATCGATGCCCATGCCCGAAATCAAGTCGGCCACCTGATGCTGGATGAGCGGGTCGCTATGATAAGGACGGCCCACGAGCATGATGACCAGCCGATGGTTGTTGCGCGCCTCACGAAGCACATCCTCACAGAAATAGGTCAGTCTTTGCTCGAAAAGGTTCTGCGCATAGATTGCCTGATCGATGGCCTGATTGATTGTCTTGCGGCTCTTTACGCCAAGGCTCTTCAGCAGTTCGCGGCATTGCTTGCGCAACAACTTCTCGTCCTTGAACGAGATGGTCGGAGAAATGTATTCGGCCATGGAACCCTGCACCGACTTGACAACCTCGCTGTAACCGCTGACGATGGGGCAGTTGAAACTGTTTTGACCACCATTGGGACGCTCGTAGATGACAAAGGGCAGGAAGATCTTCTTCACGCCGCGCTCCACGAGGTCGCGAATATGGCTGTGCATCAACTTGGCGGGGAAACAGATGTTGTCACTCATCACCATGCCTGCGTCACGCTCGTACTTGCGATAGTTGGAGGGCGACGAAAGGACAACGTCGATACCGGCGTGGGTGAAGAGGGCGTGCCAGAACGGGTATTCCTCGAACTGGTTGAGGGCACGGGGAATGCCGAGAGTGGGGCGAGCGGAGCTCGGGGTTGAGGAGTTTGAGGGGGTTGAGGAGTTTGAGGAGTTTGAGGGGCTCGAGGGGCGGTCGAAGAGTTCCTTGAGCTTCTGGGCATATACGTTGAGACCCTTGCGCTTGGCTTCGCCGCCATTGACGAAGACCTTTTCGCAACGATTGCCGCTGAAATAGGTCTTGCCACCTGCGAACTTGTAGGTCGAGACGAGGCACTGGTTCTCGCAACCCTTGCAATAGACGTTCTTCTGCGTGTAGGAAGACTTTTGAAGCAGGTCTTCGAGGAATGGTGCATTGTCAGCATCAGTGTCGGCATTGCGCATCGCATAAAGGGCGCAACCGAAGGCACCCATCAGCTCGGGTTTGTCGCAACGACTTACCTGAGCACCCGAAAGCAATTCGAGGGCACGTACCACCGCATCGTTGCGCATGGTGCCACCCTGCACAACGATATTGCTGCCCAGTTCCTGGGTGTTCTTCAGTTTCAAAACCTTGTAGAGGCAGTTGCGCACCACAGAATAAGCCAATCCGGCTGAAAGATCAGCCACCGAAGCACCTTCGCGAAGCACCTGCTTCACCTTCGAGTTCATGAACACCGTGCAACGTGTGCCGAGGTCGCAGGGAGCCAGACTCAATCGGGCCTCGTCGGCAAAATCGGCGACGTTGTAGCCCAGACTGGTGGCGAAGGTCGAGAGGAACGAGCCGCAACCCGACGAACAGGCCTCGTTGATCTCCATGCGGTTGATGACACCATTCTGCACGAAGATAGCCTTCATGTCCTGACCACCAATGTCGAGGATGAAGCTGACATCCTTGTCGATATGATGGGCCGCCAAGAAGTGAGCAATAGTTTCGATGATGCCATGGTCGAGCTGGAAGGCTGCCTTGATGAGGTCTTCGCCGTAGCCAGTGCTGCCCGAACCGAGGATACGAAGACGCGCATTGGCCGACGACAAACGGGCATTGAGGCGCTTCAACCCCTCCTCCACCGCATGAATCGGATTGCCGCCATTGGGGACATAGTAATCGTAGATGATGCTACCCTCGGTGTTGAGCACAACAATCTTGGTGGTCGTGGAACCCGAGTCGATACCCAGATAGGCATCGAGGATGGTAACGTCCTTGCCCGATTCGATTTCGGCCTCGCCCAAGTTCTGCTCCAAAGGACGGGCTTGGGCAATCTGCTTGTCGAGATCGTCGGTAGGGAGCTTGCTATGGGACATCCTTTCCTGCCAAGCCTGATAATCGTCGGCACTCTTGAAGATTGGAGCCATGGCTCCTGCCGAAGTGATTCCCTTCACGTTATAGGCATCACGGATCTTCTGAATCAAGGCATCGATGCTCATGTATTCCTCTTCAGGAACAACGGCCAAAGCTGCACCCTCGGCGGGAAGCAACGTGCCATGTTCGGGCAAGATCACATCCTGCTCGTTGAGATGCATATAATCAACGAATGCCTTGCGAAGCGCAGGGATATAGGTCAACGGACCGCCGCAGAAGAGCAGGGGGCGCTCAATCTCGCAGCCATGAGCCAAGGTCATGACTGTCTGGACAGCAACAGCACGGAAAATGGACGCGGAGATGTCTTCGCGCGAAACATTTTTGGCGATGAGGTTCTGGATATCTGTCTTGCAGAACACACCGCAACGAGAAGCTATCGGATAAACCTGTTTGGCCTGCAGGGCAAGCTGATTGAGTTCATCAACCGAACAACCCAGGATGATGGCCATCTGGTCGATAAATGCACCGGTACCGCCGGCACATTGGCCATTCATGCGAAGATCGCGTGCCTCACCATTGTGGAAGAAGACCACCTTGGCATCCTCGCCACCGATGTCAATCATCGATTTGACATCATGATATTTCATTTGAATGCATTTGGAGGCTGCGACAACCTCCTGCACAAACGGCAGACCGACTCTTTCTGCTATACCCATGCCGATGGATCCCGTGATACGAAGCGAAACCTCGTAAGCCTCGCCCATCTTGGACTTCATGTCGGAGAGCACTTCGACAACACTCTCGACGGCTCGGGCCAAATGACGGATATACTTATCGAAAACGACGTGACCATCACCATCCAAGGCCACGACCTTGGTAGTAGTGGAGCCTACGTCGATTCCGAGTCGCAATCTTTGTATATTCATTCCTTCAGACATATTTAGCGTACAAAAATATAGCATTTTGCTCAAACCACCAAATTTGAAGGCACAAAAAACAATCCAATTGGTCTTTTGCTTAATAAATGAGCAATTTTGACCAATTGGATTGACGTTTTAACCTTTCCCTACTTCATCGACTCATAGAGCTCCCAGCATCCCATAATAAAGATGCCCGAGCCCTTGCCGTCGTTATCGCGAACATGTTCACCGATATAGTACTCGAAAGAACCGTCGCGATACTTGTTGCCACCCAGACCGCCTACGGCACAGCATTGGGTGAGCGAATAGGTCCCATCAGCAAGACGCACCACCATGGTGTGCTGAGGACCATATTCGTAGGTCATCGGGTCACGCTGGTCACCGATGATCTTGCCATCGGCATTTACCTTTCGGCAGTCGGTGAGGACAGTCTGCTGCAGGCCATTGTAGGCATCCCAAGCTATCTTGATGCGGTCGGTCGGGAGATAGCCCTTGTTGACTGCTTTGGCGATGGCGTACATGAACTGCACGGTGACAGTGGCCTCAGGCCAGTTGCCCTCCTTCTCGGGACAATCGAGCACCTGGTACCAGAGTCCTCCGCGTTGGTATTGAGGCAGCGCATCGACGAGCTGGTTGATATAGGCGATGAGCGTGTCGCGTCCAGAAATCTGTATCGTATCCTTGTGTCCGCAATTGAACTGCGAGGTAAATCCTTCGGGAATGTAATCGAGAATATCGACCATGGCCATCAGATACCAGCCAATGGAACGTCCCCAGAAGTTGGGCGAATGTCCCTCGGCATCGCTCCAACGCTGCGAGGCACTTTCGTCCCAAGCGTGATGAAGAAGACCCGTACGAGCATCATAGGTGTGGTGCCAACAGGTGATGACCTGCTGCAAAGCCTCGGCCTGCCATTCGGGATGACCGAAAGTCTGACCATAGATAGCCATGAAGGGAGAAGCCATGTAGATGCCATCGAGCCACATCTGATGAGGATAGACGAGTTTGTGCCAATAGCCTCCATCGCAGGTCTTGGGATGGTTCTGGAGCTGCTTGATGAGCTGCATCTCCATACATTTCTTGTACTTCGCCATCTTCCTTTCGGCAATCTCCTTGCCACCTACGAGACCGGGATTCTCCTTAATCAGGTTATAGACCTCACATACTACCCAACCGCCACGTATCAGGTCGAGGTTATAAGTCTCCATCGAGCGCTTCTGAATCGTTCCATCCTCCATACAAAGCGTATCGCACCATTCCTCGGCATATTGGAAGTAGCGACGATCGCCCGTCTTTCGGTACATGTAAAGATACGAAGTGCCACCTACACCCTGCGTATAGCCGAAGAAAGGCACACGGCCATAGTCGTAGAGGTAGAGACTGGGGAAGCGCTTCAATTCGCTCTCGGCAAATTGGACGGCCATCTCCTTGGGGTTGTCGATAAGGTTCACGGGGCCTTTGACCTTTTTCTTGGCATCAGCTGTGCTGACGAGGGTCAGGGCTACGAGGATGAATAATAGGAGTCTTTTCATGTGTGGATGGTGTTTTATGGATTAATATAATAATGAATAGAAGCAGAAACGAAGAAAGGGATGGAAACAACACAGGTTTCCATTCCTTTCTATGGGGATTGGAGGCAATTATTCCTCCTTGAGGTTCAAGGCTATCTGAAGCTCATCGAGCTGAGCCTGGTCGATGGCACAAGGCGCATCGATCATCACGTCGCGACCCTGATTGTTCTTGGGGAATGCGATAGTATCGCGGATGGAATCTATCTCGGCAAACATCGAAACAACACGATCCAAGCCAAAGGCGAGACCAGCGTGAGGAGGTGCACCATACTTGAACGCATTGATCAAGCAGCCGAACTGTTCCATGGCCTTCTCCTCGGTAAAACCAAGGAGCTCAAACATCTTGGCCTGCAACTGCGAGTCGTGGATACGCACCGAACCACCTCCGAGCTCCACACCATTCATAACGCAGTCGTATGCCCATGAACGAACCTTGCCTTGATCGGTGTCGAGCAACGGAACGTCATCGGGATTGGGACTGGTGAACGGGTGATGGGTGGCGTAGTAGCGCTGAGTCTCCTCATCCCACTCGAAGAGGGGGAAGTCGATGACCCAGAGGGGAACATAGACCGAAGGATTGCGGAAGCCCAGACGCTGTCCCATCTCCAAACGGAGGGCACAGAGCTGCTTCTGTGTACGACGCATCTCGCCGCAGAGGATGAGCATCAGGTCACCTGGTTCAGCCTCGAACTTGGCGCAAATGGCTTCGATGACCTCGGGAGCATAGAACTTGTCGATGCTCGACTTGACAGTGCCATCGTCGTTCTTGCGTACCCAGATAAGTCCCTTGGCACCAATCTGCGAACGCTTCACGAAATCGGTTAGCCCGTCGATCTGCTTGCGTGTATAGTTGGCACAACCCTTGGCATTGATACCTGCCACGTAGGGTACGGAATCGAATACCGAGAACTGTCCCTCAGGGAAGACGCTCTGCCCTACTCCACTAGTGTCGGCACCTTGCACGTAGGAACGAAGAGGTGACATGTTCTTGAGTTCGACAAACTTCATGCCGAAACGAAGGTCGGGTTTGTCGGAGCCATAATACTTCATGGCATCCTCCCATGTCATGCGGGGGAACTTATCGAATTCGATGCCTTTGAGCTCCTTGAAGAGGTGCTTCATCATGCCCTCGAACATCTCGATGACATCATCCTGCTCGACAAACGACATCTCGCAGTCGATCTGTGTGAATTCGGGCTGACGATCGGCACGAAGGTCCTCATCGCGGAAACACTTGACGATCTGGAAATAGCGATCGAAACCAGCTACCATGAGAAGCTGCTTGAACTGCTGAGGAGACTGCGGCAGAGCATAGAACTGTCCGGGGTTCATGCGAGAGGGAACCACGAAGTCGCGTGCGCCCTCGGGCGTCGATTTGATGAGCATCGGGGTCTCCACCTCCAGGAAGTTCTGGGCATCGAGATAACGACGTACCTCGAATGCCAACTTGTGACGAAGCTCCAGATTCTTGCGCACCATCGGACGACGCAGGTCGAGGTAACGATACTGCATACGGAGGTCATCACCACCATCGGTCTTGTCTTCGATAGTGAAAGGAGGAACCTCTGACGAAGAGATAATATTGAGTTCCTTGGCAACGATCTCGACCTCTCCGGTCGGGATGTTCCTGTTCTTGCTTTCGCGCTCACGCACGATGCCAATCACCTGGATGACATACTCACGTCCTAGGTGTGTGGCCTTATCACAAAGGGCAGCATCCGCCTCGCTCTCGTCAAACACGAGTTGCGTGATGCCATAACGATCACGAATGTCAACAAAGGTGAGGCCGCCCATCTTGCGGACGCGCTGCACCCATCCTGCCAGTGTAACCTCCTGGCCAACGTTGGCGAGACGAAGCTCGCCACAGGTTTGTTTACGATACATATTGTTAAGGGTTATGAGGGGTTCAAGGGGTTTGAGGGGTTCAAAGGGTTTGAGGGGTTCTGAAGGGTTCGAGGGACAAACAACCATTTGAACCTTTCGAACTTTTCTTAACCTTTCAGAACCCTTTCGATTGTTAATCAATCGAAAATTACGTTATGCATATCACCCGACTTACGGTACTCCTTATGGAAATCGAAGCAGTGGTCGAGCGACATAGGGGTGTGTCCGCCTTCCTTCAATGCCAATTCGAGATACTCGTGCAAGAGCGGACGATAGCTTGGATGCGCACAATTCTCGATGATGATCTCGGCACGTTGACGGGGTGTCTTGCCGCGCAGGTCAGCCACACCCTGTTCTGTGATGACCACCATCACGGAATGTTCGGAACTATCGACATGTGTAACATAAGGCACAATGGCCGAGATAGTTCCCTTCTTGGCAATGGAAGGGCAGATGAATATCGAAGTATAGGCATTGCGTGCGAAATCGGCCGAACCGCCCACACCATTCATCATCTTCGTGCCCATGATGTGCGTGGAGTTGACGTTGCCATAAAGGTCCACCTCAAGGGCTGTGTTGATGGTGATAACTCCCAATCGGCGCACAATCTCAGGGTGATTCGACAATTCGTAGGGACGCAGGATTATGTGCTCCTTATAAAAGTCGATGTTCTCCATCACCTTATCGTAGTACGAATCACTCAAATAAAGCGAACCCGTGGAGGCAAACGTACAGCGTCCCATATCAATCAGCTCAACACCCTTATCCTGCAACACTTCGGTATAAAGCGTGAATGGCGGGATATCGGTGGCTTCCTTGAGCGCATCAAGCACGGCGTTCGAAATATTGCCCACACCCGACTGGATAGGCAGGATCCCTGAATGCAGATGACCTACACGGAACTCGTTGGATAGGAAGTCAACAACGTTCTTGCCGAGCTTACGGGTAGTAGCGTCAATAGGGGCAAACGGGGGCACATTGTACCGGTAATGGCAAGGTACGATGGCAACAATCTTCTTGGGATCAACCTTCAGAATAGGGCTGCCAATGCGGTCGGAAGGCTTATAGATTGGGATAACGTCGCGGCGAGGAGGATCTACAGGCGTATAAATGTCGTGCATCCCTCGTATGCGATGGTCGTAGGCAGAGTTGAGCTCGATGATAATCTTATCGGCCACCTGTGCATAAGTATCGACACATCCGACACCTGCCGTCAGGGTAATTTCGCCCAAATCAGTGACCTCAACTGCCTCTATGATACACCAATCGACTTTTCCCAAAAAGCCATAGCGCACATATTGTCCGACCATGGTAAGGTGCATATCGAGGTAATTGACCTCTCCATTATTGATTGCTTTGCGCATTAACGGTGAACCATTGAAAGGCATACGACGATCGACGGCATGAACTTCGGCCAGAGCATCATCGAGTTTGTCGCCGGTAATGGCACCAGTAAAAAGACTTACCTTGAAGGGGCGACCTGCTTCATGTTCGGCTGCGGCTCTCTTTGCCAACGCTTCGGTTACTACACGAGGCGTACCGGTCATCGAGAAGCCGCTAAAGCTGAGTGTATCGCCATCTTCAATAAGCGCAGCAGCCTCTTCAGGGGTCATTTGAGTATATTTCATGTCAATTTTCTTGCTTCTTTGGAAATAATTAATTATCTTTGCGGCGCAAATTTACGGAATTTTGGCGAAACAGACAAATATTTCAGTAGAAATTATGGTTATCCCATCTTTTTTGGCCCATTTTGGTCAACCAATAAAGCGAAAGAGACACCTCATATAGTTTCCGGACAGTTAATGCAGATAAAAAAAGCAAGCTAACCTTCCCAGGCTCGCTTGCTGTATTAACCTAAACCTTAACTATGATAAATTTTCGCTGCAAAGATAATATCTTTTCGTCCATTCGCCAAATTTTATGTAAAGGAAAGTTGACATTATAACAATATTTAACAAAAAAGGCATGAAGAAACTATTCATAGAGACCTATGGATGCCAGATGAATGTAGCCGACAGCGAAGTTGTGGCCAGCATCATGCAGACCATCGGCTATGAGTTGTGCGAGGACATCGAGGAAGCGGATGCCGTCTTTATGAACACTTGTTCGGTACGCGACAACGCCGAACAGAAAATCTATGGCCGACTGCAATTCTTCCAAAGTGTGAAGAACAAGAGGGCCAAGAGCCAAGAGCCAAAAGCCAAAAGCCAAAAGCTCATCGTGGGTGTGCTGGGATGTATGGCTGAACGTGTACGCGACAGACTTTTCGAGCATGGAGCCGATCTTGTTGCAGGGCCCGACTCTTACCTGGATCTGCCCAACCTCGTAGCTGCTGCCGAAGCAGGCGAAAAGGCAGTCAATGTGGAACTATCGACCACCGAAACATACAAGGATATCATTCCACGACGTGTAGGCAATAGTCGCATCAGCGGATTCATTTCAATCATGCGCGGTTGCAACAATTTCTGCTCCTACTGCATCGTTCCTTATACCCGTGGTCGAGAGCGTTCGCGCGAAGTGGGATCCATCCTCAACGAACTGCGCGACCTGCAGCAAAAGGGATTCAAGGAAGTGACTTTGCTCGGGCAGAACGTCAACAGCTATCGATACTGCGACCCCGAGAAGAAGGAAGGGATAGATTTCGCTGACCTCCTCGCTATTGTGGCCGATGCTGCGCCCGAGATGCGTATCCGCTTCTCGACAAGCAATCCCGAAGACATGAGCGACAAGATCATCGAGACGATGGCTGCCCACAAGAACATCTGCCATCACCTGCACCTCCCCGTGCAATCTGGTTCTTCGGCAGTGCTAAAGAAGATGAACCGCAAATACGACCGACAGTGGTACCTTGACCGTATCGCTGCCGTAAAGCGTATCCTCCCCGACTGCGGACTTTCGACCGACGTGTTCTGCGGCTTTTGTGGCGAGACGCTCGACGACCATGTCGAGACACTCAGCCTGATGCGCGAGGTAGGCTACGATTCAGCGTTCATGTTCAAGTACAGTGAGCGTCCCGGCACCTATGCTGCACGCCACTATGCCGACGATGTCCCCGAGGAGGAGAAGATACGCCGCCTCAACGAGATCATTGCCCTACAGAACCAGCTCAGCCTCGAAAGCAATCGTCGTGACATCGGCAAGACGTTCGAAGTGCTCGTCGAAGGCTATTCAAAGCGCAGTCGCGAACAGATGTGCGGTCGCTCGCAACAGAATAAGATGATCGTGTTCCCCAAGGGCAATGCCAAGCCCGGCGACCTGGTGATGGTCAAAATCACCGACGCTTCATCTGCCACATTGATCGGAGAAATCGACAATTCATAAATTCTTTGATTTTTGACAAAGATTTTAAAAAACAGACGCTACCTCGATTGAGATAGCGTCTTTCGTTTTTGCAGCAATGCTGATTACTTGCCAGCGAGCTTGTCGCGAAGAGCAGCCAGAGCGTCGATGTCACCGAGAGTAGTCTTCTCGATAGTTGGCATTGGAGTAGCAGCCTTCTCGGCAGCAGCAGCCTTGGCAGCGGCACGCTTCTCGGCGTTGGCCTTGCGCTGCTCAGCCTTCTGCTCATCCTCGAAGATACGAGAGTGAGAGAGAATGATGCGACGGTTGTCCTTCTTGAACTCGATTACCTTGAAGTCAAGGGTCTCGCCCAACTTAGGCTGTGAACCATCCTGCTTCTGGAGGTGCTTGGGAGTAGCAAAGCCCTCAACGCCCTCTTCGAGGCTGATGACTGCGCCCTTGTCGATGAGCTCAGCGATAGTACCATTGTGGATTGAACCAACGGTGTACTTCTCCTCGATAGCATTCCAAGGATTCTCCTCGAGCTGCTTGTGACCGAGGCTGAGACGACGATTCTCCTTGTCGATCTCGAGCACGCGAACAGAGATAGGAGCACCAATCTGGGTGAACTCAGAAGGATGCTTAACCTTCTTGGTCCAAGAGAGGTCGCTGATGTGGATCAGACCCTCAACGCCATCCTCGAGCTCAACAAATACACCGAAGTTGGTGAAGTTGCGAACCTTGGCCTCGTGATCCGAACCAATAGGATACCTTGTCTCGATGCTTGCCCATGGATCCTCCTTGAGCTGCTTCAGACCGAGCGACATCTTGCGCTCCTCACGGCTGAGAGTAAGGATGACAGCCTCTACCTCGTCACCGACCTTGAGCAGATCGTTGGCCGAACGTACGTGCTGGCTCCAGCTCATCTCAGATACGTGGATCAGGCCCTCAACACCAGGAGCAATCTCAACGAATGCACCGTAGTCGGCCATAACGACAACCTTACCCTTCACCTTGTCACCAACCTTGAGTTCTGGATCAAGGGCATCCCATGGATGTGCAGAAAGCTGCTTCAGGCCAAGGGCGATACGCTTCTTCTCCTCATCGAAGTCGAGGATAACGACCTTGATCTTCTGGTCGAGCTGCACAACCTCCTTAGGATCGCTTACGCGGCCCCAGCTGAGGTCTGTGATGTGGATGAGACCGTCCACGCCACCGAGGTCAACGAATACACCATAAGAGGTGATGTTCTTGACAGTACCCTCGATGATCTGACCCTTCTGAAGCTGCGAGATGAGTTCCTTGCGCTTCTCTTCGAGCTCAGCCTCGATGAGCACCTTGTGGCTGACAACGACATTACGGTACTCCTGGTTGATCTTCACAACCTTGAATTCCATTGTCTTGTTGACGAATACGTCATAGTCACGGATTGGCTTAACGTCAATCTGCGAACCTGGGAGGAATGCCTCGATGCCAAAGACATCAACGATCATACCACCCTTGGTGCGACACTTCACGAAACCAGTGACAATCTCCTGGTTCTCGAGAGCCTCGTTAACACGGGCCCAAGAAGTAGTGGCGCGAGCCTTCTTGTGAGAGAGCACGAGCTGACCAGCGCGATTCTCGGGAGAATCAATGTAAACCTCTACTTCATCACCTTCCTTCAGGTCGGGATTGTAGCGGAACTCTGATGCTGGGATTACGCCCTCGCTCTTGTAGCCAACGTTTACGATAACCTCACGCTTGTTGATAGCGGTTACAGTACCTTTGACTACTTCGTTAGCATTGATGCTGCTGAGGGTCTTGTCGTACTCAGCAACCTGCTCTTCCTTACTTGCCGAGGTAAGGGTCTCGCCGTTCTCGTAAGCTTCCCAATCGAAGTCTTCGATAGCGGTGTTCTTTAAATTGTTAGACATATAAAAAATTTCGTTAGGCCTGCCCTTTAGTGGGCAAAAGCGGCGCAAAGATACGAAAAATAAATGTAAAATAACAATAAAAAATTAACAATTAACAATCGTGTAGAGAAAAAGAAGACCGAAGTGGCATGTTTGTCACTTCGGTCTTCCAATTTAGAATTCTTCTCTTGCCACGAATGGCGAAGAGTCTCAGCGATTTACTCGAATATCAGATGGCTGCCATCGACGGTGAAGTGGAAGTAGACATCCTCGGGATCAACCGGGCTGATACCGAGGTAATCCTGATAATAGGTGTTACCATCGTTGCCCACCATCACGCACTTGATGTTAGCCGTTCCGTCACCTACATTAGTTACCGAAACGGTCACCATAGCTTCGTCCATAGCTGCGAGCCAAGCGCCCCAATCGAGCTGGCCGCCGCTTGGGATACAAGCTGCATAGCTGTCGCCCCAACCATAGTTGTCGGCACGGACAACAGCATACTCAGTGGCATCCAGACGAGTGAGAACTACACAGAAGTTGTTCCAGTTCGAAACACCATTGGTGAAGTTCTTGAATCGCTGTGTATAGGTTTGGCCTGCAGGTACATTGACATACTCGGAGTGAGCGCCCCAGAATGGAGATGAGTTGTCTTCCTCGCCAATGACATTATCGAACTCGATATGGCTACCATCCACGGTGAAGTGGAAGTAGAAGTCCTCGGGATCAACGCCACCGATGCCGATGTAATCCTGATAATAGGTATTGCCATCATTGCCAACCATCACGCACTTCACGTCAGCTGTGCCGTCGCCATTGTTGGTCACGAAGGTGGTTACCTTGGCGCCATCCATAGCAGCAAGCCATGCACCCCAGTCGGCCTGTCCACCACTTGGGATACAATTGCCATAGCCATCACCCCAACCATAGTTGTCGGCGCGGACAACAGCATACTCGCTGGCATCCAGACGAGTGAGAACTACACAGAAGTTGTTCCAGTTGGATATACCACTGGTGAAGTTGGTGAAGTTCGAAACGAAGGTCTCGTAAGGAGCAACCTTGACGTACTCGGAATGAGCGCCCCAGAATGGTGTCGAGTTGTCGGTGGCACCGATGCTAGTGTACATCTTGTCAACCACTTCGAATGTTGCATAACCAATGACTGGCTGAGCAGCATTCTCGCCCTTGAAGGTCTTGTTATAGGCAGCCACGAGTGTCTTCGTGCCCAAAGAAGCAAGATCTGGAATTACCTCGATAGTGAGGTCCTCAGCTTTCACAGTCTTCGAAACTTGCTGCTCGAACTCTACAGTAGCAGTGATATTTGCCAAGAAGTCAGCAAGCTCGGTGTTCTCGAGCACCTTGCGAGGCACACCATTCAGCTTCAACGAAAGTGGCTGCTTGTCCTCGGCAGAAGTGAAGCCACCGATAGGCTCGATGTTCGACTGCAGGAAGTTGATGTAGGATCCTTCTGGAACGAGGAAGGCACGAATCTTGTTGTTCGACTCATCGGCATTCAAGTTCGGAAGAGCCGACTTGGCCTTGTAAGTCTTGGTGACAGTACCATTGGTCATCTTTACGACGAACGTGCTTGGATCCGAACGGTCGATGGTAAGGGTGACGCGACCACCGAGTTTCTCAACACCGGCATCAGTATCGCTGCCGAAAGTGAGCGTGCTCTCTACGCAATCGCGGTCGATGTAGTCGCCCCACTCGGAGTTACCACTGGGCTGGTTGTCATAACGGATGGCACCATATTCCTTGTAGTTGCCGGCGCCACGATCCTCGTCGTTGCAGAGAATGAGTGCAAAGTTCTTGTAGGTGTTGGAGGCATTGGGATTGATGTTCAAATTGAAAATCGCGTTCCAAGTCTCGCCATCGGGAATCTGATAATACTTTGAGAATGTTGCCCACCAGCCCGTAGAGTAGTCAGTATTGCCAATGGTATATACATCCTCCTCCATGCCTTCGAGTTCTTCCTGGGGCTCGTTGGACTTAGAGTTGGCAATCGAGTCAGCTCTTTCGGCAATCCAGTCGGGAGAATCGATGTTATAAAGGTCACCGCCCTCACAACCTGTCAGCGCCAGACCGAGAGCTGCAACGCCGAAGAGGGATGCTAATTTATTTAGATGTCTCATTTTCTTGAAATAAATAAGTGTCAATTAATTCTTATTTGTTTAGAGGTCAACGACTGGATGAACAGTCCAACCTTTGCTTGAGAAGTAAGAAGCATTCGAAGTGCTGTTGTTGGCAGAGTTGCCCACGAGGTTCGGGTTGTCGTTGAGCGTGCCCTGGAAGATGGGCAGGTACTCATGACCATCGACGAACGTGTCAAACGAGCTCTTCGAGCATCCATCGTAGCTGACGGCATCCTTAGGGGTATAAGCGTAGGAGCCTGACTCATAATCAGCTCTTGTCCAGAAATTGACAGCGGCATGCTGCTTGATCTGAGCCAAACGAGCAGCGTCGTAGAAGAAGCCCCAACGAATCAGGTCAAGACCACGGCCATACTCACAGCCAAACTCCTTCGGGCGCTCGACGTTGGCAATCTGTTCGAAGAGCTTGTCCTTAGAATTGAAGTTGGCAAGATTGAGACCAGCAAGTCCAGCACGTGCACGAACCTCGTTGATCCAGTCGATAGCCTGCTGGGTAGGTCCGTTCACCTCGTTCTCGCATTCGGCGGCACGAAGCAGCACGTCGGAATAGCGCATCATACGGAGGTTGATACCATCGTGCAGACCGGTAACCACCTTTTCATAAAGGCCGGTGCGGAGGTTGGTCCACTTGGCAATCGGAAGACCACCAAAGTTGTTGTTGGTCACGATGAATGCATCAGCCGACATAGGAACTGTGAAGCAGACATTGCCATACTCGAAGCCGTCCCATTCGGGCTCGTAGGTGCCGATGGTCCAGTAAAGACGTGGATCAAGGTTACCATTGGTGGTACGCTCAGCCTTGAAGAGGTTGTAGAGCCAAGGAGAAGCCGAAAGGTCAGCCCATCCGCCGAAGTCGCCGGGGCCAAAGTTACTTTCGATAGCAGAACCCTGGGTAGCATTGGCACTGGTGTTGACGGGAGTCCATTCATCGTCGGTACCCTGCGAATCATGATCGAGGAACTGTACTTCGAAGAGACTCTCCTCATTATTCTCGTAAGCAGGACCTTCGCGGAAGTTGTCACCGTAGTTGGCCATCAGCTTGTAGCTGCCATAGCGCTTGCCAATGATGTCCTTGAGCACGGCAAGAGCCTCGCTGTACTTGTGACGCTGCATAAGCGTGCGGGCATAATAACCGGCGGCGGCTCCACAGGTAGCGCGTCCCTTGGCCCATTCACCTCCCAGATCACGCGATGGGAGAAGTGTCATAGCCTCCTGGAAGTCAGCTTCCACCTGGTCAAGAACACGGTCATACTGGGCAAATCCATTCTCCTCGCCTTCTTGCACATTGGCGGCATAGAGACCATCAAGAGTCGAATAAGCACCAAAGTCGGTAATCAGCGCAGGATTCTGATAATAGTTAGCCAAATTGAAATAAGCAAGGCCACGGAGGAAGAGCACCTGACCCTTGATACGCTTGTACTGTTCGGTGAGAGCATTGTTGTCTTCGCCACAACGAGAAAGAACATAGTTGGTAACGGTGATGGTATAGTACCAGTCGCGCCATGACCACTGGCCGATTTCGTCGGTGATTGGCTCATTGAGGTCATCGAAAGGCATATACCAAACCTGTGAAGAGTTCCAAACTTCGTCACCACGGCAAACATCAATATTGTAACCCACACGAGCGTAGGTGCCCTCCATGCGGATATGGTTGTAGGCGGCAATCACGGCTTCCTCCAGGTCGGCGGCAGTATTGCCCCAGGTACTGGTGGTCTGCTGGTTGGGATTGATCAGATCCAGCTTGTCGTCGCATGAAGTCATCACGCCGAGACCCAACAATAATGCAAAGGATATTCTATATAGTTTCATATTCTTCAATTTTTCAAAAATTTGTCATGTTCTCGACTTAGAATGAGAAGAGGATACCGGCCATGAAGGTGCGAGGCGTTGGGAACGAACAGAAGTTGTAGCCCGGGGTGAAGGTACCGCCTGCATAATCGACATTATAGCCATGATAACCTGTGAAGGTATAAAGGTTCTGGGCAGAACCGTAGATGCGTACGCCAGAGACATAACCGCCGAACCACTTGTCAGGCAGGTTGACGCCAAGCTCGATGTTGGCAATCTTCCAATAGGCAGCATTCTGGATCTTGCGGTCGCTGAAGAGGTCGTTCCAAGCCAGCGAAGCATTGTTGGAGAGGTAAGTGCGAGGAACATCCGATACGTAGTTCGTGCCTTCCCAACGGTTGGCATCCAGCATACCTACCTCCTTGTTGCCATAACCATAGCATGAGTTGAGGCTGTTGTAGATGTCGTCTGATACGTGGTAGTCGAGAGCTCCGAAAGTCGAAATGCTGAGATCGACTCGCTTGTACTCGAAGTGAGCACTCAGACCAAAGTTGATCTTTGGCAGACCGCTGCCGAGCACTACCTGGTCGTCACCGTTGACGATGCCGTCACCATTCATATCCTTGTAGAGGCAGTCACCCACGTTGGCGCCATCCTGGCGAGCCACAGCATTGTGAGCATTGAGTTCCTCCTGGGTGCGGGCGATGCCTTCATAAACCCAGCCGTAGAACTGACCGATCTCCTCGCCTACATAGGTTGCGTATGCACCAGAGATGAACGAGTCGGTGCCGAAACCAAGAGAGGTAACCTTGTTCTTCAAGGTGCTCAAGTTGGCGCTAACATCATACTTCAAAGGATGATCATGGTTGCGATAGGTCAGCGAGAACTCAAGACCGCTGTTCTCCATCGAGGCAGCATTCATCGTCACGCTTGTGTTGGCAAAACCTCCACTGGCAGGAACGGGAACGCCATAAAGAAGGTCTTCAGAGACGTTCTTGTACCACTCTGCAGTGAACTCGATGCGGTTGTTGAACATAGCGATATCGATACCAGCATTGGAAGTCTTCTTCTTTTCCCATGCGATATTCTCATTCACGAAGGTAGAGAGGGCAGAACCAAGCACTGGGACATTGCCAAAGCTGTAGGTCATGTTCTTGCGCATCATGGTAGCCTGGAACTGGTATTCACCGATGTTCTCGTTACCGAGCACACCGTAGCTGCCACGGAGCTTCAAGAGGTTGACGACGTTCTTGCTTACCTTGAACCAAGGCTCGCGGTCGATACGCCAGCCAAGTGATACCGATGGGAAGGTCTCCCAACGGATGTCCTTCGTAAGACGAGAGCTTCCGTCACGACGTACGATAGCAGAAATCAGGTAACGGCCATCGAAGTCATAGTTCAAACGGGCAATATAGGAAGTAAGGGCATGCTTGAACTCGTAAGAGGAAGCATCACGCGTACCGGCATTCTGGATCTGCAGGAAGTATGGTTCTGCAAGATTGACGCCCCAGGCATTCAGCTCGTGGGTATTCTCCTCCTCGTAAGTCTGACCTACAACGAGGTTGACATGGTTGCGACCGATAGTACCATCATAGGTCAACGTGTTCTCGATCAGCGCATCAGAATAGGTGCGGCTATTCTTCGACAAACGCTCGTTACTCTTGTCGAGATATACACGGTTGCTCTGGATCCATGCTGAAACCCAAGTCTTGTCCTGAGCATGTGTCTTGCTGTAGGAAAGATTGATCTTATAGTTGAGTTTGTGGTTCTTGCTCTCGACGCCAAACATACCAAGGAGGTCAACGTCGGCCGAGCCGGTGCCCACGATGCGATCGACGATCGTATTACGAGTCAACAGGTTGTTGACGAGCAATGGGTTCGAAGCAGAGATATCGCCATGCACGGTGTCATAATAAACGCCGTAGCCGTAGGCATCGTAATTGAAACTGCTTGCCGAACCGACCTTATCATCGAGAACCCAAGTCGAGTCATCATATGCCTTGATGGTTGGCTGCATCAGCAGCGTACCACGAAGCACATTGGTCACATCACCATAAAGACCCTGTACGTACTCCGAAGCATTCGAGAGTCCCATACCGTCCTGGCTTGAGTGTGAATAAGTAAGGCTTGTGCGGAACTTGATGAACTTGGCATCCATCGAGTTGTTCACACGGGCAGTGTAACGCTCGTAGTTAGGACCTGCACCTTCGAGGGTGCCCTTCTGGTTGAAGTAGTCAAGACCCACATTATAAGTATTGTTGGCACCACCACCACTGAGGTTCACGTTGTGATTCTGGCGAACACCCATCTTGAACACTTCGTCAAACCAATCGGTGTTGGTAGCATCGCGGAACTTGTAGCTTCCGTCGCCCTGCTGGCTGTAGCCACCGGGGAGTGGAGTGCCCGAATTGGCAGCGGCCTGGCCGAGGTAATTGCTGTACTGGTCAGCATCCATCACGTCATAGACACCCTTGCTGATCTGGTCGATACCAAAGTAGCCCTTGTAATCGACCTTTAGAGGCTGGTCCTTCTTGCCGCCCTTGGTGGTGATGATGACCACGCCGTTGGCTGCGCGCGAACCGTAGATAGCACCTGCCGATGCGTCCTTAAGTACCTGGATGGTCTCAATGTCGTTGGGCGAGAAGTCGCGAATGGTTGTACCCATGGGCACACCGTCGATCACATAAAGAGGAGCGGTGCTGCCGAACGAGCCGATACCACGGATACGAACTGCAGGATCTGCACCAGGCTGACCGTCGCTGGTAATCTGTACGCCAGGAACCTTACCCTCGAGCATGGTCGAGATATTCGAGTTGGAGGACTTCTTCATTTCCTCCGCATTCACGATAGCCACCGAACCGGTGAGGTCGGCTTTCTTCTGTGTACCGTAACCTACGACAACGACCTGCTCAAGGATTTCGCTGTCGGAAGCCATCTTGATAGTGGGGAGCGATGTGCGTCCGTTCACCTGAACGTCCTGGTTCTGGAAACCTACATAGCTCACTTCGAGGGTTGCATTGGGATCAACGCTCAACTCAAAGTTACCGTCAAGGTCAGTAATCGTACCAGTGGCCGTACCCTTCACCTTGATGGTTGCACCTGTGAGTGGTTCACCCATGTCGTCAACAACTTGGCCCTTAACAGTAATGTTAGGAGCCGGTGCTTCCAAGGCCATTGCCGGTGTAGGATGAATCGCTACGCCGCCCATGGTACTCAGACCAAGCATCAATAAGAATAGTTGCTTTTGCATTGTAACTTTAATTTAGTGTTAATTATATAAAATGTGTAGTTGTTTTTGACTGCTTTTGACAAATCAAAACGTCACTCACATCGCAAAGCACCCGTGAGCATAAAACATGCTCAACGAGTCAATGGCGATGGCAACATTGAAAAGCATCTGTGATTAAGATGTGTGTGATAATGTGTTGTTAGTTGTAGCACCACTATCAAATGTTGGCTATCCTTAATTCTTCGAAATATCATCGAGAAAAACTTCAAGCTTAAACAAATTTCATGCGCTATGATAGAGTTTTTTTTTGAAACATAAGAATTATTTACAAAAAAATATGAAAATTATGATGAAAAAAACTAAAAATACATCTTTTTTGACTCCAAAACACTATTTTCTTAATGAATATATATAAAATTTCCAAAAAAAAGCACTATCTTTGCATCGATTAAAACAAGACCTATCGACTATTATCAACTCTATTATATAACGCACATTAAATTCCAAAAATGCACAATGAAAACTAATTTTGCTTCTTTTGCCCTCTTGGCCCTTGGTGCAATAACCCTCGCTTCTTGTGACAATAAGCCTACTGTCCCCACCAGCGAATTGCTCGTCGAGGCCACACAACCTGGTGCCGAGATCAAGAACACCATGTACGGCATCTTCTTCGAAGACATCAACTATGCTGCCGACGGCGGACTCTATGCCGAAATGATCAAGAACCGTTCGTTCGAATTTCCCCAGGCCTTGATGGGCTGGCAGGCCTTCGGCAAGGTTGAAGTTCGTAACGATGGTCCGTTCAAGCGTAATCCTCATTATGTACGTCTTTCCGATCCAGGTCACGTACACAAGCGCACCGGTATTGAGAACGAAGGCTTCTTCGGTATTGCCACCAAGGCCGATGAAGTCTATCGTGTAAGCCTTTGGGCTCGTTGTCCAAATGGCGGCAAGAGCACCCTGCTCCTTTGGTTCTCCGACAATGACTCTATGGGTGAGACCCAGGAGACTGCTTCAGGCCGCATTGACGTAGAGGGTAAGGAATGGAAGAAGTACACCACAGAGATTACCGCAAAAGTTACTGCCGATGATCTCGCCTTCCGTGTCTTCCTTCGTGGCTTTGACGAGAAGGAACCAATCGTGGCTACCGACCTCGAGCACATCTCTGTGTTCCCCAAGGATACCTGGAAGGGCCGCGAGAATGGTATGCGTAAGGATCTTGCTCAGGCACTTTGCGACTTGAAGCCCGGCGTATTCCGTTTCCCCGGCGGCTGCATCGTCGAGGGCACCAACCTTGAGCAGCGCTACCAGTGGAAGAACTCGGTAGGTCCCGTTGAAAATCGTCCCATCAACGAGAACCGATGGGAGAACACCTTCCCCCATCGCCTTTATCCCGACTATCACCAGAGCTATGGCCTTGGCTTCTTCGAGTTCTTCCAGCTTTGCGAGGACTTCGGTTGCGAGCCACTTCCTGTCATCAGCTGTGGTCTGGCTTGCCAGTTCCAGAATGAGATCAAGGATGAGGCCAAGGTACACGTTGCCCTCAAGGACCTGAAGCCTTACATCCAGGATGCTCTCGACCTTGTAGAGTTTGCCAATGGTGATGTCAACACCAAGTGGGGCAAGGTTCGCGCCGAAATGGGACATCCCGAGCCCTTCAACCTCCACTATCTGGGTGTTGGCAACGAGCAGTGGGACTACGACGAGGCACATGGCGGCAACAATCCTGCCTTCACCTCCCGTCTGAAACTCTTCAGTGACGCCCTTCGTGCCGCTTATCCCGACCTCAAGCTCATCGGCACCACCGGCCCGAACTCCGAAGGCTGGGACTTCGACCTTCTGCAGCCACGCATGAAGGAACTCAAGGTCGATCTCTATGACGAGCACTACTACCGCGACGAGGCATGGTTCCTCAGCCACGGCCATCGCTATGACAATTATGATCGCGAGGGTCCTGCCGTTTTCGCTGGTGAATATGCCTGCCACGGCAAGGGCAAGAAGTGGAACCACTTCGAGACTTCACTCTACGAAGCCGCCCACATGACCGGCATCGAACGCAATGCCGACATCGTTCATATGGCCACCTATGCTCCTCTCTTCGCCCACGTCAAAGGCTGGCAGTGGCGTCCCGACATGATCTGGTTCGACAATCTCCGCTCGATGAAGTCCGTATCCTACTATGTACAGCAACTTTATTGCCACCACAAGGGCACCAATGTCCTGCCTCTCACCATGGACGGCAAGGTTGTGGCAGGAGACGAAGACCAGAACGGACTCTTTGCTTCGGCTGTCGTTGACAAGAGTACAGGCGAATACATCGTCAAAGTGGCCAACACCAGCGATTCCGACCAATCGCTCGCCGTACGCTTCAATGGCCTTGATGGCATCACCTCAGCTCGTCAGATTCTGCTTCACAGCGATGACCTCGATGCCGACAACACCCTCGACGAGCCCGAGAAGATCGTTCCCGAGGAAACCAGCATCTCTGCCAAAGGCGATGTCCTCAACGTGACTTTGAAGGCCAAGACCTTCGCAGTATATATTGTCAAGAAGTAAGTCTTATTCGGAGTACTCGGAATTTTCGGAATTATCGGATTATTCCGAGTATTCTGAATATTCCGAGTATTTAGAGCACTCCTATTCCGCCGACTACACATTATATATATTATATATGAAACATCTTCTAATCTTAGCGCTCTCTGCCGCAGCGCTTCCTGCATTGGCCGACACGGTCCTGACCGATGCCGACCTTGTGGGTGCCTGGCACACCAAGAGCTACGGCCAGCGCATCGTATGCCACGACCCTTCGGTCTTCATAGATACCATCAACTTCGAGAAGACCTCTCCACGCTACTACATCTATGGTTCACACCTCGGAGCCGGATACACCTCTCCTACCAGCAACTACCAGAACTGGACCGCTTTCGGCAATGGTGAGACCAGCAACTGCACCCTCTTCGCTGACCTCAACGGCAATCGCGTCAACTTTTCCAGTGCCTACAATACGCATGCCATCAAGAAAGTGAAGAACTACCAGGGCACAGAAGTTAATTTCGGAAACTTCAATGCCCACGACTGGCAGTATAAGGGTGACAACATCCAAGGCAACGAATGGGCCCCCGATGTGATCTACAACCCAACGATGAAGAAGTGGCTGATGTACATGAGCATCAATGGTGATCATTGGGCCTCGGTCATCGTCTGCCTCACTTCTGATTCTCCGCAAGGTCCTTGGATCTACCAAGGTCCCGTGGTGTTCTCTGGCTTCCAGGGCTCTTATGCCCACAACGGTTTTGAACGCACCCAGGACTACAAGCACACCGACCTTGAGATTGCCATCGGTGAACAATCCAGCCTCCCCTCTCGCTACAACGTTTCGAGCAACTGGGGCCAGTATTACCCCAACTGCATCGACCCCTGTGTCTTCTACGATGAAGAAGGAAAGCTTTGGATGAGCTACGGCTCGTGGTCGGGCGGCATCTTCATCATCCGACTCGACCAAACGACTGGCCTGCGTGACTACACCATCACCTACCCGCTGCAAGTCAACGGCGTCGACTCCTCCTCCCAGACTGCTTCGAAGGACATGACCTGCGACCCCTACTTTGGCAAGAAGATTGCGGGTGGTTACTATGTCTCGGGTGAGGCTTCCTACATCGAGCACATCGGCAACTACTACTACCTCTTCATGAGCTATGGTGGACTGGTTGCCAATGGTGGCTACCAGATTCGCGTCTTCCGCAGCGACAAACCAGACGGACCCTACAAGGACTGCTGCACCGCTGCCGGACAATCGGCCATCTACAACAGCTACATCCTCAACTACGGCCGAAACATCGGTCGTTGCATCGGTGTGAAGATCCTGGCCAACTATCAGTGGGACACCATGCCTACTGCCGAACTTGCCCAAGGTCACAACTCTGCTATCGTCGATCATGAGGGTCGTGCACTGCTCGTCTATCACACCCGCTTCAACAATAATACCGAAGGACATCAGGTGCGCGTCCATCAGATGTTCGTCAACGAGGATGGCTGGCTCGTCACAGCGCCCTACGAATTCAGCGGCGAAACCGTTTCGACTGCCGACATCGCAGCATCGCAGCTTTATAGTGCTGACGAGGTGGCAGGCGACTACCAGCTCATCACCCATCCCTACAATCAGGATACCGACAACAAGGCCTACGAGTCTCCTGTTACTATCCATCTGAACAGCGACGGCACCGTCACAGGCCAATACACGGGCACATGGCAGCTCGTCGATGGCACCAGCTACATCAACATTTCGCTCAAGGGCATCCGTACGGGCAATAACCTGATTGAATTCAAGGGCGTATTGACACGTCAGACCATCGACTTCACCGACATCTCTGCGCTCTGCTTCACCGCCCTCAGTTCGAGCAATGGCTATGTTTCGACATCAAATCAGACGCGCGGCCTCCAGGTTTGGGGCAGCAAAGCCGATGCAAAGGCTGCCATCAAGTACACCCTCGACAAGGTAAGCCTCAGCACCAAAGTCAACTCCGACATCACGCTTCCAGCAGGAAAGCTTGGCGCTACTATTGAATGGACATCGAGCAATCCCAACGTCCTCACCAACGAAGGCAAGATTGTCAGCAATGGCCAGACCACTTTGACAGCCACTATCCGCAAGGACGGCTATGTCTATACCAAGGACTTCGCTGTCACCGTCGATGGTGAAGCCACCCCGACCTACTTCCCCGAGTGTGGTGCCAAGGACTTCAGCAATGGCTGGTGGCAGACCTTCTCCGCTACCTACACGCTTAAAGCTGGCTCACAGTGCAACTTCAAGTTCTACAACTACACCAAGGGTGCAGAGAACTGGCAGAACTGGGCGCTCTACGGCTGCAAGGCATTCAGCAATGGCAACATCACCACCGAATACTTCGGCGTACGTTGCGACAACTGGGACAATACCACCGGATCGAACACCGGCTGTTCGAGCAACTACAATTGGGACACCTTCAAGAGTGATATGGATGGTTCGCTTGTCGATATGACGTGCAGCCTCGGAACCAATGGCGTATTCGAAATGAAAGCGACCATTACTACCAAGACCGGCACCGTTTATACCTATACCTACAAGAAGACCATCAGCACTCGTCCCGCACAAATCGTACTCTTCTTCGTCACCGAAGCCGCTTATATCGGACCCGATGGTCCCAATGGCGAGAGCCTCGGCATCGAGGAAGTACAAGTTGACTCTTCGAACCACCCGAACCATTCGAACCTTATCTTTGCTCCTGATGGCCGTCGCCTCAACGGCTTCCAGAAGGGCATCAACATCGTGAACGGCAAGAAGATCATCATCCGATAAGTCGACAACTTTCGCATCAGCGGAAGCAAAAACCTAAATAGCAGCATGACCAATCTCAGCCAGGATTGGTCATGCTTCGTTTGAATGGGTCCAATTTACGATTCAGAATTGGACCGACACGATTGGAAACGTCCAATTTACGATTCAGAATTGGACCGACGCGATTGGAAGCGTCCAATTTACGATTCAGAATTGGACCGCAGAAATAAAAAAAGAATACATCCTGTATCTGGGTGTATTCTTTTATGCTCTTTATTCCTTTTTGACGAACGAGAATATCGAAGTAGTGTATTTCTTCAACTCCTTTTCGAGCGCAGCCTCTTTTCCTCCGAGCCATGCATCAAGTTGCGTATGAAAAGCTGGGCTATGATCCATATAGAGCGTGTGGGTGAGTTCATGAAGAAGTATCAGCTTCTGGAGATGCATAGGCAAGAGCAACGTGAAGAGCGAAAGATTGATGTTGTAACTCTTTTTGCTATTGAGAAGGGATCTTTGCTTGTGTTGTGAGCAACTCCCCCATCTTCCCTTGCTGCTATTGATCTTGACCTCATTCAACTGAATGCCATAACGCGCGGCATACCCAAGCAGACGCGGAAGTAACTGCGCCTTGGCATAATTGCGGATGCCTTCGACTATAGCACGTTCGAGAAACGCCTGTATGTTTGTCTTATCAAAGTCGCAATCGGGTGGACAATGTATCTCCAAAACGGCAGGCTTCACGATAATGTCCTCGCCCTGTTCATCCTTGTCAATCTGTGCCGGCAGCCTATGCAGCATATACCGAGGACCTACGCCTTTGACCAACGAAATATACAAACAATCGGTTTCGATGCGAAAATCCCAGTCGATACGCACTGTTTCCGTTTTCTTATCTTTGGCAGTCTGGTCAACTTGCAGCATCGAAAGCAATTGCGTGCGGTTCTGCTCAACCGCACGCACTACATCCTTCACGTCATAACGAGGTGGGACGGTTACACGGATGCCAACTTTTGGCGTGCCATCATTGGCGGGACGGAACGTGTAACGAACCGCACGACGATTGACTATAATATACAGATGACCGAAATCGCGGTCTTCCAAAATCTTGTCGCAAAGCATACTTTAGTGTGCTGCTAACCAATTGGGACCGCTTCCACAATCAGCGATGAGAGGCACGGAGAGTTTGACGACACCCGACATCTCTTCGAGCACCACTGTCTTGAGTCGTTCAAGTTCCTGTGGAGGCACGGTGAAATTCAATTCATCGTGTACCTGTATCAACAATTTTGCATGAAGCTTCTCGCGACGAATACGCTCCCAGATACGTACCATGGCAATCTTGATGATATCGGCAGCCGTTCCCTGGATGGGTGCATTGATGGCATTTCGCTCGGCATAGCCACGCACGGTGGCATTGGCGGAATGAATGTCCTTGAGCATACGACGACGGCCGAACAAAGTCTCCACATATCCTTTCTCACGAGCTACGCGGATACTCTCATCCATGTACTCACGAATGCGTGGATA
>JAFZTS010000060.1 GCA_017618715.1 Bacteroidales bacterium
GGCATGCTCGTCTGGGAGGAGATTCCTTTCGTGAACACCTACGTGAAGGGACAGATGGACGAGAACCTGCGCTTCCAGCTGCGTGAGATGATCATCCAGAACTACAATCACCCCTCGATCTTCTGCTGGGGACTCTTCAACGAGGTGCCGGGCTATCATGACCCCATGACTTCAGAACTCAACGACATCGCCCATGAGCTCGACCCCATGCGCCTCACCACGGCTGCCACCTGCTTCGAAGGCTCGTTCAACTTCATCACCGACCTGATGGGCTGGAACAAGTACTTCGGCTGGTACGAGGGACACATTGCCGACTTCGGCACCTTCTTCGACGATTGGCATGCCAAATATCCCGACGTGAAGCTCTGCATCAGCGAATATGGCGCAGGCGCTGCCTTCAGCCAGCATGTGAGCCAGTTTGTCGAGGAGGAGGATGTGCGTCCATCGTCACGCGGACGTTGGCACCCCATGGAGAAGCAGACCGCCAGCCATCGCCAGCACCTGCAGATGATCACCGAGCGCGACTACATCTGGGGCTCGTACGTCTGGAACATGTTCGACTTCGGATCGGCCATGCGTCGTGAGGGCGACACCAACAACCTGAACGACAAGGGACTGGTGAGCCACGACCGTAGCCGCCGCAAAGATGCGTTCTACTGCTACAAGGCCAACTGGAACAAGACGGACAAGACCGTGCATCTCTGCTCGAAGGACTTCACCCAGCGCAAGGAGGATGTGACCGATGTCATCGTCTTTACCACGGCTCCGACAGCCAAGCTCTTCGTAAACGGCAAGCAGGTAGGCACCGCAAAGACCGACGCCTACGCCACCATCGAGTGGAAGAACGTCAAGCTGCAGAAGGGTGAGAACCGCGTGGAGGTTCGCACACCTCACGGTAACGACAGCGCCACATGGTACGTTGAATAAGTTCATTTAGTATAGCATATTATGTGTGTGTGCAATTAGATCATTTTTACGTGTATTTGTCCGTCTGTCGATGCGAATCGGCAGGCGGATATTCATTTTTCGGCCCGAAGATTTGGGTGAATCAATAATATTCCTTATCTTTGCGCCAACAAATGACCGATTGCCCATGACTGCACACAAGAAGAAGAAAATGTTGTCAACCATTGCCCGCTTTGACCGATGGTTCACACCCCGCTATATCACGTATGGCATCCTGGCGATATTGGGACTGATAGCCCTGCAAGCCATCATCTACTACACCTCGCCGGCATCCGACCACCGATTGCCGTCCAACGACTATCTGCGCCTCGACACCGACCTGTCGAGCCGACAGATACACTACATCCATGAGGACAACGACGGCTATCTCTGGATCTGTACCGAACGCGGCCTGAACCGTTTCGACGGCCAGCACTACCAGCAGTATTATGCCACTGCCGACACCACCAGCCTGCCCATCAGCCTGGTGATGAGCATGGAGGAGGTGATGAACAATCCTGCCGTGAAGATTGTCAACACCTACAAAGGCTCAAGCCTGCTCTTCCCCGACAACACCTCCCTCACCCTCATCACCGACCAGGGCCGTGTGGACCAATACGACGACACGACCTTCGTGTCGATTTGCGAAGACAAGATCAGCGTGATAGACGTCGATTGGGAACATCGCACGAAAAACATCGTACGCGAACGCAAGATGACGAGCCGCACCTCGAACTTCCATGTGCTCCCCAACTCGGCCATCTGGGTCTTCAGTCAGAAACTGGTCGAAAAATTCGACATCCAGCTGAACCTCCTGTCACAGACCGAAATCGACAATTTCGGCTTATCCTGCTATCCCCGCAGCGAGAAGGAGTTGTGGCTCATCACCCCTTCGGGATTCGTTGCAGTAAACCTCGAGACGGGACAGATCGAAAAAACACGGGAGACCGAATACATTTCGAACAACGTCGCCGTGGCCAACATCGAACTGGTCTCGATCCAGGACTCCATCGTGATCCTGAAGGACAAGAACCACCCGGAACTGAAGCTTTTCAACCTCAACACCTTCACCGAAAGGGAAGAGACGTTCGACCGGCTGAAGGATAACCATATCGACCATGCCATCATCGACTCGAAGGGGAACCTGTGGTGCGGATCGCGCAGCTTGGGTGTCGATGTCCACTTTGCCCGCCGTTCGACCTTTTCGAAGAACAACGAACTGAGCCAGTTCTTCAGCAACCGTGGCATCACCTGCATCCTGCTGCACGACGACGGCTCTCTATGCCCTGGTGCACCGTTCGAAGGTCTATATCTGCCCACCCGACGGCAGCGACATCCGTGAAATCGACACTTCGCCCCTGGGCGTTCTCCTTATGACGCACCTCACAGGCCTGCACAACGGGCACACGCTCTTCATTTCGTACCAGAACGCCATCGAGTGCGACATCAACGACAAGGGCCAGTTGCGCGTCATCCGTCGTATCGCCCTGCCTTCGAACATCCACTCGATCATCGAGGGCGACAACGGCATGCTGTGGGCAGCATGTTCGGACGGCTGCTATCTGATCAATCCGAACGATGGCAGCATGCGCAAACTCAACATCATCCTCAACAGTTCGAACGTGGTGAAGGAGCTGGCCGACCATCGCATCGCCTTCGGTTCGTTGACCGACGGCATCTCGGTGATCGACCCGCAGACCATGCAGGAACGACACTACGAGCTGCCCCTCGACAAGCCCAGCCTCTTCAGCTGCCGCGACATGACACAGGACCAGCAGGGCAACCTTTGGATTGCCACCATCGGCATGGGCATCTTCCGACTGGACCTCACCACGGGGCTGGTCGAGAACTTCCGCGCCCCGAACATGTGTACCGACGTGAGCTGCATACTGTCCGACCCGCAGTCGGGCAACATCTGGCTTGGAACGCTCGACGGCCTGTCGCGTTTCGACCCGGTGAGCTGCCAGTTCCTTACCTTCCACGAGGCCGACGGCGTGCAGGGCAACGAGTTCTTCGAGCGTTGTGCCATCAGCGACAAGCAGGGGACCTTCTACTTCGGCGGCAAGCAGGGTCTCACCATCTTCGTGCCTTCGCAGGTCACCCCGCAGATGAGCCATACTCTGCTCCTTTCGACCATCATGGTGGGTTCGAACATCCTCAGCCCTGGCACCCAGACACATGGCTACACCTATCGGACCGATGCACAAGGCATGGCCCGGGAGCTCACCGTGCCCCACGACATGCAGGACCTGAAGCTGTGCCTTTCGACCTTGAATTTCGGCGATTTCTCGCAGTCGCCCATCATGTACAGGCTCGAAGGCTACGACGAAAGCTGGCAATGGGCTTTGACACCCAACATCATCTACAAGCATCTCCAACCCGGTGACTACACCTTCGAGGCCCGTTCGCTCGACCAGAACGGCAACATCGTGGCCGGCATAGCGCTGCCCATCACCGTGTCGCCCGACTGGTGGCAATCGTGGTGGTTCACCTGGATACTCTATCCGCTCCTGGCGCTGCTGGTTCTCACGTTGGCCTACCTGATCATCAACAATGCCATCCAACGACGACACCGCATCCGCGATTCGCTGCGCGAAAAGGTGGCCATCCGTTATGCCAGCGACATGAACATGCGCTTCTTCACCAACATGGCGCATGAGTTCCGCACCCCACTCACCCTCATCTCAGGCGCCAACAGCCTGATCGAGAAGAGCGGACACACCGACGACGAGCGCCATGCCCTGCAGATCATTTCGAGCAACACCACCCGACTGCTCAAGCTCGTCAACCAGCTGCTCGACTTCAACAAGCTCGAACGCGACATGGTGCGCCTGTGCGTACAGCCCGTCCATGTGCAGGAGATTGTCGGACAGGTGGTACAGAACTTCCAGATCGGCTATCAGGAGCATGGCATACAGCTGACCGTGAACTACGAGAACCTCGACGATGCCGTCTGGATCGACCCCGAGAAGTACGACAACATCCTGACCAACCTCCTTTCGAACGCCCTGAAGTTCACACCCAAGGGCGGCAGCGTCACCATCAGCGTGAAGGGCGAGGGCGACACCATGACTACCGAAGTGAGCGACACGGGCATCGGCATCCCCGACAATATGCTCGAAAGCATCTTCGACCGATACTACCAGACCACGGCGGGGGCCATGAAACAGAACGCCACCGGCATCGGCCTGTGCTATTGCCGAGGCCTGGCTCGTCTGCATCGGGGTTCGATTGTGGCACGACACAATACCAACGCAGAACAGGGCTCCACCTTCGTCCTGACTTTGCCCGTGGTGCGTGAGGCTTACCAGGAAAGCGAAATCAACACCCACATGGCCGAAGCCTCTGCCTCAGCGTCCGAGACAGAGGAAGATAGCATCGAGAGCAACATCGCCATAACCGGCAACGACGATCTTTCGGACAGCGCTCCCGTGGTGCTTGTAGTCGATGACGAGCCCGAGGTCATCAACTTCATGCGCTTGATACTGCGCGGCACCTACCGCGTCGTCGCCGAAAGCAATGCCACCGATGCCATCGCTTCGCTCACTGAAATCAAGCCAGACATCATCGTCAGTGACGTGATGATGCTGGGCATGGACGGCTTCAAGTTCTGCCAGCTGATCAAGGAAGATGTTGCCTACTGCCATATCCCCGTGATCCTGCTTACCGCCAAGGTTTCGCTCGAGGAACGCATCGAGGGCCTCAACGTCGGTGCCGATGCCTATGTGACCAAGCCCTTCGAACCTGCCTACCTGCTGGCCCTCATACGCAGCATGATCGACAACCGCCGACGTGTGCAGCATCTGCTCCTCACCAATACTACTGCTTCGTCGCTGAAGAAATCGCTACCCGTCGATGCGACGGACGAACCTTCGGACCTGTCATTGGCCATTCCCGACGACGAACTGTCGCCCGACGAGGCAATGCCCGCAGCCAAGTTGTCGGCACAGGACACCAAGTTCATGGACACAATCTACGAATATATGGAGAAGCATCTCTCCGACGCCAAACTCGACATCGACGAGCTGGTGGGCATCGTAATGATGAGCCGGTCGAAGTTCTTCTACAAGATCAAGGGACTGACTGGCGAGAGCCCCAATGCGTTTTTCAAGATATTCAAACTCAACCGTGCCGCCGAGATGATTCGCAACGGCGACGAAAAACTGACCTACATCGCCGAACTCACCGGCTTCTGCGGTCCCTCTCACTTCGCTTCAAGCTTCAAGAACCAGTTCGGCGTCCTTCCCAGTGAGTATGCAAATGCCCACAAATAACCGAAAAATCTGTTGAGAACGATGTTCATCGGGCGACAGTTTTGAACGCCCTGCCCCTACTATGTCGCCTTTTCGACCTCCTGTCGCTACTACCCATTCAAAAAATGGGAAGAATAATTGTATGCCCGCTGAAAAACCTTTACCTTTGCAGCACGAAATTTGAAAGTAACGCTTTTCATAATACATATTTTAAATAACTCTTATGTTAGCTATCGCATTCTTCATTACCGAAATCCTCTTCGCCATCGCTTTGATCTTCGGAATAAGGATCGTGGAAAAACTTAGTGCCGGAAACATTGCTCCGGAAAAAAAAGCGAAAATGAAGAGAAAGAGCAAATGATAACCTACCTTGACAAACACCCCTCTCACATGAGGGGACGGCAAGCCTGCCCTTGGGGGCGGGCTTGTTTTTTTTCTGTTCATTGGGCCGTTTAAACTTTTCGGAAAGCCGCAGGTCATATAGGCAAAAGATAGAAAATTAGTATAAACCCTATAACAACGTCAGAAGCTATGAAGAAGTTACTTGTTACCATGGCAGTAGCCATCACCGGCGTGGTTCAGGCCTTCGCCCTGACCCCGCTCGAAATCCGCGAGAATGCACGTTTCTTGACCGATAGAATGGCATACGAGCTTAACTTGACTCCACAGCAGATTGAGGACTGCTACGAGATCAACTACGATTTCATCTGTTCGATCAACCCCATCATGGACGAAGTGGTCTATGGAAGGCCCGAGTATATCGATCGGTACTACAACTATCTGGATTACCGCAACGATGACTTGCGCTACATCATGACCGAGGCCCAGTACCTGGCCTTCTCGGCTCTCGACTACTTCTTCCGTCCTGTCTATACCTATGCAGGCAACTGGCTGTTCCGTGTGTTCCAGTACTACACGAACACGAGGTTCTTCTACTACGATCCTCCGCTCATCTACCACACCTACTTCGGAGGCCACGGACGCCACTACTTCCCCCATGGGTACTACGGAGGCGGTCGTTATCACCACCACATCTATGCCCATTACCGTCCGATCCATCGCGGTGGCGGTCGTCACGACTTCGGCCCTCATGCTTACCGTCCGAGACACCATCATGCAACCCGTCCGCACAACAGCCACGCCATGCCTGGTGGCGGCAGCAATCGTCACTATCGTGATGGCGGCAACCGTCCCAACGGTGGTGGAGCAGGTCGCCCCAATGGCGGCGGTGCAGGTCGTCCCAATGGCAGCGGCAACGGTCACCCGAACGATGGCATCAACCATCGCGGCGGTGACAGCCACGGTGGCGGCGGCTATAGCCACGGCAGCGGCATGAACCCCGGTGGCGGCAGCGGCAACGGCCGTCCCAACGGCGACATGAACCGTGGTGGCAGCAACAACCGTGCCTCTCACGCCCGTCCACAGGACAATGGTCGTCAGATGCGCCAGCAGTCGAGCGGCAGGTCGGAGCGCATGCAGGGCACTGCTCAGCGTGCTGCAAGCAGCCCCACTCGTGCAGCCAGCGCTCCCCGTTCAAGCAGCGGCTCTCACTCCCGTAGCGGCGGAGGTTCGCACGGAGGAGGTTCGCATGGTGGAGGCAGCTCACACCACAGCGGCGGCAGCTCACATGGCGGCTCGCACGGTGGTGGCTCACACGGTGGCGGCAGCCATCGCAGATAATCCTTGAATTCGCAAATTCGTGAATAAAAAACAATCAGGCATGGTTTCGGTCATGCCTGATTGTTTCGTTCTTATGGGTGTTTATGAATTATTTTTCAACTAATGAGCATCCGGATCGACATCAGAACCGAATTCATATAAGTAATCTCTATTTATTGGGTCAACTTCCCACCACATCGGCATATTGGATTGACTATCAATAGTGCCATCTCCATAGAAGCCAGGATAGGCGCGGGTAATCTTCTTCAGCTCCGCCATCCAGTGAACTGATACCGGAGCAGACCAGATGGCAGGAATACCTCCTTTCTCTGACAATTCCACGAGGCGAGGACGATTTTGGTAGTTTTCTAAATCCAACTTCTCGATTGAAGGATCATTGTCCAACGGAAGACGTTCCACTGCATCCTCATAAGACTGACCATACTCGCTGCCAACGAGTAATTGAATATCGCCTAATGGATTTTCCACGAAGGGGTTGGCAAAGCGTTCCACCTCGCCTTCTTCAAGTCGAGTGCTTTTATTAGCATCAGCACTCCACGTCCATTTTAGAATCTGCACAGGATCCAACCAGAGACCCGGATTGGCTCCTACGTCGATGGGCTTGTAGAAAGTCTTCCTCTTTCTTTCACCATTCTCTATAACATCACGTTCATAGGTCAACACTTCTTGTTGATGACTTGTTTGATGCTGTAAGTACCTCATCAGTTCATGAAGCTCACTAATACCATCAACACTTACAATTTGTGCAGTGCTGTTAGGCAATCTATTCTTTACACGTAACCATACGGGCAGTGTACCACCAACGGCACGAAGTACGATGCCTGTGTTCGACACATCGAATACCACATCGTTATAGTCCCAATCGAGCGACTCCTTGTCTTCTGCAAAGAAACGCTTTGAGGTAATAACGGGGAGATTGCCTTCAAGGACTATGACAATGTCATTATAGTCAACGTCAGCATCACCAGACCATCCATCTTCAAAGCCGAGAATCATGATTTGCTTATCACCTTGTGCGGCGGTATTAACCTCCATTGAATAAGCCAATGTTGAAGGGCCGTCATGAACTATGCCGTATTTATCCTTTAAGTTAAAACTACTGGTGTTATCACTACGAGTAAAAGTTGTTGAATTCGAATAATAAGTATAGGTAGGTGAATTGGTTTTTCCACCAGGTCTAAGCTTCAAATAAAAAAAGAATGGATCTCCCTCGGTAATGGTCACCTTTTTAGCATACCCAGGGTTGAATTCACCATTACCGTTTTTATATCCAAAAAGGTTCTTCGTTTGTATTCTACCATACTCATTCTTATAAGCGATGCCAAAATCCATTCCGTATTTTGATTGCTTCTGATAATCGCCTGCATAAAGTATCGCATAAATATTGAATGTACCCGTAGAAGTAAGCGAGTAATGGTTCTGTCCGACATGAGAATTGTCAATCTCGTCCTCCAGGACGAGCTTAACCTGAGAAACAATAGAATCAAAATATGCTTGACCTATTGGCTGAGTGGCGTTTTCAACTTTTACAGTTGTTGCCGCAGTTGCACGAGTTGAGACCGCACCTTCTTGAAGTGACGCCATCTTCCGGGCATAGAAGTCCCACGTCTGGTCAGGTGAGGGTTTACCGAATTCCTTGATGAAAGATTGTTCGAAGACATGCTCCTGGAGCACTGCCGGGTTCACATCAAACTCCACTTCCTGGCAGGAGGAGAGACAGCCAATGGCAAAGAGCCCTAAAGTGACTACTGCCAATGATATTGGTTTTTTCAAATAAGTGAACATTTTAATAATACCTTAAATAATAATAAGTGAATATGCAACAAATATAATCCCGTGAATATACAACAAAGCAATTTTTTGGGGTCGCAAAGATACGAATATCTTCCGAGATTGTCAAAAGAATGGAAACATTTGACAACCCAATCATCATTTTTTGTTATTACTCCATAAGAATGTTATCCAAATCTATCATTTCCTGCATGATATTTGACCATTTGAACCGGTCATGTTTCGAAGGGGGAAAAAACAGGCATGACCGAAGCCATGCCTGATTGATATAATCTAATGGGAGTTTTTGAAATATTATTCGACTAAGGAGCATCCGGATCGGTATCTCCATAGAATTGATACCAGTAGGTGTCATCCACATCGGTTCTCCACCACTGTGGGAAACCATTGACTATCTCACCTTTTCCATAGAAATTCTTATAGCCCAAGGTGATCTTCTTAAACTCCTGCATCCAGCGGACGTTTGTATTGGCCGTCCAGATGGCAGGGATACCTCCCGCATTTGCCAGCTTCACGAGACGAGGACGATCTTGGTAGTCGTCAAAGTCCAGTTTCTGGATTGTAGATTCATTGCTCAAGGCATAACGCTCCTGCGCTTCTGAGAAAGGCTGATCATAGTAGCTGCCGACGAGCAATTGAATGTCGCCTATCGGATTGCTCACGAAGGGGTTGGCAAAAAGTGACACCTCGTCTTCTCCATTCGCGTTTATGCCCAGTCGCGTGCCTTCGCTGTTGGTCCATCGAACGATCGGTTCCGCATCGAGCCATAGACCCGGGTTGGCAGCTACGTCGATGGGTTTGTAAAACTTTTTCGTTACTAGGGTACCATTCTCCATCACTTCACGCTCGTAGTACAGCTTATGGTTTTGATGTATCTCCTGATGCTGTTTGCTTGCCAACAGTTGATGAAGTTCATCGGTCCATGTCGTTACTCCTGTCTTATCCGTAATCCCTAGCCATACGGGAAGCGTACCACCCACTGCACGAAGCACGATGCCTGTGTTCGATACGTCGAACACAACGTCGTTGTAGTCCCAGTCGAAAGCAGATTTGTCTTCGATAAAGAAGCGCTTCGTATCAGAAACAGGAAGCTCACCGTCAATGATCAGGACGACATCGTTGAAGTCCAAGTCTAAATAATCAGGTGTATAATTAGATCCATTAAGGCCCCAAGCGTCTTCAAAGCCAATCATCATGATTTGTTCATCCTTGCCCGTACTCTCATCAATTCGCTCGGTAGTAAAAAGCAAAGTTGAGTTGCCCTCATAGGACCTGCCATCATATAATGAATAGTCCATTGGGTTTCCATCATGATCGATGAACACAGGCGCTTGATTCGAGTAGAATACCTGTTCTCGTGTATCTGTAGTATTCCAACTACCATCAGCATTCCAACCAGTACCAAATAAACAAGTGTGCCTCAAGTAGAAATAAAACCGCACGCCCTCAGGTATAGTGACCTGCTTTCCCCAGCCGGGATTGCCGCAGTCATTTACTGCTGCACCATCCCAACTCTTATAAGTAGGTTCGAATCCATCTTTGAACCCCGTGCTGAAAAGAGGCACCTCATGATGGGTATTATCTTCAGGATCGATATATACCAAGCCGAAATCCAAGTTGCGTGGCTCTTCCGTCTCTATACCGCCTCCGTAGTTCACAGCGTAAATATTAAAGTTGCCTGTAGAGGTAAGGGTATAATGGTTTTGTCCGACATGAGCATTATTGTTACCTTCCTCCAGGGAATCCCACCACGAGTCGACGAGACTTTTAAAATCATCAGTTTGGGGTTGATCGATGTCTTCAGCGGTTACTGTGATATCTTGCGTAGCACGCGTCGCGCCTGCCTTCGATCGAATGGCATTCATCTGAAGCGAATAGAAATCCCACGTCTGGTCAGGTGATGGTTTACCGAATTCCTTGATGAAAGATTGTTCGAAGACATGCTCTTGGAGCACTGCGGGGCTTACATCGAACTCCACTTCCTGGCAAGAGGAGAGACAGCCAAAGGTAAGGAGTCCTAAAATGGCAACTGACAAAAATAAAGTTTTCTCCATAAAACTATAAATTAAAAACAATACCTACAAATAAACAATCTGAAATTATTCGGCCACAAAGTTACGAACATCTTTTTACATTGTCAAGAGAATGAAAACATTCGAAACCCCATCCATTAAATATTTATGTTTCGATACGGAAAAGCAATCTATAACTATCAATTTCTCCAATATTTACATCAAACATCGTCGATTCTTCACCGTGATGACTTGGTTTCGTGATCTTGAAGCTCTTTTAAACTTTTTGAATAGGGGCGTATCATATAGACAGCGGATAATAACATGAATGGTCGCTTCACTTAAAATCTCTCAAAATCTTATCGAAAATCCATCATCAATTATGAAGAGTACATTGTTGAAGCCATTGAAGGATTTTGATTATGATTTTGTTGGATTTTGAGCGTAGCGACCCATAAAAATACACCAACGTACATTATGTTTATCAAGAAACTTATGATTGCGCTGATGCTGATGATCGGTACGAGCGCACAAGCCAAGACCATCAAGGTGCTGGCCATCGGCAACAGCTTCTCGGAGGATGCTGTGGAGAACTATCTTTACGAACTGGCAGCAGCCCAGGGCGACTCGCTCGTCATCGGCAATGCCTACATCGGCGGTTGCAGCATCGACCGACATCTCGACAACCTCAAGACGGGCAATACAGACTATGCCTTCCGAAAGATCGTGGGAGGCAAGAAGACTGACCAGAAGAAATCCCGCCTCGATTCGATTATCGTCAACGAGCCCTGGGACATCATCACCCTACAGCAGGCAAGCCCGTTGTCGGGTCAACCCGCTTCGTGCAAGAACCTGGGCGAATTGAAGCAGATGGTTTTGAAGCTGGCCACCAATCCGAATGTCGAAATCGTTTGGCACCTGACCTGGGCTTATCCCCAAAAGTCGCGCAGCGGAGCCTTCAAGAACTACGAAGGCAGTCAGGAAGTGATGTTCGATGCCATCGTGAACACGGCGAAGGAGGTACTTCCCACGGTGGGCATCACGCGCTGCATCCCCTCGGGAATCGCCATCCAACTGGCACGCGAGGATCTGGGCGACTGCATGAATCGCGACGACATCCACCTGTCGCAGTCATTGGGACGCTTTGCGACAGCCTGCACCTGGTGCGAATTCCTCACAAAGAAGTCCGTCATCTACAACTCTTATTGGCCCGATGATGTCAGCGGATATGATGTTAAGGTCATCCACAAGTCTGCCCATCGGGCGATAAAGATAATCGAGAAGATCATGGACGAGATTTCGGAAAAGTGATAAGATTATTCTTTCAGCCATGCCCAACGTTGGGCCCAGTCGGCCATGATTTCTTCGCGGACAACGAGCTGGTTGCGGGCTCCGGCATGATTGTTCCAATAGTCGTCGGGTAAATAGCTATCGGTCCACCACTGAGAACCTACTTGATAGTCGGTGTCGTGGGTTTTAGCGGTGCCTCCGAGGGCAGCGTCCCAGGTGTTTTCGATGGTGATTTCGCCTGAGATGGGAGCGAAACCTTCGATGGTCGAGGTGATGGTGTAGGAAAGTGTGCCCGTGTAATAAGTGGAATGACGCAGGACATAGAGGCCATCGCCTTTGTAGTAACCACGCCATTGCTGGTTGCGAATATCGAGGGTGACACAAGCCGAATCGATGGCAATGTCGTTGCGAACTGGTCCTTGCAACTGCCATTCGATGATGCCGCAAACTTGGGCGGTATCTTCGGCCGTAGTGGCTCCATGGAATACGGTGCGTGGGGTACGACTGCAACGAATGAAGCGACCTCCCCACGACTGCTGTTCGGGATTCGTGGGATCACCTTTCATCATATACAATAAGGAGGGAGTGTCGCCCAGCTTGGGATTGCCTTTGTAGTAGGCGGCAAAGTCGCGACCCAGGTTACCGACATCCTTGATGAAAGTGTCGAAGTACCCCATGTTCCATTGGTCCATGTTCTTCGAGTCGTAGATGAAGGCGCGATAAGTGGTATTGTTCTCGATCATCCACAGGTCGGGAAAGTTCTCGATGATGTAGCAATAGCCATTGACGCCCCATTTCTTGTTCGGACCGCCAATCCAATAGACACGCATCTTGGGGGCGATGTCGGGTGCATCATGCAGCGCTTGTGCCACATCTTCCAAACAGCCCCACACCAGCACATAGAGCGGACGTGGGTCATCCTTGCGTGCTTGCTTTACAATCCATTCCGAACCTTCTGTCGGCTCACCATAGCCACAAGGGGGCAGCTCTTCGGTACGTCCCTGCTTCACCAACTGACGCAAAGCATCGGGCTCCATCAGTCCCGGTTTGTGGAGTTTCAGTTTGGGAAGGTCCTGCTCATAGACATCTATCATGCGAAAGATCTCGCTTGTGCTTCCGCTACCGAATGATGGCGAGGAGACAAGTCCTTCGAGGTCAAATTCGTTGGAGTACATCAGCAGGTGGGCCATCGACTGGTTGTCATCGGGGTCGGTACCGCCTATGTCGGAGCTCACCAAGATGCGGAATCGCTCCGATGTCTTCGGTTGCTCTTTACAACTTGCTGATAATAGCAGGATGACGGAAAGGAACAATAATGCTCGTTTCATGTGGGGCTTTGATTTTTTTCACGAATTTGAGAATTATAGAATTTCAATCCTGCTCATTTATATGCTCTCTTGCAGTATCTCCGCGATGTCCTTCGGTTTCAGGTCGAGATAGCCGGCAGGGTAGCAGATGGTGCCCCTGGTGATGCCGGGAATCATTTCTGGAGTGGCTCCAAGCTCGCTGATGGTCAACGGCAGACCAATCTCAAGCATCCAGTTCTTCAAGGCTTCGAGACCTGCTTCGGCAATTTGTTCATTGGTCATGCCTTCGCCACGAACATCCCAAACGTTCTTGGCAAAACGAACAAACTTGGCCAAGCCAGGCTTCATGGCACGACGATAGTAAGCCATCGAGACAGCAGCAAGGCAATAGCCATGAGGCGCGTGTGTCCATGCTCCGACACTATGGCCAATCATGTGCACCATCCAGTCCTCGTGCTTGCCGAGACCAATCAGCGTGTTGAGCGCCCATGTCGCCGTCCACATGATGTTCGAGCGTGCCTCGTAGTCTTGTGGATTCTTCACAGCGATGCGCGAAGAAACGATAAGGCTACGCATCAAGCCCTCGGAGAGGTAGTCGCTGGTATTGTCGTCGAAGTCCGAGAAATACTGCTCCATGATATGGTTCATGATGTCGTAGATACCTGCCTTCATCTGGTTGTCGGGCACGGTCATCGTGAACTTCGGATTGAGGATCGAGAACTTCGGCATCAGTCGGTCGTCGAACACGTGGCCCACCTTGAAAGTGTGCTCCGCGTCGGTAATCACTGTGCCGGCATTCATCTCCGACCCTGTGCCCGCCATTGTGAGGATGCAGCCCACGGGCAAGAGCTTCTGATCGGCTTCGGGTTGCTGCTGCTTGAGCCAGAATTGGTCCCAGTAGTCCCCTTCGTAGAACACCGAAGCGGCCACGGCCTTCGAATAGTCGCAGACGCTGCCACCCCCCAGAGCGAGGATCCAATCGACCTTGTTCTCGCGGGCAATCTGGATGCCCTCGCGTAGTTTCTCCAGGGTAGGATTGCTCATTACACCTGGATTCTCCACGATGGTCAGGCCAGCTTCGCGAAGGATGGCTACGACCTGATCGTAAATGCCATTACGTTTTACACTGCCGCTGCCGTAGTTCAACAGTACAACGGGGCCAAAGTTCTTCAACTCGTCCTTGAGGTAGTTCAAAGACTCATCACCAAAATACAACTTGGTGGGATTGTGGTACGAAAAGTTTCCTAACATAATAGTGTGTTTTATTAATTAAGCCAAGTCCAACGTTGCGCCGAATCGGCCATCATTTCCTGATGAACTGATTCTCCGATTCGGGAGTCTCGGCGCTCGTGTAACGCTCCACAGTCATGTGGAGGTCGTATTTTTCACGAAGATTTGCAATGACTTCCATCATGGGAGAGGCATGATGTGCGTCGATGGCTTCCTGACTGGACCAGCTATCGATGAGCAGGATGGTCTCGGGGTCGTCTAGCGACTGGTAATACTCGTACCTGAGATTACCTTCTTCGGCCCGGATGGCATCTACTGTTCCGCTGAGCATCATGTCTTCGGCGAATCTCCAGGCATTTCCGTTGGTGCCGGTATATCTGAGGTTAACTGTGATGGGCATGTCCTGTTTCTGTTCTTGATTCTGATTTTGATACTGTTCGTATTTGATTTTGACACATCCTGTCAAGAGCAAGATGGATGATAGAAATAATAATGCTTGTTTCATGTGGTTTTTTTGTTTTTTGGACGCTTCTTTATTATTCTTGTGAAAATGGCAGACGACCTCGGCCCAATGGCCTGGTTGTTTCTGCCGGAAAATAAGCTGCCTCAATGGCAGCAGAAAAATGCACTTCGTGAAGAAAATCCTTTGGGTCGCTACGCTCAAAATCCAACATAATATCTACGGACTCAAGGGACTTTTTGGACTTGTTTCTCGTCAGGCATTCCTTTTAGTCCATATAGTCCGTTGAGATAAGTGAGTGAAACGACCACTCATGTCATTATCCGCTTTTGTTTTCGATTTGTCGAAATGGATGCTGCAAATATAAGTAGTTTTCTTAACATCTCCAAAATATTTATAAATATTGTGCAAATATTCATCAACTTTTTGGAGAATAGGAATTATGTCGCTATCTTTGCACCGAAATGATTATTAACTTTATTATTGAAATTTGGCTATGACACTTCTGGATGTTTCGTTTGGGATTTTTGCCTTTCTGCCACCGGGCCAGCTTTTTATGGCACTGGTAATTTTAGGCGAGGCTTTTTTGATGAGCTTGTATTTGACTCGGAAAAAGAGCAACAAGAGGATCTATTGTTCGGCCGTGGCATCAAATATTGTCAGTGGAGTTGTCGGTATTATAATTTCCATGGCGTTGAACGGTGGGTGGTGGCTTGTCATCTGGTTCCCCTGGGTCACGAGCCACGAAGTGAATGTCCATAAATCGCGCGCCTTACTGGGATTGGCCATTTATTACATTGTCGCTATGGTTCTTTCCGTTCTCATTGAACTGTTGATCAACCATGCCATCCTCAAGAAGAAATACTCCTTCAAGCAGACCCTTAATGCCACGCTGATTGCAAATGCTTGCAGTTATGCTCTCGGGGCTGTACTGCTTCTCGTTTTATTATTTCTCAATTAAATAAGCAAGTCGAATTGCCAAAAAGGATTAAAACTGAGGTGATTCGACCTGTTTTGAGTAAAAAGTAGGGGGTAAGGGAACCGACTTTGGATGAAATTATATATCTTTGCACCCGCGTTTCGGCCAAAATCTGCGGATGGAGGGCTGGACACATTATTAAATAACCATCAAAATTTACAACTTAAAGGTTCAAAAACAAATGAATCATTACGAAACCGTTTTCATTTTAACTCCCGTTTTATCTGATGCTCAGGTAAAGGAAACGGTAGAAGCTGTAAAGGCTGAACTCGAAAAGCGTGGTGCTACCATCATTAACGAGGAGGCTTGGGGTATGAAGAAGCTCGCTTATCCAATCGAGAAGAAATCTACCGGCTTTTACTTCCTGTTGGAGTTCGACGGCGAAGGCGCCGTCGTTAAGAAGCTTGAGACTTATTTCCGTCGTCAGGATCGCGTGATCCGTTTCATCACTGTCAAGAATGACAAGTACGCTGCAGAGTATGCTGCCAA
>JAFZTS010000061.1 GCA_017618715.1 Bacteroidales bacterium
ATATCATCAAGTATCTGTGCAATATTTCAAAGATCGTCGCGCTGGTAGCGCTTGAGCGAAAAACGGGACTCGAACCCGCGACCCCGACCTTGGCAAGGTCGTGCTCTACCAACTGAGCTATTTTCGCGTATTGGCTGTGTGGCTGTGGGCGCAGATGGATTCGAACCACCGAAGTCGAAGACAGCAGATTTACAGTCTGCCCCATTTGGCCACTCTGGAATACGCCCTTTAGCGCTTCAAGATGGGCTTGAACCAACGACCCCCTGATTAACAGTCAGGTGCTCTAACCAACTGAGCTATTGAAGCAGTTGCGAAGCGAAGAAGAGTGTTCTTTATTCGTTTAGCGGGTGCAAAGATAGTTTCTTTTCCCCCACTTTCCAAATTATTTGGTCGATTTCAGGCAAAAAAAATCCAATCGAGCTTCAAAACGCCCTTTTTTGCTATCCGCGTCTTTCATTGGACCCTTTCCCAAACATAAAATGAGAACAAAAGGAGAGCGCAGAAAATCGATTAACAAATGCGATAATCTGCGCTCATCTGTTTGGATTATTCTTCTTCGGCGGTTTTCTCCGGCTCAGAAAAATCATCATTGCCGGTCTCGATAAGAATATTATACCACTGGATAAACTTACGGATATCACCTGCATGGACACGGTCTGCGTCGTATTCAGGCATAACCTCTGCGAACCAAGCACGCTGCTTGTCGGCAGGATCCTTCGGGGAGACAGGCGCAATCTTGCCGCCCGTCAATTCCTTTGCCTTGCCGAATACGGTGTTGAGGGGCACCTCGCCGTCAACGGTGTACATGGCGATGTCGGCAAGCGAAAGAACCTTGTCGCGCTGCAATGCCGGACAACGATGACCGTCGATCAAAGATTCACAAATAAGCATATTCTTACCGCGGCTAACCAAGCGGAAGAGTCCGGGCTTGCCGGAAATAGACAAAACTTTATCAATCATATATAATATTATTTAAAATGTATAATGTCGTTTCAACGCATTAAGCCAATAATTATTTCTGCCGCACGCACTGGGGCTCCAGGTTCACCCAGAATCTTAATCATCTTGTCGTATTGCTTCAACATCCGACGACGTTCAGCACTATCACCCGAGAGTTGGATAAGTTCGTGATGGATAGCTTCCACAGTCGCCTTATATCCCAGCAACTCCTTCACCACAGGTTCCTGCAAAGGATGTTCCTTCGAAAAACCATCGAGCACGAGATTGACCAGGGAGACGTACTTGATTTTGCGAAGCACGTATTGCATGATGTTATAAACAAGACGCCCACCTTTGAAACTGTAGCAAACGACTTCGGGACAACGCAGATATGCCGTCTCAAGCGTAGCCGTTCCACTGGTCACCGCTGCCACTTCGGCAGCACGCACGATGTCGTAGGTTTCACCAAAGATAAGTTTGACTGGTGGCACCATGTTATGACGACGAATAATCTCCTCATAAAACTCGGGGCCGAGGCTTGGAGCTCCCGCTATAATGATCTGATGACAAGAAATGGTTGTAGCAGCCTGTAACATCTTGGGCAGATTGTCGTGAATTTCCGCCACACGACTACCCGGCAAGAGCGCAATGATGCTCTGATTCCTGTTGATATGATGCTTCTCACAAAAGGCATCGCGATCAAAGGGCTGTGCTGCTATTGGAGCAAGTTCATCGACCGTAGGATTACCCACATAATTCACCTCATAACCACGCTGACGATACCATTCGGTTTCAAAAGGAAGAATCGACAGCATGCAATCCACATACTTGCGAATCGCCTTGATGCGATACTCCTTCCATGCCCAGATCTTCGGCGAAATATAGTAGCACACCTTCACTTCAGGCAATTGCTTCTTTACCCATTTGGCGATATTGAGGTTGAAGCCCGGATAATCGACTAGGATGAGCACATCGGGGGCGAACTTACGAATATCCTGCTTGCATTCCTTTCTTCCCCTGAGGATTTCGGGCAAATGCTTTAACACCTGGACGAATCCCATATAGGCAAGGTCCTTGTAATGGTGGACCAGCGTTCCTCCCTCAGCACGCATGGCATCACCTCCGAAGTAACGGAACTTCGCCTTCGAATCACGCGCTTTCAGCTGAGCCATCAAACGGGAAGCATGCAGGTCACCACTTGCCTCGCCTACAATCAGATAATACTTCACAGCGACTAAGGGGTTGAAGAATGTTGGTAAGAGCTAAATTATTTAGCAAGATAATCGAACAACTCTAAATGACGATAGGCCGTCTGATCGATTGTCGTAGGCACCACAGACACATAGTCGTGATCCAGCCAATATCGATCGGTGTCGGTGGCATCCGGCTCATTGTTGATGTATGTCCCCGTTACCTGGAACCACGACATATCGGTCTTTTCATCGCCCTGGAGATAGTGGTATTCGCTCTCCCAGTAGCCATCGGCCTGACGGCAGATACGGATACCCTTGGGTTCGGCGACATCAGGGATATTGACATTGAGCACCACACCGCGTGGCATGGGCTTGGCCAAAACCAGTTGCGAAATACTACGAGTGATGGGCATCACATGGGTGAAATCCGCTGTCGGGCTCAGGTTCAAAAGCGAGAAGCCGATAGAAGAAATGCCTGCCGCGCACCCTTCGAGCACAGCGCCCATCGTCCCGCTGTACATCACACTTACAGAATCGTTGCCGCCATGATTGATGCCCGAAAGGATAAGGTCGGGCTTGCGCTCGTGAAAGAAACGATGAAGAGCAATCTTCACGCAATCGACAGGCGTACCGTTGCAGCAATAGACCGCCACTTCGCCATCGTCGCTCACCAGCATCAGATTGATGGGACGAGAGCATGTAAAACTGGCGGAAAAGCCGGAACGGGGAGAATCCGGTGCACATACGATAATACGTCCCACCCCGCGAAGCGACTCCACCAGCGCCTTGATGCCTCCGGCCTCATAACCGTCGTCATTGGTCACAAGGATAGCCGGACGGTTGGGGTCCAAAGGAAGCTGGCCGAAACCAGATGCCTCAGGACGAGTGGTTGACTGGAGAATATTATCCATGCTAAATATGCCGTTACACGATTCAAAAAGGTGACAAATGGGCGCTACGCGCAATAATTCGGGTGGCAAAGATACTGTTTTTTCATGATATGGCCAAAAAAAATGTACTAATTTCACTATTTTGCCACGAAAGTTATCAACAAATGGGGCAGTTATCAACAATTTTCTTATTATTTGAATAAATAAATTGGCAATTGGCAAAAAAAGTCTCATCTTTGCACCGTGAAACTATAAATATTTATATGGGATTAGTAATTGCAATAGCCAACCAAAAAGGTGGTGTTGGCAAGACCACCACTGCAATCAATCTGGCTGCCTCTCTGGCCACACTTGACAAAAAAGTGCTTCTCATTGATGCAGACCCACAGGCCAACGCGACCAGCGGCCTTGGCATAGACCATACCAAGGTCGATACGACAGTCTATGACTGCCTTATCGGAAGTGCGTCGGCCACCGAAGCCATCATTCCGACGTGCGTCGATCGTCTGGATGTCATTTCGAGCCGCATAGATTTGGTAGGAGCCGAATTGGAGCTTCTTAACTTGGAGAACCGCGAGCAGATGCTTCGCAAACAACTGCGTTCAATCCGCAACCTTTACGACTATATACTTATCGACTGTTCCCCTTCTCTCGGATTGATTACTGTCAATTGCCTGACCGCAGCCGATTCGGTCATCATCCCCGTCCAGGCGGAGTACTTTGCCCTTGAGGGAATCTCGAAACTGCTCAACACCATCAAGATCATCAAGACAAAGCTTAATCCGAAGCTGCAAATCGAGGGTTTCCTGCTTACTATGTACGATGCCCGTCTGCGTTTGGCCAATCAGATTTACGAAGAAGTCAAGCGTCATTTCCAGAATCTGGTCTTCGACACCGTCATCCAGCGCAATATACGATTGAGCGAAGCTCCGAGCTTCGGACTGCCGGCACTGTTGTACTCTCCCGATTCAAAAGGATCGCAAAATTACATGTCTCTGGCCCGAGAATTGCTGGCAAAGCACCACGACACTATTAAAAATTAATAAATTACGCGGTGATATTTGGATATCTCCGCGTTTTATCATATCTTTGCATCATGAAACCTATCAAGACTGGCTTGGGACGCGGCCTTGGAGCGCTGATTCCGATGGATGACACCAGCGGCGCATTGGCTCCTCAGAACGCCCCCTCTTCGATCAATGAAATCGATCTGGAACTCATTCACGCCAACCCGTCACAACCGCGTCGCGAGTTCGACGAACAAGCTCTCGAAGAACTGGCTAACTCAATCCGCAGCGTCGGCATCATACAGCCTATCACCCTTCGTCAAGAGGAAGATGGCACCTATCTGATTATCGCTGGCGAACGTCGCTATCGTGCAGCGAAGCGCGCAGGACTTCTCAGCATCCCTGCCTATATCCGCAAGGTCAGCGACGATGCCGTGATGGAGATGACACTCATCGAGAACATTCAACGCGAGGACCTGAACGCTATTGAAGTGGCATTAGCCTATCAACAGCTGATGACCAGCAACGAGTTGACGCAGGAGGAGCTCTCCCAGCACGTAGGCAAGAGCCGAGCTACGGTAGCCAACTTCATGCGTCTGTTGCGACTCCCCGCCGAGATTCAGCTGGCGCTAAAGGACCGCCGCATCTCCATGGGTCATGCGCGTGCCCTGCTCAGTCTTGAAGATGCAGAACAACAGGTGGCGCTCTATCGTCTGATTGTTGCCCAGGACCTTTCCGTGCGCCGCGTGGAAAGTTTGGTTCGCGACTTTGTAGAAGGAAGAATCTTCGACTTCCGTACGGAAGGCCAGTCAGGCGGCAAGAAGGCCGGCAGTGGCAAGCAAGAGCCAGAAGAACTCTTCTATCAGATGACACAGCACCTCTCTGAAATGTTCAGTACCAAGGTCAGGATGTCATGCAATGAAAAGGGACAGGGTAAGATTACCATCCCCTTCAGGAACGATGAAGAACTGCGGAACATCATCGCCCTGCTCGACAAACTCAATTAATGACAATTCTCACAAAGAATCATATACATCACATACTGATGCTGCTCCTCTTCGGAGTCCTGTCGGTTTGCAGTCTGCACGCCCAGATTGCAGCCGATTCCGTACGGTCAAGCAAGACCAACGGGCTCGTGGATTCCTTCGAAGGTGTCTCGTTCGACGATGCACTGCCTCAGTATGCCGAAGCCGACACCCTACAGCCTTTCAGCGAGGACTCGATAGCTGCCATATATGCACGCGAGTTGCTCGACCAGCAGGCTGAATACGAGTATGTCGATTCCTACTTTCTGCGTTTCAATCCGAGTCCGCAGAAAGCCGTATGGATGGCCGTACTCTTCCCGGGTGGCGGACAAATTTATAACCGCAAATACTGGAAACTTCCAATCATCTACGGCGGATTCCTGGGTCTGGTGTATGGTTACAATTGGAACCAACGCTACTACAAGACTTATCAGAATGCCTATCGCGACCTGATGAATGGAAGTGCGAATGCAAGTTACCTGCAGTTCCTTCCAGGAAAGACAGAAGAGCTCAAAAAACAGTATGCAAAGAACCACTATTCCTATCTGCAAACGACATTCCAGCGAAAGAGGAACACCTATCGCAACTGGCGTGACTACTGCGTGGCAGGCATGTTGGGCGTATATCTTGTTTCGATTGTCGATGCATACGTTGACGCGGCTCTTTACCACTTTGATGTTTCACCCGAACTCGACGCCATGAACAATCCAGCCATGGTCGTGAGCTACAAAATAGATTTCTAATGATGAAGATGAAGAAGAAACTACGTTTTCTGACTCTGGCCTTGCCCCTGTTGGCAGGCGCTCCACTTTTCGCGCAAGAACACGAGATGACTGTTGATGAAAAGCTGGAGTCCGCCGCCTATCGTGCCATGGTGGAGGCCCATGATTCCTCGCTATACATACTCGAAAGTCTCGAAGAGAATGACGAATCTGATTATAGCTGGACAGAACGCCAGTTCATCCACATAGACCCCAACTGCGTAAGAATTCTCGAACCGGAACCTGTGCCGGATTCGATCTACATCATGCGTCTTCGTGCGCTCCCTACCATCATCGAGATGCCATTCAACCAACCCGTCAAGAAGGCTATCGAGTTTTATCTCATGCGCCGCCGGGCTCTTGTCGAACGAATGGTAAGCGTCGGTTTCAACTACTACTTCCCCATTTTCGAGAATGCGCTCCAAAAATACGAACTACCCTCTGAGCTGAAATATTTGGCATGTATCGAATCCGCATTGCGTCAGAATGCGTATAGTCCTGCCCATGCAGCCGGTCTGTGGCAATTCATCCCTGCCACCGGTATCATGCAAGGGTTGGAGGTCAACAGCTATATCGACGAACGCTACGACCTATACAAATCGACCGAAGCCGCCTGCCGTTTCCTCAAAAAACTCTACAACAAGTTCGACGACTGGCACCTTGCCATCGCCGCATACAACTGCGGACCCGGCAACATCGACAAGGCTATCGCTCGGTCGGGCGGGCATCGTACCTTCTGGGAAATCTACAACTATCTACCGCAAGAGACACGCGCCTACGTCCCATTCTTCATCGCTGCCACCTATGTGATGACCTATCATTGCGAACACGGACTTTGCGGCTCGGTGACCGATATCCCTGTTGAATGTGACACCATCATGGTGAATCGCATGGTTCATTTCGAACAGATCGCGCATTGTCTAAGACTTCCCCTTGAAGAAATCGAAAGCCTCAACCCCCAATATATTCGCGACATTGTCCCAGGGTCTTCCGAAAAAACTTTCAGCATCACTTTGCCCGCCAACAAGGCAATAGGGTTCCTTGAACATCAGGACAGTATATTTTCCTATAAGGCCGAGACCCTTCTGCCTCGCAACGGTCGAATCACCGAAGTCTCGACACGCGGCCGTAACAATGAATATGTACGGCAAGGGGGCAACAAAGGGTCGAGTGGATCCTCGGCAAGCCGTGGTCGCATCTATACCGTGCGCAAAGGCGAATCGTTGGGCTCAATTGCCCGAAAACATCATACGACAACAGCAAAATTGAGAAGTCTGAACAAGTTAAAATCTGACCGCATCCACCCAGGTCAAAAGTTACGTTTACCCTAATTAAGACTCTTTCTTACTGTAACCATGAACATCATAAACACAAGAAAAAAGACCAAGAAGGAAGACGAGCCTCAGGCCGCGCCCAAGCCCATCACACCCGAAGAAGAAGTGATGATTCAGAAGGAATTTGAGGGCCTGCTCGAAGACTATAAGCACACACGCAATGGCGATAAATCGGAACTACTGAAGAGGGTTTTCGACTTCGCAAAGAATGCACACGGCTGTGACCGGCGCCTCAATGGGGATCCCTATATCTGCCATCCTTTGGCTGTGGCTCGAATTGTGGCCCGCGAAATCGGCTTAGGTAGCACCAGTATCTCTGCCGCATTGCTGCACGATGTGGTCAATTGCCAACGAAGCACCTTTGAAGCGGTCGAGACGGAATTCGGTCCTTACATCGGCTCGTTGGTACGCGGTCTTACCCAGATTTCCGGCAAGAACTTCCGCTTCCTGAATGAAGAGTCTGACGAAGATAACATGTCTTCGATCACCTCTTCCGAAATGCAGGCCGAAAACTTCCGCAACCTTCTTCTGACCATCGCCGACGATGTGCGTGTCATCCTGGTCAAGGTAGCCGACCGTCTCCATAACATGCGCACCCTTGATGCTCTTTCAGAAGAAAAACAGAAACGAGTCGCCACCGAGACGATGTCGCTCTATGCCCCCATCGCCGATCGCCTTGGTCTATACAACATCAAAAAGGAACTCGAGGACCTGGGTCTGAAATACAACCACCCGAAAGAATACCAGCAGCTCAAGACCCGCATGCAGGAGGCCGAAGAGAACTACAAACTGCTCTTCACCACCTTTGCCGCCCCTGTCAAATCCCTGCTCGATGACCTTGGACTGAATTATACCTTCACCTACCGCATCAAGACGATCTATTCCGTTTGGCGCAAGATGCAGAAAAAGCACATCTCCTTCGATGAGATTTATGACCTTTATGCTGCACGCATTGTCTTCACGCCATCGAGCCCCGAGAACGAGAAGACCGACTGCTGGCGCATCTACAACGTCTTGACCAGTATCTACAAGATACACCCCGACCGCATCCGCGACTGGATATCGCATCCCAAGGAATCGGGCTATCAGGCGTTGCAGGTAACCATCATGGGTCCCGACAACAACTGGATTGAGGTGCAGATTCGTTCGGAAAGGATGAATGAGAAAGCCGAAGAAGGCGATGCCGCCCACTGGAAGTACAAGTCAGGCAAGATTTCCGACAATGACCTCGGCAAATGGATGAAGGACATCAAGGACATCCTCGACAATCCCGCCCCCAACGCGATGGACTTCCTTGCGCAAATCAACCTCAACGTGCTTTCGAAGTCAATCTATGTGTTCACCACAAAAGGTGAGCTCACCCAATTGCCCAAAGAAGCCACGGCACTCGATTTCGCTTTCACCATCCATACCGATATTGGCCTTCATGCCGAAGCAGCGCGCATCGACCACGAACTGAAGCCGCTCAACACGACACTTGAAAACGGTCAGCAGGTCGAAATCATCACCTCCGAGAAGGAGATGGTAACTGAAGAGTGGTACAACTGGGTAACCACAACAAAGGCCCGCGCCAAGATACGCGGCTGGCTGAGAGCCAATATGAAGATTGACCTGCCGGCACCCGCCGAAAAGAAGAAAGGCGTGTTCTCGAACCTCATTGGCATCGTCACCAAGAAAAAGAAGAAGACGCAGCCTCCCAAGGAGGAGTTTGTGCCACGCTCCACCACCATCGAGCTTTCGGGCATCGACTCACAAGGGTTGCTCAACACCATCACCAACGTCATCGGTCAAGTGTGCACATGCAATATCGTCAATATCCATCTGGAATGCAAGGACGGACTATTCAAGGGCTACATCACATTCAACACGGGCGACACCAAAATCGTCAATAAGATGTGTGTCGAACTCAAGAAAATCCGTGGCATCGACAAGGCGCACATCAAAAGCAAATAACTCCTATCAATGATTATAGCACAACAAAAGAGAAAAGAAAACATCGCCGAATACCTGCTCTACATGTGGCAAGTCGAGGACCTGCTTCGGGCCTGCGACCTGGACGATGACCGTATCGACCAGCTTCTTGTAAGCCGTTTCAACGGTGTCGTACCCGAAGAACAGATTCCCGCTATCCGTCAATGGTATCTCGAATTACGCGATATGATGCTCACCGAGGGCAAGCGCCAAAGCGGGCACCTGCAGATCAACGAGAATGTCATTACCGACATGACCGACTTGCATCTGCGCCTTCTCAAGGAAGGACATGATGCCATCTATACCTCATGCTTCTACTCCACCCTCCCCTATATTGTGGAACTTCGTGGACGTGAAGGCGAGAACAAACTCGGCGAACTCGAGACCTGCTTCACCGCGCTTTACGGGCTTATGATCCTCAATATGCAGAAGCGCGAAATCAGCGAACAGACCAAGGTCGCCATGCAGCAAATAAGCAAGTTCATCGCCCTTCTTGCCGACAAATACAATTCATGGAAAAACGGCGAGCTGAAATTCACCGAAGATTAGCTAGAATCTCCGATTACTCTGATTACTCTGATTACTCCGATTATTCCGATCACTCCGACAACTCCGATATTATGAGACACCTATCACTATTGACACTCTTGGGAGCCGCAATCTGTGGCTCAGCCATCGCACAAGACACGCACGTTTTCGACATCCAGACAGCCAGGCCCGGAGCCGTAATACAGCCCACGATGTACGGCATCTTCTTCGAGGATATCAACTTCGGAGCCGATGGCGGCCTCTATGCCGAAATGGTCAAGAACCGTTCGTTCGAGTTTGACAATCCTTGGATGGGATGGAACACCACAGGCAATGTCGAGATTCTGGATGATGGACCCTTTGAGCGCAATCCGCACTATGCACGCCTCCACTTCTCGGGCCATCGCGTCAAGCATACGGCCCTCGAGAACGAGGGTTTCTTTGGAATCTCGGTCAAGAAAGGCGAGACATATAAGTTCTCGGTCTATGCCCGCGTACCCGAGGGACAGGGCAACCAGGCCTATTTCGAGGTGCAGCTCTGCGACAAGGCGCTTGACATCAATCAACACAAGCTGGCCTCGGCCAAAATTACCGTTGACGGCAACGAATGGGCGAAATATGAAGCCGATCTCACTCCCTTCGCCTCCTGCGAGGAAGGCGTGCTCCGCATATTCCTTCGCAACAGCAGATTCAGGAAGCCACAGGATGCCGTTGATGGTCCAAGCCTCGACCTCGAACATGTAAGCCTCTTCCCCGCCAAGACCTGGAAGGATCGTCCCGGCGGCATGCGTCAGGATCTTGCCCAGGCGCTTTACGACCTGCACCCCGGCATCTTCCGTTTCCCCGGCGGCTGCATCGTCGAAGGCACGGATCTTGCCGACCGTTATCAGTGGAAGAACACGGTAGGTCCCGTCGAGAATCGCCCATTGAACCAGAATCGCTGGCAGTATGAATTCGACTATCGCTTTTATCCCGATTACTATCAGTCATACGGTCTTGGCTTCTTCGAATATTTCCAACTCAGTGAAGACTTTGGTGCCGAGCCGCTCCCCGTGCTCAACTGCGGCATGACCTGCCAGTATGAAAATCCCATCGAAGGTGAGGCCAAATACCACGTAGCCGTAGAAAATCTGGATCCATATATCCAAGATGCTGTCGATCTCGTCGAATTTGCCAATGGTGATACCACCACCACTTGGGGCAAGCTTCGTGCCGAAATGGGTCATCCCAAGCCGTTCAACCTCAAGTATCTTGCCATCGGCAACGAGCAATGGGACTACCAAGACAATCCCGCCTATACGAAGCGTCTGGCTCGTTTCATCGAGGTACTTCGCAAGAGATGTCCAAAGATCAAGATCATCGGTACCACCGGCCCCAACTCGGAAGGTTGGGACTTCGATCTGTTGCAGCCACGCATGAAGCAGCTGCGTGTCGATCTCTATGACGAGCATTTCTATCGCGACGAGGAGTGGTTCCTCTCGCACGGTCTTCGCTACGACAGCTACGACCGCAAGGGACCCAAGGTATTTGCTGGAGAATACGCCTGCCACGGGAAAGGCAAATATGCCGATGGCAAGGAGAAGAAATGCAACCACTTCGAGACTTCGCTTTACGAGGCAGCCTTCCTCACGGGCATCGAGCGCAATGCCGATGTTGTTTACATGGCCACGTACGCACCTCTCTTCGCCCATATCAAGGGCTGGCAGTGGCGTCCCGACCTTATCTGGTTCGACAATTTCCGTTCGTTCCGCTCCATCAGCTACTATGTCCAGCAACTCTACAGCTATTACAAGGGCTCGCGCGTCCTGCCGCTTACGATGGATGGGAAGCCCGTTGCCGGGCAGGAAGGGCAAGACGGTCTCTTTGCAAGCGCCGTAGTCGATGAAGATGCCGGTTCTGTGATTGTGAAGGTGGCCAATGTTTCTGACAATCCCGCCTCCGTCCGTCTCAACCTGCTCAACATCAAGTCAATCGTGCAGTTCTCTTCTGCCGAAGTCATCACACTGCATAGCGATGACCTCGATGCCGAGAATTCTCTCGACAATCCCGACGCAGTTGTTCCTGTCAAGGCCAGCTTTGATGCTGCCGTCCGCGACATCACAATTGGCCCGAAGACCTTCCAGGTTTATATCTTCACGAAATAATTCCAAGGGATTTTGGGGGACATGAAGGAACATTGGGAATATAGAAGGGAATAGTATTTTATCTCTGATTTACAGGCGAAGGTAACGTCCCTTTTACTCCTCTTTCACTCCCCTTTTCTCCCCTTTTATTACTCATCAATGCAAAGACTCATATTCTACGGTATCATTGTCGCATTTGTGATTCTGCTATTGCTGCTGATAGATGTATTTATCTATTGGACGCTCAGAATCTTCCTGCAGAAGGCAACAGCCCACTTCGTTAACAGGATTATCCTCTGTGTCATGTTTCTCACAGTGGGCATAGCCTCTCTTGTGGGACATTACATCACGCGGCGCCAGATTGTTGTTCATGAGGTGCAGATTGTATCTCCACGCGTTCCCGAATCTTTCGATGGCTATCGCATTGCCCAGATTTCGGACCTGCATCTCGACTCGTTCGGCAAGGAGGAGGGTCGCACATTCCTCAAGAAGTTGGCAGATAGCATTGCTGCGACACGGCCCGACGTAATTGTATTCACGGGGGACCTCGTCACCTTGCGTGCTGCTGATGCTGTACCCTTCAGGCAAGCCATCGCCGACATCGCCAGCATCAAGAGGCACGATGGGCAGGGATTTGTTCCCGTCTATAGCATCTTGGGCAATCACGACTACGCCGATTACGTTCGAGGCTTCGACCGAAGTCGTCGTAATGCTGACGTTGACAGCCTCATCCTGATCCAGGAAGAGGCAGGATGGCACATGCTCAAGAATACGTGTATAAAGCTGAGCCGTCAACCAGACGACTCAACATCACAAAAGATTGCCCTGATTGGCGTAGAAAATATCGGAGAACCGCCGTTTAGCACATACGGAGACTTGGACAAGGCGATGGCTCCCTTAGGCGGCATTACGGCCGCAGATTCACTCTTCTCAGTGCTGCTCACCCACAATCCGACACATTGGCGCAAGGAAGTGCTGCCTCGCACACACATCGACCTCTCGCTGGCAGGCCACACTCATGCCACACAATTAAAGATTGGCTCATGGAGTCCCGCTCGATGGAAGTATTCCGAATGGATAGGGCTTTACGATGCTCGTCAACAATCCGAAGACCCTACCCTGCCCTATCCCGAATACCAGACGGGCAATCCACAATACCTCTACGTCAACACCGGCATCGGCTGCGTCGGTCCACGCGTCCGCATCGGAATCCCGCCCGAGATTTCGGTATTGGTGCTCAAAAAGGAGTAATGAGATGCAAGATTGCTATTCCATCTCCTTTATCGGATTGACAAATATGATATGGAACCTCGGATCCCAACGCCAATCGCCTTGTGGAATAATGGTGCAGATGCTATAGTGCAAATGCGATGGCTTACCCTTTGCATTCCCCGTATCACCAACCTTCCCGATGACTGACTTACGGTTAACAATAGCACCAGCGTGGGTATCAATCTCGCTCAAATGAGCATAGTAATGCAGGCGCAGGCCGGAACTTAACACCAAGATGCAGTTTCCGCCTGCGCCCTTGTTATGTGCTGTAGCAACTACAATGCCTCCAATGGCTGGATGTACTGGTGTACCCTTGCGTGCAAAGATATCGATGCCCCGGTGCATGTGGTCACCCCACGGATGCCAGAATGACTGAGGGTTGTAACTCTCCTTGCCACAACCCTCCACAGGATTTTGTATCTTCGTCGGCAACAACATCATGACAAAAAACGCCGCCAAAAGGATAATTAGGCCAGTGATGATTTTCTTCCCTTTTGTCATATTCCAATTCACTTTTATAATTGATTGTAATTACAACAATATATGCAAAAACGAATCAAAAAGTAAACTGCCTAATGAGGAAAAGATAGCAACTATTTCCGATAAAACAAACGAAATTCATCCGAAACTCATAAAAAAGGTGAGTTTCGGATGAATTATAACACGAAAAGTATCCGAAAATATCAAAATGTTTCTTTTCTTTGAGCATCTTTCTTTAATTTTCGGGTTTCTGTGAGTATTTGAGAGTTGCTCAAATTGCAGAATGTACACCATATAATGGTTATGGATCGTTTAAGGTATGACTTTTTTAATCGAAATTGGTTATGCGCCTACGGACGTATATGTGCTATATACAAATGAAAATGGGAAATTGACGGTTTTTAATTTGCTTGTTACAATTGGTTTTGTGTAATTGGTTGAGTTGACAAAAAAGTGTGCTGGACTGATTATTCCCTTGGATTCTGTCAAATAATCGGCGATTATTTCTTTGGATTTGGTCTTTTTTGGGCGAATTATTTGTTTGGAAAATATTTTATGCGTATCTTTGTGCCCTCGTTTTATTTTCGATGGGCAAGCATTTGCGAAACTTGAGTAAATTAAGGATATGGAATATATGTCGAAAGAGGGGTATGCGAAGATACAAGCTGAATTGGAGGAGCTTGTGAACGTTGAATACCCGAAGGTGAAGGAGGCGCTGATTGAGGCGCGTGACAAGGGCGATCTGAGCGAGAACTTCGAATATCATGCTGCGAAACGTGCTCAGTCGCGATTGATTGGGAGAATACGTTTCCTGCAGAAGGTGCTTAGGTTCTCTGAGGTTCTTGACACCAGCCGGTTGGGGTTGGACAAGGTGACCCTGCTCACTACGGTAGAGATGACCAATCTGAATAACAACACGGTGATGACTTGCACGATCGTCAACCCGCATGAGGCGAACATGGTGGAGAAGAAGATCTCCATCAACTCGCCTATCGCACAGGCGATGATGGGCAAGAGGGTTGGCGATGTTGTGGAGGTGGTTGTGCCGGCGGGGGTGATGAGGTATAGGATTGATGTGATTTCTTTGTAAGATTTTTTTCTTTTAAGGCGAAAAATGGATTTCATTAGGATGAACTGCCCGATGGCAGAATTCTCTAAGAAGATGAAAAATGGGCATGGAAGAATGAAGAGCTTCCAATGAAGCTCTGACGTATATAGCGAGCTCGACAATGGTAGGCGAGCCTTCCATTGCCAACCTCACCACATCCGTCACCCTTCGGGTTTCTCATTCTTCCATGCCGAAAATGGCCTTCGGCAGGAAAATCAAAAAAATACGTCTGCCCCAATCTTTTAGGGAAAAATTCTGCTTGCTGAAGGCACGAAAGATCTTTCGCCCTTTCAGGGCTTTGTTTGTTGGGGCGGATTCTATTTCCGGGGGTTATAGCCCCGTCTGTAATCTATTCGCCCCTTCGGGACTACACAGACGAACTCGTTCAAGCAAGATTTTTTTGATTTTGCTGCGATAGCGATTTTTTGAGGGGATTGAATGAATGCCACGGAGTGTTGCTGGGTGACTTAGAGCGTGAGGGGAGTTTACCTTTTGAGGGATTTTGCACATAGTACTGCAAGAATTATTAACCTCAAAAAAAATCTTATGACAACACAGAAAAAAACATCGACAATCACGCAGCTTAGGACCATTACTTTCTTCAAGGAAAATAACCTTTGGTATCTGGAATGTCCGGAATGGGTGGAGCGACAGACCAAGTTGTTCCGCAAGACTCACACCTACAAGAATGAAGAGGGCAAGAACACGAAGTACAACTTGGTTCAGGACTTTTCGAATCCGTTGGACGACCACACCAAGCATCCGGATTGGAGCGATCCGAGTCGCGACAAGGCGCTGGTGATGGATGATTCGTTTGTGGCTCTGCTCGAACAGAGAGCATGTGGCGATATGTCCATGACGCTTGACATCATCTCGTATGGATGCGTCAGCAACACTTTCGCCCATTACAAGCGCACGAGCATTGACAAGGATGGGGCGCTTTATACGGACCGGTTTGATTCGTCTTTCCCGAAGACGTTTCTGCTTAAGCCGATCTTTTATTTCTTGTTTTCGGATGTTTATCCGCTGTATATTCATGTGAAGTGATTGTTTCTAGATCACGAATTTGAGAAATTTTTTAAGGCGAAAAATGGATTTCATTAGGATGAACTGCCATCGGGCAGTTCTGACTGAAGAAACGAAAACAGCAGATGAAAGCGAGCTTCCCTCTGCTGCTTTCATTCCCTTCAGTCACCCTTCGGGTATTATCCTAATGAAATCGAAAATGGCCTTCGGCAGGAAAATCAAAAAAATATCTGCTGTCCCAATCTTTTATGGGGGATTATACCCCCGTCTGTGATCTTTTTGCCCCTTCGAGGCTACACAGACGAACTCGTTTCAAGCAAAATGAGGGCGACGGGACGATGGGGGCGACAGAAATGGAGAGGGGTGGCGATGTTTGTCGCGGTTTTGGGGGTCGTCGCTATATAGGAGGGAAAAAGTGGTGGAAAAATTTGGAGGGGTTGGGAAATGGGTCTATCTTTGCAGTGCGAAATAACAAAAAAAGTACTAACAATTAAAAATATACTATTATGATCGCTTTTGCATTTTTCACCACGACCATCCTTTTCGCTATCGCACTGAGAGTTGAAGCCATGTTCACGGAGCGTCGTTAAGTTTTGAAAGAAAGTAAGTGTTTAACATATATCTTTATGTGGCGTGACATCGAGAGATGTTGCGCCACATTCGCTTAAGCTTATAAAAAAATTCCGCCCTCAAGTCGATGTGACTTTGGGCGGAACAGTGTCGTTAGAAGTGAAAGCAAACTGTACGACTGTGTAGATTGGGGTAGCTTAATTACTTAGCTACGGCCTCGGCAGCGGCATCAGCGGCCTCAACAACAGCGTCGGCAGCAGCCTCAGCAGCGGCATTCAGGGAATCAGCAGCCTCAGCGGCAGCATCGGCAACAGCATCGGCAGCGGCCTCAGTGGTTTCAACAGCAGCCTCAGTGGCCTCAGCGGCCTTCTCCTTAGCACCGTTGCAAGAAGCGAAACTTACAGCAACGAGGATACCTGCAAAAAGAACCAATTTCTTCATAATAGTAAAATGTTAAATGATTGTTGATTTGTTATACCTTAAAGATTTTGCACAACCTATTTGTTTTTGCGGCGCAAAGGTAAGGTTTTTTCACATTTATCGGACGATATTTTACAATTATTTGAAACTTAACAAGAAAATCGGTGTCAAATCGTACAATTTGCCAACTATGGTTTGAAAAATAAGGGTATTTGACAAACAAAAATTGTGTTTACACAATAAATTGACTATTTGCACGTTATTTATTGTGCAATTCATCAATTCTATGTCAAATATACTACGACATATCCGCATCCTTGTTCTGGTGGCTCTCGTTGGACTGCCGGCAATGACGACTGTGGCTCAAAGGCAGAAGATCAAGAACCTCCCCTATTACGACCAGCGTCTGCTGCACTGGGGGTTCAGCTTCGGCTTCAGTTTGCCTACCATCAGCTTCGAACACACTGGCAGCGAGGCGGCTGAGGGCTGGTGGGCGACTTGTCCGAAGGTCAATCCGTCGTTCCAAGTAGGTCTGATGGGCGATCTGGCGATTACCGAACACCTGAACTTCCGCGTGACGCCGTTCCTGTATTTCCAGGAGCGCACGGTGAGGTTCGAACGCGAGACGCTGGAGGGTCGTGAGCGTACCAACCAGCAGCTGAAGACCACCTACCTCGAGATTCCTGCGTCGCTGAAGATCAGCACAAGGCGCATCAACAACTACCGCCCTTACATGGTGGCGGGTACGCAACTCAACTTCGATATCGGCAAGGAGAAGGAGACACCTATCGTATTCAAGCGGATTGACCTGGGCATCCACATCGGCATGGGCTGCGATTTCTACCTGCCTTTCTTCAAGCTTGCGCCAGAGTTCCGCTTCAACCTGGGATTGCTGGATATGATCGACCACAAGCGCGAGGATTTGAAAGACGAGACTTTGATGCCCTATACCGATGCGATGATGTCGGCTCGGAATACGGGGATGTCGTTTATTCTTTGGTTTGAGTGAGGGGGGATATATAATATTTGTTTTGGAGATAATTATGGAGGAAGTTTTCAAGAAGATTGCTGAATTATGGTACCTGCGGGAACCTGCTTATTTTTCGCTCTACTGCATCCAGCAGTTGGAGGCGAATGACAAGATGAACTGTGCGTTGCGATGCGGACAGGGGAAATTGCAATACAATCCGAAGCTGTTGGAGCGCAGACCCACGGCTGAAGTGGAGGTGTTGATGAAGATTGAGATGATCCGCCTCTTCCTCAAGCATCCTTACGAGCGCCAGCCTGAGGGCACGAGCCGCACGGCCATGGCGTTGGGCAGCGACGTTTGCATCAAATCGGCCTACAACGGGCCGAATGCCACGGGCTATGGCACGGAACTGAAGTTGCCCCTCCTCTCCCCCGAGTTCTTCAAATTGCCGCACGATATGCCTTTTGAGTGGTATGTGCGCAAGATTGAAGAGATGTTGGATGAGGAGGAGGAGGGGGCTGGGAGCGAGCAGAGTGAGCAGAGTGATCGGAGTGATCGGAGTAGGCTGAGGGATCGGAAGAATTTGAGCAAGGAGGAGCAAGAGATGCTGGACTCGGCGGCTGCGCGCTCGGAGCTTTGGGAAGAGGATGAAATGCGTGCCCTGGAAATCAACGACATCATCGACAAGATGAATGCGTGGGGCAGCATTCCCGGAAACATGGTGCAGCAGATACAGGCTTCGACAAAGGCGAGGATTGACTACCGCAAGATCATGCAGGGCTTCCGTGCTTCGATACTGAGCAACACGATGCGCCTGACGCGTATGCGTCCCAATCGGCGCACAGGCTTCCAGCAGATGGGTTCGATCCGCAAGTTTGACACCAAGCTGCTGGTGGCTGTGGATGTGTCGGGGTCGATTTCCGACAGCACACTGTCGCACTTCTATTCGGTGATTAACAAGTTCTTCAAATACGGCATCAACGAGATCGACTGCGTGCAGTTCGACTGCCAACTGGGCGAGGTGAAGCCTATGCGCAAGGCTTCGCGTACGGTGGAAGTCTTCGGACGCGGCGGCACGTCGTTCCAGCCTGTCTTCGACTATCTGGCAGAACAAAACATCTACGACGGCCTCATCATCCTCACCGATGGCTATGCCCCCCACCCCAACATGGATGATTCGATCGTCGCGAAGATCCTTTGGGTGTGCGAAAACGAAAAGAGCTACAACCAGTGCAAAGACTGGATGCAGCTCTATGGGCGTGTTTGCTGGATGTATCTCTAATCAGAGAGCAGCGTCGAAGCGTTCGAGGAAGAGGTCGCAGTCGCGCCGAGTGATGCAAAGCGGCGGGAGGATGCGGAGCACATTGGTGCCGGCAGCGCCCGTGAAGACGTGCTGTTCGTAGAGCAGACGGTTGCGAACCTCCTTATAGGGATGGTCAAATTCGATACCAATCATCAGGCCAAGGCCACGCAGTTCCTTAAGACCAGGGATTTGCATGGCCTTGAGTTCGTTCATAAGGTATTCGCCCTGCTGGCGTGCATTCTCGATGAGATGTTCCTCCTGGATGACATCGAGCACCGTGCAGGCGAGGGCACAACCCAGATGATTGCCGCCGAAGGTGGTACCGAGCTGTCCATAGGTGGGTGAGAACATCGGGGAGATGAGCACACCGGCAAACGGGTAACCATTGGCGATGCCTTTGGCCACAGTGATGATGTCGGGACGGATGCCGAACCACTGGTGAGCGAAGAACTTGCCGCTTCGGCCATAGCCTGACTGGATTTCGTCGAGGATGAGCACGACGCCCTTTTCGGCTGTGACCTTGCGAAGCTCCTGCATGAACTCGACTGTGGGGATGTGTATGCCTCCTACACCCGAAATGCCTTCGATGATGACGGCGGCCACATCACCCTTGGCGATGCTGGCCTTGACACCCTCGATGTCGCCGAGCTCCAGGAAATCGACAGGGAAGGTGGCGTTGATGGGTGCCTGTATCTTGGGGTTCTGGGTCACATTGACGGCGGCAGAAGTGCGTCCGTGGAAGGCGTGGGTGAAGGCGATGACCTTCTTCTTGCCGGTGTAGAACGAAGCCAGCTTCAGCGCATTCTCGTTGGCCTCGGCACCCGAGTTGATGAGGAAGAGCTGATAGTCATCGTACCCGCAGATGGGGCCGAGCTTTTCGGCGAGCTTGACCTGCATGGGGTTTTTGACGGCATTGGAGTAGAACACCAGCTTGCTGGCCTGCTCCTGCATGGTCTGCAGGTAGCGCGGATGGCTGTGACCGATGGAGATCACGGCGTGACCACCGTAGAAGTCGAGATATTCCTGTCCCTTCTCGTCCCAAACATAGCAGCCTTTGCCGTGGTCAACGGTGATGTCGAAAAGGGGATAGACGTCGAATAGTTTCATTGAAATTTTTGGGGGTTAGGATAGTGACTATAGTTTCTATAGTGACTATAGTGCTTATAGTTACTATATTATTAATAGTGACTATAGTTTTAGAAGGCGATGGCCTTGAGGCGGAGGCCGGCATGTTCGTCGAGGCCGAACATGAGATTCATGTTCTGGACGGCCTGGCCGACGGCGCCTTTGAGCAGGTTGTCGATGATGCTGGTGATGACCACCTTGTTGCCATTGAACTTGTCGAGATGGACGAGGGCCTTGTTGGTGCCGACAATCTGCTTGAGGTCGAGGGCCACATCGACATAATGCGTGAAGGCGGCATCGGCGTAGAACGCCTTGTAGAGGCTCACCAGTTCGTCCTTGGTCGGATTGGAGGCGCTGCCTTCGGGGCCCTTGAGCTTGATGACTTCGGTGCAGAAGATGCCGCGTGTGAAGTCGCCGCGATAGGGCACGAAATCGACCGTGATCTCTTCGTCGGAGGGTTGGCTCAGCAGCGTGTTGCAGACAGCGGGAGCCGATGCTGGACGCAGTTCGTTGAGCGTCTGACAAATCTCGTGGAGATGCTGGTGCTGGAAGAGCTTATAGACCGACATGTTGTCGTTGCGCCATGAGAAATGGGTGGTAGCCCCGGGCTTCTGTCCTGCGCCTGTCGAACCCGTGATGGCATTGACGGCGATGTCGTTGGCGAGGAGTCCAGCCTTTGCGAGGGGGAGCAAACCCAACTGGATACAGGTGGCAAAACAGCCGGGATTGGCCAAGTGTTGGCATTGACGGATGGCGTCGCGATGGATTTCGGGCAGACCATAGACGAAGTCGTGATCACCACGGATGCGGAAATCCTGCGCCATGTCGATGATCTTGACATGAGCGGGGATATCGTGTTCGCGAAGGTAGGCTTCGCTCTTGCCATGACCGAAGCAGAAGAACACCACATCGACCTGGTCGAAGGGCGTCTGGTCGGTGAACGTCAGATCGGTGTCACCATAGAGTCCCTCATGGACAGCGGCTACCGCATTGCCAGCGTTTGACTCGGAGTTGGCGAAGACGATTTCGACCTCGGGATGATGGATGAGCAGACGGATGAGCTCGCCACCCGTATATCCTGCTGCACCAAGTATGCCTACGCGAACCATGATCAACGCTCCTCGTCAGGGTGAACCGAATAATAGGCGCGCAGCGGGGTTGAGATGACCTTGATGAAGCCCTTGGCGTCTTCGCTGGTCCATGCCTTGGCGGTCTCGCCGTATTCGCCGAGCTTGTTGTGGACGAGGTCGTCGGGTGTGTCGGCGCCGAGCGTCTGGAAGCTGTAGGGACGGAGTTCGAGGGTCACCACGCCGTTGACGTTGCGCTGGCTGGAGGCAAGCATGGCCTCCATGTCGGGCATCACAGGCTCGAGGTACTGGCTCTCGTGGAGGAACATGCCATACCAGTTGGCTACCTGATCCTTCCAGTACTGCTGCCACTTGGAGAGGGTGAACTTCTCGAGATAGCGGTGAGCAGCGATGATGAGCATAGGAGCGGCAGCTTCGAAGCCTACACGGCCCTTGATGCCGATGATGGTGTCGCCCACGTGGCAGTCGCGACCGATGCCGTATGCAGCGCCAATCTCCTCAACAGCCTGGATAGCCTTAATCTTATCGTCGTATTTCTTGCCGTTGACAGAAACCAGTTCACCCTTCTCGAAACCGAGTTTCAGAGTCTCCGGACCTTCCTTCGTAGGATGCTTCAGGTATGCAGACTCAGGCAGTCCCTGCTTTGAGTCGAGAATCTCGCCGCCGCAGATGGATGTACCCCAGATACCTACATTGTAAGAATACTTCAGTTTGGTGAAATCAGCGTAGAAACCATGCTCGTTGAGGTAGTCAATCTCCTCCTGA
>JAFZTS010000062.1 GCA_017618715.1 Bacteroidales bacterium
ACCCGCGTGCGTTCGTTCACACAGGACGATGCTCACCTCTTCTGTCGTCCCGACCAGGTGAAGGAGGAGTTCCTGAAGATCATCGACATCATCATGATCATCTTCAAGGCACTTGACTTCACGCAGTTTGAGGCACAGATTTCGCTGCGCGACAAGGTGAATCGCGAGAAGTATATCGGCTCGGAGGAGAACTGGCAGAAGGCCGAGCAGGCCATCATCGATGCCTGCGCCGAGAAGGGTCTGCCCGCCCGCGTAGAGTACGGCGAGGCTGCCTTCTATGGCCCGAAGCTTGACTTCATGGTAAAGGATGCCATCGGACGCCGCTGGCAGCTCGGTACTATCCAGGTCGATTACAACCTGCCCGAGCGCTTCCAGCTTGAATATACGGGTGCCGACAACCAGAAGCATCGTCCCGTGATGATTCACCGTGCCCCCTTCGGCTCGATGGAGCGTTTCGTTGCCGTATTGCTTGAGAACACGGCTGGCAAGCTGCCTCTCTGGCTCGCTCCCGACCAGGTGGCCATCCTTCCCATCTCGGAGCGCTTCAACGACTATGCCTACGAGGTGAAGAACATCCTCGAGCGTCAGGAGATCCGTGCTTACGTCGATGACCGCAACGAGAAGATCGGACGCAAGATCCGCGACAACGAAATGAAGAAGACTCCTTACATGCTCATCGTGGGCGAGAAGGAGCAGGCCGAGCGCATGGTCAGCATCCGCAAGCAGGGTGCCGGCGACGGCGGCTCGATGACCATCGACGACTTTGCTGCAACCATCGTCAGCGAAGTGAAGTCGCAGATTGAGCACTCCAGCTATTGATGCTCTGAATCATCCCAACACCAAGAGCGGGAAGTCTTGCCGATATCGTTTCGGCATGACTTCCCGCCCTTCTTTTTCTAATTGTCATTATTCAATGTTTACATCTTGATGTCGGATGGTGAGCAGGATGTCGCCCACTCGAAGCTCCAGTTGGCCATTGGGGACGATGAAGCTGTCACCACGTTTCACCATGATGACCAGTGTACCCTCGGGGAAGTGCATATTTGAGAGGAGATTCCCACCAACAAGGTCAGCCTCAGTAAGTGTCATCTCCGACAGGCGTGACTCAAGTTCGTCGGGTAACTCCAATCCAAACTCGTTGCCTTCCTTGGGCTCTTCGGTCGCTAGGCCGAGCCAATGGGCGCAGACGGTGATGGTGGTGCCTTGTAGCGCCAGCGACAGCAGGGTGATGACAAAGACCACATTGAAAAGGAAGGTGGCATCCTCAATGCCGGCGATGATGGGATAAGTAGCGAAGATGATGGGCACCGCACCGCGCAGACCCACCCATGAAAGGAATAGCTTGGCTTTGGCTGGCATTTTGAAGGGTAGCATGCAGAGGAATACTGCCACAGGACGTGACACGAAAATCATGAACAAACCGATGGAGATGGCCACGAGCCAAACGCTGAGCATCTCGTTCGGGTTGACCAGCAGACCCAATGTGAGGAACATGACTATCTGGAGGAGCCACGTGATGCCTTGAAAAAATGTCTTGGTTTCGCGCCGGTAAGACATACGGGTGTTTCCAGCCTCCAGTCCTGCCACATAGACAGCCAGATATCCATTGCCTTCCATCAGGTCGGTGAAAGTAAAGACAATGAGAATCATGCTCAGCACAAGCACGGGATAGAGCGACGGGTTGGGCAGATTGATGTGATTGACAATCCACACCAGTGCGCGACCGCAAAGGAAGCCCAGCAATCCGCCCACGGCCAATTGTCCCACAATCTTCGAGGCAAGCGTCATGCCCGAGAACTCGCCCGCTGTGACAATCAGATCGACAAGCGCCACGGTAAGCACATAGGCCATTGGGTCGTTGGAGCCACTCTCCAGCTCTAGCACGGGACGCAGGTTGTGCTTCAAGCCGATACCTTGTGTGCGAAGCAGGTTGAATACTGAGGCCGAGTCGGTGCTCGATACGGTAGCAGCCAGCAGCATCGACATGGGTAGAGACAACCCGATGTCGAGCTTGGTCCATTGCGAGAGGTAATAGATGAGCAGGCCGGTGATGCCTGTGGTGAGGATTACTCCCAGGGTCGAGAGCATCAGGCCTTGTGCTGCCACAGGTTCGATATCGCGACGCTTGGTGTCCATGCCCCCCGAAAACAGAATGACCGATAGCGAAAGCATGCCTACCAACTGCGCGTCTTCATGGCTGTGAAACTCCAGACCCAGCCCATCGCTGCCGAAGAGCATGCCCGTAAAAAGAAATAGGAGCAGCGTGGGCACACCGAAACGATAGCCCCACTTGCTGATGATGATACTCGCAAAGATGAGCACGGCACCAAGGAAGAAGATGTTTTCTGGTGTGAATGTCATATCGTGGCTTATTAGGGGCCTGCTACCACAGAAGCGACAGCAGGCCGGATGATTAGAACAGGGAGCCTACGAAACGAGCATCATCCTCCTCGAATACGAGGAAATCGGTGACTGGTTCGTAACTCAATCGTGAGAATTGGAAGAGTTGTATTGCGAGGAAAGAATCGTCGTCAGAGTAGCAGACTTCTACCATATAGTTGCCATTTGGAACAGGTTTCGGCTGGAATCCATCCAAACTGCAACGGTGTCCTTCGTGCAATGACAAGAGGATTTGCTGCAATTTCATGCCGTCGGAACGAGAGAAGCCCATCGTCCCTGCTTTCAGTTCGCTGCCTGTAGGAAGATAGACAGCCTTGGTGCGCAATCCGAAAAGAGATTGGCTTACACCTATACGGGAATCGTTGCAGATGTTTTCCCACATCTGCAAACTTTTTATATTTGCCATAGAGTTTTTGTAGTTAGTGATTTATTCGATAAGGAATTTGTCCGAAGTTGTTGTTTCAAGAGGACAGTCACTAACAAAGAAGGCGTCTCAGCGTAATGACATAATAAAGACGCGGAGACACAGCGCCTGTACTGTGTCGCTGATGACATCGACGCAGTTGCAGAATAAAGTAGTTGAGAGAATTAAACGAATGTCCGTTGTTCCATCTGCCTGAATGATGGCTGGTGCGACCGCCAAATGTCGGCAACAATCGTACGGGTCGAGACGACACCAGACGATACGGCGATGGAGGCAGGCGTAACGCTGCATCCAATGGAAGGGGCTGCTTTTCTTTTGATGGGTCGGACAGAGTTCCTTGGCGATGTACTTGGACCTCATCACCATGCCGACGAGCTGCCATACTGTATGCCCCGACTCCTATTGTGGAGCCAAGGTGAACACACAGCATGCAGAGAATCAGAATCAGTCGTGTCAGAAAACCTTTCACGGAGCAGTAAGTCTTGTTTCGAATAATAAATGCGGTTTATCTACCTTTTCGGGTGCAAAGATATGAAAAATCGTCGAGACTACCAAATTATCTTCAAGAATTATGGCAATACTTCATTGATTTTCATCTGATTCTTTGCCTTCATTCTTTTTCTTTCTCCGATACTCGCGGTTCTTCTTCTCGCTCGCAAACAACTCTACGCAAGCATCGGTCAGTTCCTTCGGCCAGACGTTCTTGCCTTCACCCACAATGGATGCCCACGGGCAAAGTGTCTTGTACTCATCGTCGAAAACGATGGTATAGGGCGGGCCGCAACGGTCGTTGACGCTCATGTACATGCGTCGTCCTTCGTACATGATCCTGCACGCATCGCCTTCGGTCATCTCGGAGTTGAGCAGGTCGAAGAGTTTTTTATCAAGCTCGTAGAGGTTATAGTTCATGCCTCCTCCGTATTCCCCGAAATATCGGTCGAGCTTATCGTCATAGACGGCTGTCCAGCCGTAACCTTTTTTGACTTTCATGGGAATGTGTTAAATAAATGTATTGAGTTGTGGCCCCATAACACTTTTAAGCCGTTGGAAAGCCCTGTCACCCGTGCAGTGGCTGGTGTAGAATTGCGTCTGGGGATATTTTTCTTTCAGTCTGGTGCCGAGGGCGAAGAGTTCGTCGTCGGATTCCTGCCCGTCGAGCAGATGGAAGCCGCCGATGACGTGCAGCCCCTCGTCAATCTCGCAGGTTTGGCTGATGAGTAGCATCCGCTCTTGCGGCAAGTGGGGCCACGTAGTCGTGATGCTGTGCAGAAACCTGCGCTTAGAGAAATACTCTCCTGTCAGGGCATCCGGCGAGACGATGATGCGGGCTTTCGAGTTGATGTTCAGGAAATGACGCAAGCCGCCCGCATGATCGGCATGCCCATGCGAGATGAACACATAGTCCACCTCGTCGAGGTCGATGCCCAGACGGTCGGCATTGCGTATGAAGAGGTCGCTGGCTCCCGTGTCGAGCAGTACACGATGGCGCGCAGTTTCCAGCAGGATACTCAGCCCGTGTTCGGTTTCGAGAAGTGGATTGCTGGTTCGATTGTCGGCCAGCACCGTCCATTTGAGGCTGTTCAAAGCAGGATGGAAAACGCTTTGGAGTTCGTGTTTGGCTTAAAGGTTGCCTACGATGGCGGCAATCTTGGCCTTTGTCTCGTCGGTCTTTTGCTCGGAGGCCATGGCGGTGACGGTGCCAGTGTCGGTAGCACCCCAGAAACCGCAGAGGTCGCGGTACTCGGCCTTGGCACTTTCATAGACGCCGGGAGAGTGGCTGGAGATGAGCAATGCCATCTTCTGCAGCTTGGCGGGTTTCATCACGCAATACATGCGGTCGATGGGAGCCTGCAGTTGTGCGTTGAGTGCAAAGTAATAGATGGGAGCGGCCAGTACGAGCACATCGGCTTCGGCCATCAGCGGATAGAGGTCCTGCATATCGTCCTTCTGGATGCATGCGCCATTGCCCTTGGTGTGGCAGTATTCGCAAGCCAGACAGCCTGCTATCTTCTTGTGAGCCACATCGACGATGGTTGCCTGATGTCCTGCTGCCTCGGCAGCTTTCTTGTACTCTTCCGCCATCCATGCGGTGTTGCCATTTTTCCTTGGAGAGGCCTGTAGAATGAGAATGTTCATGATGATTGGTTTAAGAAGGTTGGTTATTTGTTATTGATGAATCTAAAGTGCGTTACAAAGGTAAGGAAATAATTGGGAAAAAGGTATTGCAAAGGTCCAATACTATGACAAAAGAAGCCGAGAATAGTGGTTTTGCTATCTCGGCTTTTCTAAGTTAATTGTTCTTCTTGTAACTCTGCACCGCCCAGCAGGCCATGACGAGGCCTATGGAGAGCAGGGCAAGTATCTGATGGGCGACTGCTTGGAAGGTGCCGCCTCGGATGAAGACAGTACGGATGGCGTCGATGAAGTAGTGCATCGGGTTGACGTAGGTGGTCAGATAGGCCCAATGCGGCATGGAGCGCGTCGGCGTAAAGAGGCCGCTGAGCAGCATGAGACAAACCACGAAGAACCACATGACAAAGACCGCCTGCTGCATGGTGTCGGAATAGTTCGAAACAATGAGACCGAACGACGAGAAGAAAAGGGCGAGCAACATGGCCAGCACATAGACGAGCCAGATGGGACCGCTGCTGGTGATACCGTAGAGCCCCCATGCCAACAGCAGACCGGCGGTGATGACAAAGAGGGCGATGAGCCAGTAGGGGATGAGCTTGGAAAGGATGAATGCCCACTTCGAGACCGGGGTGACGTTGATCTGCTCGATGGTGCCTGCCTCCTTCTCGCCGACGATGTTGAGCGTAGGCAGGAAGCCCGTCATCAGCATCATCACGATGGCAAAGAGAGCGGGAATCATAAAGACCTTGTAGTTCTGGTGCTTGTTGTAGAGCAGGAGCGTGGACACCTTCGACTGGATGGTGGCTGCTTCGGGCAGCGCATGGGCGGTGACGATTTGCGACAGGTAGGCCGAGCCCATCGATCCCTTTGTGCCGTTGACTGCATTGGCTGCGATGAGGACCTGCGGCTGCTGGCCCATGGTGAGGTCGCGGCTGTAATCCTGCGGAATCACCAGCACTACGTCGGCCTTTCCGGTCTCGATGTCGGCAAGCGCAGCCTGATAGGTGGGTTGTTGTCCGTGGAAGATGAAGTAGTTGCTTGCCTCGATGTCGTGGACGAGTTGCTGGCTCGACATCGTGCGGTCGTTATCGACCACATCCACCACAATGTTCCGCACCTCCATGTCCATCACCCAGGGCATGACGCACATGATGACGATGGGGAAGAGGAAGATGAGTCGGGGCAGGAAGGTATTGCGCCTTATCTGCAGGAACTCTTTCTGGATAAGATATTTCAGTGTCATTGCTTTCAAAACTTGTTCAACACATTATTTTACAGCCTCTCCTTGAATTTCGCCAGGGCGACGGTGAGCAGGAATGCGGTCATGCTGACGAGGACGACAACTTCGTGCATCACTTCGCGAATGCCGACGCCCATGATCATCAGCTTACGCATGGCCGAGATGTAGTAGCGCGGCGGGACGATGGCCGAAATCCATTGCAGGATCTTTGGCATCGATTCGACGGGGAAGAGCATGCCCGAGAGCATCACTACGGGCATCAGAAGCACCATGGCCGAAAGGAGCAGGGCCACGAGTTGCGTCTGCGCCACATTCGAGATGAGCAGTCCGAGCGAGAGGGCCAGTAGGATATAGATGACCGAAATCAGCAGAATCCATACCAGTGAGCCGGCGAGCGGCACGCTAAGGACATAGTGGGCCATCAGCAGTATCACAATCAGGATGACGAAAGCGAGCACCAGGTAGGGAATGGCTTTGGCGACAATGACCATCAGCGGACGCACGGGAGAGACGAGCAGCACCTCCATTGTGCCGCGTTCCTTCTCGCGAACAATCGAGATGGAGGTCATCATGGCGCAGACGAGTATCAACAGCATGCCCATGATGGCGGGCACGAAGTTGTAGGCCGACAGCATCTGCGGGTTGTAGAGCATCTTCTGGTTCACGAGTCCACCCTGCATGCCGGTGATGACGCCTGTGGCATAGTTGGTCCATTGCTGCGCCATGTTTGGGTCGGCACCATCGACGATGAATTGCATGCCGCTATGTTTCGAGGCAAAGTCCTTGGCAAAGACGATGGCAAGGTCGGCCTTCTGGTGGCGTATCATCAGTTCGGCCTCCTGAGGTGTGGCTGTGGTGGCCGTAATGTTGAAATACTCCGAGGCGCTGAGTCGCTCGACGGCGGTTTGCGTCAGCGGGTCCATCTGCGAAGTGACCACCACGGTGCGCACGTTTCGGACATCGGTCGAGATGGCGAAGCCGAAGAGGAGCATCAGCACGGTCGGCATGCCGAACAGGATGAGCATCGTGCGCTTGTCGCGCAGGATGTGGCGGGCTTCCTTG
>JAFZTS010000063.1 GCA_017618715.1 Bacteroidales bacterium
CGTTCCTGGGCTGTGACAGCGGTAGCAGGGACACCCGTTGGGATGATGGCATGGTGGTCGGTGACCTTCGAGTTATCGAAGACATTCTTCGACTTGGGGAGCTTCTTGTTGGACTCAAGCAAGGGAGCTGTGAACTGCTCGTACCCACGGATACCCCTGAGGATGCCCGGGCATTTGGGATAAACATCGTCGGGCAGATAGGTAGTATCGACACGGGGATAAGTGGTCACCTTCTTTTCGGCTAGGCTTTGGATGAGCTGCAAGGTCTGTTCGGCACTGAATCCGTATTTGCGGTTACAATCGACCTGCAGAGAGGTAAGGTCATAAAGGCGCTTGGGACTCTCCTTGCCCGACTTTTTCTGAACATCGGTGATGGTGAACAAACTATCCTTGATGGCTTCGAGGGCAGCCTGTGCCTCCTCGAGCTTGTCGTAACGACCCTTGGTGCTGTTGAAAGTGACATCGCGATAGAGTGTCTTGAGTTCCCAATACTGTTGAGGCACGAAGTTGACAATCTCGAAATGACGCTTGACAATCATGGCCAAAGTGGGCGTCTGGACACGTCCGATGGAGATGACCTGTCGCTGTGAAGTCTGACCATAGCGAAGGGTGTAGAGACGGGTGGCATTCATGCCAAGAAGCCAGTCGCCGATGGCTCGACTGAGACCTGCCATATAGAGTCTGTCGTACTTCTGCTGGAGTTCCAAATGCTGGAATCCTTCGCGAATGGCTTCGTCGGTCATTGAGTTGATCCACAGACGATAAATGGGAATTTTTCCAGCATGTTCGCGCTCGATGGCACCAGCCTTCTGCATCACCCATCGCTGGATGAGTTCACCCTCTTGACCGGCATCACCACAGTTGATGATGCACTCGGCATTTTCGTAGAGACGACGGATAATTTCGAACTGCTTGCGGACACCCTCGTCGTCCTTGAGAGTGATGCCGAACTTCTGGGGAATGATGGGGAGCCAGACGATGCTCCATGCCTTCCATCTCGGGTCGTATTCGTCGGGGTTCTTGAGTTCACAAAGGTGGCCGAACGTCCACGTCACCTGATAGCCATTTCCCTCCCAGTAGCCCTGACGGGACCCACCTTGGTTGGCTCCAAGTATCTGTGCGATGCTCTGCGCTACGCTCGGTTTCTCGGCGATACAAACCTTCATGATTGTCGTTTTCGGATTATGCTAATAATATTTTTAGATGTGATTGTTGCCAAAATAACCTTGTTTTGGGAAAAATCGCGTGCAAAGATAAAGAATTTTTGTGAAAGTTATGCCATATTTGAGAAAAAAATGTTATCTTTGCGGCAAATTTAGATTTTAAACACGTAATTTATGAAATTTACTGCGCTTTGCGATGACATCTTTCCACGATCCATCGCCGACTATCACAAGACCGATAATGTTGACACCCCGATACAGAACCCATATGAACCGGGGACCATCGAGTTTTTCCTTTATCTGAAGAACTGGATCGACACCGTGCAGTGGCACTTTGAGGACATCATCCGTGACCCCGAGATCAATCCCGAGGCTGCCCTTGTGCTGAAGCGTCGCATCGACAAGTCGAACCAAGACCGCACCGACCTGGTGGAGATGATCGACAGCTACTTCCTCGACACCTACAAGGACGTGAAAGTGTTACCCGATGCCACCATCAATACAGAATCGCCGGCATGGGCGATTGACCGCCTGTCGATCCTCTATTTGAAGATCTACCACATGCAAGTAGAGGTGGACCGCACCGATGTCTCGAAGGAGCACCATGACAAGTGTGCCCAAAAGCTCGATGTGCTGCTCACACAGCGTACCGACCTGACCACTGCTATCGACCAGTTGCTGGACGACATCGCTGCCGGACGCAAGTACATGAAGGTATATAAGCAGATGAAGATGTACAACGATCCCAACCTTAATCCTGTGCTCTACGGCAACAAGTGACGTGATGAAACCCTTCCGGAAAGTATTGGCTATACGCTTGAGTGCACTGGGCGACATCTGCATGACGTTGCCCGTGCTTGACAGTGTGTCGCGGGCTTATCCAGACGTGCAATTTACGCTGCTGACCTCGAAGGCCGGAGCTATCGTAGCGGGCACTGTGCTCCATCAGGGCAACCTCACGGTAAAGGCAATCGACAAGCGCAACTACAATGGTCTCAGCGGCCTCAACCGGCTTTACCAAGAGCTGAAAGCGCTCGATGTGGATGGGGTGGCCGACCTTCACGACGTGCTTCGCACCAAGTGGGTCGATCTGCGTTTCAGTCTGTCGGGCAAACCCGTCAAAAAGATTCGAAAGGGACGTTCGGAAAAGAAAGCCTTGACGAAAGGAGCCATCCGCCGACAACTGCAGACGAGCATCGACCGCTACAGGCAAGTCTTTTCCGAGCTGGGCATGGACTGCGCAGTCGATTATGACGGGACAGCTCATGCCGCACAGCTGAAAGACAAGCCCTGTGCGGTGTCTCCTGACCGGATGACCTTGGGCGTAGCACCCTTTGCACAACATCGCGGCAAGGTTTATCCCGAGAAGCTGATGCGTCAGGCGTTGTCGCTGCTGGTGGAAGAACTACCCCAAGTCAAGATCTACCTTTTCGGCGGACCTGACGAGAAGACCGTACTCGACATCTGGGTTGCCGACCATCCCGACCATATCGTCAACCTGGCTGGTTCACAGACCATTGAGGACGACCTTCGTTGCATGGCCAACCTGAAGCTGATGCTGTCGATGGATTCGGCCAACATGCACCTGTCCTCGCTCGTAGGCTTGCGATGCGTGTCGATTTGGGGCGCTACGCACCGCTATGCCGGTTTCCTTGGCTATCGGCAAAGCGAGGAGGACTGCATCGAACTGCCCCTCCCCTGCCGTCCGTGCTCTATCTATGGCAACAAACCCTGCAAGTACAGTGACTACCGTTGCCTAACCCAGATCAAGCCCGAGACCGTTGCCTCACGAATCAAAGAGATACTCACCCAGTGATTTCACCACCTTATGCGGATATACATTGCCGAAGACGAACCGTTGGCAGCACAAAAGTTGCAGTTCTTTCTGGAGAAGCTGGGCCACGAATCACAGAATATCTTGTTGTTTGACGATGGCGCCAAGCTTGTCGAAACCCTCAAGACCCAGACGTCTCCCGACCTTCTCTTCCTCGACATACAGATGCCGGGGATGACGGGCATTGAGGTGCTCAAGTACCTGCAACAAGAGCAAAAGAAGGGCAACCATGCAGATCTGAAGGTAATCATCACGTCGGCCTTCGACCAATATGCCATCGACGGATTCAACTACGGTGTGTCTGATTATCTGCTCAAGCCCTACACCCTCGACCGGCTTCACCAAGCCCTATCGAAAGTGCGATTGGAACCCGTGATCAACATTCGTATGGAAAGGCGCACTGAACGCCTTCGTGTGATCGACATCGTCTGCATGGTGGCTCAGAAGGACTACACTCAGATTACGCTCTCCGATGGAAACAAACTGAAGACCATTTGCACCCTTTCGAGCTTCGAGCAACAACTACCACCCGGGCTTTTCTTCAGGGTACAACGCAGCTATCTTGTGAGTCTCAAACATGTGAAGAGCTATACTTCATCGACGGTGATACTAAGTACCGGCGATGAGGCACCCATTGGCAGGGGTGTCCGCGAATCGTTTATAGAAGCTCTTAAAGCGATAAGATAAAAAAGGCTAACCCATGACATGGATTGACGTTTTGACGTTGATAGGCTCAATCGGCTTGTTCCTCTATGGATTGAGACTGATGAGCGAGGGCCTCCAGAAGGCAGCAGGTGACAGCCTGCGCAAGGCATTGTCGGCGATGCACAGCAACCGTTTCGCCGCCATGCTGATGGGCGTGCTGATCACAGCCCTTATCCAGTCATCGACGGCCACCACCGTGATCCTCGTGTCGTTTGTCAATAGCGGTCTGGTCACACTTGCCCAATCGATGGCCGTCATCATGGGCGCCAATGTGGGCACGACGCTAACGACATGGATCATTGCCCTGTTCGGCTTCAAGTTCAATATCGCGTTCCTGGTCTTCCCGATTATTGCGCTCTCGCTGCCCTTCTTCAATTCGAACAGCAGCCGGAAAAACGCCTGGGGGGAGTTCCTGATCGGTTTTGCCCTCCTTTTCCTTGGTCTGGAGGAACTGAAACATCTCATACCCGTCGTCGAGCAGTATCCCGCAGTGCTCGCTACGTTGCGCGATTCCAGTTCGATGGGCTATGGCTCGATTCTAATCTACGTATTGGCAGGCATGTTGCTGACCATGTTGGTGCAGGCTACCAGCGCAACGTTCGCCATCGCACTGCTGATGTGTGTCAACGGGTGGATCACGTTCGAAATGGGCTGCGCCCTGGTGCTGGGTTCGAATATAGGCACCTGCCTGACTCCTATGCTTGCATCGCTTTCGGCCAACACGATGGCCAAGCGAGCTGCTCTTGGTCACTTGCTGTTCAACGTACTGGGCATGGTCTGGGCATTGGCCGTCTTCTATTATTTCTGCGATCTCATCAGCTACCTTTGCAGCCACATCGGTCTCGGCAACCCGCATGAACCGGAGAACGTCGCTTTGGGCCTTGCGATGTTCCACACCGTTTTCAATTTCATCAGCCTTTGCCTTATGCTTCCCCTCACCCACCCATTTGCCAACCTTCTTACACGCCTCATTCCCGAAAAAGAAGACCACGATGAGGACTTCAAGCTTCAATATATCAATGGCGGATTCATGACAGCATCGAGCGAAATGGCGCTCGTACAGGTACAGAAGGAGGCTTTGCGATACGGCGAAGAGGTCTATAAGATGTTCAAGATGATCCAAGCGATGCTCGACGAGCAGATGGGGTCGGAAAGACAGCTCGAACTGAATCAGCGCATCCGACGGATGGAGGAAGACAGCGACCGCGCAGAACTCGAGATTGCGCAGTTCCTGAACAGTGTCTCGCCCAAGACCCTATCGGACTCGGGAGAACAGTTGAGCCGCAACATCTACAAGGAGGTGGATGCAATGGAATCGATTGCCGATGCCCTCTGCCACATCTCCATGGTTTTGTACCAAAAATATGAGCAACGTGTGCGATTCACTGCCGAGATGAATGCCAACCTCGCTCGAATGATGTCGCTCATCGACACTACCCTCAGCCATACGCTGAAGGTGCTGGGCATGGAGCAGGTGCCACAAAGCGCGCTCAACAAGGCCTACAACCACGAGGACGAAATCAACAACCTCAGGAATCAATTGCGCAACGAGATGTTCGATTCCCTCGACCGCAAGAAAATCGATTATTATCAGAACTCCTATTTCATGCACATCATCAACGAGTGCGAAAAGATTGGAGACTACGCTATCAATGTCGTATCAGCAGCAAGCGAATAAACTTAAAATATAGAATAATGTACTTAGAGAATGTCCATCTGCGTCAATGCGGAAGCATTGAAGTGATTTGTGGCTCGATGTTTTCGGGCAAGACCGAGGAACTCATCCGTCGCATCAACCGTGTAAAGATTGCCAAACGCAAAATCCAAATCTTCAAACCCACCATTGACAGCCGTTACAGCAAGACCGACATCGTCAGTCATTCGAACAGCACGAGTGAAGCTATCCCCGTGCAGAACGCACGTGTCATCAGCAACCTCGTTGAAGCCGACACCGAAGTGGTAGCCATCGACGAGGCTCAGTTCTTCGACGAGAACATCCTCGACGTAGTGCGCGACCTGGTTGATCAGGGCAAACGCGTCATTATCGCTGGCCTTGACATGGACTATCTGGGCCAGCCCTTCGGCCCTATGCCTGACCTCATGGCTCTAGCTGACGATGTCTATAAGTGCCGCGCCATATGCATGAAATGCGGTCATCTGGCCAATTTCTCGTATAGGATATCGAATGCCAGCCAGCAGGTGATGATTGGTGCCAAGCAGGAGTATATGCCCCTCTGTCGCTGCTGTTATGCCGAAATGATGCAAGAGAAGAAGTGAAGCACGTCATCATCTTTCTGGGATACAACCAGTCGCGAATCCAACATCCCGTCTATCGCCAGTTCATGCAGGCATCGCTCGTGAGGCGCAATGCGACACTACTCTTCCCGTCACGGCAGCTGGAAGAGCGCGAGCTCGTACACGAAGTGAATGACCAGCGCCGCAGGGAGGGAATGCCCAGCGAACTTGGATTCCACGTATGTGCCACGTTGGACGACCCGACGATGGGACAGCAGATCATCCAGACTATCACGATGATACGGCGGCTATATGACGTGCCCTCTTACGTCTATGCCCTCTTGCCAGACCTTGACACCTGCAGCGAGCAACAGAAGAAGGATGCATGGAAATGCCTCGTCGCCATCAACAACGGCATCACCGATTATCCCGATGTACAATTGCTATCGCATTGTTTCCTGTATCTTGACGCTTCGCAGGTGTCGCTGGCACATTTCCTCTACGACATCACGCAGGAAGCCGAGGCGCTCGACCTTGTCGATCGCTATGGCTACCTCAACAAACTGCGCAGACAAAAGACCAGCGAGACGATCAATGAAGCGGAGTTTCCTTCTATCTTCAGTTCGTTCAACGTCTCAGGCATAAGCTATCCAGAAAACGAAATACACCATTATATTCACCAGAGCTATCTGAATGCCCTGCTTGGTCTGAGCCGGCCGGCCGGCAATCAGATCAGCATGGAACAATGCAACGAGCACGTCGAAGAACTCCTCTCCCAATTACCCTTGTCGGAGGAGCACACCGACCTCACGTCGAAACAGTTCCTCGAAATGAGCCGACCCATTGGAACGAACTGGCAGCCCGCTGATGAGTATTGGCAGCAGGCAGCAGAACGCTCGATGCAGGAAATGCTCGACAAACCGAGGGACGAATGGGTGCAGCAGTTGAAAGCCAGTTTGGAAGTCGATTACCAAACCCGCTATCGTAACACGGGCGTTGAATATTACTATCGGCAAGAGAAAAAGAAAACGTCGGATTATTGTCTCGTGCTACTTTGCAAGCTCAAGGATTGGTTGCAGCAAACCCTACTTCAGAGTACCTATCCCCCTGAAACCGGACAAGACATCGTTCGCTCGATCGTCAACCATCTGCAAGTGTTGACGCTGCATTTCAGCAGGCAACACACCGAACTGGAGAAAGAACTTGCCCAAACCGAAAATAAGATCCAGGAACTCACCCACACGTGGGATAAGTTCGGATTTTTCGACCGTATGCGAGGCAAGGACAAGACGCTCTTCGAAGATTATCGTTTAGAAATCACCCGATATTATTTCAATCGAACCCGACTTGAAGGCGCTTCCTTCGCCACGAAGCTTCTCAACGAACTCATTCCACAGGTTTCTGCCTTGACGAACCAATCGGAACATCTTGCACAGGTTTGCCAGGAAGCATACGATGCAACCCAACATTTCCTTGACGACAACCCGCCTTCAGCCTTGTACTCCACCTTCCCGGTTCAACCCATCATTGATGCCGTAAAGGCCATTCGTCAGGATACGGAGCAACTCCGCTGCGATTACCGCAAGGTGACCGAGATACTGTATGGGGAGACGCCCCCTCTCCATGCCGACGACCTCCTTCGCCGACTGAACGATGAACTCAGTACCGGCATCGACAACTACATTCAGCAGCGCATCGAAAACGGCACCTTGCCGGCAATCCTCAATGTGACCATCGTCGAACGCATCGCCGAGCTTTATGGCGAAGAGAATGGCGGTCTGAAGGGTTTTGTCAACCAGCTGAAAAAAGATTCCGCCATCTCCCTCAAACTGAAGGGAAATGGCGGACATAAGGAACAATACCTTTTGATCGCTCCGGAATGCGGAGACCAACTCGGTCCACAAATCGTGGGCTCAGAACCTTCAACATTGGAGATGCTGCATATCCTCACGGGAATCAGTCTTCCAGATTTAGATTCTGGAA
>JAFZTS010000064.1 GCA_017618715.1 Bacteroidales bacterium
AGTGAGAAAAAGAACAAAAGTACTAACAATTCAAAAATATACCACTATGATCGCAATCGCATTCTTCGCCACGACTATCCTCGCTTCCATCGCACTGAGACTCGGAACCATGTTCATGGAGCGTCGTTGAGAATTGATGATTACTGAGTGTTTAACAATTTATATTTTGAAGGCGTGACATCGCAAGATGCCGCGCCTTCGCTATTTTCAAGAGAGAATTGTATATCACTGCTATGCTTTATGATCAGCAATTCAATTATTTGAAAACAAGATTTTCAACATGGTCCCCCACAAAAAAGCGAGCCATGTCTGCTGTCTTATACCATTTGGGTTTGCCTGGCATATCATCAGATATACGTGTGCCGTTGATGACAAGGTTCTCGAAGGTAATTCCCCGCACTTTGCGTTGTTCGTTGAAACCGGCGATGATCGAATGTTCGGGAGGACGGCCTGTGTAGGTAAGGTTACGGAAGGTGATGTCCTCGATGCAGAGACCAGGCTGCTGGCAATACTTCTGGTTATGGAGGATGCGTATGGTAAGCATCTGGCCGATGCGAATGTCGTCAATCCGTATGTCTTCGAATACTACATCACGAACCACATTGTTATCGCCACAAGTGATGGCCAAGCAACCTTGATAATCGACCTGCCTTTCAAGTTGACCGAAGATGTCAAGGTTGCGATAACGCAGGTTCTCGATGGTATCGATACGCTGCGTGACCACAGCAGGATCTTGTGTATAGGGCAAGTTGCGGCTCTTGACATCAACTTCGTAGGAGGCGGCACCATGCAGACCAATCTCTACTGCATGAGCCACATCAGCCCAAAGTACGGAGTTCTGGATAGTGATGTTGCGTGCGCTGCCCACATAACCCATGCGAGTGGCATAAACCGTTGTGCAATCGTCGGAGTTGCGGCAGAAGACTCCGTCGAAGAGTATGTTGCTGCTGGCAAAGATGTTCATGCCATCGCCCCAGCCATAGTTGGTGATGGATTTGACGTTACAGATAGTCACGTCGTCGGATTCTCCTACTGGGCATTGCGTCACTATAACGCCCTCCACTTCCACATGCTTCGATCGACTCACCCTGACGCCTGCCTCACGTGTAGGACGCAGTATGCCGCGGCCCAGCACCTTGACATTCTCGGCTCCATCGATCAAGATGCCTCCGTGAATGTAAGCACCTCCTGCCACATAATAAGTCTTACCCGACTCGGCACGGATAGGGTCCTTGTCATCCCGGTTGTAATAGCCAGGAGCGATATACACCAGACTCTTATCCCTCTTCATACGCTTCTTGTCGAGAAGTGGATTATTCGGGTCGATGGGATTGGCAAAGAGATGCAGGTTGTGATAGATGTCGCCATTGATCTCCACCGAGAGATTGCAGGGAGCTTCCAGAAGGAAAGTGAGCGTTTGGCTGTCAATCGATTTTCCCACCACACCACTTGATAGCGGGCGTATTCGGCTTTCCCGAATTTCCTGTTCACGGCAAGTGACACGCACTTCCACTTGACCTTCGAAGTCGAAATAAGCCATTGATGCCTCTTCGTTGTGATGGCTTACACCAGTGACTTCATCCACCAACACCATATAGGTATCTACTTTCTGCCACTCACCCTCGGGTGTCCGCACCTCCACCAGATAGTCGTCCTTCATAGGGGCACCTTCGGGAGCAGGATACGTCTGCACCATGTTCTGTGCTACCATTGAGGTGCACAGAAGCATGGTGGAAAACGATAATAATTTCTTCATAAGAATAAAGCAGGAAAGAAATCCATGAATTTGCTATCAGATCTTCTTAACGATAGCCACATATCCGCCAGCAGCAGAGAGTTTCACGGTCAGAGGCTTGTCATTCCTGACCTTAATGCTCTTGTGGTCGCATAGAGTGGCATCTCGGTCAGACTTCTTGTTGTCCTGCCAGTATTCAATGCTATACTGTCCAGCGGGTAGGAACGAGAGGTCAAGAGTGATAGTGCGACTCAAGCTATTGTTGATGACACCGATAAACCATTGGTCGGCGTTTCGTTTTGCGAGAGCCACATAGCTTTCGGGGTCTCCTCCGAGGAAGCGGATGTCATCCCAAGTGGTGGGCACCACTTGCACAAAGTCCTCACCCACCTTGCCATAAACGTTGTCCGGATGATCGCAGAAGACCATGTAAGGAGACTCATAGACCACAAACTTGGCCAATTCGGCAGCACGCGTGTTGCTCACAAGGGTAGGAGACTGTTGCTTGAATTGTTCAGCTGTGACGTTGAGGAATCCACCAGGCGTGTAGTCCATCTGTCCGGCGAGCAGACGAGTATAGGCTAGGGTTACATTGTGCTCAGGAGTAACTTTATTGCTGAACTTGTAGTATTCGCTGCCCAGAACTCCCTCGCGGGTGAGCATGTGTGGATAGGTGCGCTCGATGCCATCGGGCTTATAGGCACCATGGAAGTCAAGCATCAGGTGGTTGTCGGCCGTGGCTTTGATGATGCGGCGATACCAGTTGACCATGTCCTGGTCGTCGCGGTCCATGAAGTCAATCTTCACGCCTTTGACTCCCCACTCGCGATAGAGGGGGAAGGCAGTCTTGTATTGGTCGTTGTTGTTGGCATCCTCGCAACGGAGCCATAGCCAGATATCCACGTTCTTGCTTTTGGCATAGCTGAGTATCTCGGGCATATTTAGTTGTGGAGCAACCTTCACGATGTCGGCTTCGGGTTTGCAATAGGGACCATACCATGTCCAATCGATGAGCATATAGGGCCAGCCTTCGACCGACGCGAAATCGATATACTGCTTTATGACCTCTTGTTCCATTTTCACTTCGCCGCTCCACCAGTGGTCCCAAGCGCACATGCCGGGCTTGATCCAGGAAGTATCATCGAGCACGCAATCGGGATTGAGGGAACGAACAATCTCGCTCTCGATAAACTTGCCTGGATTATGGCCCACCATGATGACGCGCCAGGAACTGCTTACTGCCTCGGCAAATCGCGCCTTAACACCATCTTCTTTCTCTCCCCATATTGGTGTAAGCTTGGTGGTGAGCATTTGGTAGCCGTCGGTTCTCTCTTCGCCTCGTCCTAAATAGAACGCAGGCCAGTTATCCAAGTCGGCTTCAGTTATTGCCATCCAATGGTTGGTATCGACACAGATGAGTCCGGGAAGGCCGCAATGGATATCGGTGGAAATCTCTCTGACGGGTGTCTTGATGAAGTTTCCCTCTTGCGACGACTTGTAGGGGTTGTTCTTATTGTAAGCGAAGTCTGGAATCCAAAGACTTGACTGCTCGGGCACTGCATAACCCGTGAGTTCCTTGACCACCTGACGGTTGCCGAGAATAGGAATGCCGTAGAGCGTATAACGGAAAGCTACGCCATCGTTCATTACGCGGAATGTAACGTCCACGCGGCGCATCTGGTCACCCTTTTCCTTCAGGTTGAGCGATAGTTCGCTGTAGGGCACGTTGCACTCGGCATGCTTGTTACGCACCACAGGTGTCCACACTTCAGCCCCCTTTTTTACCACTGCGTCGTTGGTCACGGCAAAATTGCCACTCATATCCTTCTCGTCCTTGAATTTAAAGCCCATGGGCGAAGGCGCAACAAGCGTCTTGCCGTCGAGTGTGACAGAATAGGTGAGTGTTGCCTGGTTGGAGACATTGAGCACGATATGCCCATCAGGCGAAGCGACTTGATAGTTTTGAGCTAAAAGCAGGGATCCAATCAGACCGAAAGACCCACTTAATAGATAGCGTAGATGTTTCATTGTTTGTATAGATTAGTTAATAATGGATGGCACTCTTATTCCAAGGATAAAAGACCTTGTGAAGTGTACGTGATTCGCTGTTTGCGGCCGTCGGCCAATGAAATAACAAGGCAGATATCACCGCCATTTGGTTATATATATTCTCGGAACCTACCCATAAAAAAACGCGGGAATTACTCTTTTATTGTATCACAACAACAACGTATTGATTGATTTAGCTTTGAGGTTTAAATCGAGAGCCTTGCCTTCGACATTCAGCGAGATCTTTGTAGTTGCATCGGCAGGATTGTAGATAACAACGACAATCTTCCCTTCGGGAGTACGAAAGGCGAGCGTGTTGCTGCCATCGCTTACCTTGAGTCGTACTGCACCTGGTTGCACAAAGGGTGAAAGGTGGCGGAAGAGCCAGTATTCGTCGGTGAAGGAATAGGTATGGGTAGCTCGATCGACGATAACCATTGAGTTTTGAGGCCAGTCCCACCAGCTCTTTCCAGTCTCGTTGAGTACCATATTGAAATAGTTGTAAGAGGTAACACCATTCGACAAGCAATGTACGATGGCCTGCCAAGTCTGTTCGAGCGATGTCCAGTCATTCTCATGATCGCCGCACATGTTTTCGGTCATCATATAGTCGTAGTCCGGATATTCGCTATGGATGGTGGGCAAAGCCTGAAGTCCGGTCCATTGAACGCCGATGCCTTTGACGTACTTATGCGCCTCGTTGCATTCGAGGATGGTACGCAGATATTCCGGGAACGGATAGTTGATGGTGGAATACCAGATTTCGGTCTGTAGCGAATCCTTCTCGAATTGAGGCCCCAGGTAGTGATGGACGAAGACGTAGAGATCCTCCGGACGCCATGTGCAGCTGGTCCAGCAGGGGGTCCAACACACCTCGTTCTGCGGAGCCACTTTCTGTATATTGATACCACACTTGGCATACTCCTGCACATACTTTGAGAAATAGATGGCATAGGCCTCAAGGTAACCATCCATCATTTTGAAACCTGTGGGGTGACCGTACTTGCTGACGTGGCCGGTCATGTTGTGCTTGGGGTCAAGTTCATTGTACCCGACGCGTGTCTTGTTGATACCGCCGGCTTTCTCGGAATAGTGTTCGTTGACCTTCATCCAGAGTGGAGGAGTCCATGGAGAAGCCCACATGATGAGATCAGGGCGGTATTTGAGAGCAGACTGAATGTAAGGGATGAGGGTATATCGGTCGCGGTCGATGCAAAAGTTACGCATGGTGTAATCTTCCTTGACATCGTTGTAGGAATAGTAGCCCATGGAAAAATCATTGGCTCCGATAGGTGTGCGGCCCATGACGAGATTCAGGCCCTGAGGCGAGAATAGCGCAGCCATTACGGCATCTCGGTCGTGGTCGGTGAGGCTTTGCAAGGCATCCCATCCCAGTTCGTTAAAAGTGCCACCGAAACCTGTCATCTGTTGCTCGAGGCTATCGGTGAAAACGACAAGTGCAGGGGCATTGCCTGATGGAGAAAGAACGATTTCGGACTTTACCATTCGTTCACTGGCCGTAGTGCTATACAGGGTCGCCTTTTGAGCCTTAGGTGCTGCCGAAAGACTTCCGGCACAAAATAATAGGACAAGACAAAGAAGATGTTTCATATCGGTAGGAGAAAAACGAGTTATGAATAAAGGAGCTCTGTCCGTGAAACAAAGCCCCTTTATTTTTTCAATTCAGAAACCAAATCAGAAGCCAGGATTCTGGATCAGTGCAGGATTGAGCTGAATCTGATTAGTTGGCAGAGGGTTGAGATAGTGGTTGCGGCTCATGTGAGCCTGACTCTTTGGACAAGTGATATAAGCTACCGAACCATCAGGCAACGTCTCGGTACCATAGATAAGGACTGATTCGGTCCAACAAGGACTACCGGCAATGTCGGCACCTACGTACTCGGTATCGGTACCATCGGCATTCTTGATAACCATGCCCAGGTGGTTGTTGTTATTGAAGGTCTCTTCTGCAATACCCCAACGCATAAGGTCGAAGCCGCGCTGGTTCTCGCAGATCAGCTCAATGGCTCGCTCGTTACGAATAAGGTCAAGCATGGTGAGGGTACCTTCCTTCCCTGTATTGCGTGCATAGTTTGCGTTAGCAATAGCCACCGAAGCATTATTGATGTTGGCCACGCCTGCACGTGCATGAAGCCGATTGATGGACTTGTCGAGATCAGCATCCGAGATGGAACCATTGCCCAGCTCACACTTGGCCTCGGCATAGATGAGGTAAACTTCGGCCAATCGCAACACCGGATAATTATACGACTCCTCGGTGTCACCATAGTCCTTGCGCTCGGAGGTCATCTTGCGCATCGAATAGCCTGTTGCACCCACAGCGGTGATGGAAGTATTGCGAGGCATAGGGTTCGGGAAGTCGAAGCAGGTGACGTAGTCGGCCGACTTGTAGGTCGTGGCATCGGCACCGTATGTACCCATCGTGTAGTAAGCCTGGCCGGGGATGAGCATCTGCGAAGTGAGGCGATAGTCGCGGTTGGTGTAGATGTCGTTCATCTTGTTGAAGCCCTTGAAGTCCTGGGAATAGAAATACGGAAGGCCGTCGTGTGTGCAAGGTGCCATAAGCATCCATTTCAGGTCGGTTCCGCCACCGATGGTCGAAGCGGGATCCCAGCCGTATGCATGCGTGAGGTTCTTGTTGCTGCGAAAGCTGGTGTGATCGTATGCAACCTGCAGGATAAACTCGTGGTTGTCGCTCTTTGTCCAGCCCATAGGGTTGGTGTTTGCATCCTCGAGGTTAAAGATGTAGAAGTAGGCGATAGGCTCATAAACGGTGCCTGCGGCCGACATGAGTTCATACTTTCCGCTGTTCATCACCGTTTCGGCAAGCGAAGCAGCCTCGGTCAGCATCGATTCAACCGAAGGATAGCCGGCAGGCTTGGCTGATCCGGCACCCGACGAGGTGCCATCGCCGTCGGTCGTGGTGCCGACATATTTTTCCCAGGTGCCTTCGAAAAGGAGAACGCGGGCTTTGAAAGCCTGGGCGCCCTGCTTGGTAACCGAGCCATCGTATGCGCTCTCGTTGGGGAGCTTTACAATGGCATCGTCAAGGTCGGCAAGAATCTGGGCAACCACCTCATAACGTGAGTTGCGCCCACCGTATGTCTCCTCCGAAGAGGACGATAGAACATCGGTAACAATCGGCACACCGCCGAAACGCTGCAAGAGCCAGAAATACTGGTAAGCGCGGAAGAACTTGGCCACTCCCACCGAGGCGGAAATATCTTCGGTGCCCGTGTATTCGTCAGCCTTGCTGATGACGACGTTGCACTTGCGGATCTTTGCATATCCGATCGACCAGTAGGCATCGGACGTGGGAGCAGCAAGCGTTCCTTTAGCCGCATCGCTGTAGCTCGACCCCATGTCGGTATTCGGATCCCAGGTATTGTAGATGGTGTGGGTGTAGTTCGTGTTGTTCACCTTCTCCGTCAAGTCGCGGAAAGCGTAGAAACTGTAGGTGCTGTAAGCAGCAGCCTGGAACTGGGCAGCCGTCTTGTAATAGTTGGCCTCGGTCTGGGTATCGGTCGGCTCAAGGTCAAGGAAGTAGTCGGTGCACGAAGTGGCAGAGAGCATCAGTGCAAGACAGCAGGCTGGGAATAATATCTTTTTCATAATCTATGAGTCTTATATTTTTAACTTTTGTCTTTTGTCATAGGAATCAGAAGGTAACCTCGAGGCCGAGAGTCCAACTGCGTGAGAAAGGCAGGGAGGTGCGCGATGCCGTGCTCTTTTCAGGGTCATAACCGTCTTCGACACCCGTAATTTCGCATACATTATCACCCGAGAAGTAAACACGGATCTTCTCCATATTGATCTTTTCGAGAATGTTCTTTGGCAAGGTGTAGCCAAGGGTGATGTTCTTCAGACGGCCATACCATGCGTTCTGAACAGAAGTATC
>JAFZTS010000065.1 GCA_017618715.1 Bacteroidales bacterium
CTGCCACGAATGCAGCAGATGGCGAAAGAAATTCGCTATATCGAAAACCGTGTATTGCAGTAGTACAGCAAGCTTCGCGATTTTTTTCAACAGGCAAGAATCTATTAACATACGACATTATAAACAAAACCCCAAAAACCATACGACAATGAAACACTTTCCTGAATCAGAACTGATTATCAATGCCGACGGTTCGTGCTTCCATCTGCACCTCCGTCCTGAGCAACTTGCCGACAAAGTCATCCTTGTGGGTGACCCTGCACGCGTAAATACCGTTGCCGCCCACTTCGACTCCATCGAATGCGATGTCCAGAGCCGTGAGTTCCACACCATGACTGGCATGTACAAAGGCAAGCGCATCACCTGCCAGAGTCACGGCATCGGCTGCGACAACATCGACATCGTCATGAACGAGCTCGACACACTGGCAAACATCGATTACGAGACACGTACCGAGAAGCCAGAACACCGCACCCTTACCTGTGTGCGCATAGGCACATGCGGCGGTTTGCAACCCTTCACTCCGACAGGATGCTTTGTGGCTTCAGTGAAGAGCATTGGCTTCGATGGTCTGCTGAACTACTATGCCGGACGCAATGAAGTCTGTGACCTGAAGATGGAAGAGGCATTCAAGGAACACATGAAATGGGACCCCATCAAGGGAGCACCCTATGTGGCTGTGGCCGACCAAGACCTCATCAACCAGGTTGCCGGCGACGACATGGTGAAAGGCTACACCGTTGCCTGCGGAGGCTTCTACGGACCTCAGGGACGTCAGCTGAGAGCCGAACTCGCCGATCCTGATCAGAACAAGAAGATTGAGAGCTTCGAATACGAAGGCATGCACATTTGCAACTTCGAGATGGAGTCCTCGGCTCTTGCCGGTCTTGCTTCACTTCTCGGACATCGCGCTATGACCTGCTGCATGGTCATCGCCAACCGCTATGCCAAGGAGATGAACACCGAGTACAAGAACTCCATCGACACACTCATCGAGAAAGTCCTCGACAGGATATGATCTTCTGCATCTGTCTGGCAATACTCTTTATCGTCCTTGCTGCTATCTTCCTGATGGGCAAGGGCGATAATCTGATTGCGGGCTACAACACAGCCAGCGAGGAAGAACGGGCGAAAGTCAATATCAAGCGTCTGCGCCTACTGATGGCCGTCATTTCTGTGATAACGGCAATATATGTCGGCCTATTACCCGCTATTGGCAATTCGCCACAAAGGCAAATGGGCGCTTTCGTTCTATTCTTCCTCATCACAATGTTTATTATTATCCTTTCCAACACTTGGGCAAAGAAGAAATGATCAGCAACGACACCATCTGCGCCTTGGCAACAGCCCCCGGTGGAGCCATCGGAATCATCCGTGTCTCTGGCCCCCAAGCCTTTGACGTGGTTTCTTCCATTTGTTCCGTCGATTGCGCCTCAGTGGCCGCCAATAGCGTTCACTTCACTCACCTTATAACTCCCTCTCCAGTCGGAGGAGGACGGGGCGAGGTCCTCGACGAAGTGCTCGTTTCCATTTTCCGAGCTCCCCATTCCTACACGGGCGAGGACAGCGTGGAAATATCTTGTCACGGCTCGCGCTACATATTGAACAAGGTGCTCGAATTGCTGATTCAGCAAGGATGCCGGATGGCAGAACCTGGTGAGTTCACGAAACGTGCCTACCTGAACGGTAAGATGGACTTATCGCAGGCCGAGGCGGTGGCCGACCTGATTGCCTCAACGAATCGTGCTTCCCACCAGATGGCAATGTCACAGTTGCGGGGTCATTTCTCATCCGAACTCAGCACGCTTCGCGACCAACTGCTGAAGCTCACGTCGTTGCTCGAACTCGAACTTGATTTCTCCGACCATGAGGAATTAGAGTTTGCCGACCGCACAGAACTTCTCGCGCTCACGAAGGCAATCAACAACCGCATCGCCAGCCTCAGCAACTCTTACCAGACTGGCCAGGCTCTGAAGAATGGCATTCCTGTTGCCATCATCGGCAAGACAAACGTGGGCAAATCGACTCTTCTCAATCGGCTGCTCAAAGACGACAGGGCCATCGTCAGCGACATTCACGGCACAACACGCGATACCATCGAAGACACCATCGACATCAAGGGCGTTACCTTCCGTTTCATCGATACAGCAGGCATCCGCCAAACTATTGACACGATTGAGCAAATAGGCATCGACAGAACCTACGCCGCCATCTCGAAAGCACGCATTGTGCTCTGGCTCTTCGACACACAACCCACAGCAGAAGAGATTGCCGACATCACAGCCCGCTGCCAAGACCGCACCCTCATTCCCGTCTGGAACAAAGTCGACCTTGGCTCCGTCTGTTGCAATCAAGTCGCAACTCTGCCCGTCATCGCCATCAGCGCCAAGCATGGGCAAAACCTTGACGCACTTGAAGCAGCCATCTACGAAGCTGCCGACATCCCCACCCTAACCGATTCAGACGTCATCGTTACCAACGCCCGTCACTACGAAGCGCTGAGCAGAGCCCAGGAAAGCATCCTGCGCGTCATCGACGGCCTGCAGAATCAGCTTAGCAGCGACCTCCTCTCCGAAGATCTCCGTCAAACCCTCGACATCTTAGCCGAAATC
>JAFZTS010000066.1 GCA_017618715.1 Bacteroidales bacterium
CAATAATGACGTCCTAATTTGCTTGCCACCACGCAACTCGTTCCGCTGCCCATAAACGGGTCGAAAACCACATCGTCCTCTTTGCTCGAAGCGAGGATAAGCTTGGCGATGAGTTTTTCGGGCTTCTGTGTCGGGTGGTCGGTATTCTCAGGCATCGACCAAAAAGGCACGCTGATGTCGTCCCAGAAATTTGAAGGATAGGTCAAGCGGAAATTACCATCCTTAGTCTCTTCCCAATCCTTAGGCGAACCATTCACCTTATAGGGCGCTTTGACGCGACGCTTCATCATCACGGCCTCCACGTTGAAATAATACTGTTGCGGATCCTTTACTGCAAACCAGATGTCCTCCATCGAGTTCTTCCAATTGTTTCTGGCTCCTCGTCCCTTCTCACGTTGCCAGGTGATTCGATTCAGTATGGTCAATTCATTCGACAAGACGCGCTGCATCGCCGCTGTGCAACGCCAATCGCCACAGAGGTAGAGAGAACCCGTAGGTTTCAGCTTATTGCAAACATCATGCATCCACGAACAAAGATATTCCTCGTACATCTCCTCCTTGCGTGCCACGAAGGTCGTTTTGCCAAAATTGCGAGACAGGTTATAAGGCGGGTCAAGGATGATGAGATCCGCCACCTCGTCAGGAATCCAACGCATAGCATCCATCATGTCGGCGCAAATGACTGCATCGAGCCACGGCAAGGGTTGGCTATGTTGCAGGTCATCCACCGTCTTGATCATCGCTTGCAGCGATGGACGTTCGGCATCCTCAAGGATTAGCGTTCGATTGTTGGAGGCACGTTGTTTCATGTTTTCTTTTTATCTCGAATTTGAGAATAATAGGATATAACTGGTTACAATAAAATTCTTTGATTCGATAATTCGTGATGTATTCAATTAATGTCTGGTTACTTTGCGGAAACGTAGAAGATAGAGTATGCCTACTACCGTCAGGCCGAAAGGCATGCCCATCCAAATGCCGAAACAACCCATGTCCATGACGATACCGAAGAGATACGACATGGGAATGGAGATGACCACGTAAGCCAGGAAGGAATACTTCATCAGCACCTTCACTTCGCCATAGCCTCGGAGACCATTGACGTAGGCCGTCTGCAAACCATCGCCAAACTGATAAAGGATAACGGGGATGGTCGTAGCGGCCACGATTTCAGAAACACGCTGGAACATCTCCACATCGGCTGCATTGACGAAAAGTGATGCCAACTCATAACGGAAGCCAAAGACCAAAGCCGAGGCGATGATGCCTGTGAGCAGAATCATCTGATAGCCCGCATTGGCCGCGCAACGCACACCATGATTGTCGTTAAGTCCGTGATAATTGGCCACACGGATGGCGATGGCCGTACCAATACCGATATAGAACATATAAATGAGCGAGGCAATGGAGTTCATCACCTGGTGCGAAGCCAACGCCGAAGCAGCGTCCCAAGTCTTGCCGCCCCAACCCAACATCAGCGATACACCCGCGAAGGCAGCCAGCTCGAAGCTCATCTGTACGCCGATGGGCCAACCCAGCTTATTGAGTTGGATGATACGCGCCCACGACACCTTGACATCTTTCCAATGCTTCATGTAAGCCTCGTAACGTCGCGTGCCGAAGACAACGATGAAGAAGAGCACCACCATCAGCATACGGCTGGTCAAGGTGGCGTAGGCTGCACCTTCGATGCCCATTTCGGGGATGTGGAGCGTGGGATTGCCAAAGATGAGGAGCCAGTTGAACAGGATATTCCAGACATTGCTTGCCAACAGAATCCACATCGACAACTTCGTGTCGTTGATGGAATCGGCGAAGGGCTTGAAGGCAAACGAAAGGGAGAAGAGTGGAAGCGAAGGCAGCAGGATGAGATAGTAGCTCCGCATCAAGGGCAAGAGCACGGGGTCGAGCCCCATCATCGGCAAGCAGAAATAAATGACCGTCATCACCGCCGTCAAGAGGAGCATCTGCAACATATCGGCGACGATACTCGACTTGAACACCTCGGCAATCTCAGCATTCTTGCCTTGCGTATAGAGCGAACCGATCACGGCGACAGCACCTTGCGAGAAACCTATAGACAAGATGATGGCAAATACAAGAATCGAATTGACAAAGCCTACTGCCGAAAGCTCTTGCGCATGATGCTGACCCACCATGATCGTGTCGGCCATACCTTGCAGGGTAAAGCCGACTTGCGCGATCAGGATGGGCACGCCGAGACGTGTCAATGCCGCGTACTCCTTCGGATAAAATGCTCGCTTCATGTTTTAGCTTTAGGGATATTAAGGGATTATCAGGGATTCTAAGGGATTTTAAGGGACATTACTTCCCCTTTTCGAGAATAAGGTCCCCAAAAACATACGTCCCTTAATATCCCTTCATATCCCCAAATATCCCTTAGAATCCCTTAGTGCTCTTAGTTCACCACGTTCTGAGGAGCACCATTCAAGAATGCGCGGACATTCTCGAAGGCAATCTTGTCCAAGCGCTCACGTGCAGCCTTGGTAGCCCATGCCACATGAGGTGTGATGTAGCAGTTGCGTGCCCCGATGAGTGGAGAACCTGCACGCGGAGGCTCCTGCGTCAGTACATCGACACCAGCTGCGTAGATCTTACCGTTGTTAAGGGCATCAGCCAAAGCCTGTTCGTCGATGAGCGGACCACGTCCCGTGTTGATGAGGATGGCCGAAGGCTTCATCATGGCCAGACGCTCGGCATTCACCAAATGCTTAGTCTGTGCATTCAACGGACAATGTAGGCTCACCACGTCAGAGGCACGGAAGACCTCTTCATAATCGGCTGCCTTCTGGATACCCATCTTGGCCAATGCCTCGGCGCTCTTCGAACTGTAGGCCAATACCTTCATGCCAAACGTCTGGGCAATCTGGGCGACAGACTTGCCGATATTTCCCAGGCCGACGATGCCTAATGTGAGGCCGTCAAGCTCGATGAGCGGGCTCTCCCAGAAACAGAAGTCCTTGGAGTTCTGCCAAGCTCCTGCTGCCACCGACTGGGCATGCTGCGCTACATGATGCGTGATGTTGAGCAGATGCGCGAAGACCATCTGCGCTACCGACAGCGTGCTGTAGGCAGGAATGTTGGTCACAACGATACCATGTTTCGTGGCGGCTTCCAAATCTACGACATTATATCCCGTAGCCAGTACGCCGATATATTTCAACGAGGGCAAGGCTTCGATGACCTTTGCATCAAAAATTACCTTGTTGGTCAAGGCAATATCTGCACCTTCGCATCGCGATATTGTCTCTTCGGGTGCGGTGCGTTCATAAACGACAAGTTCTCCCAGAGTTTTCCAGGGTTCCCAGCTGATATCGCCGGGATTGGCTGCATAGCCATCCAATACTACGATCTTTTTCATTTCTCTTTTGATATTTATGTTTTTTCTTTGTCACACAGATTTCACAGATTTTCACTGATCTTTCCTCTATGTGTCTAAAAGGGCAAACGCATTAGTGATAATCTGTGCCTATCTGTGGAAATCTGTGTGACCTTTGCACACGCTCCGCGTGACTTCGTTTTTGTTGTCACACAGAAATTTCACGGATTTTCACTGATCTTTTCTCTATGTGTAGAAAATGTGGACGCGCAAGCGATAATCTGTGCTTATCTGTGTTTCTGTGTGACCTATTAACTCGCCTAATTTACAATACGGTGAATATCTTCCATGATAGAATCCGTAGAGAAATTCACCAAGAGACCAACATGAAGATTCATCAGTTTCAAATATGTAAGTGTCTGTTTCCAGAACAAAGGTTTCATTTCTTCCACTGATTTCAGTTCGACGACCACCTTATCTTCTACCAGAATGTCTATTCTCAAAGGCGACTTAAGGGAGTTTCCTTTATAGATGATAGGTACTTCTATTTGTCTATCGACCTTCAAGCCTCGCTTCTGAATCTCGTACACAAGGGCCTCTTCATATACGCTTTCCAATAAGCCGGGTCCCAACTCATTGTAAACATCGAAAATGGCGCCTCTCACTTGATATGTAATCTCGTTGTTTGTCATATTGATCTCAATTATTTATAAATTATTTATGTAAAAAACTCTTGCAGTTTTCTTTATCACTCAGATCTCACAGATTCACACGGTTTTTTTGGTATGTCGAAAAGTGCTGGCGAATTGCGATTATCTGTGCTTATCTGTGGAAATCTGTGTGACCTAATACAAGTTTCCTGTGAGACCCATTACTAGTATCCACAGAGATCCTTAGCACGCAATTCCCAGAACGCGACAGCGGCGGCAGCGGCCACATTGAGCGAATCGACATGATGGAACATCGGGATGCGCACCACATGATCGGCCTCGGCAATCGTCTCCTTCGGCAAGCCATCGCCCTCGGTTCCCATCACGATAGCCAAACGTGGGATAGCCTTCAGCAGGGGCGCATCAACGGGGATGCTATCGTCAGACAAAGCCATCGCCGCCGTTTGGAAACCATATCGATGCAGGCTCGTGAGCGGTTCGCGCAAGTAGGTCCACGGAACAAGGAAGACCGAGCCCATCGACACACGCACAGCGCGGCGGTTCAGCGGATCACATGCCGTAGGTGTCAGCAGCACCGCATCGATGCCCAAGGCAGCAGCCGAACGGAAGATGGCGCCGATATTGGTGGTATCCACCACGCCGTCGATCACCACTATTCTCCGTGCATCGCGCACCACATCTTCCACCTTTGCCTGAGGTCCTGTCCTTTCGGCCAGCCCTGCAGTTGCCTCGGGCCGACGCATCGCACAGAGCACACCGCGCGTCAAATTATATCCGGTGAGTTCCGCCAACATCCCACGCGCCCCCGTATAGACTGGGATATCGCCACATCGTTCGATGATACCTGCTGCATCGCCGGCGATGTGCTTCTCTTCGCAAAGCAGCGCCAAAGGTTCATAGCCTGCGTCGAGGGCCACATCGATGACCTTCGGACTTTCGGCAATGAAAATCCCCTTTTCGGGCTCCAGCCGATTACGCAGCTGCGCTTCGGTCAACACACCGAAGACTTCGACCCCAGGGTCGCTGAGCGAATGTATACGGATGATGGGCATTGAGATGTTGATTATTTATCTATTTATACAGCCGCAAAGATAGTCAAAAAATCGCTAAAAAAAGCATTTGGCGGCAGGAATTTTCATTTTTGTGTTCATTTTGATAGAAGCCAAGCAATATTTTGCAAAAACTCTCGGCAAAATTTGGAGAATTTGCCGAAACTCACTACCTTTGCGTCGAATTTAACGACCCAAACAATGGAAACAAAGTTCAAACGCTTAGACCATAAGAGCCTTGTCGCCCTCCTGCTCGTCATTACGCGAATGATCAAGGCCGACAGCCGCATCGACGCAAGCGAGATACAGAAGCTCATGGTGTTGGAGCGGCAATACAACTTCGATCATACGCTAATGACCGAAGCCTCACGCCTCACCCTCTCCGAAGCCATCAAGCAACTCCGCACCCTCGATGTCCCGACCCGTCATCAGATTCTGGAGTCGCTCACCGAGCTGGGCAGCACCGACCGCATCCTCGAACGTCACGAGGCATTGCTCCTGCTCACCCTGCGTTATTGTCTGCTCAACGAAGATTGGCAGAAGTGCGATGTCGTCTCAAGCCATATCAGCCATCGCAGCGGCGACCTCGGCACCTACATCATCTATTTCGAGACCGAAGACGACGAAGCCATCCATCGCGAGATTTTCGACGAATGGGAGCTGATGAAGCTCATGCTCCAGCAGAATGGCCTCCAGTTCTTCTTTGTCGAACACATTGTGCAAAGCCTTTGCAAGCAGGACCCTGTCATCATCAAGAAGATGCTCGAATATTTCGCGCCCACCAAGACCGACCAGCAGATCGACTATCTTTATGGCCGTATGGAAGAGATGGACAGTTCCACGTTCTGCCAGCAGGTGTTTGTGCGCAGCATGCAGCTGACCGACTTGCGCAATTCGCGTCCCTCCCTGCTCATCAACCTCGGCTCGACCGACCTGCTGCGCATCGAGATTACCGATACCCCACAGGCACATATCCGCAAGTTCCTCGACGACTACAATCGTCAAGCCAGCCCCGGCATGACGGCTGTGCGCCCGCTCGACAACGAGAACCATCTGGGACACTTCAGCTATTATGGCTACTACCGCGACTTCTTCAATCTGCTCGTGCAATCCGAACCCAAGGAGAGCCGCATCGTACTATGGCCGAACAAATCGGAGTTCGAATTCCCGCAGATTGGCCGTAGCCTGCGCCTCAACCAGCAGGAGGCCTCGCTTTACAGCCTCATCCTCGTCTATACATATAAATATAATAAGAAAGGACTTCCCCTCTGCTATACCCCCGAGCAACGTAAGATCGAGGCTCTCTATCGAACCATTTATTGCCGAAAGAAGTTCGTCGAAACCGAGGATGTCATCTTCCCCGACAACCTTGCCCCTATCCGCGCCAAGATTGAAAAGAAGATGCGCGACCAGCTCGACGGACTCGACAACATCGAGGATTTCATCCCACGCAACGAGCGTCGTGAGGGTTTCTACCGCATTGCCGCACCCCTCAAGATGGTCTGTGTTCGTCCCGATATCCGCCAAAGCGAGGTAAGCATCGCCGATTTCGAGTGGTGACAAGGTTGCAAATCGTTTTACCTCTCATCATTTTTTCGCAAAACAATATTGTCAAGACATACGTCCTTCTCTCCCATTGTCGTATCTTTGCAGTGTAAAAAAACAAGTAATACTAACAATTTAAAATATACGACTATGACAAAGAGATTGACCAAAAGCATCGACAAGAAGGTCTGCGGCGTATGCGGCGGCCTGGCTGAGTACTTCGACTTGGATCCCACCCTCGTGCGTGTGGTCTATTTCGCTCTCACGTTCCTCACCTCCTGGTTCCCGGGAATCATCATGTACTTCCTCCTGGTTCTGGCTATGCCGAAGCATGAGCTCAAGCAGATAGAACGTTAAGTCAAGACCCCCTCTTATCCCCCTGCATAGGGGGATGAACTAAGCCCCGGACAAGCAAGTCCTCCCCCTAAGCAGGGGGATTGAGGGGGTCTCCTCATTATTAACTTTTAATACCCTAAAAAATATGATCCTATCAACCACCCCGACCATCCAAGGTCACAACATCGAGACTTATTACGGCATCGTCACTGGCGAAGTCATCATCGGTGCCAACGTATTGAAGGACTTCATGGCCTCCATCCACGACTTCTTTGGCGGACGTGCCGGCTCCTACGAGAATGTACTCATCGAAGCCAAGAATGCAGCCCTCAAGGAAATGGAGGAACGCGCCACAGCAATGGGAGCCAACGCCATTGTCTCCATCGACCTCGACTACGAGACCGTGGGACAGGCCAACAGCATGCTCATGGTATCGTGCAGCGGCACAGCTGTCAAGATTTCCTGATTATTCATCGGCAATTGTTAATTATTCATTGTTAATTGAAAAATGGCAAACTCTAAAAACACCTACACCCCCTACGAGGAAGTGAACAATAGCCCTCGTCGCTCGAAAGGGAACGGCACGTTTCTGGCACGTCCCGCCTTCTGGATCACCATCGGCTGCTTCATTGCTGCCCTCATCACGCTCAACGCATCATGCACCGTGATCGACTCGGGCGAAATCGGCATCAAGTTCCACAAATGGTCGGCCAATGAGCAGGATTACGGCGGCGTGGAAGGCACTTGCAAAGGTTGGGTCTTCTATAACCCCATCACCACCAGCGTCTTCTCCTACCCCACCTACATCCAGCGCAAGAACTACGAGGCCTTCAACGTCAATGCCAAGGATGCGTCGGTATTCTCGATGGACCCCACCATCGCTTACCGCATCAACCCCGAGAAGGCTTGCGACATCTTCACCAAGTATCGTAAGGGCATCGAGGACCTTGAGAACGGTTATATCCGCACCTGCATCTACGAGGCTTACCGTACCTGCGCCAACCAGTACACCTCCGACTCGCTGATGTCCAACCGCGCCAACTTCGAGCGTGACGTTCGCTCCCGTCTGGAGTCCTCACTGATGGACGAAGGCTTCATCGTCGAGGAGTTCACCTCGCAGATCACGCCTCCCCAGTCGCTTGCACAGATGATCAACGAGAAGAACGCTGCTGTCCAGTCCGCCCTCAAGGCCGAGAACAAGGTGAAGGAGGCTGAAGCTGAAGCAAAGATACGTATCGCCGAAGCCAAGGGTGCTGCCGAAGCCATGCAGATCAAAGCCGATGCCGAGGCATACTACAACCGCACCATCGCCGCCTCGCTCAGTCCCCTCATCGTCCAGGAAGATTGGATCGAAAAGTGGAACGGCACCGTACCAACCGTGATGAGCGGACAGAACATGATGCTCGACATGTCCAGCATCATCGGCAAGAAGTAAAAAATAATGATATTTGTTTCGAGAGGGTGTGTCCCATGGGGCACATCCTCTTTTTATTTGTTTTTTGATATATTTACAAAGCAAAATCGCCAAATGACCGATTAAAACACGGCCAAATGACCGATTAAAACTCGGCCAAATGACCGAATTGCCTTTTTTCTTATATATTTGCATGCAAGACCTTCGCGTATATGAAAAAACACTTTCTTCAAATAGCAATCTTTTTGCTTTCCGGCCTTCTTTCGGCCCAAGCCCAGGAGATCCACTACACAGGCACAACGCTCAGCAATCCCTATCTGCTTGATGGAGGATTGACGCCAGCCATCGGTGTACACAATATCCAGACGATGCGCACTTCGCGCAGCCGTGGTCTCGAAGCGCCGTTGGGCACCACCGTTTGCCCGGCCAAGGAACATGTGCTCTATCCTGCTGAGGATTCGAAGGGCTGGACCTACAATCATCAGCCCATGCTGGCCTATTGGCAGGGAAAGTTCTGGATGCACTTCCTCAGCGACCCGCTGGGCGAACACATCCCCTCAGGTATCACGTGGATGCAGACTTCCGAGGATGGCTACAATTGGACCGCCCCCGAGATTCTCTTCCCAGAATACACGCTGCCTGCCGATATCTTGGACGGCACGCGCAAAGTCTATAACCCCGACGGTTCACTCCACAAGGTGAGCACGATGGAGCAATTCCCCAACCAGTTCCGCCGTGAGGGACTCAAGGCCGTCATGCACCAGCGCGTGGGTTGGTATGTATCGTCGGCCGAAACGGGTTCGCGTCTGCTGGCTATCGGACACTACGGCATCTGTCTGCACAAGAAGGATGACCCCAACGATGGCGACGGCATTGGACGCGTGGTGCGCGAAGTCATGCCCGACGGCACGCTAGGTCCCGTCTATTTCTTCTACTACAACCACGGCTGGAACACTTCGAACACCAATTTCCCCTTCTACACGAAGTCGAAGGACAAGAAGTTCCGCAAGGCCGTCGAGGAAATTCTCACGTCGCCCCTCTACTGGATGCAGTTCGTCGAAGAATGTGACCGACAGGATCCGCACCTCCCGCTCACCAACGAATACAAGGCATTCAACTACTACACCCTGCCCGACGGCGAGACCATCGTCTCTTTATGGAAGCACGCACTCACCAGTCACTCGGAGGACGGCGGCGTGACGTGGGACACGCTAGTTCACCGCGCTCCGGGCTTCGTCAACTCGAATGCAAAGATCTGGGGACAACGCCTCACCGACGGTATGTATGCCACGGTATATAACCCCTCGGAATTCCGCTGGCCGCTGGCTATCAGCCTTTCTGCCGACGGACTCGACTACCAGACTCTGAACCTCGTGCATGGCGATATTTCCCAAATGCGCTACGGCGGCAACTACAAGTCGAATGGTCCGCAGTATGTACGCGGTATCCTTCCCGCCTTCGCCGGACACCGTGCTGCCGACGGCAAGCATTGGGATAGCCATCCGCTGGCCGGCAACGGCGTGCCCTGCGACTCCGACCTCTGGGTAACCTATAGCGTCAACAAGGAGGATATGTGGGTGGCTCACATCCCCGTCCCCGTGCGAATCCGTGCCACAAGCCACAGTCGCCGCGATGAGATTGCCAAGGCCAAGACGTTGGCCGACCTCACCGAATGGAACCTCTACAGCCCCGTCCTCGCTCCCATCTCGTTGAAGGACGAGCTTTCGATGGGCCGTCCGAAGGCGCAACTGGTATTGTCGGACGCTGACCCGTTCGACTATGCCAAGGCCGACCGCCTCTTCCCTGCCGTGCGTCATCTCTTCGCCAACTTCGACATCACTCCATCGCAAAACAACCACGGCGAACTGCAGATCGAGTTCTGCGACGCCCAAGGCAATCCCTGCTCACGCCTCTGCTGGCAGCCCGATGGTCAGGTCACCATCAAGACCGGTGCGCGCTACACCACCGTGCTCAAACAATATGAGCCCGGAACAACTTACCACGTCACAGCCGACGTGAATCTCAATACCCGCATGATTGAGGTGCATATTTCCCCTCTCTCAAACCTCTCAAACCCCTCACCCTCCACCCATAAGCGCGCCATCCTCTACGCTCCCATTTCGCAGATTGAGCGCCTGACCTTCCGGACTGGAGCACGCCGCACCGACCTCACTCCCGACACAAAGGCTGACCGCACGGAATACGAAGACCTCCCCGATGCCGAGGCGCTCGACCCCAAGGCCAGCTTCGCCATTGCGAACGTCACTACAGCCGACCGTGACCTCAAGGCAGTCATCGCCCCACATATCGCACAAGACCTCATCACGGGGCCGCAGGTTCTCCCTGCCCTCCTCAAGTGGAGCGACTACAGCCACTATGTCGATTATTTCAACACGATGGAGGACGAAAACATCGTCCAACTCATCCCCAACAGCGAGGCCGCCGCGTGGATGGAACGCGAGATTCCTCTCTTCGAATGTCCCGACCGCGAGATGGAGGAGATGTACTACTTCCGTTGGTGGACGCTGCGCAAACACATCATCCAGACCGATCTGGGCCATGCGCAGACCGAATTCCTCGTTCAACGCAGCTACGCCGACAACTACAACCTCATTGCCTGTGCCGTGAGCCACCACATCATGGAGGCACGCTGGCTCCACAACAACCTCTATGCCATCGACGAGGCATACAACTGGCTACGCGGCAACGACGGCAGGCCGATGGAGAAATTCCACAAGTTCTCCGACCTCGTCCCCTTCGCCCTCATGCAGGATGCCAAGGTCATTGGCACTACCGAATGGTTGCGTGACCTCAGGGATGACTTCATCGAGGATATGCAGTGGTGGGACGAAAACCATCTTTGGTGCAATGTGGCCAAGGATGCCCGTTTGGGCAAGGACGAAGAAGGTGTCACCAAGCCGTTTGCTGCCGGCGATAGCCTTTACTGGCAGGGTGACGTGCAGGACGGCATGGAGGAAAGCATCAGCGGTGGCCGTTACAGTGCGAACAAACGAATGTTCCACCAGAATCGCCGCCCCACCATCAACAGCTACATGTACGGAAACTTCGCAGCCTTGGCCGAGGTGTTCCCCGAAGGAGCCAAGCTTGCCGATGCCACCGATTATGCCCGCCGTGCCGCCCAACTCAAGCGGTTAGTCAACGAGAAGCTTTGGGACGATGGCCTGCAGTTCTTCTGCACTCGCGACAAGTTTGACTCGCTCTGCCAGGTGCGCGAACTCATCGGCTACCTCCCCTGGTACACCGGATTGGCCGATGACGATGCCGAGAAATATGTGCCCGCTTGGCTCCAACTCACCGACCCCGATGGTTTCCTTGCTCCCTACGGCATGACCACGGCCGAACGTCGTCACCCGTTGTTCCGTCATGCCTGGACGGGCCGTCCCACCTGCGAATGGGATGGCGCCATCTGGCCCTTCGCCACCAGTCAGACGCTCACAGCCTTGGCCAATGTGATGAACGACTATCCGCAGACGGCCGCCCTCTTGCCCGATACGTTGTTCTATCAGCACCTGAAGCTCTATACCGAGTCGATGCATCATCGCGGCCATCCATACGTGGGCGAATACCTCGACGAACAAACGGGTGCCTGGCTCTGGGGCGATGCCGAGCGTTCACGCTACTATAACCATTCAACCTACAACGACCTCATCATCTCGGGCCTCGTCGGTCTGCGGCCTTCGCTCCAAAACGAAATCTCCATCAACCCGCTCGTTCCAGCAGGTCAATGGAGCTGGTTCTGCCTCGATAACGTCGTCTATCACGAGCATGTCCTCACCATCCTTTGGGACGAGACGGGTCTGCGCTATGGACAAGGCCAAGGTCTCACGCTTCTCGTCGATGGAAAACGTGTTGCCAACCGTTCCACCTTGGGGAAACTTGTTTGGAAACTCTAGAATTCGCTATAAAACCGAAATAGAACGTCAATGTTCGTAGACGTTCCATTTCATTCTGAATTGGAGCGTCAATGTTCGTAGACGTTCTATTTCATTCCGAATTGGAGCGTCAATGTTCGTAGACGTTCTATTTCATTCCGAATTGGAGCGTCAATGTTCGTAGACGTCCTATTTCATTCTGAATTGGAGCGTCAATGTTCGTAGACGTTCTATTTCATTCCGAATTGGAGCGTCAATGTTCGTAGACGTCCTATTTCATTCTGAATTGGAGCGTCAATGTTCGTAGACGTTCTATTTCATTCCGAATTGGAG